>NZ_QLTA01000026.1 GCF_003269065.1 Paracidovorax anthurii
CAAGAACGCCCGCCACTGGAAGAAGCCGAGTCCGGGATCGGAGCAGCGCAACGAAGCCATCCGGGCGTGCCAGCGTTTGGGCCGCAGCGTCTGGAAGAAGTGGAGCGGCTACCACCGGCGCAGCCTTGTCGAGACGAAGATGCACTGCTTCAAGCGACTGGGCGAACGGGTGACGGCGCGCACGTTCGAGCATCAGGTGGTGGAGTTGCATGTCCGCGTGGCCGTACTCAACCGCTTCAGCCAGATCGGTCGTCCTCAAACCGTTCTGGTGGCCGCCATGGCATAAATCCGTCTGGGGTTGGGGCTATGCCGTCTTCGAACTGATTTGTGCAACAAAGCCGGTCGGAACCATTGCGATAGTTGTAAGCAGACCATGGTCCTTCACCTTGGGTTTGCGCCCTATTAGGCACGTTCGCCAAACTCTCACCCAGAGCATTACCAAACGCATCAGTGGCCACCTGCTGCACACTTACCCGCCCTCCTCGCATCACCGCCGTGGCCAGCCCGCCCGCGAAGCCCGAGACCGTTCCACGCGCCAGCGCCGTGCCGAAGTCGCTCAAACCACTGAAGGCATTGGCGTTCTGAAGCGCCTGCCCCACCGAGGCTCCGACACCTGCTCCCACCGCTCCAGCCACCACCCCCTTCCAGTCGAATCGCGGCTGCAATCCCAGCACTGTGCCCACACCTTGTGAGATCGTTCCAGAAACCGCCTGCCGCATTGCCGCACTCGCGAAGACGCTGTCAGTCTTGGGCAGCCAATCCGCAGTACCGAGACCGTTAGTCACCGCACTTCCCAGCGCGCTCAGTGCAACGCTCTTCCAGCTGAAGCCTTGCTGTGCGCCAATCGCGTTGCCTACCGCTTGGCTGGCAATCGAGCCGGCGGCCCCAGCAATCGCCGCCTCTGCTATTCCCAATG
Organism: Paracidovorax anthurii; assembly: GCF_003269065.1. Classification (GTDB taxonomy): domain Bacteria; phylum Pseudomonadota; class Gammaproteobacteria; order Burkholderiales; family Burkholderiaceae_C; genus Paracidovorax; species Paracidovorax anthurii. Next base: position 917 of record NZ_QLTA01000026.1, read on the forward strand.
TGCCGCCTGGAGCCATGGCCCCAACTCCCGCAATGAGCGTCTCACCCAAAGCGCCCGACGCTCCGCTCAGCAAACCGGCCGTATAGACCGTCACCACGACGGCAATCGCCACCATGATGATCTTGCCCAATCCCCCACAGCCGCCCCCCTGCCCCGCAGGCGCCGGCAGCACCGCATCCAGGCTCCCCGTCACCCGGCTCGGGTCGTACGGCTGGAACGTCTCCACGTTGTTCGCGTTCAGCGCCAGCTTGGGCACCCGCAGCGTCTGCCCCGCCGCCAGTTGTCCGTCTCCCGACACCGCCAGCCCGTTGGCTTCCGCAATGCGCCACCACAGCGTGGCGTCGCCCAGCACGTTGCGCGCGATGTCTTTGAGCGTCTCCCCGCCCACCACCGTGTAGGCAATGGCGTCCAGGTTCGCTCCCTTGAGTTGCAGCGGCGCCGCGTTCAGTCGGAACTCCGCCGTGTCCACGTACTTCTGCAGCTCCCCAGCGTTCGCCGGCGGGTTCTCGCTGTCGGGGGCATCCCCGTAGCGCGCCAGCACCTCGCCATTGGCCACCAGCTGCCGCTGCACATGGCCCGGGTTCAGTGAATCGCCCACCCAGCCGCCCAGGTACGTGCCCGGGTTCTGGATGCGCCCCACGTGGCCCGCTCCCTGATTCACGTAGATCGCGTTGCCCTGCGCGTCGTTCACGAACGCCCGGTTGAACCGTTCGTCACCCACCCCCGTCACCTGCTCGATGTTGCTCACGAAGCCGTTGGCGTCCCGCCAGGTCTTCGTCGTCGCCGTGGTGCCCTCGCGCTGGGCCGTGGAGGCCGTCTGCTGGTAGCTGCCGGCGAGGAACTGGTACTCGTAGCGCGTGGTGGTCGCCTTGCCCTCGTCGCCATCGGTCACCTGCCGGTTGCCCTTCAGGTTGCCCGCCGCGTCGTAGCCCAGTCCCGTGGCGCCGCCCGCGTCGTGGTAGGCCACGTCCACCCGGCTCACCACGTCCCCGGCCGTGCCCCGCACCACCACCCGCGTGTCCTGCAGCTTGCCCATCGCGTCGTAGCGGTTGTAGCGGTTCTCGTACTGCGGCGTCTTGTTCCCGGAGCCCCGCATCACCAGCGAGTTCGAGTACACCACCCGCCCCGCTCCGTCGTACTGGTTGACCTGGTCCTCGGCCACCCCATAGCCACGGTAGCTCGTCAGCCGGTGCAGCGCGTCGTAGTGGTATTCGAAGCGGGTGTTCACCGTCTGGTCGCCCTGGGTCGCGGTGATGTTCACCGTGGCGATCTTGTCCTCCGTGCGGTTGCCCGCCAGGTCGAAGGCGTAGATGTGCTGGATGCTGCGCACCTGCGCGCCCCCGGGCTGCTCCAGGCTGCTCGTCTGCCGGTTCATCGCGTCGTAGCCGTACGCCGTCGTGCTCGTGTGAATCACCTCCTGCTCCTGGCGCCCCACGCTCGCGATGTCCGCATTCGGGTCCTTGCGCACCGTGTTGATCACGTGCGTCGTCACCTGCGAGCGGTTGCCCGCCAGGTCGTAGGTGATGCGCACGTCCGCACGCCCGTCGAACACCGCCCGCAGCCGCCGCTGCGCGTCGTACACCAGGTGGTTGTCCTGGTACACCACGTTCTCCAGCACCCCCGAGGACAGCAGCGTCTTCTGCTCCACCCGCTCGCTCGTGCGGTTGCCCGCCAGGTCGTAGCCGTAGCGCGTCGTCTGCCCAAGGTAGTTGTCCCGGATCTCGGTGCGCTGGCCCGCTCCGTCGTAGCGGTAGTCCACGCTCTTGCCCAGCCCGTTGCCCTCGTGCATGAGATCGCCCGCCCGGTTGTACACGTACGTGTAGTCCACCGTCCCGCCGCCGGTCTTCGATTCCGTGCGCCCGATCAGGTGCCCGAACGCGTCGTACGTCCAGGCCTGGTTCATGCCCGCCGCATCGCCCTGGCCGATCTTGCGGCCCAGCGCGTCGTAGCGGTAGCGCACCACATAGGCCAGCGGGCTCGCCACCGCGTTCGCATCGGCCTGCGCTGCCACGCTTCCCGCCGTCGCATAGCCCGTCTCCTGCCCGCTCAGCACCACGTTGCCCGCGCGGTCGTAGCGGTAGCGCGTGGCCTCCTCGTTGCCGTTGACCACCCGCACCTTGCGCCCCGCCTCGTCGTACTCGTTGCGCTCGAGCACGCTCATCGCCTCCGGCGGGCCCATCGACACCCCGCTACTGCCGTGCACGTCCGATGTCAGCTGCACCGGCTTGCCGTCCATGCCGTTCACCCGGTAGCGCAGCGCATCGCCCTGCACCAGCGTGGTCTGCACCAGCCGCGAGCGCTTGTCGTAGGCGTAGTTCGTCACCGTGGTGCCGCCCGTGCCGGCATACACCAGCTCCGCCGCCGACACCTTGTCCCCGAAGGCATTGAAGGCGTAGTCCACCCGGCCTCCGTCGGCATGGCTCTCCTGCACCACGTTGCCCGCCAGGTCGCGCACCTGGGCGTTCACGTTCCCGTTGGCGTCCCGCAGGCCCACCTGCCGGCCCAGCGCGTCGTAGTAGATGCGCGTGCTCGCCCACGACTGCGCGAAGTTCGCGTCCTCGTGCAGCCGCCGCTGCTCCACCACCTGGTCGTTCGCGTCGTAGCGCACCTCCGTCGTGCGCACCAGCGTGCCCGAGCCCTGCCCCTGCGTCTCGTCCACCTCCACCACGTTGCCCCAGCGGTCGTATTCACGGACCGTGACCGGGCGGCCGCTCTGGCCACCCTGCCCGGATGTCTGCGCGCGCAGCTGCGCAATGGCGCCTCCCGTGTCGACACTGACGCTCGGCATCCATCCGCGAGGCAAGGTGATTTCGACATCCCTGCGGGCGATGTAGGGAGGCTGGTAGCTCGTACCCGCGTGTTCCACCTGGATCTGGATCCGATACGTGGTCCCGGGCTCCAGGGCATCCAGCACGAAGCCCTGCGGTGCACCCACTGCCAAATCATTGAATTGCGAGCGTCCATCGCCCTGCCAGAACAGGGCGGGGCCCGGAGTGCCCCCTGGGATGGATGGCGTCGACGTGATCGTCACCCTCGCCTGGTCGAAAGGCTTGGGCCACTGCAGGACGCGATGGACCTGGCCGTCGATGGTGGCCGTGCCGGTCCTGATGCCTCCCGCAGTGAAGTCCCACTGCGTGGCCACCATGGGCCCGCCCAGCAACTGAAGGATTTCGGCCTCCGAAGTGGATGTCAGGTAGTCCCCCATGGTGCGGCTACCCACCGAATTACCGTCATAGACCGCATACAAGGGCTGCGTTCCTTCCACAGGCACCCTGGAGATGTAGCCGTCGTCCTGGTACGCGTTCTGGTACCAGGCGTCGGCATTCCAGGCAAAGCCGTCGTCGTTGCTCGGATCGTGATCGAGAACGGTGAACGACCCTACGTTCGCAGCGTCCGTCGTCAGACGGAACACGGTATCGCCGCCATAGATGTACTGGTAGAGGCGTTGGTTGCTTTCGGAAGGCGCGGTCTGGACATAGCCCAGCACGCCTTCCTTGATGATCGCTGGCGCTGCGCCCGCTGCCGCGTCCCGGGCGATCCGGTCGTCCAGGTCCGCGATGACTTGCAAGTCCGCCGTGGTGATGTGGTGATCGTTGCCCTGGTACGGAAAGTAGTAGCGGTACAGAGGTTTGCGGTCCGGCGCAGGAGTGCTCCACACATAGCCGGCAATGCCCAGATTGGACACATGGCCGTCATAGAAAATGCGGGGCGTGATTTCGCTCATTTCCGGATATGGCTTCGGCGAAAGGTTCACCACGCCGCTGGCGCGCTGCACCACGCTTCCCGAGGGGCCCGCGATCACGATTTCGTACTCGAAGCTGCCCGCATCCATGTTGAGCGCCACGCCCTGCATCCCCACGCCCAGGCCGTGGGTGCGCCCGTCGCCATACGCGAAAATGCCATTGCCGATCGTGCGCACGCCCGCCCAGGCGCTGCTGCCCTGCGCACGCCAGCGGAAGCTCACGCTCTGGCCCGGCGCCGGCTGGGGCCATTGCAACACGTCGTACCAGCTGCCATCGATGGTGGCCTGCGCCACGCCGATATCCGGAATCGTCGGCTGGCTCTCCACGTCGCGCACATTCGGCCCGTAGAGGGTGAAGCTGCCCGTGCCAACGTCGCGCACCTCCTCGGTGTTGTTCCCCTGCGTCTTGGCATTGCGCAGGCGGTATTCGTAGCTGCCCTCGGACAGCAGTTGCCTGCCGTTGTCGGGGTCATAGACATAGAGCTTCTCCAGCGCGATGCGATGCCCTGCGCCGAAAGAACGCTGGGCCTCGGTCATGTCCACCGCTTTCCAGTCCGCGTCGCTGCTGCCGTAGGCGCGCACTTCCATGCGCAGCTCGCTCACCAGGTCCTGCGGGTAGCTCACCTCGATGCTCTGGCCCTGCGCCGAGGCGTACAGCTGCAGGGTGCGCGGGTTGGCCCGGTTCTCTCCCCGGCCCAGCGTGCCGTCCGCGTTCACCCCCAGCAGCGCGTTGCGGTCGCTCAGCGAGGTGGTGTAGAGCCCGTCGCGGCGCTCGCCGTCCAGCCCGCTCGCGCTCACGTTGTTTTGCAGGCTGTAGAGCCGCACCAAGCCCCGCGCCGCGCGATCATCCGCCGACAGGCCGGGCGCGCCGATGTAGCCGTCGATGCCCAGGGACGTCCAGCCCCGGCCCACCAGCCGGCTGTATTCGTCCGCATCCGTGGTGTACACGCTCGTGTCGTTCTTGCCCGCGCGGTACAGCGGCACCAGCCCCGGCCCGGCGTCCCGGCTCACGTAGCCCGCGATGCCCTCGTCCAGCCAGCCGCTGCCCTGGCCCAGCAGCCGCTCGCGGTCCGAGGCCTGGGTGCTGAAGTAGTGGCTGTCGCTGTAGCGGTTGTAGTAGCGGTAGATCGGCACCCGGCCCTCGCCCGCTTCGCTCCAGAGGTACCCCGGGCTCGTCGCCTCGCTCCAGTTCACGGGCGTGCTCTGGCGCACCGGCGACGGCACGTCATAGAGCGTCGCCCAGTTGCCGAAGACGTCCAGCTTCTCGACCTTGATGTTCTGGATGGCGCTGATGCCTTTGGCGATGCCGGGCTCGGAAGATTGCGGCGACTGCCATTTGAATGAGTAGCCGCTCGCGGCCTCCTCCGCGCTCACCACGATGTTGCGGGTGACGGTTTTGGGCGGATTCGGCTCGGGGTTGTCCTGGTTGACGTTGTGGTAGCTGTCGGACAGGTACTGGAGCGTGATGCGCACGTCCCCGCTGCCCAGGTCCTGCAGCGAGCGCCACACCAGGTCCACCTGGTTGTAGGGCCGCCACTGCACCGCGCCCGTGTCGCCGCTCACCGGGCCCACCTCGCTCTGGCTGATGACCCCGTACACCAGGTTCTGCCGCGCGGTGATGCCCATCGCCCGATCGCTCGCGCGATCAGGCGCCAGCGTCTGCACCAGCCGACCCAGCAGGTCGTAGCGCATGTCCGTGCGCCGGAACTGCGCCGGCGCGCCCGCCTGGGCCGTGAGCGCCTCCATCGTGTCCCGGTACCCGCCCAGCCCGATGTCGCCCGCGGCCACCAGTTGCACCGTCTGCTGGCCCTGCAGGTTGTAGGCCAGCACCTTCATCACCCCGTCGCCCGCGTTGCTGCGCCACACGCGCCCCGCGTTGTCGTATTCGTAGCGCTCCTCGCCCGCTCCCGGCACCTGGAAGCCTTCCCCGCCGAACATCGCCCGGCCCGCGTCCAGCACCCGCCGGCGCGTCACCTCCCCGAAGCCGTTGTAGGTGATCTCGGTGTCGCCCAGCGTGAGCTCGCCCCACTCCCCGCCGCTTTGCAGCGGCGCGTAGCTGTGCGTCTGCCGCCCCAGCGCGTCGTACGCGTAGGCGCGCCAGAGGCTGTGCTGCTGGCGGCGCCCCGCATCGTCGATGGCGGTCACCGTCTGCCATTCCTTGGCCAGGCGCCCCTGCGCGTCATAGGTGTAGTACTGGCTCGCGCCCGCCGCGTCCGTGGTCTGCAGGGTGTGCCCCTGCACATCGAAGCGCGCGTACGACACCCGGTCCTGCTGCGCATCCGCGCTGCGCGTGTAGCTCTGCCCGTCGCCCGAGACCGTGGCGCCGCCCGCGTACTGGGTGGTGACCAGTGCGTTGCCGTGCGCGTCGCGCCGGTATTCGGTGAGCGGGCTCACGGGCGCCCGGCCCTGGCCGTTGGCCGCCACGCCCAGGTTGACGGCCGGCGTGATGGTCGCGCGCACGCGGCCCAGCACGTCGTAGTACTGGTAGGTGGTGCCGCCCAGCGCATCGGTGGTGCGTACGAGGTTGCCCAGCGCGTCGTAGGCGTACCGGGTGGCGAGGTCGCCGGTCTTTTCCTGCAGCACGTCGCCGATGCCGGCCGCGCCCGCGTTGGTGGCCGTGTAGGCCACGCCACGGCGGGTCTCCGTGGTCTTGCGGCCCAGCAGGTCGTAGGTGTAGTCCGTCACCCGGTCGCCCGCGCCCGTGTCCGGCGCGCTCGCGTCCGTGCGGCCCGCGCTGGCGTATTCGACCTTGCGCGTGAGCTGGCCCTGCGCGTCGTAGGCCTGCGTGGTGACGTAGCCCAGCGCGTCGGTCGTGCCCACCCTGCGGCCCAGCAGGTCATAGCGATAGCGGGTCGTCGCCCAGCGCGTGCTGCCCGCGTTGGTGGCCACGGCCACGAGGTTGCCCAGCGCGTCGTAGCTGTTGCGCGTGGTCTTGCGCCCCGCGCCCTGCTCGCCCGTCTCGCTGTCGTAGTAGAAGGCGAAGGGCTCCTGCACTTCCACCACACGCCCCAGCCGGTCGTAGCCGGTGAGGATCTCGCGGTCGGCGCCGCCCGCCTGCACGGCCTGGCGCACGTCGCCGCTTTGCAGCACCGCGCGATCGCCCGTGGGCAGCGCGATGGCCTGCGCGTAGCGCACGAGGCGTTCGGCATCGCCGAAGGCGTTGCGCGTATAGCCGGTGACATAGCCCAGCGCATCGACGTCCCAGGCGACGTGGCCCGCGCGGTCGTAGGCCTTGTAGCTCCACGCCGTACTGCCCGCCGCCCGCCCGGCCACCGCGTTGCCCAACGCGTCATAGCGCGTCTCGCTGCTGATCTCGGTGGGCTGCGCGTCGGTGCGGGTGCCGGCGGCGTTCCGGCCGTTGTCCAGCAGCGCTGCGGCGCTCTCGCCCTGGTAGACGGCCACGGGCGGGAAGATCGTCTTGGTCTGCCGGCCCAGTGCGTCGTATTCGTAGCGCGTGGTGCGCTCTTCCGGCCGGCCCGCCGCTTCCGTGCGCGCAACAAGGTTGCCGAAGGCGTCGTAGCCCAGCAGCGTCACGACGCTGGCCACGACCGTCTGGTCGGGGTCCAGCTGCAACACCGCCGGACCGCTCGCCTGGGCGGCCGGGGCCCGCAGCGCCGCCAGCTCCACCGGGGGCGAGCTCTCGCGCACCAGCCGGCCCGCCGCGTCGTAGCCGTAGGTCCAGGTGCTGCCGGCCTTGTTGGTGAAGCTGGTCTTGCGCCCCAGCGCGTCGTAGGTGGTGCTCTCCTTCTGACCCAGCGCGTCCGTCGTGTCCACCAGCCGGCCCGCGGCGTCGTAGCCGTAGCGCGTGTGCCGGTCCTGCGTGGAGGTGCCCGAAGCAGCCGCGTACTCGATGAGGTGCACGAGCTGCCCCGCACCGTCGTATTCCCGCGCGACGACCGCGCCGCCCGCATCCACCGTGCGCACCACCCGGCCCGCACCGTCCAGCCATTGCGTGCTCGCCCGGTCCGGCCCACTCGGCACCCTGGCCAGCACCTGCGCGAGCGTGACGCTCTCCAGCGCCAGGCCCGCCAGGTCGATCGCGCTGGCGTAGGCCCGGGTCGTGACCCGGCCCTGCCCGTAGATCGTCTGCCGCACCGCCCCCAGCGCCCCCACCTCCAGCACCTGCCGGTCGGCCCCGTCGTAGACCCACGACGTGCTCCGGTCGCCCGCCAGTGGGCGCAGTACGTTGCCGATGTTGAAGCGGTCGTAGTTCGTCACCGCCGGGGAGAACACCGCCCCGCGCACCATCACCGGCGCCGTGACGGGCGTGGCGTATTCCGTGCGCTGCCTCAGGTTGCCGTTGCGGTCGTAGACCCTGCCGATGACCGCCCCGTCCGCCCCCACCTCGTAGATCTGTCGCCCGGCCGCGTCGTAGACGTAGTCGGTTGCCAGGTCCCCCGCCGACAGCGCCACGTCCTGCGGTTGCTGCCCCGCCGCGAGCGCCGTTGCCAGGCGCACCTTCTTGACCACGTTGCCGTCGCCGTCGTACGCATAGTGCGTCACCGAGCCCGCCCCGTCGGCGCTCCAGGCCAGCCGCCCCGCGCGGTCGTAGGTGCTCTTCTGCACCACGTTGCCCGCCGCGCCCTCCTGCGCCGCCAGCTGGAAGATGAACGATTCGTCGTACGCGTCCGCGCTGGCGCTGATCGCCCGGGCGTACCGCACCCGCTCCACCACGTTGCCCGCCGCGTCGTAGCGCATCTTGGTGGCCGCCCCCGTGCCGTCCACCGTCGCGATCACCCGCCCCAGCGCGTCGTAGGCCATGCGCACCCGCTGGTCCTGTGCGTCGTTCGCCACCGGCGTGGGGAAGGTGCCCGGTGTCCAGCCCCCCGCGCCGCCGATGGCGATGCGGTTGACGAAGCTGCGCTGCTCCATCACCCGGCCGTTGCCGTCGCGCAGGTAGGTGGTCACCTCCCCGAGGCCGCTCACCACCGATTGCAGCTGGTTGTTGGCGTCGTACGTGCGGTACTCGATCTTGTCGCTGGCCGAGGGCGTGATGCCCGCGCGCACCTGCGACTCCCAGGTGCCCGGCCCGAACGCCGCGCCGCCGCCCACGTACTGGCGCAGTACCGCGGTGTCCGCGAGGACGTTGCGGTATTCGGTGAGCTGGCTCACCCGCCCCAGCGCGTCGTAGGCGGTGGCCTGGACCGCGCCCGCGCCATCGACCACCAGCGTCTGGCGATTCTCCGCGTCGTAGAGGTAGTAGCTGGTGTTGCCGTTGGCATCCACGCTGCTGGTGAGGTTGTCGCCCTGGTCGTAGGTGTACGAGCGCGCCAGGTTCAGCCCCGCCGGGTCCACCTGCTCGCGGATGCGGCGGCCCGCGCTGTCGTAGCTGTAGCGCGTCAGCGTGCCTTCCGGGCGCGTCACCTCCAGGGTGTGGCCCTGGGCGTCATACGCATACCGCGTGGAGAGCGCCAGGCCGGCAGGGTCCACCACCTGCTCCAGCAGTTGCCCCCTGGCGTCGTAGCGCAGCTCGGTAACGCTGCCCCCCGGCTGCGTGATGCGGATCTGCCGCCCCAGTGGGTCGTAGGCATAGCGCGTCGCCAGCGACAGCCCGCCGCCATCCACGGTCCGGGTGAGCACGCGGCTCGCCGCGTCGTACGCGATGGTGGTCCGCGTGCCGTTCGCATCCACCGTCTCGATCAGCCGCCCCGCACGGTCGTAGGCCTGGGCCGTGGCCACAGTCTCCGTGACGTTCGTGTCAAAGTGCCACACCTGCGCCGACGTGCCCGTCTGCCGACCTTCGGCGTCGTATCTGTAGCTGGTTACATTGCCGCGGGCATCCGAGGCCTGCACCATGTCGCCATGGCGGTTGTAGGTCTGCTTGACGCGCAGGCCCTCGTCCGTGGAGATGGTGACCGTGCGGTTCTTCGCGTCGTAGGCATACGTGGTGGTGTTGCCCTCGGCGTTGACCTGCGAGACGACGCGGCTGAACGCGTCGTACTTGGTGGTGAGCGTCGCCCAGAGCGCATCGGTGCTGGAGACTTCCCGGCCCAGCTTGTCGAAGGTCCGCGTCCGGGTCCGGCCCAGCGCATCGGTCGCGCTGACCAGGTTGCCGAAGGCGTCGTACTTGTTCGTGGTGGCCGCGGCCAGGCCGCCCGCATCGCGGGTCTGGCCCACCACCTGGCCGCGCCGGTCGTAGCGGGTCAGCACGGTGGTGCTGCCACTGCCCGTGCCCGTCGCCTCGCTGCGCTGCGTCTCCTCGCGGAACGCGTTGTAGACGTAGTTCCTCGCGAAGCCCAGCGCATCCGTCACGCTGGCCAGCGTGCCCGTGGCGTTGTAGGTATAGCGCGTGACCTGGTCGAGCGCGGGACTGGCCGCCGCCTGCAACAGCGACACCAGCCGGGCATTGATCAGCCCCCCAGTCAGCGCGCCGGGGTTGATGCGGGTGCCGTAGCGCACCTGCGTGCTGACCTGGCCCAGCACGTCGTAGCGGGTTTCCGTGACCTCGCCCAGCGCGTTGATGGTGTGCGTGAGCTGGCCGGCCGTGTTGTAGAAGAAGAGCGTGCGCAGCCCGTTGGCGTCGGTGGTGCTGCTCCGGCGGCCCGCGCGGTCATAGGTGTGCGTCGTGGCATAGCTGCTCCAGACGGCATCGATCTGCGCCGCGCCCTGCGCGGAGGCCAGTTGCCGCGCCCCCTCGGCGGACAGTTCCGCGACGAGGCGGCCCTGGCTGTCGTAGCGGGCGAGCCGCGTACGCGCCTCCCCCGTGCCGGCCGCGACGGTGCTGCCGATGCGGTTGCCGCCGGCATCGTAGGCGTGCTCGGTGCGCGTGCCCTGGTAGTCGGTCTCCGCGGCCAGGCGCCCGAGCGCGTCGTATTCGAACAGGCCGACCCGGTCCTGCGCCGATGCGGCGGGACGGATCTGCGCCACCGGCGTCGCGCTGGTGATCAACGACAGCACAGCGGCCTTGAGCGCCGTCGCCCAGCGTGTTTGCTTTGCGAGGTTGCCGTTGGCGTCGTACTCGAAGGCCGTCAGGTAGCCCGCGCCATCCACCGAGGCCACGAGCTGGTTTTTTTCGTTGTAGATCCGGCGCTCGACGATGTCCTGGCTCTGGGTCGCGGGTTTCAGATCCTGCAGCGTGCCACTGGCCCGCTTGGCCGCATCCGTGGCGCGTGCGAAGCGCGTCGTGGTGGCCAGCCGCCCGGCCGCGTCGTAGGTGTTGAGCACGAGGTAGCCCTCGGCATCCAGCGTGCCGGTGCGCAGCCCGTCCGCGTCGTAGAAGTGCCGGGTGACACGATCGGCTGCCGCATCGCCGGCCGGGCTGATCGCGCTGCCGGCAGGGGCGTTGCCCAGCGACGTGGTGGAGATCGTCCGGGCGTACTGGCGCGTGGCGATCAGTCGGGACGCGCCGTCATAGACGTTCTCCGTGACGCTGCCGTCGCTCCCGACGGTTTTCCAGCGCCGGCCCGCTGCGTCGTAGGCGATCCACTCGCTGCGGTCGCCCGCCGCGGCGGCCGGGCGCAACGCCGCGACGGCGACCTCCGCGGGGCTGCCATCAACGGCCGTAAGCAAGCGGGTATCGACCGGCGTGGCATACGCGATGGTGCGCGTGAGCTGCCCCGACGCGTTGTAGAGGTATTCCCGCAGCTCCCCGGCCGCCCCCACCTCGGCGGCTTTCCTGCCGGCCTCGTCGTAGAGGATCCAGGACTTGACGCCCGTCGCATCCTGGCTGAGCCGCAGGCGGCCCGCAGTGTCGTAGGCGAACGTGCTGGTGCCGAGATCGGCGGAGGTTCCATCGGAGCGCTGGCTGCCGGTCAGGCGCCCCGCGCGGTCGTAGGTCCGGGTCTCCTGCAGGCCATTGGCCGCCTTGAAGACGGTCCGGCTGCCCGCATCGTCGTACGTGGTGGTCGCCAGTTGCCCCTTGCTGTCCGTGGTGGAAACCAGCCGCCCCAGCCCGTCGTACGCATACACCGTCGCTCCGCCGTTGCCGTCGATGGTCTGGAGCAGGCGGCCCGCGGGGTCGTACACGTAGCGGGTGGTGCTGCTGCCCGCGGCCAGCCCGTTGCCGGAGGCATCGGTGGCCGCGTAGGTGGTCGTCGTCTGGACCTGCCCGCGGAAGTCGAGCACATAGTCCGTGCGCTGGACCTGCTGCAGATTCTGCTGCGCCACCCAGGACGACACCGTGGTCACGCTCGGCGCTGCATCGCGGGCCAGCCCGGAGACCGGATAGGCCGCCCCATGGTGCTGCAGCACGGCCACGGTCTCGCCATAGGCGTTGCGGCGGTACTCGGAGACGCGCCCCTCCGCGCTGATGACAAAGCGCAGGCTGACTCCGTTGGCATCGTCGTACACATAGCGCGTGGTGAGCGCTCCCGACGGCTGCCCCGCGCCATCGCCATCGGGGTCCGGCTGGGTGTAGACCGTCTCCGTCAGTAGCTGGTTCTTGCCGTTGTAGGTGCGGGCGACCGTGTTGCCAAGGGCGTCGCGCTGCAGCACCGGGTTGCCCATGGCGTCGTAGGCCATGAACACCGAGCGCCCGTCCGGATCGGTCGTGCGCACGAGATCGCCGTTGGCGTTGTATTCGAACCGCTGCACGGACGCCATCCCACCGGACGCGGGGGCCGTGATGCTGAGCAACTGCCCCTTGGCGTCGTAGCCGTATGCGTAGCTCTTGCCGGTGGGGTCGGTGACCTGGGTGGTCCTGGCGGCAGCGTCGTAGCCGAACCGGAACGTCTGGCCCAGCGCGTCGCGCAGCGAGGCCACTTTGAAATCCGCCCCGAGCTGCACGTATTCGATGGCGAGCTGCGTGCCGTCGCTCTGGCCGATGGTCGCCACGCGGTGGCTGTCGCCATCGTAGGTATAGGTGGTGCGATAGACCTTGCCGTCCGCCGTCGATCCATCCGCCGGCGTCAGGTCCACCGTGACGCTGGCGAGGCGGTTGCGCGCGTCGTACGCATAGCTGGTGCGGATGGCCGTGGCACCCTGGCTGTCCACCACCCGGATGCGGGTCAGCAGGCCGCCGGCGTAGTCATAGTAGAGGGCCTCCCCACCGGGGTTGAGCACCTTCGCGATGTTGCCGTCGGCATCGTAGCCGTAGGTGGTCGTGTTGCCGCTCGCGTCCACGGACTTGTCGAGGCGGCCCGTGTCCGCGGCGTAGAACTCCCGGTTCTGCGTCTGTCCATCCGTCCACACATAGCCCGAGGTGGTGGACTCGATGCGATCGTAGGCCCCCGCCCCATCCGTGCCGACATAACGGCTGGACGCCGCATCCCAGGTGAAGAGAGAACTCCCGCCATCGCGCCCGAGCAGCGTGATCGAACTGCCCGGCTGGCCCGCCTGCCCGGAGAGCGCCAGTTGGCGACGATAGAAGCCGGAGCTCCAGTTGTCTCCGTTGTCGTCGTTGAGCAAGCCCTGGCTGTTGTAGGTGCGAACCGCCTGGTAGCCCCCTCCGTGCGCGACCCACTGATCGTCGCTCTGGGCGATCACCAAGTTGCCGGTCGCGACGTTGACGAACACCTGCTCACCGCCGCGCCCCTGGGAAGCATTGCCTTGGGATGCCCTCTGCCCTAGCGTGGCCAAAGAACTGTTGCCGAGCCCAAGACTGCTGCCGCTGACGATGCCAACCATTTTTATCCACCCTCGATCGATGTTCACTGCTGGAGCCGCAAAGGGGGAAATCCCCGGCCCGTATGCCAATGCATCCGCAGCAAAACGAGAGTGTTGAGGAGAGACCCTTTGGATCAGTCGGGATTCCATTCCCCCTGTCGGCCGCATCAGCCATCGCGTCGAAACCCGATACGGGACTCACAGGCAGCGGCCATAGCGCCATTGCACGCGCAGCGCCAGGGCCTGCCCCTGGGCCAGGATGCGCAGGCCCGGCAAACCAGGCAGGTGGAAGGCATCGATGGGCTGGGTGATGGGCTCGAAGCAGAATGCCGGCCCCTGGGGCGGGCGGTAGATCAGGCAGCAGTGCTGCGCTGCGCCGCCGTCCTGCACGAAGTCGGGCATATGGGCCGTGAGCTGCAGGCCCCATTCGGGCCATTCGATGCGCGCCGTGCCGCCCCAGCCGGTGTAAGCGTTGTCGATCAGGCTCCCGTGGGCCGACACCCCTGCATTCAGATCCCAGCCGGGCGGAAACAGCGTGGTGTGCTCGGTGGGCAGCGGATCGCTGCCACTGAGCCAGACCGCCTGCACGGGCGCCGTGATCCGCGTGGCTGGCGTGCGCGGAAACCAGGGGTGCAATCCCAGGCCATACGGCAGCGGCTGCACGCCGCAGTGCCGCACCTGCACGCATTGGTCCAGGCCGCCGTCCACCAGGCGAAAGGTCTGCACACACTCGTAGTCATAAGGATTGCCACCAAAGCACTCTGACCGCAAAGCCATCTCCAGGGTGTCGCTGGCCGGCTGTCGGATCGTCCACGGCTGCAGCCAGCCATCCCCATGGATGGGGTAAGGCTCGCCAGCGCGGTTGGGCTGCATGGGATGGAATTGCCCTCCGTGCGAGAACCCCTCACCGCTCATGCGGTTGGACCAAGGCACCATGGCGAAGGAAGCCATCTGGTACATATCCGGCGTCTTGCCATCCCAAGGCCGCCACAGATCCATGCGGGCCTCCGAGCCCCGGGGGCCATCCATCTGCCAGGCCGCGACACTGCCCCCTAGAGAGGGGACCAACCCCAGGTGCTGGCCGGCATGGTGGAGCCAGACGATGGGATGGAAGACATCGTTCATGGGCGGGCTTTCTTGGAGGGTGGCGAAGGGTTTACCCAAAGCGCCAGCGGCGAACGCGCCATGCAGCCCTCAGCCGCCAAACAGATGCGCGGGCAAGCCCGGGCTGTCCACCGAGACGGCGAACAGCGCCCCCGCCAGCGGCTCGGCCGACAGTTGTGCGGGCGTCAGGCCCACGCGCGCCGAGGTGATGAACAGCGTGCACAGGTCGGCCCCACCAAAGGCGCACGTGGTGACCTGGCTCACCGGCAACGTCACGCGGCCCAGCTCTGCGGCCGTCACGGGATCGTGGCAGGTCACGCAGGAGCCGCCCCAGTGCGCAATCCACAGGCGCCCCAGGGCATCGGTGGTCATGCCGTCGGGCGCACCCTCCTCGGGGAGCCAGCGTTTCCACAGCGCCTTGCGCGACAAAGTGCCCGTGGCGGGATCGCAGTCGTAGCGGTAGGTGCAGCCTTCGATGGTGGCGTTGAAGTACAGCCCACCAAGTGACCACGCAGGGCCGTTGGTCACGGCAAAACCATCGTCGTGGCGCGTGCAGCGGCCATCGGGGTCGTAACGGTAGAGTGCGCCGGTGGGCGCCTGGCAGGCAAAGTCCATGGAGCCTGCCCAGAAACGCCCCTGCGCATCGCACTTGCCGTCATTGAATCGGTTGCCCTGGCGTTCGGGCTCGGGCTGGTGCAGGTAGCGGGGCTCGGCATCCGTGCCCGGATGGAAAAGGGCAAAGCCCCTGCGCAAAGTCACGATGAGGCCGGGGGCCTGGGCCCGCTCGGCCAGGGCCGAGATTTCTTCTGCGAAGACCCAGCAACGGTACGCGCCGCTCACCGGGTCCCAGCGGTGCAAATGGCGCGCGAGGATATCCACCCAGTACAGCGCCTGCTCACGCACCGACCACAGCAGGCCCTCGCCCAGTTCCGAGCCCAGCGCCTGCACGCAACACGCCGCGCCAACCACAGGCGCAGAAAAGGCCGAGGCCCATGGTCTGGCGATGGAAGTATCCAGGTGGTTCACGCGGGTCTCCAGTCGTTGTGGATGCCCATGTCTTTCGCATGGCTCTTGACGGTGGGCATCTTATCAACGCAAATTGATGCTTGTAATCCATATTTTTATCATCAATCAATACCAATATTGATATGCCATATTCCCCACCCATCTCCACAGCTTCATCCCAACCTCAGGGTCTTTCGCTTTTTCCCAGCCTGCGCGGACGCTCGGTGTTTGTCACGGGGGGCGGCAGCGGCATCGGCGCCGCCATCGTCGCGGCGTTTGCCGAACAGGGCGCTCGCGTGGCATTCGTCGACGTGGCCCAGGAGGCGAGCGAGCAGTTGGCGCAGCAACTCGCGGAGGCGGGGATGGCACGCCCCTGGTGGCGCGCATGTGATGTGCGCGATATCGAGGCACTGCGCGCTTCCATCCATGCGGCAGCCGCAGAGCTGGGTGATTTTTCCGTGCTGGTGAACAACGTGGCCAGCGACGACCGGCATACGCTCGAAGCCGTGACGCCGGACTATTACGATGAGCGCATGGCCATCAACGAGCGCCCCGCCTTCTTCGCCATCCAGGCCGTGGTGCCGGGCATGCGCCGGCTGGGCGCGGGTTCGGTCATCAACCTGGGCTCCACCGGCTGGCAGGGCAAGGGCGCAGGCTACCCCTGCTACGCCATCGCCAAATCGTCGGTGAACGGGCTGACCCGGGGCCTGGCACGCACCCTGGGGCGCGACCGGATCCGCATCAACACCGTCTCGCCCGGCTGGGTCATGACGGAGCGGCAGATCAGGCTCTGGCTGGACGCCGAGGGCGAGCAGGAGCTTGCACGCAACCAGTGCCTGCCCGACAAGCTGCGCCCGCACGACATTGCACGCATGGTGCTGTTCCTGGCCTCGGACGACGCGGCGATGTGCACCGCGCAAGAGTTCAAGGTGGATGCCGGCTGGGTTTGATCCCGACGGCCTTCGACGGGCTTGCAAGGGTTTGCCCCGGGCGCGAGGCCACAAGCAGTGCTCCAGCACTGAAAAGCGAAGCAACGCAGTTATCTTTGGGATGGCGAAGCCGCATCAGTCGGGATCCAGGCGGCACCCGTACTGGACCAGGCTGGTCTGCTTGAGAGCCTTCATCATCACCTTGGCCGCGGGCGACAGCAGGCGATCCGTGCGGGTGATGATGCCGAAGGCATCCATGTGGCAGGGCATGGAGATCGGCAGCACGGTGACGATGCCGTGGGCCGCATAGTAGTGGGCCACATCGGCACCCAGCACCGCGATCATTTCACTTTGCTGCAGCATGCGGGTGATGAACAGCAGCGCCGAGGTTTCCACCGTGTCGATCGGCGGCGCCAGACCATCCTGCTGAAACATCAGATCGAACCGGTGCCGCAGCACACTGCCCGCGGGCGGCACGATCCAGCTGGCCGAGAGCACATCGCGCAGGGTCAGGCCGCTCATGCCCGACAGCGGGTGGCCAGGGCGCGTGACGGCACAGACCAGTTCCTCCGTCAGCGACTCATAGCGCAGGTTGTTCTTGTCATGCTCGGCAAACAGCCGCCCCACCATGATGTCGAGCTTGCCTTGCTCCAGCCGCTCCAGCAGCACCGGGCTGGTCTCGATGTCCAGTGAAATGCGCAGGCTGGGATGCTCCCGCTTGACCAGGGCCACGGCCGCCGGCAGCAGGCTCAGGCCCGGCGACGTGATGGCGCCAATGCCCACTTGGCCGTAATGCCCGGTCTTGAGCGCACCGATCTCGTCGTGCGCCTGGTTCAGGTTGGCCAATGCCATGCGCGCGTGCCGGATCATGGTTTCGCCGTACCAGGTGGGCCGCATGCCCCGGGGCAGGCGCTCGAACAGCGGCACCTCCAGGACATCCTCCAGGTCCTTGAGCAGCTTGGACGCGGCCGGTTGCGTCATGCTGAGCACCTGGGCCGCACGGTGGATGTTGCCCTCCTCCGCAAGAGCCACCAGCAACAGCAATTGCCGCGTCTTGAGGCGCGCACGGATGAACCAGTGGTTGTAGGTGCTCATGGGGTTTTCCAGAATGCAAGGATAGATATGTATTTTGTCTAGAAAACTATTGGATCGATACGAAAATCATCCATAGACTTTGCCGCAACAACAGCAAAGGTCCCATGAAGCTCGGCGACATGCAGCAGACCCCTCGGCACCTGATCAACGGGCGTTGGGAAATCGGCACCACCACCGGGGTGAGCACCAACCCGTCGGACACCCGCGAGGTGGTGGCCGAATACGCACGGGCGGATCGCAACCAGACCGAGCTGGCGGTGCGCGCTGCCGCCGACGCCCTGCCCTACTGGAGCCAGAGCACCCCGCAGCGCCGCGCGGATGTGCTGGACATGGTCGGCAGCGAACTGCTGGCCCGCAAGGACGAGCTGGGCGCCTTGCTGGCCCGCGAGGAGGGCAAGACCCTGCCCGAAGCCGTGGCCGAAGTCACGCGCAGCGGACAGATCTTCAAGTTCTTTGCCGGCGAGGCACTGCGCATACCGGGCGAGCTCATGGCGTCGGTGCGCCAGGGCGTGCAGGTGGATGTGACCCGCGAGCCCGTGGGCGTGGTGGGCGCCATCGCGCCCTGGAACTTTCCCTTCGCCATCCCCGCATGGAAGATCGCCCCGGCCCTCGCCTACGGCAATACGGTGGTGTTCAAGCCCGCCGAACTGGTGCCCGCCTGCGGCTGGGCACTGGCCGAGATCATCAGCCGCAGCGGCCTGCCCGCCGGTGCCTTCAATCTCGTCATGGGCAGTGGCCGCGAGGTGGGCCAGACGCTGGTGGACCACCCGCTGGTCAATGCACTGAGCTTCACCGGCTCGGTTTCGACGGGCGACCGCATCCTGCGCTCGGCCACGGCGCGGCGCGCCAAGGTGCAGCTGGAGATGGGCGGCAAGAACCCCCTGGTCGTGCTGGCAGATGCCGACCTGGAGCAGGCCGTCGAGTGTGCCCTGCAAGGCGCCTACTTCTCCACCGGCCAGCGCTGCACCGCCTCCAGCCGCCTGATCGTGGAAGCCCGCGTGCACGACGCATTCGTGGCCCGGTTGCGCGAGCGGCTCGCCAGGCTCAAGGTGGGTCACGCGCTGGAGCGCGGCACCGAAATGGGCCCGGTGGTGGACGGCACGCAACTGGAGCAGAACCTGGACCACATCGGGATCGCACGCGGCGAAGGCGCCGAGCACATCTGGGGCGGCGAGCGCATCGATCGCCCTACCCCGGGCCATTACATGAGCCCGGCGCTCTTCCTGGCCCGGCCCGAGCAGCGCATCGCCCGCGAGGAAATCTTCGGCCCCGTGGCCTGCGTGCTGCGTGCCGACGACTACGAGCACGCGCTGGCGCTGGCCAACGACACGCCGTTCGGCCTGTGCGCGGGCATCTGCACCCAGTCGCTCAAGCACGCCATGCACTTCAAGCGCCACGCCGCCGTCGGCATGACGATGGTCAACCTGCCGACGGCGGGCGTGGACTTCCACGTGCCCTTCGGCGGGCGCAAGGACTCAAGCCATGGCCCGCGCGAGCAGGGCCGCTACGCCGCCGAGTTCTATACCACCGTCAAAACCGGTTACATGCTGGCCTGACCACCGGCGCTACAACTGCGCCATCGATTATTAAAACCAGGAGACACGATGATGAAGCTGAACCGCCGCACCCTTGCCATCGCCCTCGCCTGCGCGCCCGTGACGGCCTTCCTGCCGGCCGCATGGGCGCAAAAGCCCATCGTGCTGGGTTTCAGCCAGGTCGGCGCCGAAAGCGAATGGCGCACGGCCAACACTGAATCGATCAAGTCGGCCGCCAAGGACGCCGGCATCGAGTTGAAGTTCTCCGATGCCCAGCAAAAGCAGGAGAACCAGATCAAGGCGCTTCGCTCCTTCATTGCGCAGAAGGTGGACGTGATCGCGTTCTCTCCCGTCGTCGAGTCGGGATGGGAACCGGTGCTGCGCGAGGCCAGGGCCGCCAAGATCCCCGTGGTGCTGACCGACCGCTCGGTCAACGTGAAGGACACCTCCCTGTATGTCACCTTCATGGGCTCGGACTTCGTGGAGGAAGGCCGCAAGGCCGGCCGCTGGCTGGTCGAGAAGATGAAGGACCAGAAGGGCGACGTCCACATCGTCGAGCTGCAGGGCACCGTGGGATCGGCCCCGGCCATCGACCGCAAGAAGGGCTTCGAGGAAGTCGTCAAGGCCGACCCCAAGTTCAAGATCCTGCGCTCGCAGACCGGCGACTTCACGCGCGCCAAGGGCAAGGAGGTGATGGAAGCCTTCCTCAAGGCCGAGGGCAGGAAGATCAACGTGCTCTACGCGCACAACGACGACATGGCCATCGGCGCGATCCAGGCCATCGAGGAGGCCGGCCTCAAGCCCGCCAGGGACATCACCATCATCTCCATCGATGCGGTCAAGGGCGCGTTCGAAGCCATGATCGCCGGCAAGCTCAACGTGAGCGTGGAATGCAGCCCGCTGCTGGGCCCGCAGCTCATGAGCGCCGTCAAGGACATCCAGGCCGGCAAGGCCGTGCCCAAGCGCATCGTGACGGAAGAAGGCATCTTCCCCATGGAAGTCGCCGCCAGGGAATTCCCCCACCGCAAGTACTGATCCAGTGGATCGACGGCGCGCCACGGACAAGGTTGGCAGTGCCCGCACACACCGATAAAACCAGGAGACCAGACCATGAAACGAGCAGCACTCAAGGCCATTGCCGCCACCCTTGCCCTGGGGGCCTTCGGCGCCCTGCCCCCGGCACAGGCCCAGGACAAAGGCAGCATCGGCATCTCGATGCCCACCAAGTCGTCGTCGCGCTGGATCGCCGACGGCGACAACATGGTCAAGGTGCTCAAGGAGCGCGGCTACAAGACCGACCTGCAGTACGCGGAAGACGACATCCCGAACCAGCTCGCGCAGATCGAGAACATGATCACCAAGGGCGCCAAGGTGCTGGTGATCGCCGCCATCGATGGCACCACCCTGTCCAAGGCCCTGCAGAGCGCGGCCGACAAGGGCATCAAGGTCATCGCCTACGACCGCCTGATCAAGGGATCGAAGAACGTGGACTACTACGCCACCTTCGACAACTTCCAGGTCGGCGTGCTGCAGGCCGACTCCATCGTCGACAAGCTGGGGCTCAAGCAGGGCAAGGGGCCGTTCAACATCGAACTCTTCGGCGGATCGCCCGACGACAACAACGCCTTCTTCTTCTACGACGGCGCGATGAGCGTGCTGCAGCCCTACATCGACGGCGGCAAACTGGTGGTGCGCAGCAAGCAGACGGGCATGAACAAGGTGGGCACGCTGCGCTGGGACGGCGCGGTGGCCCAGGCGCGCATGGACAACCTGCTCTCGGCCTACTACGGCAAAGAAAAGGTGCATGCCGTGCTCTCACCGTACGACGGGTTGTCCATCGGCATCCTGTCCTCGCTCAAGGGCGTGGGCTACTGCACGGCCCAGCAACCCTGCCCCGTGGTCACCGGCCAGGACGCCGAGGTGCCCTCGGTCAAGTCCATCGTCAAGGGAGAGCAGTACTCCACCGTTTTCAAGGACACGCGCGAACTCGCCAAGGTGGCCGCCAACATGGTGGATGCCACGCTCTCGGGCAAGCAGCCCGAGATCAACGACACCAAGACCTACAACAACGGCGTGAAAGTGGTGCCCTCGTACCTGCTCAAGCCGGTGTCGGTGGACGCTTCCAACTGGAAAACCATCCTGGTGGGCAGCGGCTACTACCAGGAATCGCAGATCAAGTAAGCCGCAGCCCCGGCGGCCGCCCCATGGGCCGCCGGCCCAGCAGGCGGCCCTGCCGACCCGCCAGGAGACTCCGAGACCATGCTTCTTGAAATGCGGAACATCCGCAAAACATTCCCGGGTGTGGTGGCGCTGAACCAGGTGAACCTGCGCGTGAAGGCGGGCGACATCCACGCCATCGTGGGCGAGAACGGTGCGGGCAAATCCACCCTGATGAAGGTGCTCTCCGGCGTCTATCCGCACGGCAGCTATGGCGGCGAGATCGTCTTCGACGGGCAGGAGCGCCGGTTCTCCGGCATCCGGGACAGCGAGCGCCAGGGCGTGATCATCATCCACCAGGAACTGGCCCTGGTGCCCCTGCTCTCCATCGCCGAGAACATCTTCCTGGGCAACGAAACCGCACGGCACGGCGTGATCGACTGGATGGACGCGCACGGCAAGGCCCAGGCACTGCTGCGGAAAGTGGGCTTGCGCGAATCGCCCGAGACGCCCATCGCCCACCTGGGCGTGGGCAAGCAGCAGCTGGTGGAAATCGCCAAGGCACTGTCGCGCCAGGTGCGGCTGCTGATCCTGGACGAACCCACCGCCAGCCTGAACGAGAACGACAGCCAGGCCTTGCTCGACCTGCTGCTGGAGCTCAAGGCCCAGGGCATCACCTGCATCCTGATATCGCACAAGCTCAACGAAATCTCGCGCGTGGCCGATGCCATCACCGTGCTGCGCGATGGGAGCACGGTGGAGTCGCTGGACTGCCGCGCCGCCCCGGTCAGCGAAGACCGGGTGATTCAGGCCATGGTGGGCCGCGAGATGGCCGACCGCTATCCCCGGCGCGAACCCCATATCGGCGAGACCGTGTTCGAGGTGCGCGACTGGCATGCCTACCACCCCCAGCGCCCCGACCGCGCCTTCATCAAGGGCATCAACCTGCGGGTCCGAAAGGGCGAGATCGTGGGCATCGCCGGCCTGATGGGGGCCGGCCGCACCGAGCTGGCCATGAGCATCTTCGGCCGCTCCTGGGGCCAGCGCATCAGCGGGCAGGTGCTGCTGCACGGCCGCCCCATCGACGTGGGCACGGTGGAGAAGGCCGTGCGCCACGGCCTGGCCTACGTGACCGAAGACCGCAAGGGCAACGGACTGGTTCTGAACGAGGACATCCAGTTCAACGTGTCGCTGGCAAACCTCCATGGCGTTGCCACGGCCGCCGTGATCGACGGCGGCCGCGAGCACCGGGTGGCGCAGGACTACCGCGAGAAGCTGCGCATCCGCTGCTCCGGCGTGGACCAGAAGACCCTCAACCTCTCGGGTGGCAACCAGCAGAAGGTGGTGCTGAGCAAGTGGCTCTTCACCAACCCCGAGGTGCTCATCCTCGACGAGCCCACGCGCGGCATCGACGTGGGCGCCAAGTACGAGATCTACACCCTCATCGCCCGATTGGCGGCCGAGGGCAAGTGCGTGATCGTGATCTCGTCGGAAATGCCCGAGCTGCTGGGCATCTCCGACCGCATCTACGTGATGAACGAAGGCCGCTTCGTCGCCGAGATGCCCACGGCCGAGGCCTCGCAGGAAAAGATCATGCGCGCCATCGTGAAAGCCCATTGAATGCCCCCCATGACCTCCTCCACCGCCCCCGCCGCCAGCGCACCGGCCCACCCGACCCGGTCGCTCCTGGACCACGCAAAGCACAACCTGCGCGAGTACGGCATGCTGATCACGCTGGTCGCCATCATGGGCTTCTTCCAGTACATGACCGACGGCACGCTGATGCAGCCGCTGAACCTCACCAACCTGGTGCTGCAGAACAGCTACATCGTCATCATGGCGCTGGGCATGCTGCTGGTGATCGTGGCCGGACACATCGATCTTTCGGTAGGGTCGGTGTGCGGCTTCATCGGGGCGCTGGCTGCCGTGCTGATGGTGCAGCACCAGTGGCACTTCGTGCCTGCCACGCTGGCCTGCCTGCTGTGCGGGGGACTCATCGGTGCGGTGCAGGGCTGGTTCGTCGCGTTCTCGCGGATCCCGTCGTTCATCGTCACGCTGGCGGGCATGCTGGTGTTCAAGGGCCTGGCGCTCGCGCTGCTGGCGGGGCAGTCGGTCGGGCCTTTTCCGGAAGGTTTCCAGATGCTGAGCTCGGGCTTCATGCCCGAGCTGTTCAGCGTGGAGGGCCTCAAGCTGACCTCCCTGCTGTTGGGCCTGGCGGTGGCCGCGGCCCTGGTGGTGGCGGGCGTGCGCGCCCGGGCCAGCCGGCTGCGGCACGGGGTGCAGGTCGAGCCGATGGCGTTCTTCCTGGCCCGCACCGCGGTCTTTGCCGCGCTGCTCATCGGCCTCAGCTACCTGCTCGCCTCGTACAAGGGGCTGCCCAATGTACTCATCGTGATGGTGCTGCTGATCGTGCTGTTCGACTTCGTGACCAGCCGCACCACCATCGGCCGGCGCATCTATGCCATGGGCGGCAATGAAAAAGCGGCCAAGCTTTCGGGCATCAAGACCGAACGCCTTTCGTTCTACGCTTTCGTCAACATGGGCGTGCTCGCGGCCCTGGCGGGTCTGGTGTTCGCCGCGCGCCTGAACACCGCGACGCCCAAGGCCGGCCTGGGTTTCGAGTTGGACGTGATCGCGGCCTGCTTCATCGGCGGGGCCTCGGCCTCGGGCGGCGTGGGCAAGGTCATGGGCGCGGTGATCGGCGCCTTCGTGATGGGTGTGATGAACAACGGCATGTCCATCCTGGGCATCGGCATCGACTACCAGCAGGTGATCAAGGGCGTGGTGCTGCTGGCAGCCGTGCTGGTCGATGTGTACAACAAGAACAAGGCCTGACGTCGCCGGTGAGCATGCCCATGAACGCGCCCACGACCCCATCCCTCCCGGCACCCGTGCTGGAACTGGCGGGCATCCACAAGCTGTTCTCCGGCATCCCGGTGCTGCGCGACGTGCAGTTGCGCCTGTACCCCGGCGAGATCCACGCCCTCATGGGCCAGAACGGCGCCGGCAAGTCCACGCTCATCAAGGTGCTCACCGGGGTGCTCAAGGCCAGCGGCGGCCGGATGCGCCTGGCGGACGAGGCGGTGTGGCCGGCCTCCCCCCAGGCCGCCCAGCGCCTGGGCATCAGCACGGTGTACCAGGAGGTCAACCTCTGCCCCAACCTCTCGGTGGCCGAGAACATCTTCGCGGGCCGCTATCCGCGCCATGGCCTGGCGCAGGGCTTTCGCATCGACTGGGCACGGCTGCACCAGCGCGCGCGAGAGCTGGTAGCGCGCATCGGCCTCCGCATCGACGTGACGCGCCTGCTTTCGGACTACCCCGTGGCCGTGCAGCAACTGGTGGCCATTGCCCGTGCGCTGAGCATCGAGGCGCGCGTGCTGATCCTGGACGAGCCCACCTCCAGCCTGGACGACGACGAGGTGAACAAGCTCTTCGACGTGCTGCGCCGGCTGCGCGACGAGGGCCTGGCCATTGTCTTCGTGACCCATTTCCTGAACCAGGTGTATGCCGTGTCGGACCGCATCACGGTGCTGCGCAACGGCAGCTGGGTGGGCGAATGGCCGGTGCAGGACCTGGGCCCGCAGGCCCTGATCGCCGCCATGCTGGGCCGGGACCTCACCACACAGACAACGCCATCCCCCGCCCTGCCCCCGGCGCATGCTGCTGGCGCCACGCTGCTACAAGCCGAAGGCCTGGGACAAAGCGGCCAGATCCATCCGCTGGACCTGCAGATCCGCGCGGGCGAGGTCGTCGGTCTGGCGGGCCTGCTGGGCGCGGGCCGCACAGAACTGGCGCGGCTGCTGTTCGGCCTGGAAAAACCGGACCGCGGCATGCTGCGCATCGATGGCCAGGCGGTGGCGTTCGCGAACCCCATGGATGCCATCCGGCACGGCCTGGCGCTCTGCCCCGAGGAGCGCAAGACCGACGGCATCGTGGCCGGGCTCTCGGTGCGCGAGAACATCGCGCTGACACTGCAGGCCCGCATGGGCATGGGCCGCTGCCTGTCCCGCGCCGAGCAGACCGCCCTGGCCGACCGCTACGTGCGGCTGCTGGGCATCAAGACCGCCAGCGTGGACACCCCCATCGGCCTGCTCTCGGGTGGCAACCAGCAGAAGGCCATCCTGGCGCGCTGGCTGGCCACCGAGCCGCGCCTGCTGATCCTCGACGAGCCCACGCGCGGCATCGACGTGGCGGCCAAGCAGGAAATCATGGAGCAGATCCTGCGCCTGGCGCAGGCCGGCATGGCCGTGCTGTTCATCTCCTCCGAGATGGGCGAGGTGGTGCGCGTGGCCCACCGCATCGTGGTGCTCCGCGACCGCCGCAAGGTCGGCGAGTTGCCGGCGGGCAGCGCCGAGAACGCGGTCTACGAACTCATCGCCGCAGAACATGCCTGAAGCGCGCAACACCCCCTCCGCCCTCGCCGCGCTGCTGCGCCACCGCCTGGCCTGGCCGGTGATCACGCTGCTGCTCCTGCTGGCCGCCAACGCGGCCTTCAATGCGGGCTTCCTGCGCATCGAATGGCGCGACGGGCACCTCTACGGCAGCCTGATCGACATCCTCAACCGCGCGGCGCCGCTGGTGCTGGTGTCGCTGGGCATGACGATGGTGATCGCCACGCGCGGCAT
The DNA here is from genome assembly GCF_003269065.1 of Paracidovorax anthurii. GTDB lineage: Bacteria > Pseudomonadota > Gammaproteobacteria > Burkholderiales > Burkholderiaceae_C > Paracidovorax > Paracidovorax anthurii. Next base: position 26,652 of record NZ_QLTA01000026.1, read on the forward strand.
CGACATCTCGGTGGGCGCCGTGGTGGCCATCGCGGCGGCCGTGGCCGCCTGGCTGATCGGTGGTTCGGCATCGGCCGGCGGCAGCCGCTTTCCGCTGCCCGTGGCCATCCTGGGCGCCATCGGGGTGGCCGCGCTGTGCGGTCTGTGGAACGGCGTGCTCGTGGCCCGCGTGGGCATGCAGCCCATCATCGCCACGCTGATCCTCATGGTGGCCGGCCGGGGCATCGCCCAGCTCATCACCGATGGCCAGATCATCACCATCTACTACACGCCCTACTTCTTCATGGGCGGCGGCTACCTGGCCGGGCTGCCGTTCTCGCTGTTCATCGTGGCGGCGGTGTTCGCGGTGCTGTACCTGGCCGTCACGCGCACGGCCCTGGGCCTGTTCGTCCAGGCCGTGGGCATCAACCCCACGGCGGCGCGCGTGGCCGGCGTGCAGGCAGGCCGCCTCACCGTGGCCACCTACGTGTTCTGCGGGGTGTGCGCGGGCATCGCCGGGCTGCTGATCAGCTCCAACGTGAAAAGCGCCGATGGCAACAACGCGGGCCAGCTGCTGGAACTGGACGCGATCCTGGCCGTGACGCTGGGCGGCACGGCGCTCACCGGCGGCCGCTTCAGCCTGGTGGGCAGCGTGATCGGCGCGCTCATCATCCAGACGCTGACCTACGCGATCTATTCGCTGGGGGTGCCGCCGGAGGTCAACCTGGTGGTCAAGGCCGTGGTGGTGTTCATCGTCATGCTGCTGCAGTCGCCGGAATTCCGTGCCCAGGTGGTCGGTCTGGCGCGCCGGCCCGGCCCCGGAGGGGTTCTGCCATGAGCGCCGTTCCCAGAACAGCAAGCCTTGGCGCCATGGCCGACCCCGCGCCGCAGGCCTCCGCGAGGCGCTCCTGGCGCAACCCCCGATACCTGCCGCTCGCCGCCACGGTCTCGCTGTTCCTGGCCATGGCCACGCTGGGCTCGGTGCGCTACTCCGGCTTCTTCTCGGCCCAGGTGTTCCTCAACCTGCTGATCGACAACGCCTTCCTCATCATCGTCGCCGTGGGCATGACCTTCGTGATCCTCTCGGGCGGCATCGATCTTTCGGTGGGCTCGGTGGTGGCACTGAGCACCATGGTGCTGGCCGCCCTGGTCGAGCACCAGGGCTGGAGCCCGCTGGCGGCCGTACCGCTGGTGCTGCTCATGGGCACGGCCTTTGGCGCGTTCATGGGGTTCCTGATCGAGCGCTTTCGCCTGCAGCCCTTCATCGTGACGCTGGCCGGCATGTTCCTGGCGCGCGGCCTGTGCTACCTCATCAGCATCGACTCGATCAGCATCACCCACGAGGCGTATTCCGAGCTGTCGCAATGGCGCCTGCCGCTGCGGGAGGGCGCTTCGCTCTCGCTGGGCGCGCTGATCGCCATCGGCGTGCTGCTGGCCGCCCTGTTCATCGCGCACGGCACCCCGTTCGGCCGCGCGGTCTATGCCGTGGGCGGCAACGAGAACTCTGCCGTGCTGATGGGGCTGCCCGTGCGGTCCACGCTGGTGGGCGTGTACACGCTCTCGGGCTTCTGCTCTGCGCTCGCCGGAGTGGTTTTCACCCTCTACATGCTCTCGGGCTACGGCCTGCACGCCACCGGCATGGAACTGGATGCCATCGCCGCCGTGGTGATCGGCGGCACCTTGCTCACCGGCGGCGTGGGCTACATGGCGGGCACGCTGTTCGGCGTGCTGGTGCTGGGAATCATCCAGACCCTGATCTCGTTCGACGGCACGCTCAGCTCATGGTGGACGCGCATCGTCGTCGGCGTGCTGCTGTTCGTCTTCTGCCTGCTGCAGCGCCTGCTCACGCGCCGCGCATCCAACCAGCGGCCCTGACCTTCTTCATTCATCCCTCCGCCCCGCATCCGCCATGACCACCACCCCACGCAAACTACGCTCGGCCGAATGGTTCGGCACGGCCGACAAGAACGGCTTCATGTACCGCAGCTGGATGAAGAACCAGGGCATCCCGGACCACGCGTTCGACGGCCGCCCCATCATCGGCATCTGCAACACCTGGTCGGAACTCACACCCTGCAACGCGCACTTTCGCAAGATCGCCGAACACGTCAAGCGCGGCATCTATGAGGCGGGAGGGTTCCCGGTCGAATTCCCGGTGTTCTCCAACGGCGAGTCGAACCTGCGCCCCACCGCCATGCTCACGCGCAACCTGGCCAGCATGGACGTGGAGGAGGCCATCCGCGGCAACCCCATCGACGCCGTGGTGCTGCTGGTGGGCTGCGACAAGACCACCCCCGCCCTGCTGATGGGCGCGGCCAGCTGCGACGTGCCGGCCATCGTGGTCACGGGCGGCCCCATGCTCAACGGCAAGCTCGAAGGCAGGAACATCGGCTCGGGCACGGCCGTGTGGCAACTGCACGAGTCGCTCAAGGCCGGCGAGATCGAATTGCACCAGTTCCTGGCCGCCGAGGGCGGCATGTCGCGCTCGGCGGGCACCTGCAACACCATGGGGACGGCCTCGACCATGGCCTGCATGGCCGAAGCGCTGGGCACCTCGCTGCCGCACAACGCGGCCATCCCGGCGGTGGATGCGCGCCGCTATGTGCTGGCCCACATGTCGGGCCGGCGCATCGTGGAGATGGCCCACGAGGGGCTCACGCTCTCCAGGATATTGACGCGCGAGGCGTTCGAGAACGCCATCCGCACCAATGCCGCCATCGGCGGCTCGACCAACGCCGTGATCCACCTCAAGGCCATCGCGGGCCGCATCGGCGTGCCGCTGGACCTGGAGGACTGGACGCGCATCGGCCGCGGCACGCCCACGCTGGTGGACCTGCAGCCCTCGGGCCGCTTCCTGATGGAGGAGTTCTACTACGCGGGCGGCCTGCCCGCCGTGCTGCGCCGCCTGGGCGAGAACGGCCTGCTGCCCCACCCGGGCGCGCTCACCGTCAACGGCAAGAGCCTGTGGGACAACGTGCGCGAGGCACCGCAATACAACGACGAGGTGATCCGCCCGCTGGACAAGCCGCTGATCGCCGACGGCGGCATCTGCATCCTGCGCGGCAACCTGTCGCCGCGCGGCGCGGTGCTCAAGCCCTCGGCCGCCTCCCCCGAACTGCTCAGGCACCGGGGCCGCGCCGTGGTGTTCGAAAACCTGGAGCATTACAAGGCACGCATCATCGACGAGAGCCTGGACATCGACGCCAGTTGCGTGATGGTGATGAAGAACTGCGGCCCCAAGGGCTATCCGGGCATGGCCGAGGTGGGCAACATGGGCCTGCCCCCAAAGCTGCTGCGCCAGGGCGTGAAGGACATGGTGCGCATCTCCGACGCGCGCATGAGCGGCACGGCCTACGGCACCGTGGTGCTGCACGTGGCGCCCGAGGCCGCCGCGGGCGGGCCGCTGGCCGCCGTGCGCGATGGCGACTACATCGAGCTGGACTGCGAGCAGGGCCGCCTGCACCTCGACATCAGCGACGAGGAACTGGCCGCGCGCCTGGCCGCCCTCTCGGACACCGACCACGGCGGGCGGGGCGGCTACCAGCGCCTCTATGTGGACCACGTGCTGCAGGCCGACGAGGGCTGCGACTTCGATTTCCTCATCGGCTGCCGGGGTTCTGCCGTGCCGCGCCATTCGCACTGATGCCCCCTTTTCCCGCAACGACATGCAAGCAACAACCTCATCCCGGCCGCCCCGCTACCGCGGCATCTTCCCGGTGGTGCCGACCACCTTCCATGAGGACGGAAGCCTGGACCTGGGCAGCCAGAAACGCTGCCTCGACTTCATGATCGATGCCGGCGTGGACGGCGTGTGCATCCTGGCCAACTTCTCCGAGCAGTTCTCGCTCTCGGATGCCGAGCGCGAGACGCTCACCCGCCTGTCGCTGGAGCACGTGGCCGGCCGCGTGCCCGTGATCGTCACCACCACGCACTACGGCACCCGCGTGTGCGCGGAGCGCAGCCGTGCGGCGCAGGACATGGGCGCGGCCATGGTGATGGTCATGCCGCCCTACCACGGCGCCACCTTCCGTGTGCCCGAGGCGCAGATCTACGAGTTCTATGCCCGCGTGTCGGACGCCATCGGCATTCCCATCATGGTGCAGGACGCGCCCGCCAGCGGCACCGTGCTCCCGGCCCCGTTCCTCGCGCGCATGGCGCAGGAGATCGAGCATCTGGCTTACTTCAAGATCGAGGTGCCCGGCGCCGCCAGCAAGCTGCGCGAGCTGATCCGCCTGGGCGGCTCGGCCATCGAAGGCCCCTGGGACGGCGAGGAAGCCATCACCCTGCTGGCCGACCTGGACGCCGGCGCCACCGGCGCCATGACGGGCGGGGCATTTCCCGACGGCATCCGCCCCATCATCGAGGCGCACCGCCAGGGCGACGCCGACCAGGCCTTCGCGCTCTACCAGCGCTGGCTGCCGCTCATCAACCACGAGAACCGCCAGGGCGGCATCCTGACCGCCAAGGCATTGATGAAGGAAGGCGGCGTGATCGCCTGCGAGGCTGGCCGCCACCCCTTCCCCGCCATGCACCCCGAGGTGCGGCGGGGCCTGATCGGCATCGCGCGCCGGCTCGACCCGCTGGTGCTGCGCTGGGCCAGGTAAGCCACCCATGACAGACACCGCCAACCATTGCGACACCCGCCTGGTGGCCCTCGACTGGGGCACCAGCTCCCTGCGGGCTTTCCGCCTGGGCGCGGACGGGCAGGTGCTGGAGCTGCGCCACCGCCCCTGGGGCATCATGAACCTGCCACCCGCACCGGGTGGCGAGGCGGGCGCGGAGCCCGGCGCGGCCTTCGAGCGCGCCCTGCAGGACGCCTGCGGCGATTGGCTGGCCGCCGGGCCTTCGCTGCCCCTGCTGGCCTGCGGCATGGTGGGCAGCGCGCAAGGCTGGCGCGAAGCCAGGTACCTGGATGCCCCGGCATCGCTGGACGACCTGGCACGCGGCCTGACGGTGGTGGATCGCGGCACTGCAGCGCCGATGCACGTCGTGCCCGGACTGCTGCAGCGCGCGGGCCTGCCCGATGTGATGCGCGGGGAAGAAACGCAGGTGCTCGGCGTGCTGGCCGACGCCTCCCTGGCAGGTGACGGCCCCTTGCTGATCGGCCTGCCCGGCACGCACAGCAAATGGGTCGTGGCGCACCAGCGCAGCATCCTGCGGTTCCACACCTTCATGACGGGCGAGGTGTTCGCGGCGCTGCGCGGGCACACCATCCTGGGCAAGACGATGCAAGCGCCGGCCGAGCCCGACGATGCCGCATTCGTCCGCGGGCTGGAAGTCGCGCGCGGCAGCGAGGCCGACCTGGGCCTGCTCTCCCACATCTTCAGTACCCGCACGCTGGGCCTTACCGGCGTGCTGGCCGCTGGCGCACAGGCAGACTATCTCTCCGGCATCCTCATCGGCCACGAGATCGCCAGCCTCGCGCGCCTGCAGCAGCCCCCCGGCGCCGCACCATGCAGGCTGGTGCTGTGCGGCGAGCCTGACCTCTGCCGGCGCTATGCGCTGGCCCTGCGCACCCATGGCTTTGCGCCACCCGCCATCGCCGCGCAAGCCACGGCCACCGGGCTGTGGCAGATCGCGCAGGCGGCCGGCCTGCTTGCACCCGGCACGCCGCAATCCCCGTCCTCCAGGAACTTGGCCGCATGAACCCGATCGACAAGCACCTGTCCGGCGCCATGCAGCACTGCGGGCTGATCGCAATCCTGCGCGGTATCCAGCCCCAGGAGGCGGCCACCATGGGCCACGCGCTGTACGGCGCGGGCTTTCGCACCATCGAGGTGCCGCTCAACTCGCCGGAGCCGCTGGCCAGCATCCGCCTGCTGCGCGACGCACTGCCCGCCGACTGCCTGGTGGGTGCAGGCACCGTGCTGTCGGCGCAGGCCTGCGCCGACGTGGCTGCGGCGGGCGGGCAGATCATCGTCATGCCGCACAGCGATCCGGAGGTAATCCGCGCGGCCAGGGCCGCCGGCATGGCCTGCGTGCCCGGCGTGGCCACGCTGACCGAAGCCTTCGCCGCGCTGGCGGCGGGCGTCCACATGCTCAAGCTGTTCCCGGCCGAGGCCCTGCCGCCCCCAGTGCTCAAGGCCTGGCGGGCCGTGATCACGCCCTCCGTGGCGCTGATTCCCGTGGGCGGCATCGTGCCCGAAAGCATCGCCACGTATGCGGCCGCCGGAGCCAGCGGCTTCGGCCTGGGATCGGCCCTCTACCGCCCGGGCGACAGCGCCGCCAGCGTGGCCCGCAAGGCCGCGGCGTTCGTCGAAGCCTGGCACGGCGCCTATGTCGCGGCCCGTGGTGCGGCATCTGGTGCGCCGATTGGCGGCGCACCCAGACCATCTTCGTCCTCCCCACCCGCGTCCTCCGCATCGCCTCCATGAAGATCACCCGACTGACCACGTTCCTGGTGCCCCCGCGCTGGTGCTTCCTGAAGATCGAGACCGACGAAGGCCTCGTCGGCTGGGGCGAGCCCATCCTGGAAGGCCGGGCGCACACCGTCGCCGCCGCCGTCGAGGAACTGGGCGACTACCTGATCGGCAAGGACCCGCGCCACATCGAGGACCACTGGACGGTGCTGTACCGCGGCGGCTTCTACCGGGGTGGCGGCGTGCACATGAGCGCGCTGGCCGGCATCGACCAGGCGCTGTGGGACATCAAGGGCAAGGCGCTGGGCGTGCCGGTGTCCGAGCTGCTGGGCGGCAACGTGCGCGACCGTATCCGCGTCTATAGCTGGATCGGTGGCGACCGCCCCGGCGAAACCGCGCGGCAGGCCCGGGACGCCGTGGCCCGGGGATTCACCGCCGTGAAGATGAACGGCACGGAAGAGCTGCAGTACGTGGACAGCTTCGACAAGGTGGAGCGCTGCCTGCAGAACGTAGCCGCCGTGCGCGAGGCGGTCGGCCCGCACGTGGGCATCGGGGTGGACTTCCATGGCCGCGTGCACCGTCCCATGGCCAAGATTCTCATCAAGGAACTGGAGCCCTACCGGCTGATGTTCATCGAGGAGCCGGTGCTCAGCGAGCATGGCGAAGCGCTCAAGGAAGTGGCGCGCCTGTCGTCCACCCCCATCGCGCTCGGCGAGCGGCTGTACTCGCGCTGGGATTTCAAGCGCGTGCTGTCCGAGGGCTGCGTGGACATCATCCAGCCCGACCCGTCGCATGCTGGCGGGATCACCGAAACCCGCAAGATCGCGTCCATGGCCGAAGCCTACGACGTGGCGCTGGCGCTGCACTGCCCCCTGGGGCCCATCGCCCTGGCCGCCAACCTGCAGATCGACGCCGTCTGCTACAACGCCTTCATCCAGGAACAAAGCCTGGGCATCCACTACAACCAGGACAACGACCTGATGGACTACGTGTCCAACCCGCAGGTGTTCGCCTACCAGGACGGCATGGTCGCCATCCCGCGCGGACCCGGGCTGGGCATCGAGGTCAATGAAGCCTATGTGCGGGAGCGCGCGCGACAAGGCCACCGCTGGCGCAACCCCGTGTGGCGCCACCGGGATGGGAGTTTTGCCGAGTGGTGAGGTGAAGCCACCGCGAAAACCTGAACCACCTTGAAGTAGAGAGGCTCCCCCAGATCGACCGGTTGAATCCGCCGCCCATCGCGAACATCATGGGCGCGGAATCCCACCGAGAAACCCCAAGACCGCTGTAGCTGCAGCCGACGGTGCTGCCTGAAGCAGGCAGTGCGGGCCCTGCACCTCCTGCACGAATGTCTGCGGGCACACTGATTGAACGATCTTCGACGCGCTCTCCGGGACCAGGTGGTCTTCGTTCGCCCGGAGATACAGGACAGGAATGGAGAGACCTCTAGCCTCTGAGGTCACATCGACGCTCGCCACCGCCCTCAGTCTTTGTCGAAGGATCCCCCCGGTATCGATGCGATGGCCCGGCGCAGAAGTTCGGTGATCTGCGGCGTTCTGATCCTTCCGAGCAAAAGGGCAGCCACGATCGAAATGGGTGGCATCGGTGCAGGTAGCCGGCTCACCAGCGCCATCGCCGTGCATACCCATGGCCGGGGACGACAAAGGAAGGTGCAGCACAGCACCAGCCCCATCACTCGGCGCCTTCATCCGGAGTCGCCAACAGGCCATGGCCCAAATACCACGCCGATGGCAAGATGTGGAGTAGGTAGACCGGTTCCGGCCCCGTAGCGGACATGCTGACCAAACTTTTCACACGCAGGAGACCCCCGTGCCTCGGCCGTCAAAAACCTCACTTTTCGCCGCTGTGAAGAACTGGGATTCCGCCTCGGTGGCGAAGACCCTGGATGAAGCGCCGCAATTGATACATGCAGCCGACCCGCAGGGGCGCATGTCCATCCACCTCGCCTGCGCAGTGAAGCCGGGTGCCGCATCGCTGGCCGAGCCGCATGGCATTGAAACCGTGACCGCCCTGCTCGATGCTGGCGCTGACCTCGAAGCCGCCGTGCCCATGCCGCAGGACGAGGGGGATTTTCGGGCCACACCGCTCTGGTATGCAGTGGCGCGGGGCGAGAACCATGCGCTCGCCCGCTTCCTTATCGGGCGAGGAGCGAACACCAGCTTTTCCCTCTGGGCTGCCGTGCAGCGCGATGACGCGGCCCTGTGCCGCATGCTGCTGCAGGCACAACCCGATCTGAACCTGAGGGCGCACGGCGAAACCCCGATTTTCTACGCCGCCCGGTTGCAAAGACTCCAGGCGCTGGACCTGCTGATCGACGCCGGAGCGGATGTCTCCATTGCCGACGACCAGGGGCGCGACGCCGTCACCATCGCACGGGCACGCCGCCTGCCGGCCGCATTCATAGAGCGGCTGGAGAACTTGAAAAAGCCGCGTTAGTGCAAGAATGGCGGCAGCTTTCGGCCGAGGCTGTGTGGAAGCTACTCCGGCCCTCGCCTATATTGCCTCAACGCAGTACTGACTCCGACAAATAAAGTTCGTCGAGATCCTCGCTCATTAGTTGTTGATTTTTCGACACTTGCGCATTGCGCGAAAGTTCGTCGGAGATTTCCAAACAGAAAGTGGACCTTGCACCGTCGCAAATATAGTCCGTCGGAACGGAACGAAGCGATAGCTTTGCCGTCGCCCTTCATTCGACCCAAGGAATCTATTTTCCTTCTCAGGAAAATTTCTTATCATGGCGCGTGACTAACAAGCAATGGCTCATCTCCTGGATTGGCAACGCCGACCATCAGGCCTCCGAAGGCGCGCCGGCCTCTGGGAATGGCCCGATCGCGACGGCGCTGACCGATGCTCCAAGGTTTGATCGGGTCTGCCTGCTGACCAACTACCCCCATGAGCGCAGTGCCGCCTACTGTGCTTGGCTTGAGCGGCGCTGTGGCTACGACGCCGCCGCCGTGGATCTCCAGGAGATCGGCCTTCGTAGCCCCATCGACTACGCATCGATCTACGACGAGGTCAGCAAACACCTCAAGGACCTTGGCCTCCCCCGCCCAGACGTCGAACTCACCTTTCACTTGAGCCCTGGCACCCCCGCCATGGCGGCCATCTGGATCATGCTGGCGAAGACCCGCTTCCCGGCCAAGTTGATCCAGACCTCGAAGGAACACGGCCTCGAGTCGGTGGACTTCTCGTTCGATCTGGCCAACGATTTCCTGCCCGAGTTCCTTCAGCGCAGTGCGGAACGGATTGAGCGCTTGGCCCAAGGCCCCACGGAGAGCGCTCCGGAGTTCAGCAAGATCCTTCATCAGAGCGACGCTGTGCGCCAGCAGGTGTTGCTCGCCCGTCGGATCGCCGCCCACGATGTCCCCGTCCTTATCCTTGGCGAGACCGGCACGGGCAAGGAGCTCTTCTCTGAAGCCATCTGTGCCGCCAGCGAGCGAGCTGGCAAGCCCTTCGTTGCCGTCAATTGCGGAGCCATCGCGCCCGAGCTGGCCAATTCCGAGCTCTTCGGTCATTTGAAGGGGGCATTCACAGGTGCAGTTGCCGCTCGCAAGGGGCATTTCCAGGAAGCCAACGGTGGCACCCTGTTCCTCGACGAGGTCGGCGACCTCCCCCTCGAAACCCAGGTGCGACTTCTGCGCGCCTTGCAGGCCAAGGAAGTCACGCCGCTCGGAGACTCAAAGCCGGTCAAGGTTGATGTTCGGATCATTGCCGCGACACACCGAGATTTGGCAGCGGACGTGGCTGCCGGCCGCTTTCGAGAAGACCTGTTCCACCGCCTGGCCGTTGGCATCCTCCGCCTCCCACCGCTCCGGGAGCGCGATGGCGACACTGACCTACTCGCAGACGCGTTCCTGGCCCAGATCAACGCCGACGCGCAGGGCAGGCCAGAAGCGCAAGAGAAGAAACTTTCCGCCAGTGCAAGAAAACTTCTCGCGCAACATCCTTGGCCGGGCAATATCCGGGAGCTGTATCACACGCTGCTAAGGGCGGCGATCTGGTCTCCTGGCCCAGCAATTCAGGCGGAAGACCTGCAGGCCGCTCTGCTTCAGGTCCAGCCAGCCGACCAACGCCTTTTCAGCCGAAAATTGACGCAAGGCTTTGATTTACAAAAACTTTTGGATGACGTCTCACGCGACTACATTGCCAAAGCACTCAAGCAAACGGGTGACCGTAAGACCACCGCCGCCAAGATGCTCGGCTTCGCCAATCATCAAACGTTGGGCAATTGGATGAAGCGCCTGGGGCTGGAAACGCAGGAACAACACGACTAGGAGAGGCTGGCACGGCTTTCGCAAAACACGAGGCATGAATGCCCCGAAAGCCAGCCAGATGTCGATGCAAGACATCAAATCGCTGAACTTTGAGCCGCTGCGCGCGGCCTACCCGGAGCTCGCCAACATGGGCGGGTACGCGGAGCACTACGCGCACACCGACCCAGAGAGCGCGCTGGTCAAGCTGCGCAATTTCGCCGAACGCCTCGTCGACCGGCTCTACCTGAAGCTCAAGCTCGAACGCGTCCCGCAATCCAACTTCGTGGATCTGCTGCACAACGCCAGCTTCAAGGCTATCGCCCAGCCGCTGGTTCTGGACAAGCTCCACCTGCTGCGCCGCCTGGGCAACCGCGGCGCACATGGCGAAGACGTCGAAGCGGCGGATGCCGTCCGATGCGTCCAGGAGGCGTGGCAACTCGCCCGCTGGCTCCATGTGACCTTCCTCGTCGGCAAGGTTGAGGACTTCCCAGAGTTCAAGCAACCTCCGGTCGAGGGTATCGACAGCAAGGCCGAGTTCAAGCGCAAGGCCAAGGCGCTGGCCGAGGAGAACAGCCTCAAGGAAGAGCGTCTGAAGCAGGCGCTGGAGGAGTTGGCTGCGCTGCGCGCCGCGGATCGTCTTGCCGCGCCTGCGACCGCCGCCAGCGCGCCGCCCACCGCGGAAGCGCTGCAACTGGTCAGCCAAGCCTCGGCTCAGGCTGCCAGCCAACTGCGCTTCACGGAGGACAACACCCGCAAGTGGCTGATCGACCGCGACCTGCGCATGGCCGGCTGGGATGTGCCGCCTGGCACCGCCAGCAACGATTCGGTGGGCCAGGAGGTCGAAGTCCCGCACCAGCCCACCGCCACCGGCAAGGGCTATTGCGACTACGTGCTCTGGGACGACAACGGAAAGCCACTGGCGGTTGTGGAGGCCAAGAAGACGCGGGTCGATGCCCGCGCAGGCCAGGAGCAAGCCAAGCTCTACGCAGACGCGCTGGAGAAGCTGCACGACCAGCGGCCGATGATCTTCTATACCAACGGCCACGACATCTGGGTGTGGGACGACGCCGCCGGCTACCCACCTCGCTCGGTGTTCGGCTTCTTCTCCAAGGACACGCTGCAGTACCGCGTGGGCTTCCAGCGCAAGGAGAAGCTGGATCTGCTGAAAGACGTCCGGCCCGACCCCAACATCGCCGGTTACCTGCATCAGCTTGAGAGCATCACCCGCGTCGCCGAACGCTTCACGCAGCGTCATCGCCGTGCCCTGGTGGTGCAGGCCACCGGCACGGGCAAGACCCGCGTCGCCATCGCCTTGTCCAAGCTGCTGATCGAAGCTCGCTGGGTCAAGCGCGTGCTGTTTCTGTGCGACCGCAAGGAGCTGCGCAAGCAGGCCAAGAACGCCTTCAACGACTTCGTCCTGGAACCCATCTACGTCATCGGCCAGGCCAACGACGTGGGCAAGATGGATGCGCGCATCTACATCGGCATCTACCAAGGGCTGATCAACGACTATGAGTCGTTTGACGTCGGCTTCTTCGATCTGATCATTGCTGACGAGTCGCACCGCTCCATCTACAACCTCTACGGCGACCTCTTCAAGTACTTCGACGCCATCCAGGTGGGCCTGACGGCCACGCCGGTGGAGATGGTCAGCCGCAGCACTTGCCGCCTGTTCGGGTGCGACTACAAGCTGCCCACCGCCAATTACCCGCTGGAACAGGCGATCGCCGACCGAAAGCTGGTGCCCTTCCGTGTCGTCGCGCACACCACGAAGTTCCTGCGCGACGGCATCAAGGCAGCACACCTGACCGATGAGCAGATAGCCCAGCTCGAGGATCAAGGCATCGACCCCAACACCCTGGACTTCGACGCCAAGGAAATCGACGACGCCGTCTTCAACAAGGACACCAACCGCGTCATCCTGCGCAACTTGATTGACAACGGCCTGCGTGATGCCGATGGCCAGCTCCCCGGTAAGAGCATCGTCTTCGCGCGCAACATCGACCATGCCCGCCTTCTTGCCGAACTGTTCGACAAGATGTACCCGCAGTTCGCGGGCAAGTTCTGCCGAGTGATCCACTCCAAGGAGCCGCGAGCCGAGAATCTGATCGACCAGTTCAAGGAGCCCAACGGCGACTTGCGCATCGCCATCTCGGTGGACATGCTGGACACGGGCATCGACGTGCCTGAGGTGGTCAACCTCGTCTTCGCCAAACCGGTCAAGAGCAAGGTCAAGTTCTGGCAAATGATTGGCCGCGGCACCCGACTGTGCAAAAACCTCTTCGGCCCCGGCAAGGATAAGAGCGAGTTCTTGATCTTCGACCACTGGAACAACTTCGAGTTCCACGAGCTCAACGCCGAGGAGGTCGAACCCTCCACGCCCAAGCCCCTGACCCAGCGCCGCTACGAGGCCCGCATCGAACTCGCCGCCCTGGCTCTTGCCAGGTCCGACCTGGCCGCCTTCGATCTCTTGGCCGAGCAGATCCGGCAATGCGCAGCAGCCCTGCCCGATGGCGCCATAGCCGTGCGCGAGAACTGGCAAGCGGTGCAGCAAGCGCGCGATGCAAAGCTGATTCACCAGTTCGCGCCCGTCACACGTCAGCTGCTGGTCGACACGGTCGCGCCGCTGATGAGTGCCGTCGATGTGCGCGGCGAGGGAGATGCCCTGCGCTGGGATCTTCTGCTGGGTAAGGCCCAGGCTGCAGCGATTGCAGACCCTGGCAAGCCCAACCCGCATCGGGCCGAGATCCTGGAATGGGTAGAGCGCCTGCCGCCACATCTCAATCCGGTGCGAGCCAAAGCCGACGAGTTGAAGTCCTTGCGCTCCGACGCCTTCTGGCAATCGCCCAGCTTTGCCCACCTGGACAAGCTGCGCGCGGCCCTGCGTGATGTGATGGCCCTGGCCGAAGCGCCAATCCTGCCGCCTCCGATGCCGACAGCCGTGCTCGACGTTCGCGAGGACGAGGCCGAGTACCAGGTCCACGTCCGCCCCTCCAAGATCAAGGACGTGGACTTCGTCATCTACCGCAAGGCGGTACAAGCTGCGCTGGAACCTCTGTTCGAAAGCGACCCGGTGCTGGTCAAGGTGCGGAACGGCGAAGCCATCACCCAGGACGAACTGGACAAGCTCAACAGCCTGCTCCACACGCGTAACCCCGATGTGGATCTGGCCACTCTGCGCGAGTTCTATCCCGACACCGCCATCCCCTTGGCCCACATCCTGCGCGCCATCGTCGGCCTGGACCACGAGGCCGTCGAAGCCAAGTTCACAGCCTTCGCCCAATCCCACGCACTGAGCAGTCAGCAGCTCCGCTTCCTTGGCATGCTCAAGGACCACATCCGCCAGTTCGGCGCCATTGCCGTGGCGCAGCTTTTCGACGCACCGTTCAACACCCTCCATGCCGAGGGTCTGGGCGGCGTCTTCCCCAATCAACACCAACTCGACGAGGTGGTGGCGCTGGTGCGCGGCTTTGGTGAGCCGCTGCAGCCGCCCGCCGCCAACTGAAGCCGTAGACAAGAAGAAAGCACATCATGATCACAGGGCCCCTCAAGAGCCGCATCGACAGCCTCTGGACCGATTTCTGGACCGGTGGCATCACCAACCCGTTGACGGTGATCGAGCAGATCACTTTCCTGATGTACAGCCGCCTGCTGGACATGCAGGAGCGGAAGGACGAGAAGCGCGCCTCGCTGACCGGCCAGCCCTTCGCCCGCCGCTTCAGTGAAGCCGACCAGGATTGCCGCTGGGAAACCTGGCGCCACTACGGCAGCGAGAAGATGCTGCCCCACGTGCGCGACCGCGTGTTTCCGCACTTCCGCCGCCTGGCTGAGCGCAGCACCGGTGCTGGCAGCCTGTTCGCGTCCTTCATGAAGGACGCGCAGCTGATGATCCAGAAGGAGACCCTGCTCTCCAAGGCCGTAGCGGCCGTGCAGGACCTTCCCCTGGAGCGTGGCGACACCAAGGGCGACCTCTACGAGTACCTGCTCAGCAAGCTCACCACCGCCGGCATCAACGGCCAGTTCCGCACGCCTCGGCACATCATCCGCCTGATGGTGGAGCTGATGCAGCCCCAGCCCACAGACCGCATCTGCGACCCCTCCTGCGGCACCGCTGGCTTCCTCGTCGAAGCCTACGACTATCTGCTGCGCGAACACACCAGCGAGGCGGGCAAACATGTGGAACTGGTAGACGGCGAGGAGCACGTCACCTACAGCGGCGACCTGCTTGTCCAGCAAGGCCACCGCGCGCATGTGGACAGCGACATGTTCCACGCCTACGACTTCGACGCCACCATGCTGCGCATCGCCAGCATGAACCTGGTGATGCACGGCGTGGGCGAGCCTGATGTGCACTATCAGGACACGTTGAGCCAGAGCTTCGAGGAGCGCCACCCCAAAGGCTCCAAGGGCGCCTTTGATCTCATTCTGGCCAACCCACCGTTCAAGGGCAGCCTGGATGAGCAAGACGTGGCCCCGGACCTGCTACGCGTCGTCAAGACCAAGAAGACCGAGCTGCTTTTCATCGCGCTCATCCTGCGCATGCTCAAGGTCGGTGGCCGCAGCGCCACCATTGTGCCGGACGGCGTGCTCTTCGGCTCTAGCAAGGCCCATGTGCAGTTGCGCCAGCACCTGATCGAGAGCAACCAGCTGGAGGCGGTGATCTCGCTGCCCTCCGGCGTGTTCAAGCCCTACGCCGGAGTCTCCACCGCCATCATCATCTTCGCCAAGGGTGGCAAGACCGAGAACGTGTTCTTCTACGACGTGCGATCGGACGGCTTCACGCTTGACGATAAGCGGACTCAGATTGGCAGTGGGAAGGGCGACTTGCCGGATGTGCTCGACACGTATCGGCGGTGGTGCGACGGATCAACTCGGCTCGAGGACAGGACCGCACAGGCCTTCGAAGTCGACATCGATTCAATTCGAGCTCTGGACTACGACCTGGCAATAGGCCGCTACCAAGTGCATGCGCACGAGCAAGTTTCGCATGCTCCGCCCGCGAAGATCCTTTCACGGCTGATAGCTCTTGAAGCAGAAATTTCTAATGATCTTGCTGACTTGCAGGGGATGCTCTGATGCGCCCAAAAAGGCTAGGAGACCTTTTGCTAGATGCGCAATCTGGCTTTGCGTCGGGAGAGGATATTGCAGAGGGTGGAGTACTACAGGTTCGAATGAACAATGTTGAGACCGACGGCTCCTGGAACTGGAGCTCTAGGCGCATGGTTCCCGCGACTGAGAAGCAGCTTGATCGATGCCTGCTAGCGCCTGGAGACGTCCTATTCAACGCTACGAACAGCCCAGAGCTAGTCGGCAAATCAGCTCTCTTTCTCGGCGCAAAGGAACCAGTAGTCTTCTCGAACCACTTCCTTCGCCTACGTACCGACCCTGACCAACTCAGTGCTGGCTATTTGGCGCATTGGTTGAGATCCCAATGGATCAAAGGAACGTTCCAGCGGCTGTGCAACGCGTGGGTCAATCAGGCAAGTGTCCGAAAGGAAAGCCTGCTTGACATGGAGCTCTCGCCCCCATCGCTGAATCAGCAGGAGCGCATCGCCACTATCCTCGACAAGGCCGACAGCCTGCGCCGCAAGCGACAGGCGGCCATCCGGCTGTCTGATGAATTTCTGAGAGCGGTGTTTCACGAGCGCTTCGCAGCTAAGCCCCGATCCAGCGTACTGACTGACTACTGCGATTTTCTTGCGGGCTTTGCATTCAAAAGCGATCAGTACATCAAGCCTCACGACGGCGTCCGCTTGCTGCGTGGCATCAATGTCGGCGTCGATCGATTCGACTGGAGCGACGCTGTTGGGTACCCGGTGAGCGCTGTCGATGATCTAGGACGATATCGACTCGAGCAGGGTGACGTTGTACTCGCGATGGACCGTCCTTGGATCTCGACAGGTCTCAAATGTGCCGTTGTTGACGATCGAGTTGCTGGTAGCTATCTCGTGCAACGTGTCGCTCGCCTGCGTCCCAGGCAGCCAGGCACAGGTGCATTCGTCTTCAATTGCCTGCAAGGCCACGACTTCAAGGTCCACTGCCGGATTACAGAGACCACGATTCCTCACATCTCCCCAAAAGACTTTTCTTCATTCCCTGTTCCCTGCGCTACCGAAGCGGAGCTTCGCTTGTTTTCTGAACTCGCAAGAAAGGTGTGGGGGATGACCTCCACGGGCACGATCGCCGCCACGTCCGGAGATGAACTGCTCTCTTCCCTGCAAGCCAAGTTCTTTGCACTTGCCTAAGCCCCTGACAACATGACTTCGATCATCAAAGCAATCCAAGTAGCGAATTTCAAAGGCTTCTCAGAGAAAGTTCGAATTGAAATCCGCCCTATCACTTTGCTGTTTGGAGCCAACAGCGCCGGAAAGAGCAGCGTGCTACAGGGGCTGCAACTGGTGCGGGAGATCCTGGAGAGGGGTGATGCCAACGTCGACCGCACGCGACAGGGAGGGGACACCATCGACCTCGGTGGCTTCCGCAACTTCGTACACAAGCGCGACCTTTCACGCGAGGTCACCCTCCGTGTCGAAATGGAACTTGGCGACGAAGCCATCCCGGAGTTCTTCGAGGATGCGATCGAAGATAGATCGGATGTCGATGCCGAGGTTTGGCGCTTCCATGAGACGCTGGATTTGGTTCGCAACCAAGTCCAGCGAGTGGCGGTGCAGCTGACGCTCAGCTGGAGCGAATTCCAGCAACGGGCAGTCGTGAGCGGCTACCAGGTCGACTTCAATGACACTTGGTGCGTCGACGTCAAGACTGATGCCAGCGGCAGCAGGCCCCAACTCCGCCTTAACGCGAGCCACCCGATATTTTTTGCGGATGAGATCGAAGGCGATGCGTTGTTCAGTGAGCTTGCGGCATGGGCTCGTCCCGGCATGCCCGGCCATCTGTTTCGCGCCGAGCTTGGCATGTGCACAGACGAGTTGGAGGAAGGAGACATCAAGGAGCCGATTCCCAACTCAGTGCTGCTGGCAGCGTTGGAAGTCGTGCGCGGCTCATACGCCGACAGCCCAAATCCCGGCTACGCGACTTGGCTACGAGATTTCCAAGCCGCGCTCCCAGCCTTGGACAAGCCAATCTTGATCCCCGCGGGGCGGCCTGAGACCGCCTCAAATGTGTTCGTCCTCCAAGAGTTTTCGGCCTTCATGTCCTGGCTGCTGCTCGGCCCTGCACAACTCTTGCGCGATCAATTGCGCAAGTCACGCTACCTCGGCCCGCTGCGCCGCATTCCGCCGCGCGACTTTGACGTGGCCCTTAGCAAGACAGAGGCCGCTTGGTCGGACGGCATGGCAGCATGGCAGGCGCTGATGGCGGACCAAGGCAATTTGGCAAGCGCATGCGGTGACTGGATGCGTCACCCGCAGAAGCTAGCCACCGGGTACGGCGTCGAGCGAAATGTCGTCCAAGAGTTCGACGTCTCGGGGCCAGAGCCCAAGCCCTTGGGTAGAGAGCGGCAGCGCCTGGCACTGGTGGATGCAGACGGACAGCGCCATCTTCCGCAAGACGTCGGCGTGGGAATCTCCCAAGTCTTGCCGGTGGTTGTCGCCGCGCAGGACCGCTCTGCCAGCTTGGTGATCATCGAGCAACCCGAGCTGCATATCCATCCAGCGGTACAGGTCGGCTTGGGCGACTTGTTCATCGACGGAGTACTGAACAAGGGCCTGTCGTTCCTGATTGAGACGCACAGCGAGCATCTGGTGATGCGCCTTCAGCGACGCCTGCGCGAGCAGATGGCCGGCGAAGCGTCGCCAGAGACGGAGCCCCTGGAACCCAAAGACGTGAGCTTCGTCTACCTGGGTCGAGACCAGTCTGGGTGCGTCAGGGCATCTCACATTGGGCTCACTGAGCAAGGCAAGTTCGATGCGCCCTGGCCGAACGGCTTCTTTGCCGAGCGTGCGGCAGAAGTGCTGCCGTCGGCCATGCGTGCTCAGCTCGAAGCGCGCCTCAAGGGAGCAGCAAAGTGATCTACGAATACGCAGTTAATCCCCGACTGGTGATTGATTGGGTGCTGAACAGGGACGTTGGTTTGGCACGCCACTTTGGTCTCGACCAGCGGCGTTTGATCTCCGACGTCGCGGACAACTGGGCGGGTGAGGTGTACAGCGAGCTGATGAACCACTTCGGCGTCGACATGATTGGCGAGCCCGAATACGTCGATGCCGAACAGTTCATGCAAGGCCTAATGGAGTTCTTGCAGCAAGGAGCAGCCCGTGGAACGCGCCGCACTACACAGACCTGGCTGGAGCAAGTTCTAGCGGTTCATCATGAAGAGCCGTTTCACGCGATCCTGTCTAGTGAAAAGCATGCTCAGTGTGACGCTGTAATTACGCCAGAGGTCACGCGCGACTTGCGAAACCCGCGGTGGTACTTGCCGACTATCGACGTCACTAGCAAGACTGCTCACGCGCTCGCCAACCAGTTATCGCCGCTGCTGCGACTAGCGAGCCAGATCATTCTCATTGACCCCTATTTCAAAGCCGACATCC
The DNA here is from genome assembly GCF_003269065.1 of Paracidovorax anthurii. Taxonomy (GTDB): domain Bacteria; phylum Pseudomonadota; class Gammaproteobacteria; order Burkholderiales; family Burkholderiaceae_C; genus Paracidovorax; species Paracidovorax anthurii. The sequence continues at coordinate 45,756 of NZ_QLTA01000026.1, forward strand.
CCGAGTATCGGGACGTTCTTAAGGCGCTGCTGCAAACGACTGTGAGCACGCGAGCGGCCGGCAGGTCCTTACCTTCGGTGGTGCTCATCTCTGGCGTTGCAGATCGCGATCGAGAGGCCTCTGTTCGTCCGCGTGCAGAGCAGCTTCTGAGTGAAGCGAGGCACCGGTGCGGAATGGCACTGGAGCGGCTTGGAGCGGCCATCCCGAGAGGGCTATCAGTCACCTTTCAGTGTGCTGCCGCGTTTGCGGATGGTGATGCGCTGCACAACCGCTACTTGCTGACTGATGTGGGCGGTGCAAGTCTTCCGTACGGTACGCACCCGACGGGGGAGCGCGTCTATGACGACATCGCGCCGTTGTTCGAGGGCCAGTACAGGGCGCGCTGGAAGCAATACAGCAAGGCGGAAGGTCTGAACATCATCGGTGACCCGGTCATGGTTCAGGGCCAACTCATCTAGTCGAAGGCTGCAGAAAACAGAAGGCAGCACGTGTAGTTGAAAGGTTCGAAGTGGGAAAGTTTCTACTTTTAATTGTCGGCCTAGCGTTGGTCGCTGCAGCCGTAACGGCGCTTGTGAAAAGCGTCCTGATCCTTGCCGCGATCGTGATCGGACTGATGCTGCTCACACGCCTCTATCAAGCTCGGCCAAAGGCCTTCTATGCGGTGTGCATTGCGGCGGCCGCCGCGTCGCTTCCCAAGACTGTAGGCCGTGGGTCGGCATAACGGTCATGGTCTGGCTGGCCATAGAGTTTGTGCACGCCATCTACACACGCCTACGTCGGCCCGCAATGCCGCGTCTTCCTTCTGCTTGAGCAATCGCATCTTGGCCGCGCCGAAAGGATCAAGAACGTGACGCTCATCGGTAAGGCATGGCGAGGCGTCCAGCGGTTCGTGCAAGACATCCGAATCGACGCCGACTTTCCGCGCTACGAGCAAGAGCTGCGAGCGGCTCACGAGTCGACTGCGAACCGGCGTTTTGATACGGCCCAGCTTGAGCGAGAAATCGAGTCAATCTGGCGGACGGCTGAAGCTGATGGCTGCGCGGCCTACGGCACCCACATTCGCCAGAGGGAATCCTCAATCTACGCGCTCCAACCTGAGATCAACAAGCTCCGGACGCAACTTGAACTACTGAGCCGGGACTATCGTCGGGAGCTCGACGAGCTTTATGCAGAGAAGGCGAGCCTTCTGGATACGAAGCAAGTACTGTTCGAACAGATGAAGGCTTTGCAGCAGGAGCGCTCCGCCGCCCAAGACGAACTCAATGAGGCCTATGACGATTTGAACGAAGCCAAGTCATCGATCGACAGTTGGCATGCGAAATCGGAGCGGACGCCATGGCTGTTCGGTAACGGGGGCAAGAAGCTACCTGATCACTCCCTGTTCGGTCAGAGCTTTGGTGATCTCGACGGATACAAGGCCGATCGCGCCCGCGCCTGCGATGACATCGGATCCTGCAAGGCAGCCATTGCAGAAATTGCAGGACGGCAGAAGGCCAACCGGACACTCCATCAGGAGAACAAGGCAAGCCTGAACCGCGTCTTCGAGTCAATCTCGACAGTGAAGGGGGCAAGGCAGCGCATGTTCGACCTGAGGGACCAGGGCGTGCGACGCCATCGAGTCGAGGCGGAGTTGGCCGAACGTGTTCGGCATGAGGTCGGCCTACAGAAGGATCTCAATCACCAGAAGAGCGCGATGGCCGAGCTTGTAGAGCAGCAGGCCGTTCGGTTGGGAATTGAAGAGCGGAAGCGCGCCGTCTCGGAACTGCGCGAGAAGCGCTCGCTGTACTTGATCGCATTTGATGCGCCTGAACAGCGCGCTGCAAGGCAGCAGGCACACCGCGAATGGTGGCTTGCAGGACGAGAGGCTGCATGAAGTCTCAATGCTCATCAAGCCGACGGCCGGCTTGTCGGAGAAATCTGTAGGTAAGCCTGATAGAGAGGAAGAAGATGGCAGCAAAGACTGCACGCTTTCAAGTTGATTCCAGGTTGGCCCGGCTGCTGAGCCAGGAATATCCGTCGACGGAAAAGGCCCTCAAGGAACTGGTCGACAACGCCTGGGATGCAGACGCTGAGAACGTCTGGATTTCACTGCCGGCGCCGATGACCGATACGCCGATCGTCATCGCTGATGACGGCTCGGGCATGACACGGGCCGAGCTCGAATCGCACTACCTGGCCATCGCCAAAGACCGGCGTGAGCACCGAGGCGAGCGAACGGCAGGCAAGCAGCGCTCAGTGAAGGGACGCAAGGGCATCGGCAAGTTCGCGGGCCTCATGGCTGCAGCGGAAATGACACTCGAGACCCGCACACGCGGAACGCTCAGCCGCTTCACGCTCCGCATGACGGATCTGGCCGGTGTCTTAGATATCGAGCACCTGCCCATCCAGATTGAGACCGAGCGCTGCGACCCTGACTCGCACGGCACGACCATCACGCTCCACTCCCTGCACGGTGAGCTTGCCTTCCCCGACGCCGGCAGGATGCGGCAAGTGCTGATCTTCGAGTACGGACGAGCAGCGGACTTCGCCGTTCACGTGGATGGAAAGCCGCTCGGCGTCGACGATGTGGCCGGAACCTACACCGACCAGAGCATGGAAGTCCCGGGGGTCGGCGCAGTCCAGTTGCGGTTCGCAATCGCTGACGAGCGGTCGGCGCAGCGGCAAGCCGGCATCGTGCTTCGAGTCGATGACAAGGTGGTGGGGAAGCCTTCGTTCTTCGGTCTTGAAGAGCGGGAGGACTTTCCGCAGAAGCTGAAATCCAAGCTCTACGGCGAGGTCCAGGCGGACGGCCTGCGTGACCACGTGACCGCCGGCTGGGACAGTGTGATCGAGAACAGCAGTTTGCTAGCCGCAGTCGCCGAACAGGTCCAGCCCATCCTGATCGCTGCATACAAGGAGCGATACAGCCGCGAGATCCAGCTGGCGCAAGCGCGTATCAACCGCGCGATCAAGGACAGACTGGCTGCGATGCCAGAGCATCGTCGCGAGTTCGCCGACAAGGCGGTGCGCCGCACTCTGGAGCGCTTCTATGGAGAAGAACCGAGCAAGCTGGAGCAGTACGTTCATGTGCTGCTCGACGCAATTGAGCAATCAGCGTACGGCATCGTCCTGTCACACATTCACGACGCCGCGCGGAAGGATGTGGTCGCCATCTCGGTTGCGCTGGACGAGTTCGGCATAGCTGACTTGGCAACCTTAGTTACACAGGCCAAGGCGCGCGCACAGTTTCTCGATGAGCTTGAGGAACTTGCGCGCAATCCGACCACGCGCGAGGCAGAGATGCACAAGGCCATCGAGCGGAATCTTTGGATCTTGGGGCCGACGTACACCTTCTTCCGTTCCAACCAGACGCTCAGGCGCACCGTAGAGGATGCCCTGAACCGAAAGTACACGGGGGACAAGGCGCAGGAGCGTCCGGATCTGCTGCTCAACGAAGACTTAAACGGCGCGTGCCTGTTGATCGAGTTCAAGCGCCCGTCGCATGCGCTAAATCACGACGACTACGTACAGGCGATCAGCTACCGGCACGAATTGCGAAAGCACATGAACAAGCCCATCAAGGTGTTGTTGATGGGCGGTAGCCGATCTGGTGACTTTCCCAACGAGCGGCGAGAACCGGATGTGGAGGTGGCGACCTTTGCAGATGCTATCGCGACCGCCCGCCGCGCACTCGATTGGCAGCTGTCCGTGCAGGCCTGAATTTAGCCTCTGTTGACACCGCTTGTGCCGGACATTTCTGGATGAGCTGCACTCCCCTTTAGCTACAAAGGCTTCGAATAAGCGATGGATGTTCTGTACTACTGAAAAGACTACGAGTCCGATGTGCGCCAAGGTCGTATCGGCTACTTCCGATCTGCCAACGACAAGCTTGAGGAACTGCGACAGCGATCCCCGGATGACATTTGGGTGGTGAAGACGCCGCGTGGGTACAAGGGGCGGCTGCAGTTGCTGGGACGACTGGTGTGGTCTGACTCGCCCATAACGAAGGTGATGGCAGCTCCCGGCGACAGCCTCATTCACTACCGGCCTGACGACCCTCGGTCTGTATGGTTCGACGAAGGGGTTGCGCAGAAGCACCTTGACGAGGTGACTGCCTGGTTGCGGGCCCACCATCCCAGCAGCCTGCGAGCGAACTTCCAGGGCGGCAACGGTCAACTGGCTGTCGAGCGATCCGCATCGCTTGAACTGCGGCGACTGACCGCGCACTGGCCTAGCCAACCATTTGCAGATGAAGTTGGTAAAAAACCTTATGAGTAAATAAGAACTCTTGTTCTGACCAATGTGGCCGCGAGCCTATATTGTTGATTTATATGGATTTCCTGCCATCTCTCGCCCTGGCATGACTCTCGCAAAGAGTCAGGTATCGACAACCCTTCGGAGTGGAAACCATGAACGACATCATCTGCCCGCATTGCGGCAAAGCCTTCAAGATCGACGATGCCGGATACGCCGACATCCTGAAGCAAGTGCGCGACAGCGACTTCGAACACCAGTTGCACGAGCGCCTGGAGTTGGCTGAACGCGACAAGCAATCTGCCGTGCAACTGGCCCGTGCCCAGATGACTGCCGAGCTGCAGAAACAGACGGCCGCTCGTGAATCCGAAATCCAAGCGCTCAAGGCAAAACTTCAAGCCGAGGAAGTGGCCCGGCAATTGGCCGTGACGCAGGCATTGACTGGCGTGGAAAAGCAGCGCGACGCTTTGGCGGGTGAGCTGGAGCGCGTTCGGCAGGAAAGCCTTTCGGCGAAGCAGATGGCCGAAGACAAGCTGGATCACGAGCTTCAGAAAGCTGCCGCCGAGAAGGACGCCCAGATCCAGGCCCTCAACGCCCGATTGGATGCAGCTGAATTGACGCAGACGCTGGCCATCACCGAGGCGCGCAGCGCTGTGGAGAAGGAGCGCGATGAACTGCGTATTAGTCTGGAGCGTGCGCGTCTGGACAAACAGCTTGCCGAACAGTCTCTCAGGGACCGTTATGAGGTCCAGATCAAGGACCGCGACGACGCCATTGAGCGACTGCGCGACATGAAGGCTCGGCTTTCCACCAAGATGGTGGGTGAAACCCTGGAACAGCACTGCGAGACCGAGTTCAATCGCATCCGCGCCACTGCGTTCCCGAGGGCCTACTTCGAGAAAGACAATGACGCCAGCAGTGGCAGCAAGGGCGACTACATCTTCCGCGACACGGACGAGGGGAGCGCCGAGATCGTCTCGATCATGTTCGAGATGAAAAACGAGAGCGACACCACGGCGACCAAGAAGCGCAACGAGGATTTCCTGAAAGAGCTGGACAGAGACCGCATCGAGAAAGGCTGCGAGTACGCGGTGCTGGTGTCGCTACTGGAGCCCGAGAGCGAGCTTTACAACACCGGCATCGTGGACGTATTCCATCGCTACCCCAAGATGTACGTGGTGCGTCCGCAGTTCTTCATCCCCATCATCACGCTGCTGCGCAATGCGGCCATGAATTCGCTGAAGTACAAGGCCGAGCTCGCTCTGGTGAAGGCCCAGAACATCGACATCACGAACTTCGAGAATCAGCTCGACAGCTTCAAGGACGCTTTTGCCAAGAACTACGACTTGGCGTCCCGGCGTTTCCAGACTGCGATTGACGAGATCGACAAGTCCATCGATCACCTGCAAAAGACCAAGGACGCCTTGCTGGGAGCTGATCGCAACCTCCGCTTGGCCAACGACAAAGCGCAGGACGTGACCATCAAGAAGCTGACCAAGGGCAACCCAACCATGGCGGCGAAGTTTGCGGAACTCAAGAATTCCGACGTCACTGGAATTGGCTGATTGTGCGGCCCCGCGCTGCCTGACTTCATCAATAACATGAGGTTGGGGGACTCAGCTTGGCGCCAGCTGGTGCCGCTTATGCCAGAACGCCTTGCACGGCACTCAAACAAAGGGAGGAGACCTGAATGGAAGTCTCGACGCACTGGGTTAAGCCACCAACTGCAATTGGTGGCCTCGACCACCTAGGGACACAAGGACCGTGTTTGGCAATTTACGCGCGGTTGCTGCCCGGAATCACGAACGTCACCGACCGGGCTCGGTACTACTCGCTGTATCCGTGGGTTGTCTGGTCTTTCGACCAGCACTTTCCTACCGCCAACGCTGACATCTTTGTCGAATACTTTCGGCGAGCGGACTGCCTGTTCACCCTGATATCCGAGCGCCATGCGCGGCAGACCGATCATGAGGCCGAGCGACACGGCATTGCCATGGTTGGGCGCGTCCAACTGCTCCAGGCCTTGGACAGGCTGGAAGGAGGTGAAGAACTGCGCCTTTCGACCTACACGGACCGAGCTGATGGCAACCCTCGGCGGTACTTCATGAACCGTCTTGGCGGGCTTGGCCAGTATTACGCCGGCACATTGGCTCAACTCGAGTTGATGGATCCGTCTGCAAGGCCATGGGTGAAGTTCACTATCGAGCGCGGTCAACCCATGGCGGAAGCAGTCGCAGCCGCGGTGCCCGGCGACCTGTTCTGGGGACTTGTCCAGTCTGACAGGGTAACGTTGGCTGACTTGGACGCCTTGTCTCACTTCTGTGCCTGCAGCATTTCCGCGGGGACGCAGGAGCACGAATCATTGACGGACATCTTCTTCGACCGCGAGAACGCCTATGGAGCGCTTGGCGAACAACGGCGCCAGTCGCTCACGCTCATCCTGCACCTGGCCACAGCATTGCACGCACAAACAGGTGAAGACTTGACCGAACAGGTATTCCGAGCAGCAACTTACTCGAGCGTCTTGCCAGGTGCAGTCCAATGGAAGGTACCTCCCGCACTTGAAGAGACGCGAAGGGCATGGGCAATCTACGAGCGCAACGACCTTCTATCCGTAGTCATGCAGGCCGTCTTCTCGGTCTGCTTGGATACGCTGACATCGCCCGCAGCAACTGATCAAAGGAGCCTGTCCAGCGTTGAAACGTTTGCTGCGGCTTTGGCAGCGAACGATGAGGCCAAGGCCTGCTATGCTGACCTCTCGGCAGACTCGTTCGGGACGCTGTGTGAGGTGCTCCGAGTGTCTGGGCCCGCCTTGACTGAATGGGAGTCTTCCAGTCACGAGTTTCAATTGGCTGCAGACCTGCAGAAGGATGCGACTTCGAATCCTGGCATTGGCTTGCAGTTGAGCCGGGCATTCCAAGCGCTCGCGCTACTGTCCGTCAGGGCGAGCGAAGTCGACCTGCCCTACGGATCACTGCCAATCGGTAGCGACGAGCTGCTGGACGCTCCTATCAACCTAAAGTCGGCACAAGCGCGCTTCCAGGCCTGGAAATCGATGTCGCTCCAGCAGGTCGCTGAAGACCTAATTGCTTGGTGCATGAATACACACCTGCGCGTTGCATTGCGAAAACTGCGCCAGGGTGGGCAGTCGACGTTTCGCTTCCGACCCACTGAGCGAGGCTTGCAGTTGGTCGATATCCCTGAACCCGCCGCTACCACACCACGCTTCCGGCAAGCCGTTCAGATCTTGCGTGACATCGGCGTGCTGACAAGGGATGCCTCCAAGCTTGGAAGGCCGACTCGGCCGACCCTGCTTGGCACGTCTCTTCTGGAGGCATACGGTGGGTGAGCCGATATCCCTTGTCGATGTGGTGAAGCGCGGTGGCTACGAAGCATCACTGATCACCACGTTCAACGCGACGTTGCCGTTCTATGAGGAGTTCGTGCTTCGCAGGCTCATGGCAGCAGGATCCCGCTACAACGTGGTGATGATGGATGCAGCGCAATGCGCGCAGGCATGGTCGAGCGAAGCAGCCAGACCCCGTCTCGCCGGACATGCCTACGCACTCCTTCCGATGAAGGTGCCGGGCGCATTCCATCCCAAGGTGTGCCTGCTCGCAGGACCTCGAAAGGCCTCCCTTCTGATCGGTAGTCACAACCTGACCCTCTCTGGCTTTGGCTACAACCGGGAAGTGACCAACTGGATTGACGTTGCCGGTACCAAGGATGCTGACGGGGTTGCCGCGTTGGCAGACACCTGGGCGCTATTGGAGACATGGATCAACCAGCAGGCACCTTATCTCCCGGACTCGCTGCTGGAGTCCGCCCGCGCGCTGGCCAAGTTCGTCGCGCCACTCACTCAGCGGATTTCAGCAGCGGGCAGATCCGACGTTCTAGGTCAGTCATTGTCAGGTCAGAGTCTCTTCGAGCAGTTGAAGCCCAGAGTTCCAGAGCGAGTCGAGCGCATCCTGATGATGGGCGCTTTCTTTGATGCTGAGTTCGGCTTGCTTCGCAGCCTTTCCGTCCAATGGCCGATGGCCGAGCTTGTTGCGCTCATTGACCCTGACTCGGTGCACTTGGGCAAGGGGCTAAACAACGTCAGTTGCCGCTTTGTGGACGCACGGTCGCTGTGGCCAGATCAGGCACCGCGCTACTTGCACGCGAAAGCCATCTACTTCGAGTCCGCGCAAGGGGATCTGTTCGTCTCTGGCAGCGCGAATCCCAGTCGACCGGCTTGGCTCGGTACCGCTACAAATGGGAACGTTGAGGCAGTGGTTGCGCGCGCCGGTTCAGCGGCCCGAGAGATCGCCGGCGCGATGGGACTCGCAAAGGCCTTTGGTCTCCCGCCCCTGAACCAGGCAGAGCTTGAGTCGGTGGCCGAACGAGGCCATAACGAGATGGTTCACCTTGCTGATGAGTTCGAGTCGGTTCGCGTCGCCATTGCCGACGCCGACGCGGAGTCAATAGCCTTCGACTACCCCAATCCAGAGCGCTTGACGTTGATGCACACGGAAGGCGCGAGTGCCGACGAACGCTGGGATGGATCACTGGAGATCGCAGGGCCGTCACGGGTTGCGATCAGAACTGAGGGGGCGCTTGGACGCATTCGGTCTGTGGTGTTCCGCGTTGGCGACGAGAGGATGCTTCGCGCCATCGTTCATCACCCTGCCAGCTTGAGTGGCTTGGCGCACACCAAGCGCCAGGCCATCCTGCGTGAGGCGCTCGGAACTCTGGGCTCTGGTGAGGGTGATGTTGCCCGCTTGATCGCTTCGGTCGAGAAGGTCATCTTCTCAGATGACATCCATGCCGATTTGACAACGCTTTCGCGCACTGGGCGGAACCTGACCGACGATGCAACTACGCTTGCCCGGCCTGCCAGCCTCGGCGTGCATGTGGCTGATATGCCGAAGCAGAGGAAGAAGCTGCGCTTGCTGAAGTCGGGAGATTTGGCCTATTTGCTAGACGTGCTAATCCGACGGCTTGGAATTGACCTTGAGAGCCAGCCGGGCACAACAGATTCGCGCGGGCGAACTGAAGAGGAGTCGGTCAATCAAGATGATGACGACTTGCCCGAGGCGCCTGCACAAGACCCCTCCGGACCCAGTGACGCAGAAATTGCCGAGATTGTCCGTCGCAAAGCCAGAACCTTGGTAAGGCGCATGACAAAGCAGCTTATTGCGGCCTGCCAGGACCAGCGAAAGGCCCAGAGCGCTATCGTGCAACTCGTCGCTGTATTGGGGCTGATCCGAGAGCTAAGACGCCTGCGGCTTCACCCCCGATGGCGCATCACCCCTAGCCTCGTTGACGAGACCGATAGACGAGATCTGCTTGATGGTGCGATGTCGGCACTCTTCGGGCCTGAATCCAGGCTGCTGCAAGTCGTGAGCGATCAGGCGGACGAGCCCATCGAGGAAGTGGGTTTCCTTCGAACGCTTTTGCTTTGGCTGGCCTGGGATTTGGGCGAAGAGCTGACGGAACGAATCGGCCCTCTCGTGGAGGAAGAAGACGCCATTCGTGCCGTGCGAGCAAATGCAGTGCTGTACGAGTTGCTGCCAGCGGCGGCGTCGGACCCGGACGAGGCCGCCGAGTTGGAGCGGAGTGTTCGTATGACGTTGGTTCCAACTGGCACGGAAGGCGCTCGAGCGACGAACTGGATGCGACGCCACCTTGCAGTCGGCTTGACCGTGAGGGGCATGAGCCCAGAAACGCTAAGGATCAAGCCCGGTCTTGCCCGCGGGATGCTAGCGATGGTGCCAAAGTCCGCTCCTGCACGCCTTCGGGTGGTGAGTGCCGTAGCTGGTCCAGAGGTCACGCTGTGGGACTTTGATGGGACCAGGACGTTCCTCGCCCAGTAGCCGCCATCCCTCCTTCGCCCCAAGGTGGATCTACTATACATTCAGATGTAACTGCAAATAATTTTACAAAGCTAGAACAATAATTCCAGTCGACATGCCATATCGGACTTCAAGTGATTGATTCATATAGGACCGACAGTTCGGCCAGGGTGGGCACGCTTCTCGCGAAGTACTGGTCACAGCCAACCTCTGGAGGTCCTAATGAACCAGCAAAACCACAGCGCACAACGCGAAGTGAATCTGCCGCGATTGACGCTTCACGCCAAGGTGCGCATGCAGCAACGCGGCATCCGCGACGACGACATCGAACAAGTCGTTCGATTTGGGCGCCGAATTCATGCAAAGGGCCTGACCTACTACGTGGTCGGTCGCAAAGAGGTCGAGCGGCAAGCCCTGGTCGGAAAGGACATCGCCAAGCTGGAGGGCCTTCAGGTGCTCGTGGAGGCAACTGAGGGCATGGTCGTGACAACGTACCGCAGCAAAGACTTTCATTCCATCCGCAGCACGCCGAGTGACAGGTGCCGCCGCTATTCACACGATCAACACTAGGTACTGCACAGTAAGCAACAGGGAGCAAACAACATGGCACTTGCCAAATTCCGCGAAGACATCGTGTCTCGCTTCCATCAAGCCACGGTGATTCGCGCCAAAGAGCATGACGCTTTGCTGGCGACCGAGGCTGAGCCCAAGGGCGCGCCAACCAAGCTGAAAGGCTTTGCCGCACCGGAACCTCGGCCATTGCCGGTGATCGTGCTGGCAGACACCAGCGGCAGCATGTCGGCGAACGGAAAGATCGACGCATTGAACGAGGCAATCAAGACCATGATCCTGAGCTTTGGGCGGGAAAGTCGCCTGCGTGCGGAGATCCAAGTGGGTCTGATCACGTTTGGGGGTGATGCCGCTCAAGCCCATGTGCCCTTGGTAGGCGCCAACCGAATCGAAGGTGTGGAGGCGCTCGGCGCACAGGGGCGCACGCCCATGGGTTCGGCTTTCGCGATGGCCCGCCAGTGGCTGGAAGACAAGGACATGGTCCCGTCGCGGGCATACAGGCCGGTCTTGGTGCTGGTGTCCGACGGAGCGCCCACGGACGACTGGCAAGGCCCCTTGCAGTCTTTGAAGGCCAGTGAACGGGGGCAGAAGGCCACACGCTTCGCCCTGGCGATTGGTGCAGATGCCGACCGGGCCATGCTGCGCCAGTTCACCAATGACCTGGAGGCGCCAGTGTTCGAAGCCGACGGCGCACGCGACATCGTCAAGTTCTTCCGTGCGGTCACGATGAGCGTGGTGGCTCGCTCCACAAGTGGATCGCCCAACACAGCCCTGCCCCTGAACGTGGGCGAAGATCTCGAGGATGACCTCGATCTGGACGCGCTCTAAATGCTGAGCGCCGTCGGTACGTCTGTGATCGGCCCAGCCCATGCCGAAGCGGACGAGTCAAGCCAAGACGCTTGCGGAGTCCGCGGCTGGCGTGGCGGATGGATTGCCTGCGTTGCGGATGGGCTGGGCAGCCGGTCCCAGAGTGGTATCGGGGCGCGGTACGCGGTGCGTGCGGCGCACCAGGTGCTGCGCCGCGAGCCGAATCACCAACAGGTGATGCGGGAACTGACGACGCGCATCTACCGAGCCTGGCTGCGTGCCGTAGGGCCGGACCGAGCCGACGCCGCAGCCACCACACTGCTCATCGCAGCCTGTACCGCCCAGGGGCAGGTGCGGACGTGGCAGTTGGGCGACGGCATGGTTTTGGTCCGATCGCAAGGCCAAGTGCGAGTGTTGACGCCGCCGAGAAGCGGCTTCGGCAATGAAACGCGCGCTATGGGCATCGATAAAGCCTGGAGCGCATGGTCTACACATGAGTTTGTACTGAGCCAGCCGGGTGACCAGGTGATCCTGATGACAGATGGCGTGGCCGATGACCTGGACGATCGGTCCTTGCACGCCTTTCCGCAGGCACTGCATCGCCACCTGTCTGGTCTGAGCCGCCGAAAGGCCCGACGGTGGCTGACTCACGAACTGACGCATTGGGGCACGCCAGGCCATTCAGACGACAAGAGCCTGGCGCTGATATTCAAGAAGGGGAGATGCCATGGCAACGGCTGGGCGTGAACCAAACCAAACGCACGAGCCCGTGCGCGAACAGAAGGTCTTCGACGACCGTGGGGGCGAGTACATATTGGGCGAGCGCCTTTCCAAAGGCGGACAGGGGACTATCGTCCGCATCAAGGGGAACGCCCGCCAGATCGTGAAGCTGGCTAACGCCAAAGCGAGCGACCCAGCCACATTGGCGTGGGCGCAGCAGGTGGCGCGAATCCGTTACCTGCCGGTTCAGGATCACGGCCTTCCTGTGGTGATGCCGTTGGCCTATATCAACAAACCACGGCCTGGCTACGTCATGGAGCTGATGGAGGGCTTGGTGCCGCTTGAGTCGCTCATGACGGAGTTCGACGAGGCCATGCGAGAAGGGCACGAGCTGCAGGGCTTCGTGCAGTCGGGTGGCCTGGGGCGCCGCCTTGCCCTGCTGGCGCAACTCGCCCGAGTGCTCGCCTCATTGCACGGCTTAGGTATTGCGCATGGCGATCTTTCGCCTAGGAACATCTTTGTCTCCAGCACACACACCCATTCCCAGGTGTGGCTCATTGACGTGGACAACCTTTGCTACGCCGTGCGCAACAGCAGCCTGCAGATCTACACGCCGGACTACGGTGCACCCGAGCTGCTGCGAGGAGACATGGGCGTCAGCACCTACACGGATATTTGGAGCTTTGCGGTCATTGCCTTCCAGTTGCTAACGCACCTGCACCCCCTTAAGAGCGGCATGCTGATCGATGACGACGCCGAGTTGGAAGCGGAGGCCTTGAAAGGTGGATATCCGTGGATCGATCACCCTGACGACGACCAGAATCGATCGGAGTCGGGCTTGGATCGGGCCCTCGTGTGCACGCCGGATTTGCAGCGCCTGTTCGACCAGTGCTTCCGCCAAGGTTTGAACGACCCGGCCGAGCGCCCCGTGATGGCCGAGTGGGCAGAGGCGTTCGAGGCTGCCGCAGCGATACAGATCCGTTGCGATCACCAAGAGCACTGCTGTGGCGGCACGTTCTATTGGAACCCAGCGCGCCGTTGCCCATTCTGTGCACAGGTCGCACCAGAGGATCACCAGGTTTTGCTCCGCCACTTTGTGGTGGCCGCCAAAGAAGACTTGCCCGAGAACGCAAAACCAGTGGACCGGTTGATCGCTTCAGGTTGGCAACAGGTGCTCAACGTCGGGCGCGGCGAGCTTCGCCTTGCGCCGCCAGGCAGTGCCGAGCATGCCCGAGCCGAGCCATTTATCGGGTTCAGTTTGGCGGGACGGCAGCTCTCATTGATCCCTAACGGCGGCATGCCTCTCGCTCTGCAATGGCGTGGCGCCCGCTTGGCCCAGCCGCTGCGGGCACACCATGACCTGCCTCGTAGCGGGCAGACTTACCTCCTCCATGTCGGCGACCGTCGCGCCACGCACGAGGCTTGGGGCTTTGAGTGGTGAGACGATGAAGCTGAGCGAATCACCTTTTCTCTCATCCGAGGTCCTCACAGCAGGGGTCGGTGACGGGTCGGCACCAGCCTCCGCTTGGACGGCGGGCGCTTCGGCCTTGCTGAGCGCAGAAGCCGACGCATGGATCCTGACCCAGGGGCAGAACTTGGCCTACCTGGAGCTCACATCTGGCTCCAAGGACCTGGATCAACGCGCCACGAACCCCGAGACCCGATGGGTGCTGCAGGACGCCCGGAAGGGTCAGGTCAGGATACGCTACTTCACGCCCCAGAAGACGCTGGCGCTGCCAGGGCTAGACATCCTCATCGACACCCGCGCTGTAGACCAAATGCGGCAATCGAGGCACATCGATTCGGATGATATCGCCGTGGCCGCCGCGTGGTTGAGCGAGGAGTTCGTCTGCAGCGATCCGCTGGATGGCGCCTGCATGGTGTTCTTGGCAATCTATGGATCGGATCGGAAGGGCCAAGTGCAGTTGGTCGGTAGGCGTTTCGCCTTGGACCTTCGCGAGGACGCGCAGGGCGCGCTTTGGTTCGAACGGCTGGCCCGACGCCCGAGGTCAGTGGAGCAACCGTTCACGCTGCTTTTGGCACAGGTTCGAATCACGGATGCAGCTGCCGATGTGAAGCCTGAGGGGGCCCGCCAGGCTGACACGTTGCGAGCCGCCGCGACGACGCCGGGTGGCTATCTGGACCTGTGGCGACTCTATGGGCAACGTGAGTGGGACCGCACCCTTCGTCGGGGCGCCCAGATCCAAGCGGTGCAGTACACCGGTGTGGTGCCGGTCAGCGCCGAGGGCGGGGGCTGGATCCTGCGGGGCGATCCGGCCCTGTTGCAGGCCTTCTGGAAGCGTTGGCAAGAGGAGACAGATGGCTCGGAACTGGCCGAGGTGGGCGAGACACCGCCAGACTGGAGTGTCGAGCGCGATCTGGAGGCGCCCGTGAGCAGGAAGAGGTCACCGATCAAGGGCACGATTTCTCTGGGCCAGGGCGAACTTGTACTCGACACCCAGGGCCGTGAGCCCCCGTTCCCTGGCTATGTGTACCTCTCCTTGGCCGGGCACCGGACACAGCATCTCCGTCGGATTCGTGCACGCCAAAGCATCGAGGGCGGGTATGGAGTGCCCGGCCTGAGTGCTTTGCTGCTGGACATCCCTCTCCCTCGGGTAAGGGCCTCAACACAACAACCCCTCACCCGCCACGTCCGCGAGACCTTTCATCAGGGTCGTCCGACGGAAAGGCAGATTGAGGCCTTGGATGTAGCCCTTAACACACCAGACGTGGCGCTCATCATTGGCCCGCCAGGTACGGGCAAGACTCAGGTGATCGCAGCACTGGAGCGTCGGCTGTCGGAGTTGAACGAAGGACAGGTCATTGCACAGGAGGTGTTGATCTCCAGCTTCCAGCACGACGCCGTCGAGAACGCGCTCGGCAGGTCCCGCGTCTATGGACTGCCGGCGATCAAGGTGGGAGGCCGGCGAGACCACGCCGGTGAGGATCCGCTGGCGGTATGGATCCACGAACAGGAAGCTGCCATCAGCGGAGTTCTGACCGAGTTGAAGCAAGCGCATCCGCACTACCACGCCTTCTCAGACTTACAGACCCTTACACGCAACCTGCTCATGTTGGGGTCCCCGCCAGAGCGCCGGGCAGCCGATCTTGACGCACTCGCAGGGCGGCTGGACGAGGTTGAGTGGCATGGCCAGATTCGGATGACTTACGAGTGGCGTCAGCGCTGGAGCAACCTGCGGGCCAAGGGCGTCGGTGTTGAGGGCGGCGCGACGGTTCCTGCTGAACGCAGGCTGGAGCTTCGGCGGACCGTACGCGCACTGCGCACGGACGCTGTGTCCTTCATGGACGACGGTCCAGAGCGCGCATCGAGTTTGCTCAACAAGGCTTCGAGCTATCCGGGCTGGCTGCAGTCTGAGGAACTGGCCACGCTTGAGGAAGCTGAGTTGGCCCTTGAGGCTGACGAGATGTTGCTACAGGCTCTGGAGAGTCTGCAGATGCGGCTCCTCGACCGTCTGATGGACGAGCGAAGGTCGCTGGCTCAACGCAATCGGCTTCCTGATGAGTTAAGGGACTTGCTGAAAGAACTTCAAGCTCAGCTTGCGAGAGCAGTGGTCAACTCCGACTGGGGCTTGGTTGCAGCCATAGAGCGGTACCAGGAGGCGCTGGAGGTTCAACCTCGGCGAGTCCAGCAAGCTGTGGAGACCTACAGCAGTGTCGTTGGAGCCACCTGCCAGCAAGCGGTCAGTCGACAGATGGCGCTGCTCAAAGATGGGAGCGAAGACGCCATTTCCGGGCTACGATTCGGCAGCGTGGTGGTTGATGAGGCGGCCCGTGCGAACCCGCTGGACCTGTTCATCCCGATGGCTCTAGCTAGGCGTAGGGTTGTTCTGGTAGGTGATCCACGGCAGTTGCCTCATCTGCTGGACGCTGAGATCGAGGAAGAGATCCGAACAGAACGTGGCGACCAAGTGGCGAGCGCCACCTACCAGCAAAGCTTGTTTGAAAGACTGTGGCGGCAGTTTGAGCGCCGTAAGTCCATCGATGGGATCAACCGTGTGGTGATGCTGGACCAGCAATTCCGTATGCATCCCAGGCTGGGCGACTTTGTCAGCAAGCACTTTTATGAGAAGGCGGGCCTCGGGCGCGTCCACTCGGGAAGACCAGCGTCGGACTTCACACTCACCTTGCCTGACTTCGGGCGCGCAGTCGCTGCTTGGATGGATGTGCCGGCGTCAGAGGGATCGGAAGGGCGTCCATCTGCAGGAAGCCGTACCCGTGTTCGAGATGCAGAGGCCAAGCGGGTCGCGTTGCTGGTGAAGCGCCTACTCCAACAACTGCCGGAGGACGCCAGCATCGGGGTCATCACCTTCTACTCGGGCCAGCGGGACGCCATCTGCAAAGCCTTGAGCAGTGGCCAACAGCCGGTGATGAAGTGGGTCGATGGCGTCTGGCGGCCCCGTGAGTCCTTTGCTCAACTGCCCAACGGTGGCGAGCGGTTCCGCGTTGGGACAGTTGACGCCTTTCAGGGCAAGGAATTCGACGTCGTTTTGCTCTCTACTGTTCGTTCAAACGCACGGCAGGTTGAAATACCTTCGCCAGAAGCCGAGGCGGCAGAGCGCGATCGCTTTGAATTGCAGGCTAGCAGCCGCTATGGCCACTTGCGCACGCCGAATCGCCTCAATGTTGCGATGAGCCGCCAGCGCAGAATGCTCATCGCGGTGGGTGACCGCGCCATGTTTGAAGACCCCATTGCAGAGTCGTGCGTGCCCGAAATGCATGCGTTCCTCGCCTTCTGTGACGAGGAGGCGCGCCGTGGCTGAGACCTACCTGCTCTGGGGACGTCGGGCTGGGGCGCGTCGTGCCGATCTGCTGTGGCCGGTTGAGATCCACGCTGTTCAGGTGCCCGCATTTGGTTTGGAGATCAACCTGTTTCAGGAGGTGCTGCTGCGCTTGCTGCAGACGGGCGTCAAGGATCTGGACGAATTGGCCAAGCATTCGGCATTGGACCGACAGTTGGTGGCGTTCATCCTGGCGAAAGAACTGCAGCCATACCGTTGGATCGACCATCGATTCGACCTGACTGAGGACGGCGTGGCCGCTTTGGAAGGCCGCGCTCCTGCGGCCGGTGCGGAACTGGTGACGTTCGCGTTCTGGGACCTGGTGTCTGCCCGCTGGATGCCCTTCTTGAGTGAGCGTCCTCCGGAGATCTTCCCGGTGGATGAGACTGCGCAGCGCCCTCGCTTTCTGGTTGATCGCGATTCGGGGCGCCAGGTCTCGCCGTTTGTTTTGCGGCGGCCTACGGGAGAACGGAAGGCGCAACGAGAGGCGCTTGCACCAGCACTGAAGCAGTTCCAGCGTGAGCATGCCCGCGACGACGAAGTTGTTGCGGACTATTCGGCGCTGCAGTTTCTTGACGATGCGCCACAAGTCGGGCGTGTTTGGATTCAGGCATTCGTGGTGGATGGGGACCTACACCCTTGGCTGGTGACTGACCCGTTCCACCCAGATCGGCCCGACAGAGCCATGCGTGAAGCTCTGGCCGAGCTGGTTCAAGGGGATCCGCGGTTGCAGGATTGGCTGGGGCAGCGGCTCGCTCTTCGTATTGAGGCATCAGACGTGCATGACGACGAGTTGGAAGCGACTTTGCGCCTGGAGTCGCAGGTGTCTGAGCTCATCCCGCCGAGCCAGGATCTAGCAGTAGAACTGATCAGGGAGTACACGGCCAGGGTCTTGCGGCTGGTCCAGCGGCTGCGAGGCAGTGCGGTCGCTCTGCCTGAGGACCTGTCCAGTGCTGTAGTGCACAGCGGGAGTTGCCTGGAGGCCTTGTTGCAGTGGATGTTGCTGCGCTGGCCGGCTGACGCAGCGGAGTGGCCGGACCGCTGGGGCCGACGAGAGTTGAAAGGTTGGTTGGCGGCGCTTCCACTCGCTAACCCGCTCAGCGGGGATGGCGTTCGCGCGTTGGAGTCGCAGTCGAGCAAGTCCGTGTTGCAAGCAGCTTCGAGCCGCAATCAACCCATGAAGGCGCTGCTGGTCGCCGCGCTCTTGTCCACCCAGCAGCACGAATCGCATCCGCTTCGGCGAGCTCCGATCAACGCACTGGACTGGAACTTGGTCGGCCTGCGCAACAAGGGCGGACACGCCACGAGCGTCCGCCTCCAGCGCGACCCAGTACTCGACTTCGCAGAGATGTCCCTTCGCTGGGTCGAGCTCTTCAAGAATCACTACTAATTTCAGCAGAATGTCGAAGAAGCACAAGAACCTTCCCCCATCTCGACCAAGAGCGCAGGGCGCGATAGCTCCAGCCGGAGCCCTCACGAGACTGTTGGCCACCCAGCAATCAGCCAGCACTTTGCTGGGTGACCGGGCTCCGGCCTGGAATGAAGTGGAGGTGTTGGCACTTCGTGATGCGATAGCGCATGAGCAGCAGAGTCGCTTCGATGCCGTCATCGAGAACCAGCTATGCGCACTGGGGAAGGCGATGCAGGAGGCGCTTCAAGCAGCATCGCACCGTGAGGTAGAGGCCGCCATGAAGTTACAACGACTGAATCAGCAAGAGCAGGAGCAACTGGCCTCTCAGGGCGCTGCTAGGGCCAAGCTGGATGAGCAGCAGAAGGAGTTGAAGGCCCGCAGCGTGGAGCTTGACCAGCTGCAGGCAAGCTTGCGGACTCGGGAGCTACATGCTGATCAGAAAGAGCGTGCACTTGCCAAGCTCCAGCTAGATCTGGACGCGAAGGAGGACCTGCTGAGACAGGGGCTCGTGCAAGAGGAAGTGTCCATGCTCCGGTCGGTCAAGGATCAGTTGGCGCAATTGCGGCATGAGCGGGACACGCTGAAGCTGTCTATTGATGTTGAGCGTGAGCAGCTGATGGAAGCGGCGCGGCGAGACGCTGCTCGAATCGTCGAAGAGGCGATGTCTCAGAAGACGCATTGGGAGCAACGAATCGCCGAGATTGCGGCGCGGGACGCGGAACTCGAAAAGGCTGGCTCGCTCTTGACCGAGCGCGAGAAGCGCCTGCAGGCCCGACGCCAGTCGCTCGCAAGCGAGGTGCAGGCGCGCGTGGACGAGGTAGTGGCAGACAGTCGTGCCGACAAGGAGCGTATCAAGGTGCAACTCGATCAGGCCAATGGCGAGATCCAACGCCTAGAAACAGCGTTAAGCAGCTTGCGAGAGGCCCAGCGGCGATCTGGAGGAGATCCGGCACGCCTGGCGAGTGAACTGCGACAGGCCAATGAGCAACTTGATCAACGCGAAGAGGAGCTAGCGCAGCTTCGGGCCTCTCTGGAGCGAGGAGATCCAGTGGCACTGAAGAAGCGTGCCGATGACCTGCAAGAACAACTGACCCAAAGGCAAGCCGAGCTTGCCGCTTTGCAGGCCGAGAAGCATCGCTGGGAGCTGTCAGTCATTGAACGGCAGAACTGGGAGCGGACGCGTCTGGTGATGGAGAGTAGCCGCCGACTACTGGACGAGCAGGTTGAGCAACTGCAGAGCCAAGTCAATGATCTGACCAATCGGCAACAGGCTGCATCCATCTTCCCCGAGTTGGACCGGATGGATCGGAAGTTCACCGTTCCGGTCCACACCGAGCCTGTCAGGGACCTGAAGAAATTCACCTCTGATCTGCGCAGCGCCATGTCGTACGCTGGCGAGCGCGGGGTGCTGAAGTTCCGAGAGCAAGATGTGCAGCTCTTCGTGGGCGGGCTGGCGATGAGCCAGTTGCACATCCTTCAGGGCATCAGCGGCACCGGCAAGACAAGCCTGGCGACAGCCTTCGCGAAGGCTATAGGTGCCGATTTGACGGTGATTGCCGTGCAGGCAGGTTGGCGCGAGCGCGCCGATCTCCTAGGCTATTTCAACGCTTTCGATCGAAAGTTCTACGAGCTCAAGACGCTACAGGCCATCTATCGGGCTCAAACACCGCAAGACCAGGATCGGCTGCATGTGGTGCTGCTGGACGAGATGAACCTGTCCCGGCCAGAGCAGTACTTTGCCGACTTCTTGTCCGCTCTGGAGGGAGAGGGAGTGGCGCGCAACATCCGGCTCGTGGACAACCGGATCGAGAACGCACCACGGGCCTTGATCGACGGACGCGATCTGGCATTGCCTAAGAATGTCTGGTTCATCGGGACGGCCAACCAAGATGAGACGACGAACGCGTTCGCGGACAAGACCTACGACCGATCGTTTGTGATGGAAGTTCATCGACCGGGAGGCGATATCACCGACGCGAAACGCCCATCCCACAAGCGGACTGTGTCAGTTGGCAGCCTGCTAACTGCGTTCGATGACGCTGAGGCTGCTGCTGGCGAGCGTAGCCGCACGCAACTTGCAAAGCTGAATGAGAGCGGCTTGGCCGGCACCTTAGCGGGCGAGTTCACGACTGGGTGGGGTTCACGTCTGGAGCGTCAATGGCAGCGGTTTGTGCCCGTGGTCGTCGCTGCGGGCGGAAACGAGGAGATGGCGATCGACCACCTGCTTCACACTCGGGTCATCCGTGATGGCAAGGTGACAGGGCGCCATGACATCACGCAGCAACAACTGGAGTCGGTAGCTGAGGATTTGCAGGAACTGTGGATGGACCTGGAGCTTTCCGGTCAACCACAGAATTGCCTCGATGCCTTGGAGCGCGACAAGCGACGTCTGGAGCGCGGTGGGTGAAAGTCTACGATCTCGTAACCGGCGAGGAAGTTGAACTTCCCAGCGCTGCGATTCCAAGTGGCCGATATCGCGTAACTCAACCCTGTCTCCTCAACGGTGAAGTCAAGCTCTCGCGTGGCGCCGTTCTGTGGCGAACAGGACCGGGCACTGCATCACTGGCTCCGGAGGACCAACCCAAACAACGAGTGTCCATTCGATTTGTACACGCACCCGGGCAGTCGACGGCGCACGATGTCATCGACTTGTCGATTGCCGCAGTTGTCGAGTCATGGTCTCCCGAGGTTGATACCACCAGCCTGCCTTCGCCATTGCTACCCGCTGTGCTCCGGGATCGCATGGAACTGATGTTTCCCGAGCCCGATCTGGAGCGAGCGCTGGCGACGGGGCAATGGGATGAGATTGCTGTCCGACCCAGGCTAGACATGCACTACGTCCCGGAGACCTTGCCTGTTGCCCGTGCCAAGCGTGTGCAGGCCTCGGCCGTGGAACACCTCTCTCAGCACTCAGAGCTCTGGGCGCGGCGCAGCATCAGTGGAGTTGTTCCCTCGAAGGTGCTGGCACGGGTGTCTGAGGATGATTACGCGATCTACGAGAACGTTGTCTTTGCGCGCCTTCTAGACAGCTGTTCGCACTGGCTGAACGGGCGCATCGCAGAAGTCCGCGCGATCGCAGACGGCCAAAGCACGGCGATTCAGTTTGAGAAGAGCGATGAAAGGCACCGGCTGCTCATAAAACGAATCTGTGCCTTGTGGGGGGAGGCATGGTTCAGCGAAGCTGAAGACACTCAGGCAACGCGTGAGACGTTAGAGCGATTGGAGCAGATGAGGTCCCACGTTGAGCGGCTCCGGCGTGCAGGCGTCTACAAGCGTGTGCCGCGCTCGGCCAAGGTGTCGCTCCGGCTACGTCCAACCAACATCTTCCAGTACGACAGGCGCTACCGAGAGTTACGGCCGCTTTGGGATGCCTTTGCCTCCGCAAGTACCACGGATCGTGCGAGCGAATCGGAACGATACCAATCGGTCGCAGCGAGGCACGCTGCCTTTCGCAACTATGTGCTCTTATTGCTGTGTCATGCACTACGCGATATGGGGGCTACTAGGATCACCAGCACGAGACTCAGCTTCCATGTCGGGCCATGGGATCTCGAGATTGACGCCGAAGATATCGGCGAGGTTCGCATCCAGCTTTTTGCCTGCGGCGCGTTGTTGCGATCAAGAACCTTGGTGATTCTCCTGACCAAGGAGGACGAAGTGGTATGCCGCGCCCCGAATCGATCCATCCTGTACGCTGCAGATCTGACGACTGCAAGCGCGATCGAAAGCTGTGACGAAGACCCTGGAGTCCTGAACCCGTTTCGATTCTTTGCTGTCGAGCGCATTCGGCAGATTTTAGAGAAGGATCTCAGCTCGCTTTTCCTCGACCAGTATCCGCCTACCGTCGGACGAGTGCCCCGCCACGTTCTCGACAGGCTAAGTGAACCTGAGGTCGCCGTCCTTAGCACTGCTGGCGACAGGTTGGTGGTCTTGCCAAGTGCGAAAGCGCCAGCTGCAGTTCAGTACAGATGGGTCTCTGACGCGTGCGCAGGTAACCTAGAGACCGCGTCCCGTTTGAAGTATGCGATTGGCCTTGGTCAGTGGTTAATTCGTTGCCGCGCTTGTGGCGTCAGCGCAAGTGGGCCGGACATATCGGCGGATGATCGTGCGCTGCGTCTGGTCTGCCCCTCATGCCGACTGGAAACTACACTGAGGACATCGCCAGTTCGAAGCATGAGGACTCGGTTTACTGACTGGGGAACTGGTTTCGATCTTTGTGGCGGCGTGGAGGTGGACCTTCCGGCATGAAGCAAGTACAAACTCACATCAGATCATTGGATCCTTGCCGCCTTCGCCGCCAACTCAGACTGACGCCCGGCGTACTGAACCCAGGGAGCCTCGCTCCGACTTCCGGTAGCCTGTTGGCATGCCCACCGAAGATCTCAGCGCCTTCCTGCGCCGCCAATCCGCTTTAGTCCTCGCAGACATCCTCATCGAGCTTGCGCATGACCATCCGGACCTGCACAAGCGCCTGCAGCGTCTGCAACTCTCCGACAGCGCCAGCAAGCTAGCGGCCGCGTTCAAGAAGGCGCTAGCCGACTGCAACCGCTCGCAGAAGTATCACGACTACAAGTCGGTCGGCGCTTTTGCGGCCATCTCCCGCCGTGAGAAGCCGATAACTTGTCAATGGCAGCGTGTTGATCGGCGCCCTGGCAGGTGCGTCGCGCGAGGTGAGTTGGGCGTCGAGGCAATATCCCTGAAAGAGGCGCTGGAGCCCATATGGGCCTAAGCGTCAGATCAAGGCCGTGTACACGCCCGCGGCGTTGAGCGGGGCTCCGGGCTCAGTGCAACCTCTAGACAAGGCAGGATAGACAGTCGCCACGCGGGGGTTGAAGGTCCACGCTCGGGGCGCTAGGAGCCCCAGCAACGCTGCGGATACGAGATCGCAGCGCAAAGCCGCTCTTGCGTCGCCTACTCAAAGGCCTTTGAGAGCAGGGGGTGCATGTGCAAAAGCGCGTGTCGCCCGTGTTTGGCACTTTCTCGCCAGCTCGTTCCACGTGCTAAGGCGTTCCTCCAGACGTCACGGAGGGGTGCGATGCGCCGTTGATCCATGTGCCACTCGATCAGTGCCGCAGACTGCAGCAGTTGCTCACAGCACCCTATTTCTTTGAGCCGTCATCAAGAGACTCCATAAAACCAGCCGCCGCGTCGAGCATTCCGTTCAGGGTTCGTGGCTTACGGGTCTTCTGCAGCTTGATGACCTGCGCAATCGGCTCGGGCTTGGGATTTGCGGTTTTGTTGATGTAGGCAATGGCGTCGCGCTCTTGCCTGTTCATAGATGCCTGGACCGTTCTGAGTGCCACAGTCGCCTGTCTAGCTGCGCGAAGCTGATCTTCAAAAACCTCAGCTTCGGCCTGTACTTCTGGTCCATCGAATGGGCATAGGAGATCTTTGCGGAGGCTTGTCTTCTGCCCGGCGTGAGCTATGAGGAGATTGACATCATCTCTTGCAGTCGCGTACCTGACCGAATTGAAGGCTTGGCGCACATGAGCCCAAGACGCTTTAGGAGAACCAGCGCTCCGAGCCCTCCAATAGCTGAGTACCAGCAAATTCACGAGAAGACGCTTCAGCCCTGCACAGAGATTCCACAGTTCGACCCGATGATCCACCAGGGAAAAACTCACCGCTTCATCAAGCACAACCTGATAGGCAGACAGCAGTGCAACCCAGTCCTCTGAGGCAGAAGGGTCCGGCAAAAGCACAACTGGTCGGCTAAGCAGCCGCTGTATGGACTCAGGAGGGCGGCTGCGCAGCTTCCATCCCAAGGAATAATTGGCTATGACAAACCATGGCACCTGCAGTTGGGCAAGTGCAAGGAGGGTCCTCGTAATGAGCGTGCTGGCAGCAGCTGATTGGGTCATGAACTGTGTTTCATCGCCACCGAACAGGCACACGCCAGACACCCGCATCCAGCGGGCACACTCCCATCCCAACTCTTCTTGGCCGATCTTGACCTTGCCCACCGCAGTCCCCGGGCTTGCAAAAGTACGCAGCACGGCTGAAACGCTGCCCTTCTGTCCAACCACACAGTCGACGTAGTCGATGAGTGGCACCGGAGGGTGGGCGGCATCCAGACTGATTTTCCTGTTCCCATTCAGTATCCTCTGAATCGCCAGCCGAAGTCGGGTCTTACCGACACCCGCCAGGCCGGTGATGAAGGACGGCGGCGTCCCGTCACTTGGCGCAACGCCTGAGTACGCAGCAGCCAACGCTGCACCCGGGCTTTTGTACACGACCCTGGAGTGAGACAGTGCCCGCTCTATTTCGGCGCGGATGGCTTTTTCCAGTTGGACTGTGACTAGCAGTACTTCTTTGAGTCCACATTCCACCTTCTGGCAGGCCTCCTCCACTCCGACCGACATGAGGTTCTCAACAGGAAGACCATGTGATTCCGCCCGGTCTTTGATCACGCCGGGGGCGAGTGCATCTTCGTAGCGGCTCGTATAGATTGAGGAGTCCGCCAAAATCATGCGGCCCTCCTTCCGTGAACGCTTTGCTGAGCCTCGTCGTGCTCCTGGCGAGCGGTGGCAGTTCCACGCTTGGGCCGCCCAGCGACACGACTCCCCGACTTCAGCTCCATTCCTGTCTGTTCTAGGTAGTCCTCATTCAATAGCAGCTTCTTTGCGGCGCGGTGCCTGCGTTCCGTCGCCTCCCAGGCTTGCATGTGCTCGGCGTATTCGACGGCTTCTCCGAGGGACATGTGTTTTACCTCCTCGCCCACTGGAATCGGATAGCGAACATCCAACTCAATCAGTTTGCTCTTCCAGTCGAACCAGACGTAACGGATACAAGCAGACAGGACGAAGACGTTTACTTTCACATCTTGCCCGCCTGCTACCGACGAAAGAGCTCTCTCAAACTCAGGAGTTTTCGAGTAGTAATTCCGACCTGCCACTACAACCCCCCCGCGCGTCAGCTTGCCTGGAACCACATCCAGATACGCGCGAACAGCATCATCAAATCCAACCTGTACTGAGTTGTTGCGTCCTACCGAGTCGAGCGCCTCCCAAATGCCATTGGGCGTCAAGCGATTGACTCGTGGAGCTAAGTCAGGATCCACACGGTTCGCAACGATTGTGGTTTCATTGAACTGGATAGCCATCCCAAACTCACGACGTGCAAGCTCAATGGTCTTCATATTGGAGCGCTTGAACGACGGCGCCTCATCGTCGTGGCGCTTCTTTGGGTTTGATGTCTCAACCAATGCCTTACTTTGCCCCGCATAGGACGGGGCAGATTCACGGATAACCGGTTGAAAGTCTTCGATCCTTGATAGCGCTCCCGCAGTCGCTCCGGCGCCACGATCCGTGATGTCATAGGGCGATACCCCCTTCCCAGAATCGGTGATCCGCAGGCCGAGGAGACGCCCATACACACGAAAACCGACTGCCTCGCAGAAGGTCGCCATCCTGTAAGCAGCCGCGAGCTCACGGCCATATGCGAAACCGATCCCGGTCTTTTTTCCTGAAGCTGTATCTCTCTTCGTCACGACAACAACTTGCTTCAGGTCACTTCCTTCGACATAGCCTTTGGGGAGGTCTTGCACAAAGTAGGCATCTGCCTCGACACGTTGCATCAAATTCCAGCTCGACTCAGTGAAACTACCGCGGTAAGGCTCTACATTTGACCTGACACGGTTTCGCCCCCACTTGGCCTCTTTCACTTGGCTGCGTGGAAAGCGCTTGAGCACATAGTAGAAATATGTAGCTTGCGTTGGGAATCCCTCCCCCATTGGGTGGAAGAACTCCGCGACTTGCTTTCCATTCCTTTCGGTCAGCCGAGAATGGCATCCAAAGTACCTCTTCATCGCTTTGGCGTAGATCTCCTCATCGGTAATCCCGATTCCAGCAAGGGCGCTGTAGGATTTGAGAATCCGATCGTGCATGTCCGCCGTGGTATTGAAGCCATACTCCTTGCCTTCAGCGCTAGGCGCTCCGCGCTTCGCTTTCGACGGCGTATTGAGCCGATCCCAACGACCTATCTCGTGGGTGGGGTAGTGCAAGGCATATCGATTTCTACCAAAGGCAAGATAGGTAAACAGCCAGAGACGAACACGCGACTCATTCTGCTTGGGCTGCTGGGAACGTGCATGTCTATTGATGATTTGCTCGGTGTTCTCCGAATCGAGGATGCTCTCAATGTCAGGTAACAGACCATAGAAGCTACCAATCTTGTCGTCGATGCGGTCTCTATGTCGCTTTGCTGGATTGACTCGCGCTGCATCGACTGCTTCAAGGGGCTTTGTTGCACAAATCACCCCGGCCACACCGGTAGACTGAAGGCGTGACGGAAGCAAAGAGCGAGAGGCGGACCAAGTACCGCACGACGAACTGGAAAGCCTACAACGCAGCGCTGAAGGCGCGAGGATCGTTGACGATGTGGCTGGATGAAGGCATGCAGTGGCTTGGCAAGCCGAACGGCAAGCGCGGGCGCAGCCCGACGTTCTCGGACGCAGCCATCCAGTTTTGCTTGAGCATCAAGTGCCTGTTCGGCCAGCCCCTGCGGCAGGCGCTGGGCATGGTGGACAGCCTGCTGCGGCTGGCCAAGCTGGACTGGCCGGTGCCGGA
>NZ_QLTA01000027.1 GCF_003269065.1 Paracidovorax anthurii
GCGTCGGCACACCGTGCTGAAGTCCGGCACCGGCCAGTCCAGCTTGGCCAGCCGCAGCAGGCTGTCCACCATGCCCAGCGCCTGCCGCAGGGGCTGGCCGAACAGGCACTTGATGCTCAAGCAAAACTGGATGGCTGCGTCCGAGAACGTCGGGCTGCGCCCGCGCTTGCCGTTCGGCTTGCCAAGCCACTGCATGCCTTCATCCAGCCACATCGTCAACGATCCTCGCGCCTTCAGCGCTGCGTTGTAGGCTTTCCAGTTCGTCGTGCGGTACTTGGTCCGCCTCTCGCTCTTTGCTTCCGTCACGCCTTCAGTCTACCGGTGTGGCCGGGGTGATTTGTGCAACAAAGCCGGTCTGGCATACGACAGACGCGCCGTAAGATTCTCCGGATTGCTTGATGCATATCCAAGGTTTCAAAAGCTGTAGCCGACGAAAATAGAGGCGCCCGCACAGGTCGCGCGACAGGTGGAAGCGGATGCTCTCCCAGTTGCCGGGCACGTCAACCAACGCCGCCACCACGCGCCGGGCCAGGAGACGGCCCGCCCGCCATTCGCTACTCTTTCAATAGCAAACTATTGAGCATTTACGGCGACATGGAGGCCAAGTCACCTGATTAGCGACGAATCTCAGACAAACGTAGCACTTTCACTGGCAGGGGCCTTGTAGTCGCCAACGCTCGCAGCAGCCTGGGCAGCATGGCTGGCAAATCAAAGCGGCGGTTGAAGCGGTAACAGAACTCCGCCAAGTAACGCGCCGCATATTTGGCATGGTCAAACGAATGGTACGTTCCCGCCATGCTGGTCTTGAGATTGCCCAGCAGGGTATTGACCCAGTGCAGTTGGGGCGTTTGAGCCCCTTGGCGGCCACCGCCGGTCACGTGGCGCTCATGTGTGGCCTGGGCCTGAAGCACCTGCGTGAAAGCGCGCGTGCCATCGCTGACCACATGGCATCCGGCAGCTAGGTAACGCTGGGCCCATTGCTGCATGTCCTTGTTCGTGAAGTCCTCCACGGGCGTCAGGCGCATGTACAGGGGGCTGCCATCTTCGCGCGTCTGCACGGCGGCCACGAAGGCGGTCTTGTTCGCTGCCTTGCGCCCACCGTTGATACTGCCTGCGCGCTCGCCCCCCAGGTAGGCATCGTCGATCTCCACACGCCCGCTCAAGAGATAACGCGCATCGCGCTGCGCCATGGTCTGCATCAGCTTGTGCTTGAGCAGCCACGCTGTCTTGTAGGACACGCCCAACTGGCGCTTGAGCGCCAGGGCACTGATGGCGTTCTTGTGCTGGGTGAGCAGGTACATGGCCAGGAACCACAGCCGCAGGGGTAGATGAGTGTGTTCCATCACGGTGCCCACGATGCTGGAGCTTTGGTAGCCACAGACAAAGCACTCCCACAGCAACCTCCCGGTGCCATTGCGTGTGTGAAAGAAGCGCTTGCAGCCGCAGTGTGCGCACTGCCAGCCGTGAGGCCAGCGAGCGGCCACAAGGGCGCGCTCGCACTGCTGCTCGGTGCCGTACAGGGCCTGGAATTGGGGCAGCGACAGGCCGTGCTGGAACTGGATGGCGTTGATGGACATACCGCGCTCCTTGGTCGATGACTCGGCATGGCATGTTGGATATCTGCCATGGCGCAACGTTCACGGCGGGTCTGAGGTTTGTCGCTAATCAGGCCAAGTCACTCCCAAACCCCGCTCACGGCCGCCGCAGGGCCGCCTGCGCGCGCACCCCGACCCCTACGGCCACCAGCACCGCGAAGCCGAACACCCACCCCGAGAGCGCCCCCGCGATGCCGCCCGACAGCAGCGTGCCGATGGTGCAGCCCAGGCCGGTCATGGCCCCCCAGCCCAGCAGCACGCCGCCGCCCAGGCCGCGCGCGGCATCGCGCCCGGTGGGCCAGCGGGGCGCGAACTGCCGGCTGGCGAACGCCGCCACGAACGCCCCCGCCACGATCCCGGCGAGCAGCACGGCATTGGGCGTGAGCCACTGCGCCTGCGGCGCGGTCGCGCAGCCGCCCAGGCTGTCGAGCCCCTCCAGCCGCTGCGGCACCCAGCCCCAGGCGGTGCCCAGCGCGCGGGCCGCGCCGCCCAGCGTGGCGGTGACGCCCAGCGGGCGCATGCGCACGATGACGAAAGCGGCGATCAGCCCCACCGCGAGGCCGCCCGTCCAGTACGGCCAGCGGCCCGCCCAGAGCCGCCGCCACACCGCGCCCAGCGGCGGCACGCCGGAGGCCGGGGCCGCCGCGCCCGCTGCACTCGCCTCCGCCGCCGGCCGCGCGAAGCCGCGCCAGAGCAGCGCCGCCCCGAGGGCCAGCACGCCCCCCTGCAGCGCGAGCGCGCCGCCATAGCCCAGGTGCGCGGGCAGCCAGACCACCGGCGCATCGGCGATCACGCCGGTGTAGAGCGGGTTCCAGGTCTGGAACCCGAGCAGGAACCCGAGCGCCGAGCCCACCAGCGCGAACGGCGCCACCGGCGAGCCCTCGGCCAGCCGGTACCAGTGGGCGCTGATGCACGAGCCCGACACCACCATGCCGGCGCCGAACGCGAGCCCCGCGGCCACCAGCGCCACGCTCACGGGCCCGATGTGCATGTCGGGCGGCAGCTGCCCCGGGGCCGGCACCGCCACCCAGCTGCCGAGCACCACGGTGGTGCCCAGGGAGCCCACGGCCAGCGCCAGCAGGATGGCCAGCAGGCCGCGCGGATCGCGCCGCTCGAACCAGTCGCGCGCGTGGCAGTAGAAGCAGAACCGCGTGCGCTGCAGCACGAGGCCGAGCACCGCGCCGCTCGCCAGCGCGAAGGCGAGCGTGCGCCCGCCGCCTGACGTTTGCTGCAGCGCGTGGCCGGCGGCCACGAGCCCGATCAGGAGCGCCACCGCGAGGGCGCGCGGGAACCAGGAAGAGAAAGCCATGGCATGAAGGCCCCGGGGTTGCCGGAGCGCGCGACAACGCCCCCGCGGGCGTCCCGGAGGCAAAAAAAAACCCGCGGGAGGCGGGCTGTCAAAAGAGACCCCCTACTGACAAACTCTCTGCCGCGCGCGGCGCCGGGGAAGCGTGCACGCTGGCCGCGCGGGCGGCGGGAGGCTCCGCCCGCGCGGCCCGGCCTTCATTTCGAGGCCCACACGGTGCCGGCCGGATTCGTGATGGGCACGCCCACGGCGTTGCCGTACTCGGTCCAGGAACCGTCGTAGTTGCGCACGGAGTAGCCCAGGATCTTGCTGAGCGCGAACCAGGTGTGGCTGGAGCGCTCGCCGATGCGGCAATAGGTGATGACGGGCTTGCTGCCGTCCACGCCCACGGCGGCGTAGAGCCTGCGCAGCTCGTCGGCGGACTTGAAGGTGCCGTCCTCGCGCACGGCCTGCCCCCAGGGCACATTCACCGCGCCGGGCACGTGGCCCGCGCGCAGCGACAGCTCGGGCACGCCGGGCGGCGCGAACACCTTGCCGGAGAACTCGTCGGCCGAGCGGATGTCGATGAGCTTGGCGTCGCTCTTGCCCTCGGCCACCGCCAGGGTGTCGGCCAGCCGCGCGCGCAACTGGGTGTTGACCGCCGTGACGCGGTAGGTGGTGGCGACGGGGTCGGGCACGCGGTTGTTCAGCGGGCGGTTCTCGGCCTCCCACTTCTTGCGGCCGCCGTCCAGCAGCTTCACGTTCTTCACGCTGTAGATGTCGAACACCCAGGCGCCCCAGGCGGCGAACCAGTTGTTGGTGTCGCCATAGAGCACCACCGTGGTGTCGGGGCCGACGCCGGCCCGCGAGAGCAGCGATTCGAAGGCTTCCTTGCCCACGATGTCGCGGCGCACCTTGTCGTTCAGGTCGTTGTGCCACGAGAAGTTGACGGCGCCGGGCACGTGGGCGCGCTCGTACAGGCCCGGGTTCACGCTGACCTCGACGATGCGGACCTTGGCGTTGTCCAGGTTCTGCGCGAGCCAGTCGGTGGACACCAGCGGCCCTTCGGGGATGGCGGTGGCCGCGAAGGCCGCCGCGCCGGCCAGGGCGCCGCACAGCGCCAGCGTGGCGCCGCGGGCGGCACGCCGCAGGCTGGCGCGCCAGGGCGCGGTGTGCGCGGCCGCACGGGGCGGGTGCGCGGCGGCGGTGCGGGTGTCGATGCTCATCCCTCGTCCTTTCTGTGGTGCTCTCTCGGGTGGTGCCGCCGGGGAGATTCCGCCGGCGGCTGAGAGGCACTGTAGGCCGCGCCCCGGGCCGCGATAAGCGACAAGATCGCGCTTCGTTATGCGCGAACCGACGAAGGGTCGCACCACCCAGGCCGCTACCGCTCCGGGGGCGGCGGCGACTTCGACTGGATCGCCGCGCGGCAGGTTTCCAGGATTTCGTCCGCCAGCGGAGAGTCGTCGGGGCAGGCCCGCGACAGCACGAGCGCACCGACGGCATGCGCGACGGCGTTGATGTTCCTGGCGCGCGTCTCGCGCGACATGGCCGCATCCGCGGTTGCATCGGAATCCGGATCAGGATTCAGCACCGCAAGCAAACGCTCCAGCCCCGCAGCGAAGGTCTCTCTGATGGGCTCGGGCTGGCGCGCCGCGTCGGCGCACAGCGCGGCCATCGTGCACCCCTGGCCGGGAGCATCGCGGTGCTGCCTGGACAAGTACTGCTGCACAAACGCCGCGAGATCGGCACCCTCGGTCATTGCCGCCGTTTGCGAGAAGCCGCAAGCCGCCGCTTCCGCCATCAGGTCGCCTTTGGATCGGAAGTGTTTGTAGAAGCCTCCATGGGTGAATCCCGCGGCGGCCATCAGATCAGCAACACCGACGCCGTCGTAGCCACGCTCGCGAAAGAGCGTAGACGC
The DNA here is from genome assembly GCF_003269065.1 of Paracidovorax anthurii. Taxonomy (GTDB): domain Bacteria; phylum Pseudomonadota; class Gammaproteobacteria; order Burkholderiales; family Burkholderiaceae_C; genus Paracidovorax; species Paracidovorax anthurii. The sequence goes on from NZ_QLTA01000027.1 coordinate 4,799, forward strand.
CGTTTCGACGATGTGCGCCCGGTTCGCAAGTGCCTGTGCCTTGGTGACCTTCATATCGAACTTCATTCATCTCCGCTTGGAGGTGCCACTATACATTGATGTCGATCATCATCAAAATCCTTGACAACATAGATGTCGATCATCATCATTAATGGATCGGACTTGGAAAAGGACTTTGGAACCATGAGCAACAGCCACCTGACCGCACCCACGCGCTTCATCGAAGTCGATGGCGACAAATTCGCCTATCGCCGCTGGGGCAACGCCTCCGGCTCGCAACCTCCGCTGTTTTTCGTGCAGCACTTCCGGGGTGGCATGGACCACTGGGACCCGCTGCTGACCGACGGACTGGCCGAAGGCCGCGAGGTCATCCTCTTCAACGGCCGCGGCATCGCCTCGTCGAGTGGCACCCCACGCAACCGCATCGAGGACATGGCCGACGACATTGCGCAGGTGATCCAGGCGTTGGGTCTGCCGCAGGTGGATCTGCTGGGTTTCTCGCTCGGTGGCTTCCAGGTGCAGGAGGTGGCGCTGCGCCATCCGCAACTCGTGCGCAAGTTGCTGCTGCTGGGCACCGGGCTGCGCGGGGGCGATCCGGATATGGAGCCCGAGGTGCTCGAAGTCGCGCCCCGCCCGGTGCCCACGGCGGAGGACTTCCTCTACCTGTTCTTCGGACGCTCCGAAGCCGCCCGGCAAGCCGGGCGGGCCTTCTGGGACCGCCGCCACCAGCGCGTCGATCAGGACCCGCCCAGTTCCGCCGCGGTCGCCCAGGCACAGGCCGAAGCCCATGCGGCCTACCTGCCGCCGCTGGCAGGCGAGAACCCCTATGCCTACCTGGGTGCCATCCAGCAGCCCACGCTGGTGCTCAACGGGATCAAGGACGTGATGATCCCGACGATCAACTCGTGGCACCTGGCACAGAACATCCCCAACGCCCAGTTGCTGATCTACCCGGACGCCGGCCACGGCGCGCAGTTCCAGTACCCCGAGCGCTTCCTCCGGCACGCCATTCAATTCCTGGCGGAGTGACGGTGCAGGCGGGCACGCACGCCAGCCATTGACCTCCCCTCGCCGGCCGCATGCCGCGCATCGGCCGCACGCTCATCCCTTCCAGAGAACGAATACCCGCATGACCAAGAAAGCGCTCTTCGAGCCGTACCCGCTGGGGCCTCTGACGCTCGCCAATCGCATCGTCATGGCACCGCTGACACGCAACCGTGCCGGCGCCGGGCTGGTGCCCGGCGAACTGGCCGCGACCTACTACGCCCAGCGCGCTTCCGCCGGCCTGATCATCACCGAGGCCACCCAGGTGTCGGCCCAGGCCCAGGGCTACCAGGACACCCCCGGCCTGTACACGCCCGGGCAGATCGCCGGCTGGCGCAAGGTCACGGACGCCGTGCATGCCAAGGGCGGGCGCATCTTCGTGCAGCTCTGGCACGTGGGCCGCGTCTCCCACGTCGATGTCCAGCCTGGCGGTGCCGCGCCGGTCGCGCCTTCGGCCATCCGCGCGGCGACCAAGACCTTCGTCAACAACGGCTTTGCCGACACCTCCGAACCACGCGCCCTCGAACCTCACGAGTTGCCGGGCATCGTGAACGACTTCCGCCAGGCCGCGGCCAACGCCATCGCTGCCGGTTTCGACGGCGTGGAGATCCATGGCGCCAACGGCTACCTGCTGGAGCAGTTCATCAAGGACGGGGCCAACCAGCGCACCGACGCCTATGGCGGCTCCATCAAGAACCGCTCACGCCTGCTGCTGGAAGTCACCACCGCAGTGGCGAAGGAGATCGGCGCCGATCGCACCGGCGTGCGCATCTCGCCCGTGTCGCCAGCCAACGGCATCTCCAGCAGCGATCCCCAGCCGCAATACGACGACCTCGTCGAGCAGCTCAGCACGCTGGGCATCGTGTATCTGCACGTGGTCGAGGGTGCGACGGGCGGACCGCGCGACGTGGCGCCGTTCGACTACGACGCGCTGCGCCGCCGCTTCCAGCGGACCTATCTGGCCAACAACGGCTACGACCTGGAACTCGCCACAGCCCGGCTCGATGCGGGCAAGGCCGACCTGTTCGCCTTCGGCAGGCCGTTCATCAGCAACCCGGATCTGGTCGAACGCCTGAAGAGCGGCGCGCCGCTGGCGCAGTTCGACCCGGCCACGCTCTATGGCGGCGGCGCCGCCGGCTACACCGACTATCCCACGCTGGCCGAGGCCCGGTAAACACCAGGCGCCAGGCCGAACGCTGTGCCGTTGCGGCCCGGAGCCCCCCTGATCTGCGGAGTACTCTCACATGCCCCCCCATTCCACCGTCCTGATCACCGGCGCTTCGACCGGCATCGGCGCCACCTACTCCGAGCGCTTCGCGCAGCGCGGCCACGATCTTGTGCTGGTCGCACGCGACAAGGCACGCCTGGATGCCGTTGCGCAGCGCCTGCGCGGCGAACACAAGGTTGCCGTCGAAGTGCTGCCGGCCGATCTGACCCATCAGGCCGACCTGGCCGCCATCGAAACCCGACTGCGTGACGACGCCCGCATCAACATCCTGATCAACAACGCCGGCATGGCCCAGTCGGGCAGTTTTCTGCAGCAGACGGCAGAAAGCATCGAACGCCTGCTCGCGCTCAACACCACCGCGCTGACCCGGCTCGCCGCTGCGGTCGCTCCGCGCTTCGTGCAGGCGGGCGCGGGCTCGATCGTCAACATCGGCTCGGTGGTGGGCTTCGCACCCGAGTTCGGCATGTCGATCTACGGCGCCACCAAGGCCTTCGTGCTGTTTCTGTCGCAGGGCCTGAGCGTGGAGCTGGCGCCCAAGGGGGTCTACGTGCAGGCCGTGCTGCCGGCGGCCACCCGCACCGCAATCTGGGAGCGCGCCGGCATCGACGTCAATACGCTGACCGAAGTGATGGAAGTCGGCGAACTGGTCGATGCGGCCCTGGTCGGCTTCGACCGCCGCGAGGGGGTCACGATCCCGCCGCTGCACGTGGCCGGGCGCTGGGACGCACTGGACGGTGCGCGCCAGGCACTGCTTTCGGACATCCGGCAGGTCCACGCAGCCGAGCGCTATCGACTGCCATCCTGATCGCCGCCCACATCCCCATCGATCCCCTCCCCCCTCCCTTTCCCACAGAAACACCATGCTTTACCTCTCCCGAGTCGGCCTGTGCCTGCTCGCACTCTCCGCCACGCTGCTGCCGGCCTGCGCCACGGCCGACAAACCACCCGTGGCTGCCAGTTCACCCGCAACCATCGCTGCGACGCCGGGCACGACATGGAACACCGTGCCAACGCAGGTCCTGTCCGCGGGCGGCATCGACTTCGCTTACCGCGAGCTGGGCCGGAAGAACACCGGCACGCCGGTGATCCTGCTCACCCACCTGGCCGCCGTTCTGGACAACTGGGACCCCCGGGTGGTGGATGGAATCGCCGAGAAACATCACGTGGTCGCGTTCGACTATCGCGGCGTCGGGGCCTCCACCGGCTCGCCGGCCAACACCATCGAACAAATGGCGGACGACGCCATCACCTTCATCAAGGCCAAGGGCTTCGAGCAGGTGGATCTCTTCGGCTTCTCGATGGGCGGAATGATCGCCCAGGAGATCGTGCTGAAAGAGCCGCAACTCGTGCGCAAACTGATCCTGACAGGCACGGGCCCCGCGGGTGGTCCGGGCATCAGCACCGTGGCGGGCGTGGCGAACCTCGACCTGCTGCGCGCGGCGTTCACCGGCCAGGACCCGAAGCAATACCTCTTCTTCACGCGCACGCCGAACGGCATCCAGGCGGGCAAGGCTTTCCTGGGGCGCCTGCAGGAGCGCACCGAAAACCGTGACAAGGAGATTGCCGCGGGCGCCTACGTGGCCCAGCTTCAGGCGCTCAGTGCGTGGGGGCAGAAGCGCCCGGCCGACCTGTCGGTGGTCCGGCAGCCCGTCCTCGTGGCCAATGGTGAAGAGGACCGGATGGTGCCGACCCGCAATACCTACGACCTGGCCAGGCGTTTGCCCCATAGCGAGCTGATCGTCTACCCCGATGCGGGCCACGGGGGCATCTTCCAGTACCACGACGACTTCGTACGCAAGGCACTGGCCTTCCTGGCGAAGTGAAGCCACGTCGGCCTCTTGCAAGCGGCTCGGACATTCAGAGAAATCGAAAGACCACACGATGAAAGCCTTCACCATCGATCGCTACGGCAAGAAAGAAACCGGCCGGATTGCCGACGTGCCGGAGCCCGAAGTGCGGGACGATGACGTCCTGATCCAGATCCATGCGGCAGGTGTCAATCTTCTCGACGCCAAGATCAGGAACGGGGAGTTCAAGCTCGTCCTCCCGTATCGCATGCCCCTCGTGCTGGGCCACGACGTCGCCGGCACGGTGGTCCGGGTCGGCCCGCGCGTGCGCAAATTCAAGCCGGGCGATGAGGTCTATGCACGGCCGGATGATTTTCGGATCGGTACCTTCGCCGAGTACATCGCCGTCCAGGAAGGATCGCTTGCGCACAAGCCCGCCAACCTGACCATGGAGGAAGCGGCCTCCATACCACTGGTCGCCCTGACCGCCTGGCAAGTGCTGGTGGAAACCGCCCAGCTGAAGAAGGGGCAGAAAGCCTTCATCCAGGCAGGCTCGGGTGGGGTGGGCACCATCGCCATACAGTTGGCAAAGCATCTGGGCGCGTTCGTCGCGACGACCACCAGCATCAGCAACGTCGAGTGGGTCAAGGCGCTGGGCGCGGATATCGTCATCGACTACAAGAAGCAGGACTTCGCCACCCAGCTGCGTGACTACGACGTGGTGCTGAACAGCCTGCCCAGCGACGCGTTGGAAAAGTCGCTGCAGGTGCTCAAGCCGGGCGGCCATCTCATTTCCATCTCCGGCCCACCCACGCCAGAGTTTGCGGCCGACCAGAAACTGGCCTGGCCGCTCAAGCAAGTGATGCGCCTGATGAGCCATGGCATCCGGAAAAAGGCCCAGCGGCGCGGCATCCGCTACTCATTTGTTTTCATGCGGGCCAGCGGAAGCCAACTGGGCGAAATCAGTTCCCTGATGGAGTCCGGCGTCATCCGACCCGCCGTGGATCGGGTATTCCCATTGGACTCGGTCGCGGATGCCTTGGCCTACGTCGAGACAGGGCGGGCAAAAGGCAAGGTGATCATCCAAGTGAAGCCATGACACCTGAATCGCCCCAGGGGCGATTCACTCACCGCGCTCGCCGGCCAGCGCCTCGTCCACCGCCTCGCGCGTGAGCGTGGGCACGAAGGTTTCGATGAAGCGGTAGGCGAAGCCGCGCAGCCAGCTGCCGCGCCGCAGGCCCAGCCGCGTGAGGTTCACCTCGAAGAGATGGCGCGCGTCGATCATGCGCAGGTGGCGGTCGCGCTCCGCGTCCACGGCGATGGAGGCGACGATGCCCACGCCCATGTCCAGCTCCACGTAGGTCTTGATGACGTCCGCGTCCATGGCGGTGAGCACCACGTCGGGGTGCAGGCCTTCGCGCGCGAAGGCCTCGTCGATGTGGGCGCGGCCGGTGTAGCCCAGCTCGTAGGTCACGATGGGAAAGCGCGCGAGCTGCTGCAGCGAGGGCGGCCCGGGCAGGTCCAGCAGCGGGTGGCCCGGCGGCACGACGATGCTGTGCGACCAGCGGTAGCACGGCAGGGTGACGAGTTCGCCGTAGCCGGCCAGCGCCTCGGTGGCCACGCCGATGTCGGCCTCGCCCGAGAGCAGCATCTCGGCCACCTGCCGGGGCGAGCCCTGGTGCAGGTGCAGCGACACCTGGGGAAAGAGCGCGCGGAAGTCGCGGATCACCTGCGGCAGCGCATAGCGCGCCTGCGAGTGCGTGGCCGCGATGGACAGCTTCCCCTCCCCGCTCGCGCGGAAATCGTGGCCCGCGCGCCGGAGGTTCTCGGCCTCCAGCAGCAGCCGCTCCACGATGGGCAGCAGCGCGCCGCCCGGCGGCGTGAGCCCGGTGAGGCGCTTGCCGGCGCGCACGAAGATCTCCAGGCCCAGCTCCTCCTCCAGTTCGCGGATCTGCCGGCTCACGCCGGGCTGCGAGGTGTGGAGCATGTGGGCCACCTCGGTCAGGTTGAAGCCGCAGCGCACGGCCTCGCGCACGGAGCGCAGTTGCTGGAAGTTCATATCCGTTGCCAGTCGTTCTTTTTGCTATGTTTTTAAGAGCACACTATCCAGATTCGATGGCGACATGGAGCCCGCCAGAGGAGAAAACCGCCTCCGGTGCCCGCCCACGCCCCCTCCGAACCATTTTTTTCTCATGGCGCCAGCGCGCCGCCCGCAACGCATGAAACCGGCGCCGCGTCCCCCTTCCGATGGCCGCGGAGCAGGCCACGCCAGCAGACGCCGTGGAGCCGGCTCTGCCGGTCCACCGGCGTCGTCTCCCTCGGGGGGAAGGCGCCGCAGGCGACTCAGGGGGGGGGCCGCTCAATCTGCGATGAACCCCGACGCCTCCACCACCGGCCGCCATTTGGCGATCTCGGCCACGCGCAGCGCTTCGAGCTGCGCGGGCGTGCGCGGATCGGGGTCGAGCGCGAGTTCCGTCAGCCGGCCGCGCACGGCGGGCTCGCCCAGGGACTGGTTCAGCGCACGGTTGACGGCCGCCACGGCCGCGGGCGGCGTGCCGCCCCGCGCCCACAGGCTGTACCACCCGCTGCCCACGGCGCGCGGGTAGCCCGATTCGGAGAACGTGGGCACGTTCGGCAGCTCCCGCGTGCGCTTGTCCGAGAAGGTGCCCAGGATGCGGATGCGGCCCTGGCGGTAAAGCGGCAGCAGCTCGGTCACGGTCTGGATCGCGGAGCTGAGCTGGCCGCCGACCAGGTCGTTCAGCATCGGCGCGCCGCCCTTGTAGGCCACATGCACGATATCCACCTTCGCCGCGCTGCCCAGCAGCAGGCCGAAGAAATGCGGCAGGCTGCCCGCCGCGGGGCTGCCGAAGTTGGCGCGGTCCGGATGGGCTCGCAGCCAGGCGATGAACTCGTCCACGGTCTTCGCGGGGTGGTTGGCCGGCACCGCCAGCGCGAACTGGAAGTGCGCGACCAGCCCCACGGGCACGAAGTCGGTGGCCGGGTCGTAGCCCGGCTTGCGGTAGACGATCTGCGAGAGCACGGGCGTGATGAGCGGCGCGAGCAGGTAGGTGGCGCCATCGGGCGGCGCCCCCAGCAGCGCCTGCGCGGCGATCTGGCCGCTGGCGCCGGGCCGGTTGTCCACGATCACGTGGTGGCCGGGGCCGAGCAGCGGGCCGATGCGCTCGGCCACGGTGCGCCCCAGCAGGTCGATGCCGCCACCGGCACCGAAGCCCACGAGGATGCGCGCGGAGCCCGGCACCGGCGACACGGCCGCCGACGCTGACGGCGCCCAGCCGGCCGCCGGCAGCGCGGCCGCGCAGGCCAGGGAGCGCACGAGCATGGCGCGGCGGGTGGGATGCATGGCGGCCTGCGGCGCGGCACGGGTGCGGTCGGGAGCGGCCATCACAGCTTGGCGATCGACACTTCGGTCGATTTCACCAGCGCCACGACGTCGGAGCCGACCTGCAGGCCGAGGTCGTCCACCGAGCGGGTGGTGATCACGGAGGTGACGATGCCCCAGGGGGTTTCGACATCGACCTCGGAGACGACGTCGCCGCGGATGATTTCGCGCACTTTGCCCTTGAACTGGTTGCGCACGTTGATGGCTTGGATGGACATGGGGGTTGCTCCTGTGGTGGGTTGGAAAGAAAAAAAGAAACGAACGGATGGATGGAGGCGGACGGCGGCGGCGGCTCAGATCGCCCAGCGCAGCCCGTGCGCGGGCACGCCGGGCCAGCCCCCCGCGCCCGTGGAAGCCTCCGGGTCCTCGGGCTTTTGCAGCACGCGGTCCAGGATGCGCTTTTCGATGGCGGCGAAGTCCGCGTCGCCGTGCGAGCGCGGCCGCGCCAGCGGGATGCGCTCGTCCAGCGCGATGCGGCCGTCCTCGATCAGCACCACGCGGTCGGCCAGGGCCACGGCCTCCTGCACGTCATGGGTGACCAGCAGGGCCGTGAAGCGGTGGCGCAGCCACAGGCTCTCGATGAGGCGGTGCATCTCGATGCGGGTGAGCGCGTCCAGTGCGCCCAGCGGCTCGTCGAGCAGCAGCAGGCGCGGCCGGTGCACCAGCGCGCGCGCCAGGGCCACGCGCTGGCGCTGGCCGCCCGACAGGCGCGCGGGCCATTCGCCGGCGCGGTCGGCCAGGCCCACCTGGGCCAGCACCTCGCGGCCGCGATCGAGCGCCGAGGCCGGCAGGCCGAGCGTTACGTTGTCGAGCACGCGGCGCCAGGGCAGCAGGCGCGCCTCCTGGAACATGATGCGGGTGTCGCCGTGCAGGCCGGCCACGGGCTGGCCATCGACCTCCAGCGCGCCGCCGCTGGCGGCCTCCAGGCCGGCCACGAGGCGCAGCAGCGTGCTCTTGCCGCAGCCGCTGCGGCCCACGATGGCGATGAATTCGCCGGGCTCCACGGCGAGCTGCGCGCTGCGCAGCACCTCGCGCGGGCCGTAGCGCTTGGTCAGGCCCCGGGCCTGCAGGCGCACGCCGCCGGCGGTGGCTGCTGCGGCGGCTGCTGCGGACACGGGCGCGGAATCGGAAGACGGGGTGGAGGAAGGCGCGGTCATGGGGGATCAGGCTCCGATGGAAAAGAGGGGCGAGGCCAGCGCGTCCACACGGCGCGGCAGCAGCTTCTCGGCGAAGAAGGCATCGGCGATGCGCTGCTGCTCGGCCAGGCCGTCCCGCACGACCGGGCGCACCGCGTAGCTGCGCTGCGCGTTGGCCTGCTCGACGATGGCGGCGTCCAGCCCCCACACCGGCGCGAGCAACTGGGCGGCCTCGCGCGGGTTCTGCTTGACCCAGCGGCCCGCCTGCTCCAGCTCGGAGTAGATGGCCCGCACCACGTCGGCGCGCGCCTGGGCGTAAGCCATGCCGGCGAGGTAATAGCGCTGGTACGAGGCCAGGCCCGTGCCGTCGGCCAGCACGCGCGCGCCCGACTGCTGCCGCGCGGCGGTGAGGAACGGGTCCCACACCACCCAGGCGTCGATGGCGCCGCGCTCGAAGGCCGCGCGGCCGTCGGCCGGTGTGAGGTAGGCCGGCTCGACGTCCTTGAGCGAGAGGCCGGCCTTGTCCAGCGCGGCCAGCAGCAGGTAGTGCGCGCCGGCCGCCTTGGCGAAGCCCACCTTCCGGCCGCGCAGGTCGGCCACCGCGCGCAGCGGCGAATCCGCCCGCACCAGGATGGCCTGGGCCGTGGGCGACGGCGCTTCCTGCGCCACGAAGGTGATCTGCGCGCCCGCCGCCTGGGCGAACACCGGCACGGTGTCGGCCACGTCGGCGCTGAAGTCGATGTGCCCCAGGTTCAGCGCCTCCAGCAGCGGCAGGCCGCTGGTGAATTCATGCCACGTGGGCGCCACGCCCAGCGGCGCGAGCCGGCGCTCCAGCACGCCCCGGGCCTTGAGGACCACCGTGAGGGTGGACGATTTCTGGTAGCCGATGCGCACGGCGGCGGCCTCGGGCCGGGGCTGCTGGGCGCGGCCGGCCAGGGGGCCGGCGAGCGCGATGCCGCCCAGGGCGGCCAGCAGGGCGCGGCGCGTGGCGCGGGAGGAATCCTTGCGGTGCATGGTGCCCTCCTCCCCTCAGGCCTTGGCCTGGTAGCCGGGGTGCCAGCGCAGCCACCAGTGCTCCAGGCCGCGCGCGAACACGTCGGCCAGCTTGCCCAGCAGCGCGTAGAGCAGGATGCCCACCAGCACCACGTCGGTCTGCAGGAACTCGCGCGCGTTCATCGTGAGGTAGCCGATGCCCGCCTGCGCGGAGATGGTCTCGGCCACGATCAGGATCACCCACATCAGCCCGAGCGAGAAGCGCAGCCCCACGAGGATGGACGACAGCGCCCCGGGCAGGATCACCTCGCGGTAGAGCTGCCAGCGCGAGAGGCCGTAGGTGCGGCCCATCTCGATCAGGCCGGGGTCCACGTTGCGGATGCCGTGGAAGGTGTTGAGGTAGATCGGGAAGAACACCGACACGCTGATCAGGAACAGCTTGGCCGACTCGTCGATGCCGAACCACAGGATCACCAGCGGGATCAGCGCCAGCGCGGGAATGTTGCGCACCATCTGGATGGTGGAGTCGAGCAGCGTCTCGGCCGTGCGCAGCGAGCCCGTAAGCAGTCCCAGCAGCAGCCCCAGGCCGCCGCCGATCGCCAGCCCCGCGAGCGCGCGGCCAGCGCTCACCTTCACGTGCGTCCACAGCTCGCCCGACTCGGTGAGCTGCCACCCCGCCTTGAGCACGTCGAACGGCGCCGGCAGCACGCGGCTGGAGAGCCACCCCTGCGCCGAGGCCACCTGCCAGGCCGCGATCAGCGCCACCGGCACCAGCCAGGGCAGCAGCCGCTGGCCCACCGCGCCGGCCCACTGGCGCAGGACCGCGGGCAGCGGGGCCCCGGGGGAATCGGGCGTTTCCGTGGCGGGGGAGACCTGCAGTTCCCGCACGGCGGGGGAGAGATGGGGCGTTGTCATGCCAAGGCTCCTGGTTCGGTGTCGGGTTCGAGGAATTCGAGCTGGTTGCCCGCCGGGTCTTTCACGTAGAAACGCAGGTAGCCCGGCAGCGAGCGGTTCTCCACCACGGACAGCTCGGCCTGCAGCAGCCGGCCCCGCAGCTCGGGCAGGTTCTCCACCTCGAAGGCGAGGTGCGAGGCGACCGGCGCGGGCTGCCAGCGGGCCGTGGGCACCAGGGCGATGCGCTGGCTGCCGGCCACGAAATGCAGCGCGTTCTCGGCCGGATAGTTCACCTCGGGCAGGCCCAGCAGGCCGGTGTAGAAGTCGCGGATCTCGCCCTCCGACCCCGCCGGAAAGGCCAGTTGCACGTGGTTGATGGAATGGATGACCATGTGGTGCCCCCCTGCCCCGTCAGCTCTGCGCCGCGCGCGGCGCGTACTGGTTGCCCACGATCTCGCCGAAGGGCCCGGTCAGCGGGCGCCCCGGCCCGGCCCCGCCCGCGATGCGCTCGCGCGTCTCCAGCGGCAGCAGCGGGAACACCAGCTCCGCGAAGCGGTAGGCCTCCTCCAGGTGCGGGTAGCCCGAGAGCACGAAGGTGTCGATGCCCAGGTCGGCGTACTCCTGCATGCGTGCGGCCACCGTCTGCGGGTCGCCCACCAGCGCCGTTCCCGCGCCGCCGCGCACCAGGCCCACGCCGGCCCAGAGGTTGGGGCTGATCTCCAGGTCGGCGCGGCTGCGCCGGGCGCCTTGCACATGCAGCGCGGCCATGCGGCGCTGCCCTTCGGAATCCATGCGCGCGAACACCGCCTGCGCCTGCACCACGGTGTCGTCGGTGACGCGGCTGATGAGGTCTTCCGCGGCGGCCCAGGCGGCGGCCTCGGTCTCGCGCACGACCACGTGCAGCCGGATGCCGAAGCGCACCGTGCGGCCGTGGCGCGCGGCGCGCTCGCGCACGTCGGCCACCTTGCGCGCCACCTCGGCCGGCGGCTCGCCCCAGGTGAGGTAGGCATCCACCTGCTCGGCGGCCAGATCGTGCGCCGCCTCGGAGGAGCCGCCGAAGTACACCGGCGGATAGGGCGCCTGCAGCGGCGGATAGAGCAGCTTGGCGCCCTTCACCGTGAGGTGCTCGCCCTCGTAGTCGAAGCCCTCGCCCGCATGGCTGCGCGCCAGGATCTCGCGCCAGATGCGGATGAACTCGGCCGACTGCTCGTAGCGCTGCGCGTGGTCGAGGAACACGCCGTCGCCCTCCAGCTCCACGCGGTCGCCGCCAGTCACCAGATTGATGAGCAGGCGCCCGCCGGAGATGCGGTCGAACGTGGCAGCCATGCGCGCGGCCAGCGCCGGCTGGTGCAGGCCGGGGCGCACCGCCACCAGGAACTTCAGCCGCCGCGTGACCGCCACCAGGCTGGAGGCGACCACCCAGGGGTCTTCGCACGAGCGGCCCGTGGGGATCAGCACGCCCTCGTAGCCCAGGCTGTCGGCCGCGACGGCCACCTGCCGGAGGTATTCGTGGTTGACGGGGCGCGCGCCCTCGGAGGTGCCGAGGTAGCGGCTGTCGCCATGGGTGGGGATGAACCAGAAGACTTGCATGGGAATTTCTCGCGTGGAATGGGACTTGCCGGGGCCGGAGCGGTGCCGGCGTCGGTACGGGTCAGTACGAAATCGCCAGGTACGGGGCACGCCCGCGCACGGCCGCCAGGCGGCACACCGGGGCCGCGGACGGCCCGGCGGGCGCCAGGCCCCAGGCGCGGGCCGTGACCTCCAGCAACCGCCGCGCGCGCAGCGCCAGGGACAGGGACGAAGACAGGGTGGACATGGAAGGACTCCCCGGAAAATGCCGGCCGCGGCTCATGACAGATCCACCGGCGCGGCGTGGAGGACGTTGAGCTTCTTCGGGATCAGCTTGAGATCGAAGAAGGTGTCCGCGATGGCCTGCTGCTCGGCCAGGATCTCGCGGGTCACCACGCGCGTGCCGTAGCCCGCGCGGCCGACGAACAGCTCGGTGACGGAGCGGTCCAGGCCCAGCACCTGCGCCAGTTCGGCGGCGGCCTCGCCCTTGTTGCGGGAGACCCAGGTATCGACGGCATCGATCTCCTCGATGGCGGCGCGCAGCACGTCGGGGTTGCGGGTGGCGAAGTCGCGCGAGGTGAAATAGAAGGCCCGGTTGTTCGCCACGCCCGTGGCGTCGGCCAGCACGCGCGCGCCCAGCGTCTTCTCGGCCGAGGCGAGGAACGGGTCCCAGATCACCCAGGCATCCACGGCGCCGCGCTCGAACGCCGCGCGCGCATCGGGCGGCGCGAGGAACACCGACTGCACGTCGCGGTACTGCAGGCCGTGCTTCTCCAGCAGCCTGACCAGGAAGTAATGCACGTTGGAGCCCTTGTTGTAGGCCACGCGCTTGCCCTTCAGGTCCGCGACGCTGCGGATGGACGACCCCTTGGGCACCACCACCGCCTCCAGGCCCGGGCGCGGCACGGTGGCGCCGGCATAGACCAGCGGCGCGCCGGCGGCCTGCGCGAAGATCGGCGGGGCCTCGCCCACGTCGCCGAAGTCGATGGAGCCGACGTTCAGCGCCTCCAGCTGTATCGGGCCGGCGTTGAACTCCGTCCAGGTCACCTTGGCGCCCAGCGGGGCCAGGCGCTTTTCGAGCGTGCCGCGCGCCTTCAGCAGCGACAGCCAGCCCTTCTGGTGGCCCACGCGCAGCGTGCGCTCGGCGCCGGACGGCTGGGCCAGGGCCGGGATCGCGCCCAGCGCGGCGGCGCCCAGGCCGGCGGCGATCCAGCGGCGGCGGCTGGACGAAAGGGCCGGGGCCCCGGGACGGGAATCGGAAAGGGACATGGCGGAAAACTCCTTGCAATGCCAGGGGCCGCGCGGGCAAGGCTGCGCCCGGCCTCCTCCTGCGGAAGCGGCGGACCCCTGTGGGGAAACCAACGGTGGAGGACGCGGCCGGGACCGGCGCCGGCAGGCGGCGGGCCCCGCGGCGCGCGGGCGGCGGCGTCAGACGCTACATCGCACCTGCGCGAACGGCACCGGCGGAAAGCGCGTGGCCTGCACCGGCACGGATCGCAGGATCTCGGTGACCAGGATGTCCACCGCCTCGTCCAGCCGGCTGGAGATGTCGGGGACGATGTCGTAGGCCCCCTCGGGCGTGAGGGCCACCTGCGCGTCGGTGGCGTACACCCCGGGCAGGATGTGCTTGGCGCCCAGCGACTGCAGCACGGGCCGCAGCGCGTAGTCGAGCGCCAGCATGTGGTGCGGGCTGCCGCCGGTGGCCAGCGGCAGCACCGCCTTGCCCTTGAGCGCCGTCTGCGGCAGCAGGTCGAGGAACACCTTCAGCACGCCGCTGTAGGCCGCCTTGTACACGGGCGTGGCCACCACCAGCACGCTGGCCTGCGCCACCCGGTCCACCGCCTGGGCGATGGAGCGGTGGCCGGTGTCGGCCAGCAGCAGCGCCTGCGGCGAAAGATCGCGGATGTGCAGGCGGTGCACCTGGGCGCCGCGCACCGACAGCCGCAGGGACACGGTGTCCAGCAGCGCGGCCGAGCGCGAGCGCTCCGAGGGGCTTCCGGCGATCAGGAGAACGGACATGGGCAGGGGGCTTTCGTTCGAAGGGGGTGGGCGCGGGGCGGCGTCACTTCTTCGTGTAGATCTGGTCGAAGCTCCCGCCATCGGCGAAATGGTCCTTGTCCGCCTTGGTCCAGCCGCCGAACGCCTGATCGATGGTCACCAGCGTGAGCTTGGGGAACTGCGCGTCGTACTTGGCCTTGGCCTTCTCGCTCGTGGGGCGGTAGAAGTGCTTGCCGGCGATGTCCTGGGCCTCGTCGGAATACAGGTACTTCAGGTATTCCTCGGCCACGGTGCGCGTGCCCTTCTTGTCCACCACCTTGTCCACCACCGCCACGCTGGGCTCGGCCAGGATGGACAGCGAGGGTGCGACGATCTGGAACTTGTCGGCGCCGAACTCCTTGAGCGCCAGGAAGGCCTCGTTCTCCCAGGCCAGCAGCACGTCGCCCACGCCGCGCTGCACGAAGGTGATCGTGGAGCCGCGCGCGCCGGTGTCGAGCACCGGCACGTTCTTGTAGAGGTTGCCCACGAACTCCTTCGCCTTGGCGTCGCCGCCGTACTTGCGCTTGGCGAATTCCCAGGCGGCCAGGTAGTTCCAGCGCGCGCCGCCGGAGGTCTTGGGGTTGGGCGTGATCACCTGAACGCCGGGCTTGATGAGGTCGTCCCAGTCCTTGATGCCCTTGGGGTTGCCCTTCTTCACCAGGAACACGATGGTGGAGGTGTAGGGCGCCGAGTTGTGCGGCAGGCGCTTTTGCCAGTCCGCCTTGACGAGGCCGCCGTTCTTGACCAGCGCATCGATGTCGCCGCCCAGCGCCAGCGTGGCCACGTCGGCGTCGATGCCGTCGATGATCGAGCGCGCCTGCTTGCCCGAGCCGCCGTGCGACTGCTTGACCTGCACGTCCTGGCCCGTCTTGCCCTTCCAGTACTTCGCGAAGACCTGGTTGTATTCCACGTACAGCTCGCGCGTGGGGTCGTAGGACACGTTGAGCAACTGCACGGGCTGCTGGGCGAACACCGGCGCGCCGATGGCGGCCAGGGCGCCGGCCAGGAGGGCGGCGGCAGGAAACTTGATAAAGTCGCGGCGAAGGTTCATTGGAGGCTTTCTGGGGGAATCCGGTCACGGTGAAGCACCGATGCAGCGCATTCTGAAAGCCACTCTTCAAAACTGAAACTACTGAAATTTCAGTTTTAAATACCCAAAACATCTGTAGAACCTTTTCCTCCACAGAGAGCGCATGGCGCTGCGGGGTTTTCGGGGCCCGATATCCTTCGCGCTCGCTCCGCTTCGTCACTCTTTTTTCCCGTCAGAACAAGGAACCCACCCATGGCCCGTACCGTCCAGTGCATCAAACTCGGCAAGGAAGCCGAAGGCCTCGACTTCCCCCCCTATCCGGGCGAGCTGGGCAAGCGCATCTTCGAAAGCGTCAGCAAGGAGGCCTGGGCCGCATGGCTCAAGCACCAGACCATGCTGGTGAACGAGAACCGCCTCAACCTCGCCGACGCCCGCGCCCGCCAGTACCTCGCCCGCCAGATGGAGCAGCACTTCTTCGGCGGCGGCGCGGATGCCGCAGCGGGCTACGTGCCGCCCAGCGCCTGATCCCCCCTCCCCTCGCCCACCCGCCCGGCCCCGCCGGGCGTTCTTTTTCCAGCGCCAGGCGCTGGGAACGTGTTCACGATCTGATGCCGCGCAAGCCCGGGCCGCAGGCGCCGGCACCGGCCGGTGCGCGGCGCCGACAATCGGCGCCATGTCCGAACCCATCGACTGGCTCCCCGACGGAACCCCCTACAGCCCGCGCTTCGGCGACCGCTACCACAGCCACACGGGCCTCGCCCAGGCCCGCGAGGTCTTCCTGCACGGCTGCGGCCTGCCCGGGGCCTGGGCCGGGCAGCCGCAGTGGCGGGTGCTGGAGACCGGCTTCGGCTGCGGGCTGAACTTCCTCGCCACCTGGGCCGCATGGCAGGCCGATCCGGCCCGGCCCCGGCTGCTGCACTTCATCTCCTGCGAGGCCTTTCCCGTGGCGGCCGACGACCTGCTGCGCGCCACCGCCGGCCACCCCGACCTCGCCCCGCTCGCCCGCGCGCTGCACGCCCAGTTCTGGGGCCTGCTGCCGGGCGTGCACCGGCTGGCCTTCGAGGGCGGGCAGGTGCTGCTCACGCTCTGCATCGGCGATGCGCAGGCCATGCTGCGCCAGCAGCAGCCCGTGGCCGACTCGGTGTACCTGGACGGCTTCAGCCCCCAGGTCAATCCGGACCTCTGGGACCCGCACACCCTCAAGGCGGTGGCGCGCTGCTGCCGCCGCGGCACGCGGCTGGCCACCTGGTGCGTGGCGGGCGCCGTGCGCGGCGCGTTGGCCCAGTGCGGTTTCCATGTGCAGAAGGTGCCGGGGCTGCCACCCAAGCGCAGCAATCTGCAGGCCGTGTTCGACCCGGCCTGGGAGCCCCGCCCCTCCCGCCCCGACCTGCCCGACGTGCAGGTGCAGGGCGCGCCCTCGCAGGCGCTGGTCATCGGCGGGGGGCTCTCGGGCGCCGCGGTGGCGGCCAGCCTGGCGCGGCGCGGCTGGCAGGTGCGGGTGCTGGACGAAGCCATGGAGCCGGCGGCCGGCGCTTCGGGCCTGCCGGCGGGCGTGTTCGCGCCGCACGTGTCGCCCGACGACAGCCTGCTCTCGCGCCTGTCGCGCTGCGGCGTGCGGGCCACATTGCAGGCCGTGGCGCCCCTGACCGAGGGCGAGGACTGGAGCGCCTGCGGTGTGCTGGAGCACGAGGTGGACGGCAAGTCGCGCCTTCCGGCAGCATGGGCGCACGGCGCCGGCGCAGGCGCCGAATGGAGCCGCCCCGCCGATGCCGCGGCCTTGGCCGCCGCGGGCCTGCCGCCCGGCACGGTGGCCTACTGGCACGTGCGCGGAGGCTGGATCCGCCCGGCCCGGCTCGTGAATGCCCTGCTGGACCACCCGGCGATCGCCTGGCAGGGCGGCAGCGCCGTCGCACGCCTGGAACGCGTGCCCTCTCCCGGCGGCGGCACGCGCTGGCAGGCGCTCGACGGCAACGGCGCGCTGCTGGCCGAAGCGCCCCATGTGGTCATCGCGGCCGGCTACGGCAGCCGGCCCTGGCTGCCTGCGCGCTACCCCATCCACCCGCTGCGGGGCCAGGTGAGCTGGGGGCCGCGGGCACAGGGCCCGGTGGCGGCGTGGCCGCCCTTTCCCGTCAACGGCCACGGCAATCTGGTGCCGCAGGCCGGCCCGCCGGACGGCGCCATCTGGGTGATGGGCTCCACGTTCGAGCGCGGGCAGACCGGGCTGCCGCCCGCGCCCGAGGAACAGGCCGGGGCCCATGCGGCCAACGCGGTGAAGCTGGAGCGCCTGCTGCCGGCGCTGGCGCAGGGGCTCGCGCCCGCCATTGCGGGGCCGGGCGCCGCCCCCGGGCACTGGGCGGCCGTGCGCTGCACCGCGCCCGACCGCTTGCCCTTCGTGGGCCCGGTGGATGCGGCAGGCCAGCCCGGCCTCTGGGTCTGCGCCGCCATGGGCGCGCGCGGCCTCACGCTGTCGCAGCTCTGCGGCGAACTGCTGGCCGCCCGCATGGCGGGAGAACCACTGCCGGTGGACGTGCGCCTGGCGCGGGCGCTGTCCACCGAGCGGCTGTCCGGCGCCTGAGAGACGGGCGCACCGCCCCCGCCAAGCACCGCACGCCGCCTCAGCCCGGCGGCCCCTTCGCCTTCCTCGCCGGAATCCACACGCCGAGCATCGTCGCCGCCGCGAGCGCCAGCAGGCCCGTGACCGCGATGCCGCCGGCCAGCGAGGCCGTCGCCACCAGGGCCGACAGCAGCGCCGGCCCGCAGGAGCCGCCGACGTCCGACAGGAACCGCCACACCGCCAGGAAATACGCGCGGCCATGGCGCGGCGCGAAGTCCGCGCCCAGCGTCATGATCAGGCCCGACCCGATGCCGTTGCCGAAACCGATCGCCGTCGCGGCGATCAGCAGCGTCGTGAAACCGACCGTGAACGGCATCAGCAGCAGCGCCACGCCGATGATCGCCATCGACGGCACGGCGACCCAGCGGCGGCCCTTCAGGTCCATCACGCGGCCCGCCGGATAGAACAGCAGCATCTCGATGCCGCCGGAGATGCCGTAGATCATCGACGTCACCGCCGGCGCCAGCAGCAGATGGTCTGCCCACAGCGGAATCACCGCCTGCCGCGACGCCCGCACCGCGCTCACCAGCACCACGCCGAGGCCCAGCGTCAGGAAGACCTTCCGATGGTCCGCCACGATGGAGGCGAGACTCACCGGCGCGGGTGCGGGCGCGCCGGCGGGATGCGGCGGCGCCTTGAGGTCCGGCAACCTCGCCCCGATCGCCGCCGCCGCGATCACGCCCGCGATGCCGACGCCGAACGCGGCCTGCAGCCCGAAGGCATGCACCGCCGCCGCCGACAGGAACGGCCCGATGAACATGCCGATCCGCATCACGCCGCCCAGCGTCGACAAGGCCCGCGCGCGATAGGCCGCCGGCACGGCCTCGGTGAGGTAGCTCTGCCGCGCCAGGTTGTAGATGGCCTGCGACATGCCCACCATGAAGCAGCCGATCGCCAGCGGCACCACGCCGGGCAGAAGCACGGCCAGCGCCATGCCCAGCGCGCTCCACACGCCCGCGGCGACGATCGCCCAGCGCTCGCCCCAGCGCATGGTGATCACCGACGCCGGGATGTTGTTCAG
The DNA here is from genome assembly GCF_003269065.1 of Paracidovorax anthurii. Taxonomy (GTDB): domain Bacteria; phylum Pseudomonadota; class Gammaproteobacteria; order Burkholderiales; family Burkholderiaceae_C; genus Paracidovorax; species Paracidovorax anthurii. The sequence continues at coordinate 23,552 of NZ_QLTA01000027.1, forward strand.
CAGGGACCCCAGCCCGATCAGCGTCACCACGAAGGCCGCCATCGACACCGACGCCCCCAGTTCCCGCGCCAGCAGCGGCACGATCGGCAGGATGGCGCCCTCGCCCAGCCCGAACAGCAGCGACGGTCCGAAGGCCGGCACGGCGATCCGGCGCAACGAGAAGCCGGAAGCGTCGGCACTGGCGGTGAGGGGGGTGGGCATGTCGGTCATGGGCGCGGGGCAGCGGCGAGGCAGGGGGCAAGGTCTGTGCCGACGATACGCGAAGCCCGGGGCCCCTGCCGCGCTTCGCCCCGGCCCCAAGCGTGCCCCGGACTTCGAGGACCGGCTTCGCCCAGCCCCGACGACGCCGCCACATCGGCGCCCGCCTCGCCCGATCCGCTGTCAAGCGGCGGCCCTCCACGACCGGGAAGAATTCCATTGATATACATATATCGATATACCAGCAGGAACAAACAATAGTTTGAAACCATAAGACAAACGCCTAAAGTCACGCCCCATGCACGATTTGGCGTTTGTCTTCGCGGGGTTCGCGGTGGGCCTGATCGTCGGCCTCACCGGGGTCGGCGGCGGCTCGCTGATGACGCCCGTGCTCATCTTCTTCTTCGGCGTGAAGCCCCACCTGGCCATCGGCACGGACCTGCTGTTCGCGGCCTTCACCAAGATGGGCGGCACCGTGAGCCTGGCGCGCCAGCGCCTCGTGCCCTGGCGCGTGGTGGGCCTGCTGTGCGCGGGCAGCCTGCCGGCGGCGGTGCTCTCGCTGTGGGCCCTGCGCGCCCTGGGGCCCGCCAGCGGCACCGCCCAGGGCATCATGACGACCACCCTCGGCGTGGCGCTGCTGCTCACCGCCGCGGCCACGCTCTACAAGGCCTTCGTGTTCTCGCCCGCCCGCCAGGCCGCCGAGCGGGCGGCGCGGCAGGACCGGGGCGCGCAGGCCGACCGCCCCCGCCACTGGAGCCTGCCCGTGCTGCTGGGCGCGGTGATCGGCACGCTGGTCACCTTCACCTCGGTGGGCGCGGGCGCCATCGGCGTTACCGTGCTGCTGATGGTGTTCCCGCTGCTGCCGCTGCCGCGCGTCATCGCTGCCGACATCGCCTATGCCGTGCCGCTCACCCTGGTGGCCGGACTGGGCCACGCCACGCTCGGCTCCGTGGACTGGCCGCTGCTGGCCCAGTTGCTGGCCGGCTCCCTGCCCGGCATCTGGCTGGGCTCGCGCCTCGTGTCCCGCGCGCCCGAGCGGCTCATCCGCTCGGCGCTCTCCGTGCTGCTCGCCTGGGCGGGCGCCAAACTGGTTCTGATCTGAGTGCGCCCCACGCGCACAGCCCCACCATGTACCAATACACAGAATTCGACCAACAGTTCATCCGCCTGCGCGCGGACCAGTACCGCGATCAGCTCGACCGCTTCCATGCCGGCAAGCTCTCGGGCGACGAGTTCAAGCCGCTGCGCCTGCAGAACGGCTGGTACGTGCAGCGCTACGCCCCCATGCTGCGCGTGGCAGTGCCCTATGGCGAGCTCTCCAGCGCGCAGCTGCGCGTGCTGGCCCGCATCGCGCGCGAATACGACCGCCCCGACGACGCCCTGCTGGCCGAAGCGCAGGCCACGCAGGAAAAGCTCGGCGACATCCCGCTGGCCGACGGCCGGCGCATCGGCACCCAGCTGAAGTACGGCTACGGCCACTTCACCACGCGCACCAACGTGCAATACAACTGGATTCCGCTCGACAAGAGCGCCGACGTGATGGACCTGCTGGCCTCGGTGCACATGCACGGCATCCAGACCAGCGGCAACTGCATCCGCAACATCACCAGCGACGCGCTCGCCGGCATCGCCGCCGACGAGATCGCCGACCCGCGCCCCTTCGCCGAGATCCTGCGCCAGTGGAGCACGCTGCACCCCGAGTTCGCCTTCCTGCCGCGCAAGTTCAAGGTGTCGCTCAACGGCGCGCGGGAAGACCGTGCCGCGCTGGGCTGGTACGACGTGGGCCTGCAGCTCGTGAAGAACGACGCGGGCGAGCTGGGCTTCCAGGTGCGCGTGGGCGGCGGAATGGGCCGCACGCCGGTCATCAGCCCCGTGGCGCGCGAGTTCCTGCCCTGGAACCAGCTCATGAACTACCTGGAGGCCGTGATCCGCGTCTACAACCGCTACGGCCGCCGCGACAACCTCTGGAAGGCACGCATCAAGATCCTCGTGAAGTCCGAGGGCCAGACCTACATCGACCAGGTGGAAGAGGAATTCCGCCAGATCGTCGAGGCGGAAGGCGGCCCCCACACCATCACCCAGGCCGAATACGACCGCGTGGCCGCCTGCTTCCACGACCCCGTGCCCGACCTGGGCGGGGCCGATGCCGAAAGCCAGACCCTGTCGCTGCTGCGCGCCGCCGCCGAGGGCGACACGGGCTTCGCGCGCTGGCTCACGCGCAACGTGCTGCCGCACCGCCACCCGCTGCTGCGCGCCGTGGTGCTGTCGTTCAAGCGCGTGGGCTATTCGCCGGGCGACGCCACGGCCGACCAGATGGACGCGGCCGCGGACCTGGCCGACCGCTTCTCGTGCGGCGAGGCGCGCGTGACGCACGAGCAGAACCTCGTGCTGCCCTGGGTGCGCGCCGACCAGCTGCCCGCGCTCTACCAGGAGGCCCGCGCGCTGGGCCTCGCGCAGCCCAACATCGGCCTGCTCACCGACATGATCGCCTGCCCCGGCGGCGACTTCTGCTCGCTGGCCAACGCGCGCTCGCTGCCCATCGCCGAGGCGATCACCGAGCGCTACCAGGACCTCGACGAGCTGTGGGACCTGGGCCAGATCGACCTGCACATCAGCGGCTGCATCAACTCCTGCGGCCACCACCACAGCGGCCACATCGGCATCCTGGGCGTGGACAAGGACGGCAAGGAGTGGTACCAGATCACGCTCGGCGGCGCCGACGGCACCGACCTCTCGGGCCCCGCCGTGCCCGGCAAGATCATCGGCCCCTCGTTCAGCGCGGCCGAGGTGCCGGGCGTGATCGAGGCGCTGCTCGCCACCTACCGCGCCGAGCGCCAGCCGCTGCCCGCCGATGCGCCCGGCTCCGCGCTGGGCCAGAAGCACGAGCACTTCATCGACACCGTGCGCCGCGTGGGCATCGAGCCCTTCAAGGCCGCCGCCAACGCCGCGCGCCACCCGGCCGAGGCCGTGTCCGCCTGAACCGGCCAGCACGCCCTCCCAGAGAGTTCACTATGAAAATAATAGCAGCCCACGACCATTCGACGACGACCCCGGGCCAGAACGTGCTCGAAATGCCGAACGACGCCGACCCGCTCGCGCAGGACCTCGCCGGCATCGACCGCATCGACCTGCACTTCCCCAAGTTCACCGACGGCCGCGCGTTCAGCCAGGCACGCCTGCTGCGCCAGCGCCGCCAGTTCCGGGGCGAGATCCGCGCCACGGGCGACGTGCTGATCGACCAGCTCGTGCAGATGGCGCGCTGCGGCTTCGACGTGGCCGTGCTGCGCGAGGGCGTCGATCTGGCCGACGCGCAGCGCCAGTTCGACCGCTTCCACGCCTTCTACCAGGGCGACGTCGCGCACCCCCTGCCGCACTTCAGAGATGCCGCCTGACGCGGCACCCCTTCCACGTCCACGAGCCCGCCGCATGAACGCCCGCACCGAACCCCAAGTGCTGAACCAGCTCAGCAACCGCCACCTCGACGCGCTCGAGGAGGAGACCATCTTCATCCTGCGCGAGGTGGCTGCCGCCTTCGAGCGCCCCACCCTGCTGTTCTCGGGCGGCAAGGATTCGCTGGTGATGCTCAAGTGCGCCGAGAAGGCCTTCGGCGCGGGCCGCATCCCCTACCCGCTGCTGATGATCGACACGGGCCACAACTTCCCCGAGGTCACGGACTTCCGCGACTTCCGCGCGAAGGAGCTGGGCGCCGAACTCATCGTGCGCAGCGTGGAGGATTCGATGGCGCGCGGCACCGTGCGCCTCGCCCACCCCGGCGAGAGCCGCAACGTGCACCAGTCGGTGACGCTGCTGGAGGCCATCGAGGAATTCCGCTTCGACGCGCTCATCGGCGGCGCGCGCCGCGACGAGGAGAAGGCCCGCGCCAAGGAGCGCATCTTCTCGCACCGCGACAGCTTCGGCCAATGGCAGCCCAAGGCCCAGCGGCCCGAGCTGTGGACGCTGTTCAACACGCGCCTGGCTCCCGGCGAGCACTTCCGCGTGTTCCCGATCAGCAACTGGACCGAGCTGGACGTGTGGCAGTACATCGACCGCGAAGCCATCGCCCTGCCCTCGCTCTACTACACGCACCCGCGCCAGGTGGTCGAGCGCAAGGGCCTGCTCGTGCCCGTGACCGAACTCACGCCGCCGCGCGAGGGCGAGGAAGTGGTCACGCGCGACGTGCGCTTCCGCACCGTGGGCGACATCACCTGCACCTGCCCCGTGGCGAGCGGCGCCGCCACGGCGGCCGACATCGTCATCGAGACCCTGGCCGCCGAGGTCAGCGAGCGCGGCGCCACGCGCATGGACGACAAGACCTCCGACGCCTCGATGGAAAAGCGCAAGAAGGACGGGTATTTCTGATGAGAACTACCAATTCGATAGCAAACAACGCAGCAAACACGGCGACATCCGGCCATTCCGACCACAATGCGGCGCTGCGCTTCATCACGTGCGGCAGCGTGGACGACGGCAAGAGCACGCTCATCGGCCGCCTGCTGGTGGACAGCCGCGCCGTGCTGCAGGACCACCTGGCCGGCGTGACGCGCGGCGGCGAGACCGATCTCGCGCTGCTCACCGACGGCCTGAGCGCCGAGCGCGAGCAGGGCATCACCATCGACGTGGCCTACCGCTACTTCGCCACCGAGACGCGCAAGTTCATCATCGGCGACGCGCCGGGCCATGAGCAGTACACCCGCAACATGGTCACCGCCGCCTCCAGCGCCGACGCGGCCGTGGTGCTGGTCGATGCGACCAAGCTCGACTGGCGCGACCCGCAGCTCGCCCTGCTGCCGCAGACGCGCCGCCACTCGCTGCTGGTGCACCTGCTGCGCGTGCATTCGCTGGTCTTCGCCGTGAACAAGCTCGACGCCGTGGAAGACCCCGCGCTCGCCTGGAAGCACATCCGCGCCGCGCTCGAAGCCTTCGCCCAGGCCGCCGGCATCGCCGCGCGCGCCACCGTGCCCGTCTCGGCGCTCAAGGGCTGGAACGTGGTGGACGCCCAGCCCGGCTGGTGCGGCTACGAAGGCCCGAGCCTGCTGCAGATCCTGGAGCAGCTGCCGCACACGCCCGCCGACACGGGCCTGGCGCTCGCCTTCCCCGTGCAGTGGGTCGAGAAGTTCTCGTCTTCCGCCGACACCACCCAGGGCCGCCGCGTGTTCTGGGGCCGCGTGGCCTCGGGCCAGGTCGCGCCGGGCACGGCCGTGCAGATCTTCCCGAGCGGCCAGCTCGCGCAGGTGGCCCAGGTGCTGGACCACGCGCGCCGCCCGCAGGCCGTGGAGGCCGGCACCAGCGCCGGCATCGTCCTCGACCGCGAGGTGGACGTCTCGCGCGGCGACTGGATCATCGCCGCACCCGCCCCGGCGCCGGCCGCGGCCGACGATTTCGATGCGCCCGCGCCCGTGCCCGCCTGGCCCGCGCGCCGCGAAATCCGGGCCACGGTGGCCTGGATGGACGACGAGCCCCTGGTCGCCGGCCGCGTGTACTGGGCGCTGCACGGCCACCGCTGGGTGAAAGCCAAGGCGCAGCGCGTGGTGCACCGCCTCAACATCCACACCCTGGCCGAGGAGGACGCCTCGCAGCTCGAACCCAACGCCATCGGCCACGTGGACCTGCTGCTGCAGGAAGCCCTGCCCGCCGCCCCCTTCGGGCAGGCGCGCGTGCTGGGCTCGCTGATCCTCGTGGACACCGCCAGCCACCGCACCGCGGCGGCCGTGCTCGTGAACTGACCCGCGGGCCGGCACGAAGCTCCACACCATTGCCTGACTTCCCGCGATGGCGCAAGGGGCGGCGCCGGGCCCCGGGCCCGAACCGCCCTAAAATTGCGGGTTACCCCCGATCCAGAAATCTCCTCTCATGACTCACGTCGTCTCTGAAAACTGCATCAAGTGCAAGTACACCGATTGTGTGGACGTGTGCCCCGTGGACTGCTTCCGCGAAGGTCCGAACTTCCTCGTGATCGACCCCGACGAGTGCATCGACTGCGCCGTGTGCATCCCCGAGTGCCCGGCCAACGCCATCTACGCCGAGGAAGACCTGCCCGCCGATCAGCAGGCGTTCATCAAGATCAATGCCGAGCTCGCCCCGCAGTGGAAGAGCATCACCAAGCGCAAGGCCTCGCTGCCCGATGCCGACGAGTGGAACGGCAAGCCCGGCAAGGTCTCCGACCTGGTCCGCTGACCCTGCGCCCCTGAACCCGGTGCCCGCCCCTTCTTCCACCGCCCCCATCGCCGCGGATGCCGTGGTCATCGGCGCGGGCCCGGTGGGCCTCTTCCAGGTCTTCCAGCTCGGCCTGCAGGGCATCAAGGCCCACGTGATCGATGCGCTGCCGCACGTCGGCGGCCAGTGCGCCGAGCTGTACGCGGACAAGCCCATCTACGACATTCCCGGCGTGCCGGTCTGCACCGGCCGCGAACTGGTCGCGCTGCTGTCGCGGCAGATCGCGCCCTTCGCGCCCCGCCTGCATCTCTCCCAGCAGGTCGCCACGCTGCAGCCCGGGCCCGACGGCCAGTTCCTGCTGGCCACCACCGCCGGCACCACCTTCCTGGCCCGCACCGTGGTCATCGCCGCCGGCGTGGGCGCCTTCGTGCCCCGCACGCTCAAGATCGAGGGCATCGAGCGCTTTCTTGGCACGCAGGTCTTCCACCACGAAGAGCCGGCCGACACGGCGGGCCGGCACGTGGTCGTGCACGGCGGCGAGGACACCGCCGTGGCACGCGCCATCGCGAGCGCGGAGGCCGGCCCCCAGGCCGCCGCCAGCGTCATGCTGCTGCACCGCCGCGATGCCTTCCAGGCCGCGCCCGAAGCCCTGGCCCGCCTGCGGGCGCTGCGCGAGAGCGGCCGCATCCAGGTGGTCGCCGGGCAGATCACCGGCCTCGAAACCGCCGCGCAGCCATCACTGCCGGGCGGCCTGCTCGCCGCTCTGAAGGTCCTCGACCCCCAGGGCACGGAGCAGCGGCTGCCGCTCGACACCCTGCTCCTGTGCCTGGGCATCTCCCCGCGCCTGGGGCCCATCGCCGACTGGGGCCTCGCCATGGAGCGCAAGCAGTTGGCCGTGGACACGGCCACGTTCTCGGCGGGCGTGCCGGGCCTCTACGCCGTGGGCGACATCAACACCTACCCGGGCAAGCGCAAGCTCATCCTCTGCGGCTTCCACGAGGCCACGCTCGCGGCCTTCGCGGCGGCGGAGCACATCTCGGGCGCCCCGGTGGCGCTGCAATACACGACCACCAGCACCCGGCTGCACGAAAGACTGGGGGTCACGCCCCCATCGGCCCCGGCCCGTTGATCCGGATACCCCGCTGATACGGGGTTGCCATCCAGGAGAGAACAAGGCGCGAAGCTGCAGACAGTGCCGTAGCGCGGCTAGGCGAAGCAACGCAGTGATCTCCTGGATTGCAGGCCCGCATGAAAAAAGCAAAGGCCCATCTGCATGCATGCAGATGGGCCCGTGCCCCGCACCGCTTCCCCCTCAGGAATGGCACGGCTTCTTCTTTTAGCGATGCACTCGCTTCTCCTCCCCGGCTTGGTCAGCCGTTTTCTTTCTTCAATCAGCAATCACCTGCAGACCCGCTCCGAGCCGGTGGGCCTGCAGACAATGTGTTCCCAGCTCCCGCAGGAACGCGCTCAGCGGGCCCTGCGACGAAAACCGGGCCAGAACCGCCTCGCACTCCTCACTCCAGCGCAACAGGTCGGCTCCCTCGACAAGCATCTCCGCCGATGCACCGTAGTAGTGCTTCCAGAACGTGAACAGGGGCCCCTCTGCGGGGGCGGTGTCCATCACATCCCGGTAGTGCGACTCCCACAGAGACTCCGGCTGCCACAGATCCGCAACTTCCGCGCCCCCGCCCTGCGGCTTCGCGGCGGTGATCAACGTGATGCGTCTCACGGCGCGCGCTCCAGGGGCCAGACCCTCTTAATCAGCAAGTCGGCGGCGCATTGGAGGACTCGGGAAACTCGGTCACGACGTTGCCGCTGGTGTCCATGATCATTCGCCCGCAGCGCTGGCCCGCCGTGCCCACCACCTTGCCCAGGTTCGCGTCATACCGGATACGGCCATCGGGCTGGACGACGCGGTACTTGCTCGGAGCGGACTGGACCATGCGGCAGAACTGCTGCGCCGATGCGGCGTTCTGGCAATACACGCCCAGGAGCTGGTCCGCCCCCGACGACGGAGTGCAATGCCGCTGGTAGATGTGGTTGAACGCGGATTGCGAGACGGTGCACGGGGCATCCGCTGCAGCCGCCGCTTCGGCCGCCACGGCGACTTCTGCCTTCGGGGCGCTTTGCGGAGCCGTCTGGCATGCGCTGAGCACGGCACCCGCCAGCAGGTATCCGCAGGCGCGCATCAAAAAACGTTGTGGCTGCATAGGGTTCTTCTCTCTTGAACGGTCCATGGCGCAGGAGGATTTCTCACCCCTGGCGCCCCCTCTGTTCCAACCGGGCTTGTCTGGATGTCTGCGTCTCGTGACGCGGTAGCCCGTAATTTAGAGAAGAACCGGGCAGCAGCCCATTACAAGAGATTACAAAACCGGTGCCAGCAACTCGCCTTCCGGCAGCCCGCATTTGCGGATACGGAACGCGTGGTCTCCGAAGCGCACCTCGCCCCGGCGGCGCTCCACCACCGTATCCCGCGCGATGCCGAGCGCGTTCTGGATCTGCCGGCGTGCCCGAAAGAGCTGGATGTTCAGATGGGGAACATCCACGCCCAGCATGCGTGCCAGATCCTCGATACCGAGCCAGCCCTGGCTGGGAGGGGGCAATCCGCGCCGGGCATCCTGCAGGCGATGCCGCGCCAGCGTGGCAAGCGTGTAGTGGTGGATGCGCTCGCCCAGCGGCAGGTCCCGGCCTTCGAGATGGATGTCCAGGTTGACATGCTCCTCGTTCTGGCTCAGGTGAAAGTCGAACACCGCCGCCGGCGAGGCCGATACCGGCGGTGTACGGGGAAGATCCTGCGTGATGCCGAGGTCTTCGCAGAGGATGAACTCCCAGCGCTGGCTTCCCGCCTGCACGATATGGCCGTCGAGCAGCGGAACCACGCGGTCCATGCGATCCCACCACCAGCGCCCCTCCAGCTGGAACACGTTGGAATCGGCCTGCGAAGGGTTGGGCAGCAGGTTCTCCTGCGCATCCAGCACCCGCAGCACGCCTTCGCCCCCCGGCGGCCAGAGGCCCGTCCTGGGCGCAGACGCATCGATCAGGCTCCACGCGCCGGCGGACGACGCACCGAAACGGATCTCCGACCCCACCTGCAAGCCATGCCACTGGGCGGGGGCCAGCCGCTGCCCGTCCAGCAAGGTGCCATTGCGGCTCTGGTCGCACAGCTCCCACCGCGTGCCGGACCAGCGCACCAGGGCGTGGAGCTTGGAGATGTCGGCCTCCTGCAGCACGGTGCGGCATGAGTCCGGATGCCGGCCAAAGGTATGCAGAGGGCGGAGCACCATGCTCCGTCCGCTCGGAAGGTTGCGCAAAATCGCCATCGTGCTCTGTCAGGACGCGTTCAAATCAGACGTACAGGGGCCACGGATTGAGTTCTTCCTCTTTCAGCGCGGCATCGCGCCACCCCATCGCCACGGGCACGCGGTACAGCCGCGGATTCGCGAGCTCCGGCCAGATATGGCATGCGCCGGGCAGCGTGGTCTTGACGGTGCGCAGCGGGATGTCCGGGCGCGAATAGTCGTGCACCACCACCTCCATGCCGCATTCCCGGACCGCCGCCACGCAGGCCGCGATGTCCGCACTGATGCCCAAGCCTTGTTCATCCTCGCCGGATCGGCGCGTGCCCCTGGTCCGCCGATTATCCTGCCCGGCAGGCCACAAAAACAGGGGGGACGCGCCACGCAGGCCATTCCAGTGCGCCGGCAGCGTCTTGCCCACGGCCACGAGCTGCACGAGTTCCGTCAAGGCCCGCTCGCAGGCCATGGCCGCATCCAGGCTGCACCCGAAGCCCAGCGCCCAGGCCCCGTCTCGCTGCCCCACGGCGGCCACCACGGGAATCCCCAGGTCGTGGGTCAAGTCCAGCGCCCAGAACGACCATTCGGGCCCCAGCGTGCGCTGCACGAGGCGCACTTGCCCCGCCGCCACGCGGTCCAGATCGAAAGCCGGCATCGGCAGTTCGTTGTACCACCAGATGGCCGTCGCATCCCGCTCGACCACTTCCAGCAGCCCTTGCAGGACGGCCTCCTCGATGCAGTTGCCGGCGGCGCATCCGTTCGAGTTCCACTCACCATGGCGCGACCAGCGCCCGGCCACGCCCGAATAGCAGTGGGCCAGCGGCAGGAAGCACGGGGCATCGCGGGTCAAGGACCATGCCGGAGCCCACGCCAAGGCCTCGGCAGGCCCATGGGGAACGAGCCGCCGCACGCGATCATCCTGCGCACCGGGCCGGGCACGCTGTCGGTCGCTGATGAACACGAGGGCCTCCGGGCCGAAGCCCGGGCCGGGCAGATCCGCCGGCCGCGCCTCGGTCCAGGCCTCGTCGCCCTGAAAGCACGCCGCATAGCGCTCGACGGCCTCGCACAGCGCGCTTGCCTGGGCCTGGATATCCGTCATGCCCTTGCCCAGGCACCAGCGCGCGGCAGCGGGCCATCCGTCCGGGCCGCACACGGGATGGAAGGCACTGCGATAGACGGCAATGGCATCCACCGCCCCCCGGGGCAGCGGAGTGCATTCCGTCACCACGCCCGCGACCCCATCGACCCACGGCAGCAAGGACTGAACGGTCGCCTCTGGCGTGACGGATCGGGCCCCTCCATGCGCGCCCGCCAGGGCGCGCACGGCGCCGGGGCGCACCGGATGGCGGGCCTGCCGCCCCATCCAGCCAGGATCGCCGCAACCATCGCACTGCGGCCGGCTCCGCACCCCGTGCCACTGCGGCGTGCCGCCCTCGCCGTCCCTGAGCGTGGCAAAACGCCCCGGAACGGCTTCGGACACCAGCCGGCGCAGTGCGTCCCGCATCCCGTCCAGCCGCGTCCGGGCCGCTTGCAGATTCCAGGGCAGGGGCACCAGCCCGTGGGAGTCGGGCGACTCCCGCGCCAGCCAGTCGCGCTCGGGGCTGTTGCGCCGCAGACGGTGCAAGAAGCAATGCCAGCAGGGCCCCTCCTGCCCCGCCGTGTCGAGCAGCGGCCCGGCGATCGCCACCGAGCCGCCCACGCGCACAGGCAGCCACCACCGCGGCTGGCCGGGGCCGCGCGCTTGCGCCCACGCATCCTTCAGCCGGGGGTCGAAGTAGTCGTCGCACACCAGCACGTGCAGATCGCCGGCGTCCGTGCCAGTGCACGCCGCCAGCCAGTCACTCCACGGAAAGCCCTCCACGGCCCCCGGTTGGCGGGTCAGCAGCGTCACGCGCCCGGCGGTGGTGGCGTGCCGCAGCGGTGGCACCTGCACGTCCGGAACGAACCATCCGGCCCTTTCCGCGCCCCGCTCGACCAGATAGCCTTGCCGCCCCAGCGACTCCATGGCCCACAGCAGGCCGGGCACGTGCCGGGGATCGCCACCGGCAGCGCACCACGCCGCCGGGGACAACCCGCTGGCGACCAGGTGGGCGAGGACGCCGACCTGCGCGAGCGGAAAACGGAGTGCGCCCCCCTCCTCCACCAGCACGAGGTCGGAGGAAGATTCCCCATGGACTTCGGCCCCGGGCAGTACCGGACGGAATCTGGGGTGCCAGTCAGGCACGGAATGGAACCAATCCATGGTCGTTCGTGGGTTCGGCGCGACTCTGGGCTGCGGGCGGCGCGGCCGCAGGCCCGGAATCAGCGCTCCAGTTGCAGGCAGGCCACGGCGTAAGGCGCATGGCCATGGCGCATCCGGTAATCGCTCTCGAATCGCCGGTGGCCATCGGAAAACAGGCCGAACGGCTCGCACTCGTGCACCACGCGAAAGCCGGAGCGCCCTGAATCCAGTTCGCTGGCATCGCGGAATCCGCTCACGACCGGCAACACGGCGGGCCCCGCCTGCAGTGCCGCGACCGGCACGAAGTCCCGATGCAGATAGTCGAGCACCACGCGGCAGCGGCAGTCCTCCTGCCGCGCCCGCCGTGCCAGCGCCTGCAGCATGCCCTGGATGGCAGCCTCCGGCACATAGGGCGCAACGCCCTCCAGCAGCACGACGAACAACCGCCCCCGCTGCCAGGGAATGGCGTCGAGCCAGGCTGGCTCCGAGAGGCTGCAGGCCACGAAGCGGCTGTCCCGCGCCCCGTCCTCCAGGAGAAGTCGCCGCAGGGCGATCACCTCCGGCAGATCGACGTCGATCCAGCGTTGCACGCCCCGCACGCCCGCGAGCCGCCCCCAGCGGGTACACAGCCCGGCACCGACGCTCACCACCGCGTGGACATCCTCCTGCGCGCAGGCGTCCCGCACATGGTCGTCGAAGATCCGGCTGCGCACCACGATCGCCCGCACGAGCGATTCGTCATTGGCCACCGGGCGCAGATCCCAGGGGCATTTCTCCAGCAGCCGCTCCGCCCAGGCGTCCTCCCACTGCGCGTCGATCTGCCGCGCCAGTGGAGAGGCTCTCGCACTCAGTGTCAGTGCCAGGGTGACCGAACTGCCTCGAAGCGCGTACCACGCGTCTTCGAGGCCACTCAACCCTTCACGGAGCACGGCAGACCCTCAGCACGTGAACGGGTAGGCGCTTCCGGTGTTGTTGTAGGACGTGAGGGAGATCGGCCAGAACTCCTGCGCCTCGGGGGCATTCGGGTAGTTCAGCACGATGCGGTTCTTGATCAGGCTGCCATCCGGATTGCGGCGGTTCCAGCAGTTCGCGGAGGCATCCCAGACCAGGGCCTCATTCGGCACGAACTTGATGGAGAAGTTGAAGGGGTTGTTGTACCCCAGCCATTGGCTCAGCACCGACGCCACATTGGAGGAGGCGGGGTCCAGCAGTTCCGCCTTGAACTCCTTCGACTGCCAGGCCAGGGCGATGGCGCGCAGCACCACGCCGCCAAACGCCAGCAGGGAGCCCGGATCGCCCCCGGGAATGCCCAGCCCGGTGGGCAGCGCGGCATCCACCACGTGCGACGGTCCCTGGGGAGGAACAGGGTCATTGCCCAGCAGCGCCGATGCGCCCATCAGGGTGGGGAACAGCTGGTAATAGCTTGCCAGGGCCTCCGTCGCCCGCTCGGAGGGCGCCTGGGGGAAGACGATCTCGAACGCATCGTCCAGACCGATCCAGCCCGCGGTCAGCACAGGCTTCCAGAGGGTCTGGTCACGGGGATCGTCACTGCGGTTCAACACCACATCCAGCCAGGGCCAGATGGTCCTCAACCCGAAGTCCTCGCTCAGGATCGGCTGGATATCCTTCACCTTCAGCAACCGATCGCGGTAATCGGGCTCGCTCCACGACTTGGCGATCGCACGCAGATAGGCCAAACGGAATTCCAGCAACGGATCACCGGGCTGTTGTTGAGCAAAACTCATCGCACACTCCTCCTCTTCATCATCGAGTCAACGCAGGGATGCTTCCAGCTCTGGACGCACACCCAACAAAGCCTGCAACCGGCCCTGGTCCCCGTCAGTCCATGACGCAGGATCCAGGCCGCGCAGGCGCCACAAGGCTTCCGCCTCGACACGGTGCTTGCCCCCTGCACGCGCGACCTGGACCGCCTGCTTCAATGCCGCGACCACATCAACGGTGCCCGAATGCCCCAGCAACAGATACTTGGCTTTTTGCAGCCATAACTCCGCAGTGTATATGCCCTCGCCGAGCTCTTCGGTCAGTTGCAGGCAGTGGATCACGCGGTCCGCGGCCTCGGTCCAGCGGCCTTTCCGGGCCAGGATCTCGGCGGCAAATGCCCGGTAATACGTTTGGCAGTACTTGCAGCCGATGTTCCAGAGCGCCTCGATGGCGGCGTCGGCCCCTTCGAGGTCGTCCGCCACCCAGCAGCGGATGACCTCCGCGTATCCGCGGAAGGCCGGCAAGCCATAGCGCCCGGACAACTCGATCAGTTCATCGACCACCTGCCGGGCATGGTGCAGTTCCTGCCGCCCCAGGTGGCCCAGCGCCTTGTACAGCATCGCCATGCCCATCGAAGGAATGTGCGCCAGCGCACGCGCACGCTCCAGGGCCTGCTCCGCATCCTCCCGGGCCGGAGCATCCCAGCCGCAGCCCCAGCGAACCAGCGCACGCGCGGTCTGCGCCCAGGACACCGTATCGAGCCCCAGTTGGGAGGCGTGGTAGTCCGATGCGTCGCCGCGATGGCCGTCCACGGCTTCCGACAGGAAGCGCTCTGCCTCCTCGAACTGCCCTTCGGAATAGAAAGCCAGCCCGATCCAGATGGAAGCGACCGCGCGAATGCCCGCGTCGCCGCGCTGGCGCGCCAACTCTTGCAGCTGAAGGCCCAGGCGCATCACTTCCGCGCGGTGGCTCGCCACATGGTGGTAGGTGAGCATGAACCCGATGTGCTGGACCCGCAGTTCCACGGAGATGTCCCGCTTCACGATGTCCTGCGACATCGCGATCCGCTGCTCCACCTGCGGATGGGCCCAGCCATGCTTGTTCATCAGCGCCTGGATCACGTAGCCGTTCAGTGCCAGCCTCGGCTCCCACCGGGCGGACTCGTCCAATCGGTCGATCCAGTCTTCGACCGACCTGGCGTAGGTGATCGTTCCGTCGTTCAGCGAACGGTGCTGCGTCATGCGCAGCTGCGCCAATCCCGCGGGAACCGCGTTCGCGTAGTCCTTCGCCAGCGCGTAGTGGTGCGCCAGCACGCCGGGCTCCTCGTCCCGCACACGCTCGCGGCGCCGCAGGAGGACTTCCGCGGCGACCCCGTGCATGCGTACCCGCTGGGTCGCGAGCATGCTGTCGTAGGCGGCATCCCGGATCAGCGCATGCCGGAACAGGTACTGGCCCGCGGCTTCCGCGGGCATCAGCAGCCCTACGTCCACGAGCGTCCGCAGGCTGGCGGACACATCCTGCAACCCGCAGTCCGGGAGCAGCCCGGCATCGAACCGCCGCCCCCAAATGGCCGCCCAGCGCAGCACTTCGCGCGCGGAGCCGAGCTGCATGAAGCGGCTCTCCAGGGAGTCGCGCAGCGTGATGGGAATGGCATCCAGATCGGCATGCTCCTCGAAATCCCACTGACCGCCGCGCTCGACCAGGCAGGTCTCGAGCAGCATGCGCGCCAGCTCCTGGACGAACAAGGCCACGCCATCGGTGCGCGCCACCACGTGGTCGATGACCGCGCGCGATACCTGCCGGGGGGCCAGCACGTGCCGGACCATCGCGGCGGCTTCCGCGGGCCCCAGCCGGCCCAGCTCCAGCGACTGCAGCCGCTCGTGCATGCGCGGGGGAGCCTCCCATTCCGGCCGGGCCGTCACCAGCAGCATGCAGCGCTCATGCGCCATGGCCTCGGTCAGCTCCGCCAGCCAATCCAGGGTCGCGGAATCGGCCCAGTGCAGATCCTCCACGATCAGCAGCACCGGCGCCTCGCCGGCCTTGAGCTTCAGCCAGCGCAGCGAAGCCTCCATCAGCAGCGCTTTCTGCAGGGCCGGCGCGATGTCCGTCACATGGTGCGCACCCGCCCGCAGGGAAAGCCACACGCAGAAGATCGGAAGCACCCGCTCCACGTCGCAACCCGATGATTCGAGCATCCGGGAAAGGCGGGCCACGACGACGTCATCCGCATCGCCCGCATCGCCGCACTGCGCGCGGATCAATGCCAGCATGGGGGCCAGGGCGCTGTTTTCCTGCTCTGGCCAGCATGTGGCGTGCAAGGCCACCCCTTCCCGGCTCTCCACATGCCATCGAAATGTTTCGCTCAGGCAGGATTTGCCGATACCGGCCTCTCCGCGCACCACCACCGCACGGCCCTCGCCCCGGCATGCGGATCGCCAGTTGCGCCGCAGCATCAGCAGCTCCCGCCACCGTCCGACGGACTCCCGCTGCCAGACCGGAGAAGCCCCGGCGCCCTCATCCTCCAGCAAGCCGTAGCAAGGCGTCTCCGTGGCGGAGCCGGACAGCCGCACGCCGCCCTGCGGCGCAAACTTGGCATGGTGCCTCAACCTCTGGCGCGCGGCCTCGCTCACCACGATCTGCCCGTCGGACGCGGCCCCTTCCATGAGCATGGCGATATTCAGCGCGCGGCATGGCACCACGGAGCCGCTTTCGATGAGCACGGTGCCCGTGTGCAAACCCACCCGCACGTCCCAGCAGACCTCGTCGCCGCCGGCTCCCGCGCATGACCGGACCAGCTCCCGGGCGATCTGCACGGTCTGGCGGGCATCGGATTCGGCATTGACGGAATAGCCCAGCGTGACGAGGAAGTGCGTGCCCAGGGTGCCTCCCAGCGTCCCGCCGCGCTGCACGGCGATGTCGATGAGTCGGCGCAAGACGTTGCGCTGGGACATCTCCTGCCGCTCCGCGGCGTCTTCGTCCCCGGCCTCCGGCGGCTGCGCGAAATAAACGCCGCAGTACAGCAGCGTGAGCTGCCGCTTTTCCTCGTGGGGCGTGCCGAACGCGACCGTGGGCGCAATCCCGCTCGCGCCGGAGCTCGCCTGGACCCGCAAGACCCCGACCAGGTCGTCGAGACGGAGCATGGAGGACTTTTCCCACAATTGCCGCGCCGAGGAGGCCCGGTCCTGGGGCCTCTTGCGCAGCGCGCTGCGCAGCAACTCCGCCAGCGGATGCCCCTGAATCGCCCGCGGCAGGCTGATTTCCTGCGGGGAGAGCTGCCGCTGGTAGATCTCGGCGGTGGACTCGCCCGTCAGCACGCGGCCGGTCAGGCACTCCAGGAAAATCAATCCCCAGGCATACAGGTCCACCTGGGGCGTCACGGCCTCGCCGCGCAACTGCTCGGGTGCGCTGTAGGCGGGCGTGCCGACGTACTCGCCATCGCGCGTCAACTGCGTGGAGTGCGCGTCGCCGAAGCCGGGCAGCAGCGTGCTGATGCCGAAATCGAGCACCTTGGCATGCGACGTCAGGCCCGAGGCGCCGATCATGATGTTCTCGGGCTTGAGATCGCGGTGCGCGATGCCCGCATCATGGGCACATGCGATGGCATCCAGCACCTGGAGCATCAGGCGGCCCGCCTCCGCCGCAGGAAAAGCGCCCTGCCGCTGCAGCATCTGCCGGAGGGTCACCCCCGGGACGAACTCGAACACCGCGAAGACGTAAGGACCGCACACCCCTTCGTCGAGCAACTGCACGATGTGGGGGTGATGGAGCCTGGCGCACGCCGCGATCTCCCGGCGGAAACGCTTGAAGAGCCGCTCATCCTCATCGATGCGGACGAACTTCAGCACCACCTTCTGGCGCGTCTGGTGCTGGACCGCGGAGAACACGGTGCCGTAGGAGCCCGTGCCGATCACGTCCTGCAGGACATACCGCTGAGCGAGCTCGCCATGCGTGACAAAGGTTTCCCGGATCTGTCCGGGGTCCGGTGGACGAAAACTCATGCGTACTCCTGATCTCGCCGCTGGCACCGAATCAACGGGTTCGCCCGGCCGGGGCCGGGACACCATGGATGCGCTGCGCCACGGGCGCATGCCCATGGTCCAGAGGACCCGCGCCATGGCCCGTGCGCACGAGCGCCCCGGCCTGGATCGCCGCCTGCACATAGGCATGGGCCTGCGCCACCGACTCCCGCAGCCCCAGCCCCAGCGCCAGATGGGCGGCGATCGCGGAGGACAGGGTGCAGCCCGTGCCGTGACCATTGCGGGTGGCGATGCGCGCGGCACGCAGATGCAGGGCCTGCGCCTCGCCCCGCAGGGTGAACACATCCACCAGTGCATCTCCCGGCAGGTGCCCTCCCTTGAGCAGGACGGCCGAGGCGCCGAGGGAGAGGAGATCCTGGGCGGCGGCTTTCATCGCGCTTTCATCCGCGATGCCGCGACCCAGCAGCATCCCGGCCTCGTCGAGGTTCGGCGTCACCACGGCGGCCAGGGGGAAGAGCGCGCTCACCAGCACGCCCACGGTCTCCGGGGCGATGAGCCGGTCGCCGCTGGTGGCGACCATGACGGGGTCGAGCACCACATGCGGCAGCGCGTGGCGGCGGATGGCATCGGCGACCACCTCGACGACCTCGGGGTCATGCAGCATGCCGATCTTGACCGCGTCCACGCCGATGTCTTCCACCACCGCGTCGATCTGGTCGCGCAGCACGGCGGGAGGCACCCCGTGGATGGAGCGCACGCCCTGGGTGTTCTGGGCGGTGATGGCCGTGATGGCGGTCATTCCGTAGCAGCCCAGGGCCGCGAAGGTCTTCAGGTCGGCCTGGATTCCCGCCCCCCCCCCGCTGTCGGACCCCGCGATGGACAGTACGCGCACATAACGAGGTCCATCCAGGGCGTCCGCCGACGCTCGGGGTGGGTGAAGGGGCTGGGAATTCATAGGCAAAAATTATGGCTCATGCGCGATGTCAAATATCCTGTTCGCGGTGCTGTGCTGTAATCCGGCGCACGGACGAAACAGGGGTGCCGCGCCATGCGCGGCTGAGAAATACCCTCGGCACCCGATCCAGGTCATGCTGGCGTGGGGAGTTTCGATGGTGGATTGCCGCCTGTTCTGCGTCCCGTGCGCCGTCCGCGCACGCCCACTATGACGAGAACGCATTTCCACCGCATGTCCATCCCTGCACCGCTGTCTCCGCATTCCTCCATCGCCATCCTGGGCGCGGGCCTCATGGGCCGGCTGCTGGCCGTCGAACTCGCGCGCCAGGGCCATGCGGTGACCGTGTACGAGGCCCAGGGCCCCGATGCCCAGGGTGCGGCCGCCCGGATCGCTGCCGCCATGCTCGCGCCGCTGGCCGAATCGGCCGTGACCGAAGCGGGTGTCGTGCGCATGGGCCACTACGCGCTCACGCGCTGGCCCCGGCTGCTGGCAAACCTGGAATGGCCCGTCTTCTTCCAGCAGGAGGGCACGCTCATCCTCTGGCACCGGCAGGACGCGGCCGAGGCCGCGCGGCTGCGGGGCGTGCTGGAACGCACGGCGGCAGCCCAGCCCGAGCTGCCGCCGCTCGAAGCCCTCGATGCCGCCGGCACCGAGGCGGCCGAGCCGGCGCTGGGCCGACGCTTTCACCAGTCGCTCTTCCTGCCCGGCGAGGGGCAACTGGACAACCGGCAACTGCTCGCGGCGCTGGAGCACGCCATGCGCTCCCTGGGGGTGCAGATGCACTGGCACAGCGCCCGGGCCCCTGCGGACTTCATGCCGGGCACGCCCGGCCAGCCCGACTGGGTCCTGGACTGCCGGGGCCTGGGGGCCCGCGGCGAATGGCCGGCCCTGCGGGGCGTGCGCGGCGAGGTCGTGCGGCTCCACGCCCCCGATGTCACCCTGCGCCGCCCGACCCGGCTGGTGCACCCGCGCTACCCGATCTACATCGCGCCCAAGGAAGACCATGTGTTCGTGATCGGTGCGACCGAGATCGAGTCGGACGACCTCTCGCCCGCCAGCGTGCGCTCCACGCTGGAGCTGCTGAGCGCCGCCTATGCCGTGCACCCCGGCTTTGCCGAGGCGCGCATCCTGGAAGTGGCGACGCAATGCCGCCCCACCCTGCCCGACAACCTGCCCGCGATCCGGCAGCCCTCGCCGCGCGTGCTGCAGATCAACGGGCTCTACCGCCACGGCTTCATGATCTCCCCGGCCATCCTCGACGTGGTGATGGAATTGCTGAACGAGGGACAATCGCGGCTTGCACCACGCTTCGATCTGGCCCTGGATCTCCACCCCGCGCACGATCCCGCCGCCGCCCTGCCATGAACGTCATCATCAACCAGCACCCCACCGACCTGCCCGATGGGGCCACCGTGGCCCAGGCGCTGGCCGCCATCGCCGCCAAGCCCCCGTTCGCCGTTGCCGTCAACACCGTGTTCGTGCCCCAGGCGCGCCATGGGGAACAGCGGCTGCAGGCCGGCGACCGCGTCGAGGTCATCTCGCCGGTCACCGGCGGCTGAGCCCGGGCGCCTCGCCCGCGGACCATCCCGTTCCACCCCCCCCGGGGCCCCACGCCCCGCCGTCACTGCCCTCCTCACTGCCATGCCATCCCCTGCCTCCGACGATGCCCTGGTCCTCTACGGCCAGCGCTTTGACAGCCGACTGCTCCTGGGCACCGCGCGCTACCCCTCCCCCAGCGTGCTCGAAGCGGCCGTGCGGCGCGCCCGCCCGGCGATGGTGACGGCTTCGCTGCGCCGCCAGGGCAGCAATCCGGCGGAGGCCGGCAGCGGCTTCTGGGAACTGCTGCGCGGCCTCGGCGTTCCCGTGCTGCCCAACACGGCGGGCTGCCACAGCATCCAGGAAGCGGTCACCACGGCGCAGATGGCGCGCGAGGTGTTCGGCACGCCCTGGATCAAGCTGGAGCTGATCGGCGACGACTACACGCTGCAGCCCGACACGCTCAACCTCGTGGAGGCCGCCTCGCAACTGGTGCGCGACGGCTTCCACGTGCTGCCCTACTGCACCGAAGACCTCGTGCTGTGCCAACGCCTCGTGGACGTGGGCTGCCAGGCCGTGATGCCCTGGGCCGCCCCGATCGGCACGGGCCGGGGCCCCGTCAACCCCTATGCACTGCAGACGCTGCGCGAGCGGCTCGACGTGCCCCTGCTGGTCGATGCGGGCCTGGGCCTGCCCTCGCATGCCTGCCAAGTCATGGAATGGGGCTACGACGGCGTGCTGCTGAACACCGCCGTGGCCCTGGCACAGGACCCCGTGGCCATGGCGGGAGCCTTCGCCGATGCGGTGCAGGCCGGCCGCGCCGCGCGCCGGGCAGGTGCCATGCAGGCACAGGACGCCGCCCAGCCCAGTACGCCCGTGCTCGGCACCCCCTTCTGGCACCACGACCATGGCTGATACGGACATCGAGCGCATGGCGCACGGCATCGTGCAGGCCCACGCGGCGGCCTTCGCGGATTTTCCCGCCCAGCCTCTCCCGCCAGCGCCGGTCGCCCCTGCCGGGCCCGTGTACCTCGCGGCACTGCGGGCCTGCAGCACCCTGGGCTTCATCGCCGTGGATGCGCACTGCCTGGCCGGCGCCTGGCAGGCACAGACCGATCGGACGGGCCGCTTCGATCCGGCCCGCTGGCCCGACGCCCCCGAGGATTTCCGGCTGCAGCCGCGCCCGCACCCACGCCCCTTCGCCCCGTGCCCGCAGCACCTGGGCCTGTATGCGGTGCTGCCCGACGCCCCGTGGGTAGGCCGCATGGCACGCGCGGGCGTGCCGACGGTGCAGTTGCGCTTCAAGTCGGACGACCCCCAGGCCATCGCGCGCGAAGTCCGCGCGGCAGTGGAAGCCGTGCGCGGCACGGACGCCCGCCTCTTCATCAACGACCACTGGCAAACCGCCATCGATGCGGGTGCGTACGGCGTGCACCTCGGCCAGGAAGATCTGGACGCCCTGCCCGCGCACGCGCTCGAAACGCTGCGCGCCAGCGGACTGCGCCTGGGCGTGAGCACCCACGGGTATGCCGAGATGGTGCGCGCCGACGCTGCGGCGCCGAGCTATATCGCCATGGGCGCCATCTTTCCGACCACGCTCAAGAAGATGGCCACCGTCCCGCAAGGACTGGCACGGCTGGCAGGCTATGCGCGGCTGGTGCGCGGCTATCCGCAAGTGGCCATTGGCGGCATCGGGGCAGAGCAGTTCGCGCAGGTTCGCGCCTCCGGCGTCGGATCGATCGCTGTGGTACGCGCCCTGGTGAATGCCCCGGACCCGGAAGCAGCGGCACGCGACCTGATGCAGCGCATGGTGGCTTAGGCGGCGGGCAGGCACTGCGCAGGCCCTCGCCCTCTCTTGCCTCCTGAACGGCAGCGCACCGCCACTGCTGGCCACAGCCCCGCCGCTTTCACGCCGGCACAGCCGGCGGCGATCACTCGCCGGGTTTGTGCTTGCGCTGGATTTCCTCCAGCTCCAGCCGCAGCTCCAGCTTGTCGTTGTCCATGCCGAAGCCCACGGGCTCGCCGGACGATGGCGGCGCCGTCACCGGCACCGGCGGCAGATCGCTGAGCGTGAGATGCGGCGGATCGGTGAGATCGATGTCCAGCATGGAGTCGGGCGGTGGCTCTGGAGCCGGGGCCGGCGGAGGGGGCAGCGGCGTGGGCAGCGGCGTGGGCAGCGACTCCCATTCAAGACCGGCGGAGAGCGAATCGAGCGAACGCAACTCCTGATCCCTGCCCGCCTCCTTCACGGAAAACGCGCTTGCGGAAGAGGCAGGAAGCGCAGGCTGGGCCGCCAGCACCTCGTCGCCGGGCACCTCGTCCGGCGTGGTGCGGGAACGCGGCGGCGCGGGGCCGCGTGCGCTTGCGGGCGTGGTCTGGGCGATGGCCAGCAGCAGCAGCAGATCGTCATAGGCGGCCAGATCGAACTGGGGCGCGTCAGGCACGTCCGACTGGCGGAAGAGATAGCCCTCGATGATGCCCAGCACGGCCGGCGACGACCATTCGGCCTCGATCTCCGCCAGAGCCTCCGGAAAGCCCTGCAGCGTGCGACCGCTGCGGTGAAACGCGGAGAACTCGGGCACGAATGCATTGAACTGCGCGTGGAACTGATCGCGCAGCTGGTTGAAGTTCTCCACCCGTCCGAGCGTGTGATAGAGCCGCAGCAGTTCCAGGTAGGCAAAGGCGGAGGTGTCGCCGTGGGCTGCGATGTGCTGCTTGAGCACGGCAATCGCCTGCTCGTGCTCGCCCACCGACACGAAGAATTCGGCCTGCTGCTGGATGTCGAAGAGATCCTCCGGATGGGCACCGGGCGAGCGGCCCTCCAGCGGCATCGGCGCCGAGGCACGCGGCGCGGCCGGCTTCGGGGGCGGCGGAGCCCGGCGCGTGATGGTCGGCCCTTCGACCACGATCGCCCCCGAGAGCGAGTCTGCGAACGTCGGGAACGCGGGGCCCGCGGGCATGGGCGCCGTGGCGCGGGCAGGTACCGTCGCCGGCTCGGCCGGTGGCGGTGCCGGACGGGTGACGGGGGCCGCCGGGCCGGGTGCGCGGGGCGTGACGCGCGAGGCCGGGGGCTGGCTCTGCGGCGCGCTGGCCCAGTCGTCGGCAGGCTGCGGCTCGACCTGCAGCGCATCGCGCCCGCCGGGGCCCTTCGTCACGACCCCGCCCGGCGCCTGTGGCTGGCTGCTGGCCGCGACGGCCTGCGTCCAGGCCGATTCGCCGGCACGGCGCGCGCGGCTCCAGAGCCAGGCGATCGCCGCCAGCAGCACCGCGAGCAGGCCCAGCAGGCCGTAGCCCAGCCAGGTGGGAAAACTGTCGGCTTCGGCACTCTCCAGACGCTGCCGCAATTCGGCCGCGGCGGCGCGCTCCGATGCGGCACGGGCACGCTCCGTGGCGACGCTGGCTTCCAGCTGGCCAGCGCGCGCGGCGGCGCGCTGTATCTCCTCCACGGGGGTGTTGAGGGCCTTCCACAGCGCCGCGGCTTCCGCGCGCTGCTCGGCCGTGGCGGGAGCAGTGGCCGTGGGCAGCTCGGGAGAGGTGCGCAGCGGCAGCGGCGATTCCAGCCACACGTCGAGGGGTTCCATCACCAGCCGGGCCCGGTCCGCTGCCGGCGAGGCCGAGGCCACCGGCAAAGCGGGCGCTGGAGCACGGGACACGCGGGCCGCGGCAGCCGATGCGGCCGGGCGCGAACGCACGGTGCGCGGGGAGGATGGCGCCGCTGAAGACAAGGACAGGGAACCGGAGGCCTCCTGGCCGCCGCCTGCCGCTGCAGGCGCTGGGCGGCGGGGCACGCTGGCCGCCGGCGCCGCCCCGGCCAACTGGCCGATATCCACCAGGCGCGAAGAGGACGCCGCGGCGGAGTCCGGCAACTGGGAAAGGAAGGTGTAGTGGCGGGTAACGCCGCCGCTGCACCCCGCCACGACAGTGGCGGTGACCACGGGTTCGTCCACGGTGATGAAGGCGCGCACGCGCACGCCGGCCCCCCGGCCCGCCGCCGGCGCCATGGGCTCGACCTGCACCTTGGAGTCCGCGATCGGGGTTTCGCCCGAGACGATGCGCACCCGCACACACGACGAAGCCACATCGCCGCCCGGGTCGGGCTGCACGTCAAAGACGAGGTCCAGCGGAGCGCCCAGCACGACCGTGCCGTGGCTGGCGCCCAGGGAAAGGGCCGAGGCGCTGCAAGCCATCGCGGACAGGCCTGCTCCAAGTATCGCGTTACTTAGCTTCACAATAGTTGCGTTCTTATTCGGACCATTCTTGCACATAACGCCCATCTTTCCCCCGCCTCCATAATGGCGCTCCATGACCAACCCTTACCCGATCGTAGGCATCATAGGCACGGGCGCCATGGGCCAGGGCATCGCCCAGATGGCAGCACAGGCAGGCAGCCAGGTTCTTCTCTTCGACAGCCGCCCCGGCGCCGCGGACACGGCACTTCACCATATCCAGCAGCAATGGCAACGCCTTGTAGGCAAGGGGCGCATCACCGATGAAGAGGCCGGCGAGTTACGCAGCCGCCTGGGCACGATGGCCAGCCTGGGCGATGTCGCCCGATGCAGCCTCATCATAGAAGCGATCGTGGAGCGGCTGGACGCAAAGCAGGCGCTTTTCGCCGAAATCGAGGCGATCGCCGGCACCGGCACGGTGCTTGCCACCAACACGTCGTCGCTGTCGGTGACGGCGATCGGAGCGGCGCTGAAGCGCCCCGAGCGCCTCGCGGGGTTCCATTTCTTCAATCCCGTTCCGCTCATGAAAGTGGTGGAAGTCATCGCCGGGCTGAAGACGGACCCGGCCGTGTGCGACCAGCTGGCGGCCTACGCCCGGAGCATGGGCCACGCTCCGGTGCGCGCCCAGGACACGCCCGGCTTCATCGTCAACCACGCGGGCCGGGGCTTCGGCACCGAGGCGCTGCGCATCGTGGGCGAGGGCGTGGCCGACTTCGCCACGGTGGACCGCATCCTGCGCGACCAGGCCGGCTTCAAGCTCGGGCCGTTCGAGCTGATGGACCTGACCGCGCTGGACGTATCCCACCCGGTCATGGAATCTATTTATCACCAGTATTACGAAGAGCCGCGGTATCGGCCCAGCGCCATCACCGCGCAGCGGCTCGCGGGCGGATTGCTGGGGCGCAAGACCGGCGAAGGCTTCTACCGCTACGTGGACGGCGTAGCCCAGGTGCCCGCCGAGCCGCCCGCACCCCGGG
Organism: Paracidovorax anthurii; assembly: GCF_003269065.1. Lineage (GTDB taxonomy): Bacteria > Pseudomonadota > Gammaproteobacteria > Burkholderiales > Burkholderiaceae_C > Paracidovorax > Paracidovorax anthurii. Next base: position 48,810 of record NZ_QLTA01000027.1, read on the forward strand.
TGGACCGGATTCCCCCGGTGTGGGTGTCCTCGCGCGCGGCGCGCCGCCCGGAGGTGTACCAGTTGCTCAAGGACCTGGACGCCCAGATCGAGACCGGCAGCGCGCCCTCCCCCCAGGCCATCTCGCTCGTGGCGCCGCTGGGCTTCGACATCACCACCGTGGCCGTGGTCGAGCGCCTCGACCCGGCCCGCACGGTGGGCATCGACATGCTGATCGAGGACGGGGCCACGCGCCGGCGCGTGCTCGCCACCAACCCGGCCACGCGCGCCGACATCCGCGATGCGGCGCATGCCCTCTTCGCGCGCGATGGCAAGCCCGTGAGCGTGATCCGCGACAGCGGCGGCTTCGTGACGCAGCGCGTGGTGGCCACCATCACCAACATCGCCAGCGACATCTGCCAGCAGGGCATCTGCAGCCCGGCCGACCTGGAAACCGCCGTCACGCTGGGCCTGGGATACCCCATGGGCCCGCTGGCGATGGGCAACCGCTGGGGGCCCACCAACATCCTCGAAGTGCTCTTCAACCTGCAAACGGTCTATGGCGACCCGCGCTACCGCCCCAGCCCCTGGCTGCGCCGCCGCGGCGCCATCGGCCTGAGCCTGCTGCAGGAAGAATACTGAGAACGTGTTCACGATCTGAGACCTCGCCACGCCCCACACCCACCCACCACCGCCGCCACCACGCCATGCCCGCGAGACTCGAAAGCACCAGCCACGGACAGACCCTCCTGCTGACCATCCGCAACCCGGAGATGCGCAACGCGCTCGACCCGGCCATCTATGCGGCCGGGGTCGAGGCGCTGGGCGTCGCGGAGCGCAATCCGGATGTGCGCACCGTGGTGATCACCGGCGCGGACGGCCATTTCTGCGCGGGCGGCAACCTGCAGCGGCTGCAGGCGCTGCGCCAGGAAGGCGCGGAGATGCAGGCCCAGGGCGTGGAGGGGCTGCACCAGTGGATCGAGGCCATCCGCACCTATCCCAAGCCGGTGATCGCCGCCGTGGAGGGCGCGGCGGCGGGCGCGGGCTTCTCGCTGGCGCTGGCCTGCGACCTCGTCGTCGCGGCGCGCAACGCGGCCTTCGTGATGGCCTATGCGGGCGTCGGGCTCTCGCCGGACGGCGGCGCCACCTGGAGCCTCGCGCACGCCCTGCCGCGCCAGCTCGCCACCGAGCTGCTGCTGTGCGGCGAGCGCATCGGCGCGGAGCGGCTGCACGCGCTGGGACTGGTCAACCGCCTGGCGCCACCCGGCGAGGCGCTGGCCGGCGCGCTCGCCCTGGCCGACGTGCTCAATGCCCGCGCGCCCAATGCGCTCGCGAGCACCAAGGAGCTGCTGGCCGATGCGCCGCAGCGCACGCTGACGGAACAGCTCGCGCAGGAGCGCGGCCAGTTCGTGCGCAACCTGCAGCATCCGAACGCTGGCGAGGGCATCGCGGCCTTCCTCGAAAAACGCACGCCACGCTACAAATAAGATAGCGAACAATGTAGCGTTTACGGCGACGTGCGGGCGCTGCAATCCTGAAAAGTGCCGTACGGTGCCTCAATGGCCGCCGCGCGCTAGCCCTGAATGGCCCCGCGCGCCCGGGTGCCGCCGTGCTCCGGCACCGGGCCCCGCGCCCACCCCGCAGACGCGCACGCGACATGGCTCGGCGCCCGCACGGCCGTGGGCCAGGTCCCGCGCGCGACAATGCCACGGTCACCAGTCACGCAAAAGACAGACCATGGACGACCCCATTCTTACCATCGAAGAACGAGAGGCGATCAATACCGGTCGCTGGTTTTCCTCCCTTTCCCCCTCGCTGCGGCACGACATACTCCGATGCGCCTACGTCAAACGCTTCAAGGACGGTGGACTGATCGCCGCCCGCGGCGATCCACCCGAGGAGTGGATCGCGTGCGCCAAGGGCGCGGTGCGCGTGAGCTCCACGTCGATCTCGGGCAAGCAGATCACGCTGACCTACGTAGAGCCGGGCATCTGGTTCGGCGACGTGTCGATCTTCGACGGCGACCGGCGCACGCACGATGCCTACGCGCACGGGGACACCACGATCCTCTGCGTGGCCAAGGCCGATTTCCGCAAGATCCTGGCCGTGCACACCGAGCTGTACGAAGCCATGCTGCGCCTGCATGCGCGGCGCATCCGGCAGCTGTTCGGGCTGGTGGAGGATCTCAACACCCTGCCGCTGCGCTCGCGGCTGGCCAAGCAGTTGCTGCACCTCGCGCGCAGCTACGGCATCCCGAGCCTGTCGCACGGCAGCGAGGTGCGCATCGGCCTGCAGCTCGCGCAGGAAGAGCTGGCTCAGTTGCTGGGCGCCTCCCGCCAGCGCGTGAACCAGGAGCTGAAGGCCATGGAACGCGAGGAGGCCATCCGTATCGAACCGGGCGGCCTCATGGTGCGCGACCGTGAAGCCCTGATGCGCATCGCCGAAACCGACCACTGACCCCTGGCACCGCCCCTCACTCCCCCTGCCACCCCCTCCATGTCCTACGAGCACTTCATCGGAACCCGTCCCGTCTCCGGGCCGCATGCCTTCGATGCGGAAGCGCTGTCGGCCTGGATGGATGCCCACGTGGAAGGGTTCAGCGGGCCGCTCGCGGTGGAGATGTTCAAGGGCGGCCAGTCCAACCCCACCTACAAGCTCAATACGCCCGCGCGCAGTTACGTGATGCGCGCCAAGCCCGGGCCGGTGGCGAAGCTGCTGCCCTCGGCGCACGCGATCGAGCGCGAGTTCCAGGTGATGGGCGGCCTCGCGGGCACCCCGGTGCCCGTGCCGCGCATGCTCGCGCTGTGCGAGGACGAATCCGTCATCGGGCGCGCGTTCTACGTCATGGATTTCATGCAGGGCCGCGTGCTGTGGGACCAGGCCCTGCCCGGCATGGAGCCCGGCGAGCGCGCCGCCCTCTACGACGAGATGAACCGCGTGATCGCGGCGCTGCACACGGTGCCCTTCGCCGCGCGGGGCCTCGCGGGCTACGGCAAGCCGGGCAACTATTTCGAGCGCCAGATCGGCCGCTGGAGCAAGCAGTACGTGGCCTCCGTCACCCAGCCCATCGAGGCGATGGAGCGGCTCATGGAGTGGCTGCCCGCGCACATGCCGGCGAGCGCCCGCGACGAGGGTCGCACAGCCATCGTGCATGGCGATTTCCGGCTCGACAACCTCATGTTCCATCCCACCGAGCCGCGCGTGATCGCGGTGCTCGACTGGGAGCTGTCCACCCTCGGCCACCCGCTCGCGGATTTCAGCTACCACTGCATGGCGTGGCACATCCCGCCCGGCATGTTCCGCGGTATCGGCGGGCTGGACCACGCGGCGCTGGGCATTCCCTCCGAGGACGAATACATCCGCCGCTACTGCGAGCGCACGGGCTTCGCCACGCCCGAGGCGCTGCGCGCCGACTGGAATTTCTACCTCGCCTACAACCTGTTCCGCCTCGCTTCCATCCTGCAGGGCATCGCCAAGCGCGTGGAGGACGGCACGGCCTCCAGCGCCCAGGCCCGCACCTCGGGCGAAGGCGCGCGGCCGCTGGCCGAGATGGCCTGGGGATTCGCGCAACGCATGTAGGCGCGGCGGCCCGTGGCCGCCGGGCACCACGATTTCAAACGGAGAACCGCGATGGATTTCGACTACTCCCCCAAGACCCGGGATCTGCAGGCACGGCTGCTGCGGTTCATGGACCAGCACATCTATCCGGCCGAGGCCGGATACCAGGCCGAACTGGCCGCCAACACCGCGGCCGGCCGGCGCTGGACGGCGCTCAAGACCATCGAGGACCTCAAGCCCAAGGCGCGCGCGGCGGGCCTGTGGAACCTGTTCCTGCCGGTGGATTCGGCCGCCGCCTCGGGCTACGAGGGCGCGGGCCTCACCAACCAGGAATACGCCCCCCTGGCGGAGATCATGGGCCGCGTGCCCTGGGCCAGCGAGGTGTTCAACTGCTCCGCGCCCGACACCGGCAACATGGAGACCATCGCACGCTACGGCAGCGAGGAGAACAAGGCGCGCTGGCTGCGGCCGCTGCTGGAGGGCGAGATCCGCTCGGCCTTCGCGATGACCGAGCCCGACGTGGCCTCCAGCGACGCGACCAACATCGCCACGCGCATCGAGCGCCAGGGCGACGAATACGTGATCAACGGGCGCAAGTGGTGGATCTCCGGCGCGGCCGACCCGCGCTGCAAGGTGTTCATCACCATGGGCAAGACCGACCCGGAGGCGCCCAGGCACTCGCAACAGAGCATGGTCCTGGTGCCCGCCGACACGCCGGGCATCCGCATCCTGCGCCCGCTCAACGTGCTGGGCTACGACGATGCGCCGCACGGCCACGTGGAGATGGTGTTCGAGAACGTGCGCGTGCCGGTCAGCAACATGCTGCTGGGCGAGGGGCGCGGCTTCGAGATCGCGCAGGGCCGGCTCGGGCCCGGGCGCATCCACCACTGCATGCGCCTCATCGGCCTGGCCGAGCGCGCGCTGGAGCTGATGTGCCGCCGCGCCTCCTCGCGCACGGCCTTCGGCAAGACCGTGGCGCAGCAGACGGTCACCCAGGAACGCATCGCCGAGGCCCGCTGCAAGATCGACATGGCCCGGCTGCTCACGCTCAAGGCCGCATGGCTCATGGACGTGGCCGGCAACAAAGTGGCCCGGACCGAGATCGCGATGATCAAGGTGGTGGCGCCCAGCATGGCCTGCCAGGTGATCGACTGGGCCATGCAGGCGCATGGCGGCGGCGGGATGTGCGACGACTTCCCCCTGGCCTACGCCTATGCCGGCGCGCGCACGCTGCGCTTCGCCGACGGCCCCGACGAGGTGCACCGCAACGCCATCGCCAAGTGGGAGCTGGGCAAGTACGCGGCCTACGGGCGCGACGCCGAGGTGCCCGTCACCCGGGGCTGCTGAACCTTCTGGCGGGCACCCGCGCTCCCCGCCCTCCCCGTACTCAAGCGCCGCGGGTCTCGGTCCGCAGCGCGTCCACCAGCCGCTGCACCTCCGACTCGCGGGTATAGAGGGCCGGCTCCACGCGCAGGCACGGGCCCCGGGTCAGGCCCGTGCGCACCACCGTCAGCACGCGGTACTTGTCGCGCAGCAGGGCCGCGAAGGCCCCGGCATCGGCGGCCGTGGCATGGCCCCGCACGCGCAGCGAGGTGATGCCGCCGCTCATCCCGGGCTCGTCCGGCGTGAGGATTTGCACGCCCGGCATCCGCCGGGCCTCGGCCACCCACAGGTCGCGCAGGTGGCGCAGCCGCGCGGCCTTGGCGGGCGTGCCGATCTGGCGGTGCAGCCGCACCGCGGCGGGCAGGGTCAGCGTGGCCGCGAAATTGACGGTGCCCGTGTGCACGCGCGAGCGGATGTCGTCGGCCGGGTTGTCGCGGTCCCCCAGCTGGGTGTCGATGTCCGCGAGCCGGTCCTTGCGGATATAGAGAAAGCCGAGCCCGATCGGCGCGCCGATCCACTTGTGCAGGTTGAAGCCGATGAAGTCGATGCCCAGGTCGCGGGGCTCGAAGTCGATGTGGCCCCAGGAGTGGGCGGCGTCCAGGATCACATCCACCCCGCGCTGCCGTGCCAGGGCCGCGATCTCGCGCACCGGCAGCACCAGCCCCGTGCGGTGGCTGACGTGGGTGAGCAGCAGCAGCCGGAGCCGGGGATGCGCCTCCAGGGCCTGGGCATAGGCATCGATCACCGCCTGCCGCGTCGCGGGCTCGGGCAGGTCGATCCGGACCACCTGCACGCCCCGGCGCCGGGCCAGCGACTCCATCGCGTACTGCATGGAGTCGTAGTCCAGGTCCGCACAAAGCACCGCATCGCCCGGTGAGAGGCGCTGGTAGTTGCCGATGAGCAGTTGCAGGGCCTCGGTCGCGCCGCGCGTGAGCGCCACCTCCGAGACGTCGAACCCGGCGGCGGCGGCCACGGCCTCGCGCGCGGCGCGCCAGTCGGGGCCCATGCGGTTGCGCGCATAGGCGGTGTTCTCGCGGTTGATCCGGGCGGTCCAATGCAGGTATTCGTCCAGCACGGGCCGTGCCATCGCACCCCAGTAGCCGTTTTCGAGATTGGCCAGATCCCCCCGGTCCACGTCGTAGAGGCCCTGCACGGCCTGCCAGTAGGCGGCGTCGGCCCCGATGGGGCCGCGCGGCGCGGGCAGCACGGGCCAGCCGGGCTGCGGCGCGGATGCGGAGCCCCCCGAGGCGCCTCCCCAGGCCAGCAAGGGCGCGGCAGCGGCGGTGCCCAGGAAATGGCGGCGGTGCGCCCCGGAAGACGGCATGGAGGATTCCTCGCGCTGCGCGGCCGGGACGGACCGGCCCCTGCACACCGCGCTGGCGGGTTTATGCCCGCGCCATGTGACAGAACCCGCGCCCCACGCCCGCACAGCGCGCGGCCCTGCCCCGCCCCGGGCTTGCCGGGCTCAGGGATTCAGGGTGAGCGCATGCACCCAGCGCTGCGGCCGCAGCTGCAGGGGCCGGTAGCCGCCCCCCACCCAGGCCTCGCGCATGTCGCGGTAGCGCGGCGAGAACACCAGCCCGCTCTGCCCGGTCTGGTAGATGAAGAGCGACTGCTCCAGGTCGGCCAGGTCGTACACCGCGCGCAGCGAGGCCGCGTGCCGGTTGACGAACGGCCCCGAGGCATTGCCCGCGTCGTACTGCCCCACGTTGACCGTGTAGGCATCTCCGGGCGATGGCACCCGCACGTCGAAGAAGCGCGCCAGCGCCGGCACGCTGCCGAAGGGGCGGTGAACGCTCAGCGCCGGGTGCGCCACGCCCCAGCGCCAGCGGGCGGGATCGGCCCCCTGCGCGGCCTGCAGCCGGTCGAGCGCCCGGGCCAGGGCATCGGCGGACTGGCGCTCGCAGGTCGTGGGCTGGCACCACCACGCATCGCCGCGCTCCAGGATGCCCTCCAGGCCCGCGCGGTAGTCGCGCTTGCCATAGGTGGCCTCGAAGCGCTCGGCCCCGATGCGCGCGGCGATGGTGCCCCGCGCCAGCTCGTCCACCCAGGCGGCGAAGACGAGGGGCGCCGCGCGGTCGGCCCGCATCGCGCCGTCGAACCCCTCCAGCTGCGCCGCCACCGCCCCGGCCAGGGGATGGGCATGGCCCTGCAGTGCCCGCCGCAGGTGCGGCAGCAGGCGCAGCGTGGCCAGCGAGACCACGTCGCCCTGCAGCCGCTGCATGCTCGCCATGTCATGGCGGGGCACGGCGTCCAGCTGCTGCGCGATGCGCTCGTAGCGGTAGGGCAGCGCCCAGTCCTGGGTGATGAAGTGCGCATAGCCCTCGGCCGTGACGCGCTGGTTGGCCGTGGCGATCCAGCCCTTCGCGCCGTCGTCCTGCGGGGTGTCGGCATAGGGCAGCCAGCCCTGCCAGTCGTAGCGGGCGTCCCATCCGGGCGCGGGTGCCACGCCGCGCAGGTCGTGGGCCTCGCCGCGCACGGGCACGCGGCCCACGGCCTTGAAGGCGATGCGGCCCTGCACGTCGGCGGCCACCACGTTCTGCATGGGCGAGTGGTAGTACGACAGCGCCTGGAACAGCCCGTCCACCGACTCCGCATGGTTGAGCTTGAGGCCGGCAAGCACCGTCTGGTTGTCGGCGTCCAGGGCGCTCCAGCGCAGCGCGATGGCGTACCGCCCCAGGTCGATCAGCGCGGCATGCGAGGCCTGGGCATCGCTCAGCACCGGCCCGTGGCGCGTGGAGCGCAAGGTCACGACGGCATCGGGCTGGCCCTTGACGCGGATGGTTTCGGTACGCACCCCGAAATCGGCCCAGCCCTCGGGGGTGCGGTAGCGGCGCGGGTTGGACGGGTCGATCTGCTCCAGGTACAGGTCCTGCACGTCGGGGCTGGTGTTCGTGAAGCCCCAGGCCACGCGCGCGGTGCGGCCCAGCACCACGAACGGCAGGCCCGGCAGCATGCCGCCGATCACCTCCGTGGGAGGAATGGGCGTGCCGTCGGAGGCACGGCCCGCCGGGGCGTGCAAGGCCGCGTAGTACCAGATGGCGGGCGCCGACAGGCCCAGGTGCGGATCGTTGGCCAGCAGCGGCTTGCCGCTGGCCGTCCGCGAACCCGCCACGACCCAGTTGTTGCTGCCCTTGCCCTCGTTCGTGCCAGCATCGCGCACCAGGGCCCGCGACCACTCCAGCCACTGGCGCGCGCCATCGCCCAGCAGGGCCAGCGGCACCGCCGTGCCCGCGGCACCCGCCGCATCCGACGTGGATGCCGGCGCATCGCCCCCGGAGCGGTACACCCCCAGGCCACGGTAGAGCGCGGCCAGGTCCACGGCGGTGGCGGGCGCCTCGCCCGGATAGGGCGGCAGCGCCTGCCAGAGGCGCTGCGTATCGAGCACCCGGGCCAGGGACAGGCGCGTGAACTCCTGCCCCCAGTTGCCCCCCATGTCCAGGGCCATCATGAGGGCCCAGCCCATGCTGTCCTCGGGCAGCCAGGCCGCGTCCGCGCCCCCGGCCCCGCCGGGCACCACGCCCAGCAACGGGAATTCGGGCGGCAGGGCCTGGGTGCGATGCTGGTGAAAGCTCCGGATGCCCTGGCTGTAGGCCTGCAGCGCGTCGCGCGCCTCCGCCGGCAGCCCGGCGTACTGCCTCCGCGCCGCGCCGATGATGTCGAGCGCGCGCATGAGCTTGTCGGTCTCCAGCGTGGCGGGGCCGAACACCTCCGAGAGCTGGCCGCGCATGAGGCGGCGGTTGAACTCCAGCTGCCAGGTGCGCTCCTGGGCGTGCAGGTAGCCCGTGGCAAACCACAGATCCCGGGGCGACGCGGCCTCGATGTGGGTCACGTCGGAAGGATCGCGCCGCACCTGCACGGGCGCCGACAACCCCGGCGCCTGCAAGCGCCCATCCAGGGCCGGAAAGCTGCGCTGCACATACCAGGCCAGCGCGGCGCCCGCGAGCAGCGCCACCGCCACCACGCCCACGGCGAGCACCCGCCACCAGGAGCCGCCGATCTTCTTTCGGATTTCCATTGCATCACACCCGTCTTGCGAGGGCGCCATTGTCATGCAGCCCGCATGCGTTCAGTGGTGCGGCGCCAGCGTGTCCCAGGTCTCCGGCGCGTCGGTATCGGTCACCCCGAAGCCGACGGTGGGCGTATCGGGCCGCCCGAACGGCACGCCCAGCGCGATCTGCCCGCTGCCATGCAGCACGCAGGCATCGCGCCGCAGCGCCACCACGGCCGCGCTGCCGTCGAACCGGACCCAGCTTCCAAAACTGCTCATGTCGATGAACGTGATGGTGCCGCCGCGCCACTCGATGCGCGCATGCAGGCGCGACACCCGCGAGTCGGCCAGCCGCACCGGAACCTGCGAAGACCTCCCCACCTGCACCGGGCCGTCGGCGGCCCCGAAGGCCCGGAAGCTGCCGCCCCAGCCCAGCTCGATGCGCGCGCTGGCGGCCTCCAGCGGAGTGACGCTGCTCGGCAGGTCTGCGTGCTGCGTGATGAGGCCGTGCTCTTCGCCCTGCCGCCAATCCACCTGGTGGACCATCAGCGGCTCGGTGCGCCCCCGCAGTTCGAGCTGCCCCAGGCGCACATAGGCCGTGCCATCGACCGGCCCGGCGAGCCGCGCCACGGCGGCATCGGCCCAGATCTCCCGCGGGCCGGCCCGCTCGCACAGGCGGGCGGCGACATTCACCGCATCGCCGTAGGTGTCGCCGTCCATCTCCACCACCTCGCCATGGGCCATGCCCACGCGCAGGTCCATGCTCAGCCCGCTCTGCCCGGGCCGCTCGTGGTGGCGCCGGACCATGTCCACCACGGCCTCCACCGCCACCGCCGGCCTGGGGAAGACGGCCAGCACGCCGTCGCCCAGGGTCTTCACCACGCGCCCGCCATGCACGACCATCACCGCGGCGATCCATTCGGTGAGCCACGTCACGGTTGCCGCCGCCCGCGCATTGCCATGGGTCTCGAACAGCGCCGTGGTGCCGACGATGTCGGAGAACACCACGGTGTGCAGCACGGTCTTCATGGCAGGCAGCCTCCCCAGGGCTGCGCGCGGCCGGCGCGGCGCAGTCGCGCAAGGCAGTGGCGAAGGGGTGAGGGACAGCGTGGCACGGCAGGGAAGAAAGGTCGGCGCGGGCTTTGGATTATGGGGTGCTACCGTGGCATTCGCCACCAGAGATTCAGAGTTTCCGGGCGCCCCGGAAAGCCCCCGGCCCGGGGTTCCTCGCGCCGGCGCATCCCGGTCGGCTTTGCAGCCAGAGGGACAGCCGCATTGCATTGCCTTGGCCTGAGGCGGCAGCGCTGTTGCATCCCCCGTGTGCCGGCTCTTTGATGGCTTGTCTCCTGGCAGCGGCGGAGTCACCGCAGCCGCTCGTGCATGCATCGGTGCCATTGACCTGACCTGGGTCAAGACGTTGTACTTCGGGGAATCGAGATGCCGGCGCACTGTCGCCGTTGCCAACGGCAGTGCGTCGAAACCCTCAGTGGCAACCCGGTCCGCCGAAGTAGAAGCCGCCAGTCGTCATCTCGGGCGACGGGGTGGTGCGGCTCACGCCGGTGCCGCTGTCGTAGCTCAGTCCCGCCACTGCCACGGTATAGCAGCGGGGGGCGGTCGAGCTGACGTCTTTCAGGTGGGTTACGGCATGTGCCTTCAAACTGTCGTCGATGTAGAAATGGTTGGCTTGGAACGCCGCCTGCCTGTAGCCGCTGGCAGCAAATGCGCCGCTACCCATGGGCGTGCTCGGGGCGTTGTCATCGGCGTAGGTTTCGCCGCCAGCCCAGAAGGCGATCGATGCATTGGGCGATGCCAAGTCACCGCCGGTGTAGAGGCTTGCCTTGTAGTAACCAATCCAATGGCCGTCGACACTCAGCCACCAGTTGCCGTCCTGGTTCCGCTCGAACGCCACCTTCACCACGCCCTGCGCGCCATTCTTCACGCTGTAGCGGTTGGCGGCAAAAGCAACGCCAAACACGTTCCCCGAAGCGGTCTGAACGAACTGGCCGCATTCCAGGTTGTGGCAACCGGTCCTGTAGCCGTTCTGGGTGGAGTAGATGAAAAGGATCGACTTGTTCCCCCATTTCGGATAACTCGGTCGCCGCTGCCAGCCAACCTCAAGGGTCTGCACGGAGTCTGCGCTCATGACCCATATCTGGCTTATCGACATTTAGTCGTTCGCCGTGACAAAGGCCGGATTCCAGATATTGAGGTCCGCGCCAGCACCCGCGATGAGCGCGCCTTGGGTGTCCGCGAACATCTGTGCGAAGTGGTGTATCTCGGGAGACTCCTCGGCAGCGGAAACCGCCGCAGCTCCCGGTCGACGGGGAGCCGCGCCCTTGCTCAGGAATTTTTTCAAGGTCGCGAACTGCGTCAACTGGTCGAGGCCGATGCGTTCAAGCGGGATCGTCCCGCGTGGGCATTGCTCACCCGCCGTCAACTCGCTGACGGCCGATCCGTGGGGGTTCGCGGAGGGCGGATTCGCGACGGCACTGCCATCGCGCAGCCCGGGCTGTTCACCCACGGGAATGCAATCAGAAGTAGCTCCGTCCTGCTTCAACGATTGCACCACCGTCACGTCGTGGTAGCGGTTCTGCAGGTAGCGCTTCATCTCCAGGAACGCGGACTCGCCCGCAACGCCGGAAGATGGGGGCACCTGCTGGTAGGTCGCGGCATTCAAGGCCAACAGGAACTGGGTGAACTCGGCCGTAGTGGATGCTGTCTTGCCATCCTGCAGCAGCGTTGGACCACGGGAAGGAGGCAGAGGGGGCATCATCGCATCGACGTAACCATTGTCGGGAGCAGCGGTCGATGGACGATTTTCAGGAGAAGCGGATGCGTATCCACCCGATCCAAGCAGGCAAGCGATGGTGATGATTAACGGGAAGCGATGGCTCGTGGAGGTATGGTTTCCGGTAGGCATGATCACAATCCTTTGACATCGTGGGAGAGGCGCCAGCCCACCACCCGCGGGGCAGGAACCGGCGAGGACATCCATGCTTTCGGCTGCGAGCCTTCCAGCACCTGGGTCGGATTCCCTGGCATGGATCTGCAATTCGCATGGCCGTCGCCAGGCAGCCCGAGGGCCTTGCCCGGCGGCGACGTGGACAGATTGGCGCCGGGCAAATCTCGTGACCGCCGGTGCTCCGACACGCTGCCGCCGTTACCCACGACAGCGCGTCGACAACGTCAGTGGCAGCCCGGTCCGCCGAAGTAGAAGCCGCTGGTCGTCATCTCGGGCGATGGGGTGATGCGGCTCACGCCGGTACTGGATCTGTTGTAGCTCAGCCCCGCCACGGCCATGGTGTAGCAGTCGGGGTTGGTGACAGCGAAGCCTGTCAGGTTGGTCAAGGCATGTGTCTTCAAGCTGTCGTCAATGTAGAAATGATTGGCTTGGAACGCCGCCTGCCTGTAGCCCTTGGCCGCGAATACGCCGCTGCCCATGGGCGTGCTCGGGGCGTTGGCATAGGCGTGGGTTTCACCACCAGCACTGATGCGGGTCGACGCACTGGGCGATGCCAAGTCGCCGCCGGTATAGAGGCTTGCCTTGTAGTAACCAATCCAATGGCCGTCGACACTCAGCCACCAGTTGCCGTCCGAGTTGCGCTTGAACGCCACCTTGACCATGCCCTGCGTGCCATTCTTCACGCTGTAGCGGTTGGCGGCAAAAGCAACGCCGAATACGTTCCCCGAAGCGGTCTGAACGAACTGGCCGCATTCCAGGTTGTGGCAACCGGTACTGGCATAGCCGTCCTGGGTGGAGTAGATGAAAAGGATCGATTTGTCCCCCCAGTTCGGATAACCCGGCTGCCTCCGCCAGCCGACTTCCAAACTCTGCTGAAAGTCCGCGCTGACCAGCCATATCTGGCTTATCGACAGGTAGTCGTTCGCCGTGGCAAAGGCCGGATTCCAGATATTGAGGTCCGCACCGGCACCCGCGATGAGCGCGCCTGCCGTGTCCTCGTATATCGACGCGTAGTGGTGTATCGCAGTGAATGTCTCAGCGGCGGAAACCGGCGAGGCTCCCGGTGGGCGAGGGAGTGCGCCCTTGCTCAAGAACTGCTTCAAGGTCGCGAAATGCGTCAACTGATCGAGGCCGATGCGTTCAAGCGGAATCGCCCCGCGTGGGCATTGCTCACCCGCCGTCAACTCGCTGACGGCCGATCCGTGGGGGTTCGCAGAGGGCGGACTCGCGACGGCGCTGCCATCGCGCAGCCCGGGCTGTTCACCCACGGGAATGCAATCGGAGATGGCTCCGTCCTGCTTCAACGATTGCACCACCGTCACGCCGTTGTAACGGTTCTGCAGATAGCGCTTCATCTCCAGGAACGCAGCCTCACCCGCAACGCCGGAAGATGGGGGCACCTGCTGGTAGGTCGCGGCATTCAAGGCCACCAGGAACTGGGTGAACTCGGCCGTAGTGGATGCTGTCTTGCCATCCTGCAGCAGCGTTGGGCCATGGAAAGGCGGCAGGGGCAGCATCATCGCGTCGACATAGTCATAGTCGGGACCAGCGGTCGATGGACGGTTCTCGGAAGAAGCGGATGCATATCCACCCGATCCGAGCAGGCACGCGATGGCGATGATTGACGGGAAGCGAGGGCCCGTGAGGGTGTGGTTTCCGGTAGGCATGATCACAATCCTTTGACATCGAGGGAGGGAGCGCCAGCCCACCGCCCGCGGGGCGGGAACCGGCGAGGACATCCATGCTCTCTGTTGCAAGCGCTTCCAGCGCCTGGGTCGGATTGACTGGCATGGATCGTCAATTCACACGGCCGTCGCCAGACCGCCCGAGGGCCTTGCCCGGCGGCGACGTGGACGGGTTGGCGTCGAAGCGGATCGGGGTGATCCGCCGAACCGGCGTCAAACAGGTCGATAACACCCGACAAACCACCATTTCCAGCCACGCCGGCTCGAAAAGCCTGCTCAAGCAGTTGTCATGACGGGCGCATCGATCGGCACGATCGGTACCGTGACCACCGGCGCCGATCGTGCCGCTATAGCCAACGACAGCTCGAAAACGTCAGTGGCAACCCGGTCCGCCGAAGTAGAAGCCGCCGGTCGTCATCTCGGGCGACGGGGTGGTGCGGCTCACGCCGGTATAGGCTCCGTCGTAGCTCAGCCCCGCCACTGCAATGGTGTAGCAACGGGGGTCAGGGACAGAGAAGTTCGCCAGGTTGGTGACGGCATATGCCTTCAGGCTGTCGTCGATGTAGAAATGATTGGCTTGGAACGCCGCCTGCCTGTAGCCACTGGCGGCGAATGCGCCGCTGCCCATGGGAAGGCTCGCAGAGCCGTCATCGGGGGAGGCTTCACCGCCGGCGCTGATGACGATCGACGCGCTGGGCGATGCCAGATCGCCCCTGTAGAGGTTGGCCTTGTAATAACCAATCCAATTGCCATCGACATTCAACCACCAGTTGCCGTCCTGGTTCCGCTCGAACGCCACCTTCACCACGCCCTGTGCGCCATTCTTCACGCTGTAGCGGTTGGGTGCAAAAGCAACGCCGAACACGTTCCCCGAGGCGGTCTGAACGAACTGGCCGCATTCCAGGTTGTGGCAACCGGTGGTGGCATAGCCGTCCTGGGTGGAGTAGATGAAAAGGATTGACTTATCCCCCCATTTCGAATAACTCGGTCGCCGCTGCCAGCCAACCTCCAAGGTCTGCTTGAAGTCTCTGCTGTTGATCCATATCTGGCTGATCGACATTTGGTCGATCCCCGTCGCAAAGGCCGGACTCCAGATATTGAGGTCTGCACCGGCACCCGCGATGAGAGCACCTCTGGTATCCATGTACGTTGTCGCGTAGTGATGCCCTGCGGTGGGATCGTCGGCAGCGGCAACCGGCAAGGCTTCCGGTGGGCGAGGGGCCGCCCCCTTGCTCAGGAACTTTTTCAAGGTCGCGAACTGCGTCACCTGGTCGAGGCCGATGCGTTCAAGCGGAATCGTCCCGCGTGGGCATTGCTCGCCTGCCGTCAAATCACCCGCGGCCGCTCCGTGAGGGTTCGCAGGGGGCGGACTCGCGACGGCGCTGCCATCGCGCAGCCCGGGCTGTTCACCCACGGGGATGCAATCGGAGATGGCTCCGTCCTGCTTCAACGATTTCACCACGGTCACGCCGTTGTAGCGGTTCTGCAGGTAGCGCTTCATCTCCAGGAACGCAGGCTCACCCGCAACGCCGGAAGATGGGAGCATCTGCTGGTAGGTCGC
Organism: Paracidovorax anthurii; assembly: GCF_003269065.1. Classification (GTDB taxonomy): domain Bacteria; phylum Pseudomonadota; class Gammaproteobacteria; order Burkholderiales; family Burkholderiaceae_C; genus Paracidovorax; species Paracidovorax anthurii. The sequence continues at coordinate 63,928 of NZ_QLTA01000027.1, forward strand.
GGCATTCAAGGCCATCAGGAACTGGGTGAACTCGGCCGTAGTGGATGCTGTCTTGCCGTCCTGCAGCAGCGTTAGGCCACGGGAAGGAGGCAGGGGCGGCATCATCGCGTCGACATAGGCATAGTCGGGCGCAGTGGTCGATGGACGGTTCTCGGAAGAAGCGGATGCGTATCCACCCGATCCGAGCAGGCACGCGATGGTGATGATTAACGGGAAGTGATAGCTCGTGAGGGTGTGGTTTCCGGTAGGCATGATCACAATCCTTTGACATCGAGGGAGAGGCGCCAGCCCGCCTCACTCGGGGCAGGAACCGGCGAGAACATCCATGCTTTTTGTTGCAAGCCTTCCAGCGCCTGGATCGGATTCGCTGGCATGGATCTGCAATTCGCACGGCCGTCGCCAAACAGCCAGAGGGCATTGCCCGGCGGCGACGCGGACAGGTTGGCACCGGGGGCGAATCGATTGATCCGCTGAACCGGCGTCAAACGGGCCGACAACACGCGGCAGGCCACCCTTGCGGGCTATGCCGCCCCATGGGGTTGTGGCGGGCGCATCGTGGGCATGAACAGGGCCGATCGCACAGGCGACCAAGGTGATGGGTGCTGTCTGGTAATGGGTGATGCCTGTGTATTCCTCCCAAGGTCGTGGACGGTGCTTTATCGCGATTCGAACGCGCCCAGATCCGGCGCACGGCCCCTGTAGGGCTCACCCGTATCGGCCCCCGCGTCGATCAGGGCACTGCCGGGCGCCAGCGTCGCGAAGGTGATCTCGGGCAGATCGCCGTTGGGTTGGCGCGGACGCATGAGCTGCTGCTCGTCGAGGCTGACAAAGTCGCTTGCGGCGGCAGCGAGCGGAATCGAGAAGGAATTGCGCTGGATGTTGTTGGCCGTTGCACTCCCCAGGTTCATGATCTCGGTGCGGGTTCCGTAGCCCAGGTTGTTGGCGAGATAGTGGCCATAGCCCGCGACGTCGGTGCGGTTGTCGGCCAGCGTCGAGAGCATGTCGTAGTTGGTTCGCCGGTTGTTGATGGCCGTGTTGCTGATCCAGTCCTGCCCTCCGATATGGTGGTTGGCATAGAAGCCGTTGGACCGGTTGCCCACCGACAGGTTGAAGCGGATCACGTGGCGCGGCACCGGCTGCGGATAGGGGCTCCCGTTGCGCCCGTAGCCGCCCGCCTTGAAGCCATTGCCGTCACCCAATGGCGTGGAGTTCATATCGAACCCGTTATGGAACGCCCAGTTGTTCTGCAAAGTGACTGCGGACCACGCATTGATGAGGTCGAAGCCGTCATCGCTGTTGAGCCATGCACGGCTGCCTTCGATGACATTGCCCACGCTTCCCGCGTCGATGGGATGCACGCCGAAACCATCGATGTTGCCGTGTGAAAAGCTGTTCAAGCCCTGGTTGTTGTAGACATCGACGTTGCGCACGAGGTTGTTGCTGCCGGAAACGAGATACCAGCCGATCGCCATGCCGTCGTGGATCGCCAGTCTTTCGAACAGGTTGCCGTTTCCGCCCTCGACCAGAAATGCTTCCGACTGGGTGTGGCGGTCGGCGATCGTGATGCGGACACCCACGATGTCGAAGCCATAGAAGACACAGTTGTCCGCCTTGACGCGGAAGGCGACTACACGCCGGTCCACCGGCGTGACCGCGGAGAAATCGAACACCGGCCGTTCATTGGCGTAGGCCAGGTAGGAAATCCCGCTTTTGGTGATGTCGTTGACGATGGCATTGATGGGCTGGGTCACGCTGACGTTGTCGTTGGTCGGGCGGTATGTCCCGCCGCGCAGGTAGACCGTGTCTCCCGCCGATGCAGCGGCCTGGGCTGCCATCACGGTGGCGAACGGCGCGGCATACGTGCCGGGGTTGCTGTCCGCCCCGCCGGGGGCGATGTACCAATCGGCAGCCCGCGCCGACAGTGGCAGTGCGCCAAGGGCAAGCACCATCGCTGTCGCGCGGCGAAGCATGTCGTTCATGGGGACTCCTCGGGTGGAATGGCAGAGGCGGTGTTTGCCGGTCGAGGTCGTCGCATGCTGGATGCCCATCGGCCGCCCTGCTCCGCCGGGTGCGGCGGAGCGCGTGGTCTTGCGCAGCAGTATGAAAAGAGCCGCGTGGCGAACGCCCGGGCTCTCGCAGAAGTCTCTAGATCGGCGACGACGTAGGCAGCACCGACTTCAACGGCTTGAACGCTCCGCTGCAATCGATCCCCGCCCCGCTGCCCGGCGTGCCGCGGACCGTGACGTTGTTGGACGAGGACGTGACGATCGACGATGCGAAGCTGACCGGCCCGGGCCCCAGCGTGAAGTGCGCATCGAACGGCTGGGTCGAGGGCCCGCCGTTGTGGCCGGGCGCAAACGTCGGCTGCACGCCATCGAAGACGACGTTGTCGAGCGTGATCGTCAGCGGATTGTTCTGGCCGTGGCGCGTGTAGCCGACGAACGTCAGGCTGCCCCCACCATACTTCGCACTGCCGAGGTCGCGGAACGATTGCACCGAGATGTCGCTGAAGTTCGGGTACAGCGCCCCTTTCGAGCTGCCGCTGTAGAACGGGTCGAACGTCAACGGATGGCTGACGTTGCGCATGCAGACCTGGCGGTACGTGACGTTCGACACGTGGCCGCCGCGCGATGCGTCGGACTTGATCCGCAAGCCGCCGCTCGTCCCGCTGTCGAAACCGTCCACCGACAGATCGGTCACCACGATGTCGTTGACCCCCGCGTTCGTCTCGCTGCCGATCGAATGTCCGTGCCCATAGTAGAAGTGGTTGTGCGCATACGTATGGCGTTGCGCGCCCGCGCCGGAGCTCGACTTGATCGCCACGTGGTCGTCACCCACGCTGATGTACGAATACGCGAGCAGCACGTTGCTCGAATAGCCGGTGTCGAAACCGTCGGTGTTCTGGGCCGTGTCCGGCGTAAAGCAGGTCGCCGGCGTCACGACATCCGGCGTGGTGCCGGGCGGGCACTGGTAGTTGGCTTTCGTGTAGGCCAGGCTCGGCGTCAGGATCTTGATGCCCCATGCGGTCAGCCCGCTGACACCATAGGCCCAGAAGTGGAAGCCCCCCGAGTTCTGCAGCGTGATGCCGTGCGCCACGAAGCCGCTGCCATTCTGGACCTGCACCAGCCGGGGGGTCTGCTGGTAGAGTCCGGACGTGCGGTTCTGCCACGCCACGTCCCACCATGTGCGCATGCTCGCATTGGGGCCGCTGGTCAGCAGACTGCCGCCGCGGCCGTCGATGGTGCCGCCCCCCACGACGCCGCTATTGGTCGTCTTGTCGGCCAGGATCAGCGGATTGCACGACCTGGCGTTCGAGGAGGTGGCCGTGCCGCACGTGCCGGGACCGTTGTCGTAGTCCTTGGGGTTGCGCGAGGCGAACAGCGTGACGTTGGTGTCGATCCACAACGTGACGCCCGACTTCAGCCTCAGCGGGCCGCTGAGAAAGGCCGTTTCGCCCGACAGGCCGGTCGTCAGCTTGACGGCTTGCCCCTCGGGACAGTGGTCGATCGCGTCCTGGATGCTCGCTGTGTCCGGCTGCGACGCAGAAGGATTGGCATCGAGCGAATCCATCGATCCGTCCACTGGCGTCAGACTGGCCGGCAACGTCCGATAGACCGTCACGGGCCACGCCGGCTCGGAGACCGTGCCCCATTGCGCGACCACCGGCGCATCGTCGGCATGAACGGGGCCGATCGCGCAGGCGGCGAGCACGGCGAGCAATCTCAGGCAAGAGGTCATGGCGGTATTACTCGGAAGATCGGTCGCGTGGACAGTGCTTTTTCCTGCAAGAAATGGCTTGCCATCCAAGCGAAACACAACGAACAAATGCGAACTTTCCGAGGAATATTTTCATCACATTTATCAGAAGTTTTTATGACAAAAAGATAAATGTGAAAAATTTTGACTCCGATGCGAACGGGCCCCGCCCACGAACATGCGAGCGCACTTCTGCGATCCGCCCGGCCCCTGGCAGTGGGGCGGCTGCGGGAACACCTGTGGCCGGCTACGCCCGCATCAATGGGCGTGGGAGCCCGCATGCCCCCAGTAGAGCAGCGCATCGCGCCCCTCCACCGACAGCGACACCTGCGCGCCCACCGGCAGCAGCACCTTGGTGGGCACGTGGCCGAAGGGCAGGTTGGTGAGCACCGGCGCCTTGATGCGCGTGCGCAGCCAGTCCACCACGGTCTGCAGCTTGAAGCCCTTGTCGTGCGGCGCGAGCTGGTAGCCCGTGAACTGGCCCAGCACCACGGCCTTCTGCTGCGCGAGGATGCCCGCGTGCAGCAGCTGCGTGAGCATGCGCTCGACGCGGTAGGGGTGTTCGCTCACGTCCTCGACGAAGAGGATGCCGCCCTTGACCTGGGGCAGGTAGGGCGTGCCCACCAGCGAGCACAGCATGGCGAGGTTGCCGCCCCAGAGCGTGGCGTTCTTGATGTAGAGGTCGCGCACCGCGGGCGTGCCGTCGGCGGCGGGCTTCTCGTTGTTCATGCGCCAGCCCGCGCCCTCGCCGTGGCCCGTGAGCAGATCGTCCAGGCAGGCCAGCATGATGTCGTCGGGCTCGCCCTCCGCGCCCAGGTCGCTGATCAGCGAGGGGCCGGCCCAGGTGATGGCGCCGGTCCGGGCCTGCAGCGCGGCCTGGAAGGCCGTGAAATCGCTCAGGCCGACGAACCGCGTGCCGCGCTCCACGGCCTTGGCCACGGCCTTGTAGCGGATGTCGGGCAGCAGCCGCGAGAGCCCGTAGCCGCCGCGCGTGATGAGGGCCACGTCGGCCCCGCTCGCGGCGGCGCGGTGGATGGCCGCGAGGCGGGTGGCGTCGTCGCCCGCGAACCGGGTGTGGACGGCCTGCGCGTCCGCATCCACCTCCACCTCGTGCCCCAGGGCCTTGAGGCGCGCGATGCCGCGCTTGAAGGCGGCCTTGTCGCGCACGGCGCTGGAGGGCGAATAGATGTAGATATGGCGCGGGCCGTGGTCGTGGCCGCAGTGCGCATGGTCGTGATCGTGGTCGTGGTGGGAGGAGGACAAGGCGTTCAGTCGGGCCTCGGGGCCCGCTCCGGATGGGATGAAGAAAGGAGGGATGGACGAGAGACAGCGGGAGGGGCCGCGCGCCGCGAAGCCCCGGGGCCGCCGCCTTCCGCCGGCATGGGCCGTGGGTCGATCGGTCAGTGGCGGAAGTATTCCACAGCGCGCACGGCCAGTTCGCGGCCGTGGCGCTCGGGCAGCAGGTGCCCGGCATCGGGCCACTCCCAGGGCTCGGCGCCCCCGGGCAGCCAGCACTGCGGCGACCGGGCATCGGCCAGCAGGGCGGCGCCCCAGACGGCATCGCGCCCGCCCGCCGCCACGATGCCCCGGCCCGGCCACTGCCTCCAGAAGGCCCGGGTCTCGCGCGCGATGGCCGCGGCCGGATGGCCGGCATCCGGCGGCAGCCACGCCAGCCCCGCCCGCAGGGCGGCGCGGTAGCCCGCATCGGGAAACGGCGCGCCATAGGCGGCCACGGCCTCGGGCGGCGCATCCGGGCCCTGCCAGGGCCGCAGCGCGGCGGCCGGGCGCGCGGCCAGCGCCTTGCGCCACGCGGCGATGCCGGTCGGCAGCGGCGCGCCGTCGCCGGGCGCGGCCCAGGCATTGAGCGCGAGCAGGCCGGCGAAGCGGTCGGGGCAGGCCGGGGGCAGCGCCAGGCCCGGCGCCCCGCCCTCCCCCTGCACCACGAGCACGGCGCGGCGCAGGTCGAGCCCCTCGGCAAGCTCGGCCAGCACCTGCCGGTGCCAGGCCAGCGTGTGCCCCGCCTCTTTCTTGGGCTTGTCGCTGCGGCCGAAGCCGATCAGGTCGGGCACGACCACGCGGTCGCCCGCTTCGAGGAACACCGGCAGCATGTGCCGATACAGGTAGCCCCAGGTGCCCACGCCGTGCAGGCACAGCCAGGTGCGCCGCGCGTCGCGGGGGCCTTCGTCCAGGTAGTGCATCCGCAGGCCGGCCAGGGCGGGCAGGTCGCTGACGTAGCGCGGCTCCCAGGGGAAATCGGGCAGCCCGGCGAAGCGCGCGTCGGGCGTGCGCAGCGCGTCGTCGCGCAGCGGATGGTCGGCGCGCGCCTTCTCGCGCTGCGCCTGCCGCCGCGTGCGGAAGAAGTCGCCCAGCAGCGCGGCGCACTCGTGCGCGAGCACGCCGCCCTCGACCACCGCGTGGTGGTTCAGGCGCGGCTCGGCGAACAGGTCCACCACGGAGCCCGCCGCGCCGGTCTTGGCATCCGGCGCGCCGTACACCACGCGCGCCAGCCGCGCATGCAGCATGGCGCCGCTGCACATGGCGCAGGGCTCCAGCGTGACGTAGAGCGTGCAGCCGTCCAAGCGATAGTTGCCTAGGCGCGCGGCGGCGGCGCGCAGCGCGACGATCTCGGCGTGGGCGGTGGGGTCGTGCGCACCGATGGGCGCATTGCGGCCGGAGGCGATCGGCACGCCGTCCTTCACCACCACGGCCCCCACGGGCACCTCGCCGCGCGCGGCGGCCTCGGCGGCCTCGGCCAGCGCGAGGCGCATCCAGGCCTCGTCGTCCGCGCGCGGCCGCGCGGAGCCGTCCGGGGTGTGGATTGCTACATTATTCATAGCTACTCATGCAGCAGATACGGCGACATCGAGGCCTTTTTACTTGGATTCGTCTTCCGGCATGGGCCGCGCCTGCTGCATGAGCGACTCCATCTGCTGGCGCACCTGCTGCTGCACCTGCTGGCTCTGCGCGCGCACGCTCGGGGCGGAAGCGCCCTCCGCCGGCTGCTGCACGCCCGGCACCGGGGGCACGGCCACGCGCGTGGCGTCGAGCTGCTTTTTGGCCAGCACGGCCACCACCACCAGGGCCACGAGCAGGCCCACCAGTCCGAATGCCATGCGCATACCGTTCATCTCCTGAAGGCCCGGCGCCAGGCGCCCGGCGGGCCGAAAAAAAAGCGTGCCGCGCCCGGTTCCCCGGACGCGGCACGCCACTGTAGCGAAAGCCGGCTCAGTTCAGCGCCACGCGCGCATTGGCGGGATAGTGGTAGAGGGTCACGGCGGGGGTGGTCAGCTCGCCCTTGGGGGTGAACGCCACATTGGCCGTCACGCCCTTGTACTGGGTCTTGGCGATGAAGGGCGTGTACACCTTCGGGTCCACCGAGTCGGCGCGCTTCATCGCGTCCACCAGCACCATGGCGGCGTCGTAGGCATAGGGGCTGTAGATCTGGAACTGGCCGGGGAACTGGGCGTCGTAGCGCTTCTTCCACTCGGCGCCGCCCTGCATCCTGGCGACCGAGGCGCCGCCCGTGGCGCAGGTCACGTTCTTGAGCGCGGCGACCTTGCTGGCGAGGTCGGGCAGCTTCTCGGTGCACAGCGCGTCGCCGCCGAAGAACCTGACCTGCCCCAGGCCGAGCTGCTCCATCTGGCGCAGCATGGGGCCGGCCTGCGCGTCGAGGCCGCCGTAGAAGATGCCGTCGGGCTTCCTGGGCTTGATCGCCGTGAGGATGGGCATGAAGTCAGTGGCTTTGTCGTTGGTGAACTCGTCGGCCACCACCTTCAGGCCCTTTTGCAGCGCCGTGGCCCTGAACACCTGGGCCACGCCCTGGCCATAGGCGGTGCGGTCGTCGATGATGGCCACCGTCTTGAGCTTGAGGTGGTCGGCCGCGTAGATGGCCAGCGCCGCGCCCAGGGCGCTGTCGTTGGCGATGAGGCGGAAGGTGGTCTTGTAGCCGGGCTTGGTCAGGTCGGGGTTGGTGGCCGCCGCCGTGATGTGCGGCAGGCCGCACTTGTCGTAGAGGGACGAGGCCGGGATCGAGGTGCCCGACTGCAGGTGGCCCACCACGCCGGCCACCTTGGAGTCGCAGAGCTTCTGCGCGATGGCCGTGGCCTGGCGCGGCTCGCCGGCATCGTCCTCCGCGGCGATCTCGAAGTGGATCTTCTTGCCGCCGATCACGAGGTTCTGGGCGTTGAGGTCGTTCACCGCCATGCGCACGCCGTTCTCGGTGTCCTTGCCGATGTGGGCGATGCCGCCCGAGATGGGGCCGGCATGGCCGATCTTGACGGTCTGCACGTCCTGGGCGCCGGCGGGGATGGCGGCGAAGGCCAGGGCAAGGCCGCTGGCGATGGCGGTGCGGTGCAGCGTGGAACGAAGGCGGGAAGCGATGGGCACTCTCAGAGCGTGTTTACGATCTCCCCCGACAATCCTGGGGTGAAAAGAAAGCCATACCCAAGCGACATCAGTAGAGAGAAGTTTGCCGAGATCGAGCCGCTGCTGCGCAGCGTTCGGCGCAGCACCAAACCGATCAAGCTGGATCTGTACGAAGTGTTCTGTGCAGTGCTGTACCTGCTTCGCACGGGTTGTCAGTGGCGCTATCTGCCGCCGCAGTTCCCCAAGTGGCACAACGTCTATGCGTACTGGCGCAAGTGG
>NZ_QLTA01000028.1:0-18231 GCF_003269065.1 Paracidovorax anthurii
CTGAAGTCCGGCACCGGCCAGTCCAGCTTGGCCAGCCGCAGCAGGCTGTCCACCATGCCCAGCGCCTGCCGCAGGGGCTGGCCGAACAGGCACTTGATGCTCAAGCAAAACTGGATGGCTGCGTCCGAGAACGTCGGGCTGCGCCCGCGCTTGCCGTTCGGCTTGCCAAGCCACTGCATGCCTTCATCCAGCCACATCGTCAACGATCCTCGCGCCTTCAGCGCTGCGTTGTAGGCTTTCCAGTTCGTCGTGCGGTACTTGGTCCGCCTCTCGCTCTTTGCTTCCGTCACGCCTTCAGTCTACCGGTGTGGCCGGGGTGATTTGTGCAACAAAGCCTACCTGAAGCTGAAGAACGAGATGACGCGGCTGAACGGTGGGCCGATCTACGAGAGCTACTACCTGAATTCGGCGACCGAGCCGGCCACGGATGCGCAGAACGCCTTCCATTCATGGATCAAGACGGCCCCGCCGATGGGCCCGAAATTCCGTGTCCAGCTCTACAAGCTCAAGAAGATGCATCTGAACTGCTTCCACTGCAACCACCCGTCCGACCGGGCGGTCCAGAAGGGCGTGGATGTCGGGATCGCCACGCTGATGATCAAGCTGGCGGCGCAGAACGTCTACGACCGGCTGATTCTTTCCGCGGGCGACGGGGACTTCGAAGACGCCATTTCCTACGTGAAGTCCGAGCTGCACAAAGAGGTGTGGGTGTCGGGCTCCATGTACAGCCTGTCACCCGACCTGCAGTCGTACGCGGACAACGTGCTGTGGATGGAAGACATGAGCCCGGCCATCGACAGGAGTTCGTGAGCCGGGCCTGACGCCAAGGCCCTGCCCGCCAGAACCCATCAACTCCAAGAATCCCATGTTCACCAAAATTCTCATCGCCAACCGCGGCGAAATCGCCTGCCGCGTCATCGCCACCGCCCGCAGGATGGGCATCGCCACCGTAGCCGTCTATTCCGATGCCGACAGGGAGGCCCGCCACGCCAGGCTCGCCGACGAGGCCGTGCACATCGGCGCGGCGCCCAGCCGCGAAAGCTACCTGCAGGCCGAGCGCATCATCGCGGCCGCGAAATCCACCGGCGCGCAGGCCATCCACCCCGGCTACGGCTTCCTCTCCGAGAACGAGGACTTCGCGCGGCGCGTGGAGGAAGAAGGCCTCGTCTTCATCGGCCCCAAGCACTATTCCATCGCGGCGATGGGCGACAAGATCGCCTCCAAGAAGCTCGCGAACGAGGCCGGGGTCCATACCATCCCGGGCTGGAACGACGCCATCGGGTCGGCCGAGCGCGCCGTGGAGATCGCCCGGGACATCGGCTATCCCGTGATGATCAAGGCCTCGGCCGGCGGCGGCGGCAAGGGCCTGCGCGTGGCCTGGAGCGACAAGGAGGCCTTCGAGGGCTTTGCCTCGTGCCGCAACGAGGCGCGCAATTCCTTCGGTGACGACCGCGTGTTCATCGAGAAATTCGTCGAGGAGCCGCGCCACATCGAGATCCAGGTGCTGGGCGATGCGCACGGCAACGTCATCTACCTGAACGAGCGCGAATGCTCCATCCAGCGGCGCCACCAGAAGGTGATCGAGGAGGCGCCGTCGCCCTTCATCGGCGACGCCACGCGCCGTGCCATGGGCGCGCAGGCCGTTGCGCTGGCCAAGGCCGTGGGCTACCAGAGCGCGGGCACGGTGGAGTTCGTGGTGGGCAAGGACGAGTCGTTCTACTTCCTGGAGATGAACACCCGCCTGCAGGTGGAGCACCCGGTGACCGAGTGCATCACGGGGCTGGACCTCGTGGAGCTGATGATCCGCGTGGCCGCCGGCGAGACGCTGCCGCTCGCGCAGGAGGACGTGAAGCGCGATGGCTGGGCCATCGAATGCCGCATCAACGCGGAAGACCCGTTCCGCAACTTCCTGCCCTCCACCGGCCGCCTCGTGCGCTTCCAGCCGCCCGAGGAGAGCATGTTCCAGGCCGACCCCGAGAAGAAGCTCGGCGTGCGCGTGGACACGGGCGTGTACGAAGGGGGCGAGATCCCGATGTATTACGACTCGATGATCGCCAAGCTCATCGTGCACGGCACCGACCGCCAGGACGCCATCCACAAGATGCGCGCGGCTCTCAACGGCTTCGTGATTCGCGGCATCGGCAGCAACATCCCCTTCCAGGCCGCGCTGCTCGCGCATCCGAAGTTCGTGGCCGGGCAGTTCAACACGGGCTTCATCGCCGAGCATTACGCGCAAGGCTTCCATGCCGAAGACGTGCCGCACGAGGACCCGCTCTTCCTCGTGGCGCTGGCGGCCTACATGAACCGCCGCTACCGCGCGCGCGCCAGCGGCATCAGCGGGCAGCTCGCCGGGCACGAGGTCAAGGTGGGCGAACAGTTCGTGGTGGTGGTGCTGGGCGCCGACGGACAGCACCACCACCACGAGGTCTCGGTGACCGATTTCCAGGACCAGCTGGGCTCCAGCCTGGTCAGCGTGGGCGGCCAGGACTACCAGATCCGCAGCGCCGCCACGCTGGGGCAGATCCGCGTGCAGGGGCAGTGCAACGGCGCGGGCTTCACCGCCCAGGTGGAGCGCGGCGCAGGCAAGAACCCGCTGGCCCTGCGCATCGCCCACAACGGCACGCAGATCGAGGCCCTGGTGCTCTCGCCCCTGGGTGCGCGGCTGCACCGCCTCATGCCGTTCAAGGCGCCGCCGGACCTGAGCCGCTTCCTGCTCTCGCCCATGCCGGGCCTGCTGGTGGACGTGGCCGTGCAGCCGGGGCAGAAGGTGCAGGCCGGCGAGAAGCTGGCCGTGATCGAGGCCATGAAGATGGAGAACATCCTCTTCGCCGCACAGGACGGCGTGGTGAGCAAGGTGGTGGCCGGCAAGGGGGAGTCGCTCGCGGTGGACCAGGTGATCCTGGAGTTCGAGTGACATGGACATGGCGTCCATCGAGGCCGTGGGCATGGCGCACCCGCACCGTCCCTGGCCCTGGGCGCGCAGGGCCTGCCTGCTTTCGGGCGGGCTGCTGCTGGCCGACAGCCTGACCCTGATGGCCATGGGTCTCTTCATGCTGGGCGTGACCTTGCCCTTCGCGCTGGGGCTCGCCCTGGCGCTGCTGGTATGGCGCTGGCACGCCGTGCAGCGCCGCCTTGAACGGTCTGCCGCGCTGCGCCGCGGCTGGCGCGCGGGCTGGTTGCTGCTCGGAGCCTGGGTGGCGAGCGTGCTGGTGGTCTGGGCCGCCATCGCGCGCACGGCCTGGGCACCGGCCAAAGGCACCGCTGGCGCTCCGCCCCAGGCCATCCTGGTGCTGGGCAGCGCCACGCCCCAGGGCCGGCCCGCGCCGCCCCTGCAGGCGCGGCTGGACACGGCGATCGCGCTGGCAACGCGACATCCCTCGGCCTGGCTGGTGGTGTCCGGCGGCGTGGATTTCGGCGAAACGCTGAGCGAAGGACAGGTGATGGGCGATTACCTGCGCGCGCATGGCGTGGCGCCGCAGCGCATCCTGCAGGAAGAGCGCAGCACCAGCACCGAGCTGAACCTGAAGCTCAGCCTCCCGCTGCTCCAGTCCCGGGGCCTGGGGCTCGAAACGCCACTGGCGGTGGTCACCAGCGATTTCCACACGGTGCGCGCCCAGCGCATCGCCCGCAAGATCGGCTACACCCAGGCGTGGGCCGTGGCCGCCCCCACACCGCCCTACATCCGCTTCAATGCCTGGCTGCGCGAATACTTCGCCATGGCCAGCAGCTGGATGCTGGGGGAGCTGTGAGCCCGGCCGATCCTTTCTTGATCCGACAGTTTTCCGGAGATGGCCCATGAACCCGACCGAACCCCGCCCCTTCAAAGTCCTCGGTATCCAGCAAATCGCCATCGGCGGCACCGACAAGGCCCGCATGAAGCGCCTGTGGGTGGACATGCTCGGCCTGGCGCAGACCGGCACCTTCCGCAGCGAGCGCGAGAACGTCGATGAAGACATCCTGGCGATGGGGCAGGGCGCGCACCAGGTGGAAGTGGACATCATGCAGCCGCTGGACATCGATAAAAAGCCCGCCGTGCACGCCACGCCGCTCAACCACGTCGGCCTGTGGATCGACGACCTGCCGCGCGCCGTCGAGTGGCTCACGGCCCGGGGCGTGCGCTTCGCGCCGGGCGGCATCCGCAAGGGTGCGGCCGGCCACGACATCACCTTTCTGCACCCCAAGGGCAACGACGAGTTTCCGATCGCGGGCGAGGGCGTGCTGATCGAGCTGGTGCAGGCGCCGCCCGAGGTGATCGCCGCCCTGGGCTGAGCGGTCTCAGGTGCCCGCGCGGGGGCGCGGCGCCTGAATGTAGGCGCCGGAGCCGTGCAGGCGCCGTTCCGCATCGCCGATGGCCCGCACGGCGCCTGTGCCCGCGCGGCTCGCGAGCAGCTCGACCAGGGCCTCCGCCAGCGCCATGCCCGCGGCCACCGACGGGAAGAACGACGGGCTGTGGATGCTGAAGAGCAGCGTCTGCCGGGCCATGAGCGATAGCGGTGAGGCCAGGCTATCGGTCAGCGCCACGATGTGGCAGCCGGCCTCCCGCGCGGCCTCGGCCACCTGCAGCGCCTCGCGCGAGTAGGGCGCGAAGCTCACCGCCACCAGCACGTCGCCCTTGGCGAAGGCGCGCTGCTGCATCTCCAGCGCGCCCCCCTGGCCGTCCAGCAGGTGCACCGAGGGGCGGAACAGCCGGTACTGGTACACCAGCCCGAAGGCGATGGGGTAGCTGGCCCGGAAGCCCGCCACGTGCACCGCCCGCGCCTTCTCGATCAGGACACAGGCCTTGTCCAGGCGCGCGGCGCTCTGCGACTGCGTGGCCTCCAGGTTGCGGCGCTGCACCTCGAACATCTCGCCCGCGAGGCCGCCGTCGCCAGCCCGGCCCACCAGGTTCTGTGCCCGGGCGCCGTACGCCTCGCCGCCCAGCCCCAGGTCGGCGGCGAACGCGGCCTTGAGCGCGGGCCAGCCCTCGAAACCCACCTGCTGCGCGAACCGCACCAGCGTGGGCGGCGTGGCACCCGACCGTACGCCCACGTGGCGCATCGACGACGTGACCACCTCGGCCGGGTGGTCGAGCAGATAGCGCGCCACCTCCTGCAGCGCGGGGCTGAGTTCGGCATAGCGCTGGCGGATGTGTTCCTGGATGGAGGCCATGGGCGATTCGATCGGGGGTGCGTGCGACGGAAACGAATGTACCGAAGTCGCCGCGAGTGTTCCAAATTTTCAGCTTGCAAAACAAATGTTCCATGAGAGAATGAAAAGGAACAAATGATCCAAAACCGGAGCCGCATGACACACGTATTCCATCGCCACCTGCACCACACGCCGCCCGTCGCCGCCGCGGCGCAGGGCCTGTTCATCGAGGACAGCGCCGGCCGCCGCTACCTCGATGCCTCGGGCGGCGCGGCCGTGTCGTGCCTCGGGCACGCGCACCCGGACGTGCTCGCGGCCATGCATGCCCAGATCGACCGCCTGGCCTATGCCCACACCAGCTTCTTCACCACCGCCGTGGCCGAGGAACTGGCCGACACGCTGATCGCCAGCGCGCCCGAAGGCATGGGCCACGTCTACTTCGTCAGCGGCGGCTCCGAGGCGGTGGAGTCGGCGCTCAAGATGGCGCGCCAGTATTTCGTGGAGATCGGCCAGCCGCAACGCACCCATTTCATCGCGCGCCGCCAGAGCTACCACGGCAACACCCTGGGCGCCCTGGCGGTGGGTGGCAATGCCTGGCGCCGCGAGCCCTTCGCGCCGCTGCTGGCACACGCCACGCACGTGTCGGCCTGCTATCCCTACCGGGAGCAGCGCGAGGGCGAAACGCCGCAGCAGTACGGCCAGCGCCTGGCCGACGAGCTGGACGCCGCCATCCTCGCGCAGGGCGCGGACCGGGTGATCGCCTTCGTCGCCGAAACCGTGGGCGGCGCCACCGCCGGCGTGCTCACGCCCGTGCCCGGCTACCTGCGCGCCGTGCGGGAGGTGTGCGACTGCCACGGCGTGCTGCTGATCCTCGATGAAGTGATGTGCGGCATGGGCCGCACCGGCACCCTCTACGCCAGCGAGCAGGAGGGCGTGGTGCCCGATCTGGTCACCGTGGCCAAGGGCCTGGGCGGCGGCTACCAACCCGTGGGCGCGGTGCTGGCCCAGCGCCGCATCGTGGAGGCCATGTCGGCCGGCAGCGGCTATTTCCAGCACGGCCACACCTACCTCGGCCACCCGGTGGCCTGCGCGGCGGCACTGGCCGTGCAGCGGGTGATCGAGCGCGACGGCCTGCTCGCCAAGGTGCGGGCCGACGGCGCGTATTTCGCGGACTTGCTTGGGCAGGCGCTGGGCGATCACCCGCACGTGGGCGACATCCGCGGCCGCGGCTTCTTCTGGGGCGTGGAGCTGGTGCAGGACCGCGGCAGCAAGGCGCCTTTCGATCCCGCGCGCAAGCTGCACGCCCAGGTCAAGAAAGAGGCCATGGCGCGCGGCCTGCTGTGCTACCCCATGGGCGGCACGGTGGACGGGCGCGCGGGCGACCACGTGCTGCTCGCGCCGCCCTTCATCGCCTCGCGCGAAGAGCTGCAGTCCATCGCCGGGCTCCTGGCCGAGGCCGTGGACGCGGCCACCCGGCCGCGCTGACCGGCCGCGGCGCCCCGTTGCATCCCCTGCGTTCCGTCCCTTTCCCGTCCATCCCCTGCCCCAAGGAGCTTGCCATGCCCCGGTTCCACGCCGCCGTTTCCCGCACCGCCGCCCTGTGCCTGCTCGCGCTGAGCGCGTGGAGCGCGCACGCCCAGGAGAGCGCCACGCTCCGCAAGATCAAGGACACCGGCGCCATCACGCTCGGCCACCGCGAATCGTCCTTCGGTTTTTCGTACCACAGCGGCACGGACGCCCCGGTGGGCTACAGCATCGACATCTGCATGAAGATCGTGGATGCGGTGAAGGCCGAGCTCAAGATGCCCAAGGTGGAGATCAAGTACCAGCTCGTCACCTCGCAGAACCGCATCCCGCTGGTCATGGGCGGCACGGTGGACATCGAGTGCGGCTCCACCACCAACCTCGTGGAGCGGCAGAAGCTGGTCGCCTTCTCGCCGGACATCTTCCGCTACAACGTGCGCATGCTGGTGCGCGCTGATTCCGGCATCCGCGCCATCGCGGACCTGCAGGGCAAGACCGTGGTGGCCACCAGCGGCACCACCTCCCTGCGGCTGCTGCGCGAGGCCGACAAGGGCAAGAACCTGGAGATCACGCAGATGAACGGCAAGGACCACGCCGATTCCTTCCTGCTGGTGGAGAGCGGCCGCGCGCAGGCGTTCGTGCTGGACGACATCCTGCTGGCCGGGCTGATCGCGACCGCCCGCAATCCCGGCGATTTCATCATCACCGGCGAGCCGCTGCGCACCGAGAACCAGTCGCTCATGTTCCGCAAGGACGATCCGGGCTTCAAGGCCCTGGTCGATCGCGTGGTGGTGGGCATGATGAAGTCGGGCGAGATGGAGCGGCTCTATCAGAAGTGGTTCATGTCGCCGATCCCGCCGCGCGGGGTGAACATCCGCTACCCGCTCAATGCCGAAACCCGCGATGCCTTCGCCCAGCCGTCGGACAAGGGCATCTGACCCCGCAGGCCCGCCATGCCCCGCATCGCCCTGATCCACGCCCTGGCCCATTCGGTCGCGCCCATCAATGAGGCGCTGGCCCGCGACTGGCCCGAGGCCACGCGCATGAACCTGCTCGACGACAGCCTGTCGGCCGACCTGGCCGGGGAGGGCGGAACCCTCGGCGCGGCCATGCACGAGCGTTTCGCCCGCCTGGGCCGGTATGCGGTGGACACCGGCGCCCACGGCATCCTCTTCACCTGCTCCGCCTTCGGCCCCTGCATCGAGGCGGTCGCCCGCGCCCATGCGCCGCTGCCGGTGCTCAAGCCCAACGAGGCCATGGTCGAGCAGGCCTCGCGGGGGGACGGCCCTCTTGGGTTGATCGCCACCTTCGCGCCCACGCTGCGCTCCATGCCCGCCGAGTTCCCCGCGCACCTGCCGCTGGAGCAGGCCTGGGCCGAGGGAGCGCTGGACGCCTTGAATGCCGGAGACGCAGCCACGCACGACGCGCTCATCGCCCGGCAGGCGCAGGCCCTGGCCGCGCGGGGCTGCACGCGCATCGCCCTGGCGCAGTTCAGCATGGCCCGGGCCCGCGATGCCTGCATCCAGGCCAGCGGCCTGCCCGTTTTCACCACCGTGGACAGCGCCGTGGCGAAGCTGCGGGCGCTCATCGGCGCCTGACGCCGCGGTGAACTCACGGCATCTCCGGGGCATGGCGCCGGCAGGGCGTGGGAGTTGGCGACGGATGGCGCATAGATGGCGCATTTTGTGGAGCCGGAAAATCCACTGTCGCCAAATGCCGTGAAAATATTTGCTTCTTCGCCCATCTCCGGCAGCGTGGCGCAAAAAAATGCATGCAGTTGACGGCACGGAAAACGACCCGACTTTCTGGGGCCTTGCGCTGGATGCGCACGGTTTTCTCTCTCAAAATCCGGCCGTGCCGTAGAGCGGAACCAGAGGCCATGCCCAGGCTCCCAGCAGTACGAAGCCGGGATGCCGGCGATTCCGTCCGTTCACGGCGCACGCGACACAAGGCCCAACGACCATGCAATCCTCGACCACGACCCCCGAAACTTCCCGCGTACAGACCATCCAGATGCACCGCGCCGAGCCCGGCCGGGCGCCTGCCCCCGCAGGCCCGTGGAGCGTGGAGGCGATCCAGGAGCTGCTCGACATGCCCTTCATGGATCTGCTGTGGCGGGCCCAGGCGGTGCACCGGCAGCACTGGCCCGCGGGAGACGTCGAGCTGGCCACGCTCCTGTCGGTGAAGACCGGGGGCTGCCCCGAGAACTGCGGCTATTGCCCGCAGTCGGCCGAATTCGATACGGGCCTGAAGGCCCAGAAGCTCATGAGCGTGGACGAAGTGACCACCGCCGCGCGGGCCGCCCGGGATGCGGGCGCCACGCGCTTTTGCATGGGGGCCGCGTGGCGCGCGCCCAAGGACCGCGACATCGAGAAGGTGGGCGAACTCATCGCGGCCGTGAAGGGCCTGGGCATGCAGACCTGCGCCACGCTCGGCATGCTGGAGCCGCACCAGGCGCAGGCCCTGAAGGGCGCGGGCCTCGACTACTACAACCACAACCTCGACACCGCTCCCGAGTACTACACCGACGTGGTCAGCACGCGGGCCTACCAGGACCGGCTCGATACGCTGCGCCACGTGCGCGATGCCGGCATCAGCGTGTGCTGCGGCGGCATCATCGGCATGGGCGAGGCCCCCGTGCACCGGGCCGGTCTCATCGCCCAGCTCGCCAACCTCGACCCGTACCCGGAATCCGTTCCGATCAACAGCCTGGTGCGCGTGCCCGGCACGCCGCTGGCCGACAGCGAGCCGGTCGATCCGTTCGATTTCGTGCGCGTGATCGCCGTGGCGCGCATCACCATGCCGCGCGCCCGCGTGCGCCTGTCGGCCGGCCGCCAGCAGATGGGCGACGCGGTGCAGGCGCTGTGCTTCATGGCGGGTGCCAATTCGATCTTCTATGGCGACAAGCTGCTCGTGACCGGCAATCCCGACGTGGATGCCGATGCGCAGCTGCTCGCCAAGCTCGGCCTGCGCGGGCACCGCGTGGCATCGACCGAACCGCACGACCTGCAGTCCACCTGCGCCTGATGCGGGGTTGCCTCCGATCGCCCCGCTGGGCGGCCGCAATGCCGAAGAGGCTCTGATCATCGGCAAGCCTGCGCCGCAGTGTGCGGGCCATCCGTTGGTAACCGATTGCCGTCGAAGAGAGAGAAGTCATCCGGTTGAATCCGGCCATTGACCGGGTTCGGGCTGGATCGGCTTCGATCGCAACGGTGCCGGCAGTCAGCACACGCTCGACCGCGTCGAGGTCGGCGAGGGCCGGGTTGGCGAAGTCGCTCTCACGCCGCTCTGAGTCCAGGCGCCGCACTTCGGATTTGAACGCGCCCCGCCTTTGCATTCGACCCACTGGATAACAGGGGATGTTTTACCGTGCAGCGCAAAAGCACGGGCCGCTGCTTTGCGCCCGCTTTATGGGAACGACTGATTTGCATCAACCCCGGCTCCTTGGCTTGAATAAAGCATGCAGTCATTATCTTTTTGCATGGGTATTCGCGCGGAAGGGCCTGGGTCCAAATGAAAATTAATGAATGATATGAATCCGCTGTGCGGAAAGTTCGATCGATTCATGCCATCATTCCACTATGATTCATAGGAGATGTTCCGAAGATCGGGCGGATGCCCAAGGGAGCGGAGTTTTTTGAATGCCGGTATCGATGAATTATCTCGATACATCTGTAAATGTCGAACACATTTTCTCCGGCAAGACTGTAAAAAGAATCGAATATCCAGAAATCGCTGCGCCTTCAAGACGTGCGGAAGCCCGGCTGCTTTTTTCGCCGTGGGCCCCTCTGGAATTCAGGTGGCATGGACATCATCAAGAACAAGGACAACAACAGATGAGAAACCGCGTCAAGAACGCAGGTCATCAGGAGCGCCGTCAGCCGTCTTCGGGCTGGGCTGTATCCGTCACGAATCCGCACGCCGCGCCTTCCGGAAGGCGGGCGATCCATGCGCGTTCCGCATCCCGCCGTCGCCCTGCCTCCGAGGCCCGCGGGTGCCGGGGCGGGGCGTTCGCGGCCATGGCGGCGGTCTGACCGGGGGGTATCGCATGCTGTCCAAAGGCATCCTGCTCCTGAGCCATTGCGGCTTCTTCTTCATGGAGGACCTGATCGCGGCCCTCACGGCGCGCGGGCTGCGCAGCTACGTGCTGTCGTCCCAGCCCCTGCCGGAGCACGTTCCGGCGCGGCTGGACGGGCTGCGCGGGCGGGTCGCCTGGCTGGGCTCCACCCGGTCGCACGAACTGGCCTGGGACGACGTGGACCATGCCCTGGCGGCGTTGCGCGGCGCCGGCGAGCAGGTCGTGGCCTGCCTGACCGTGTGGGAGGGCTATCGCGAATTCATGGCCCGCGCGAACGCGCTGCTGGGCGTTCCCGATCTGGCCGACTCCAGGGTCCGGGCCCTGCGCGACAAGCTGGCCTTGCGCAACCGCCTCTACGACACCGGATTTTCCCGGGCACGGGCCCGGCGCCTGTCGCCCGAGTTGCTGGGCGCGCTGAGGGAAGAAGAGGGCGCGCGCTACTTCATCAAGCCGGTGTCGGGCATCGCCTCCCAGGGGGCCTTTCCCCTGCGGCGCGACACGCGCTGGGAGGCCATCGAGCGCATCCGCAATGAGGCCGAGGGCGACATCGTGTACCGCTCCGCACTCCATCCCGCCCGCGATTTTCTGGTCGAGGACTATCTGGAGGGGCGCGAATTCAGCTTCGAGCTAATCGTGGCCCAGGGCCGCGTGCATGCCGTGGGGGTCCACGAAAAGTGCGAGATCACCGAGGCCTCCTGCACCGTGCTGGAGGACTGCTGCACCAGCCCTCCGGTGGGCATCGGCGCCACGGCGGTGGCCGCCGGCATGGCCTGGGTCCAGCGGGTGTTCTCGCACCTGGGGCTGGATTGGGGCTGCTTCCACGTGGAAGCGCGTTTCGACGGCCGGGACTGGGACCTCATCGAGATCAATCCGCGTGTCGGGGGCAGCCTGGTCTCGCACAGCGTCAAGGCGCTCAACGGCGGGCATGGCGTGCTGGAGCTCTGGATCGATCTGCTCACCTCCCATGCCGGCGGCATGCAGGGCCCCACGCGGGGCGCGCAGGCCTTCATGGCCCGGCTGCAGCGGCTTTCCTATGCCGCGGATGGCACGCCCCCTGGCGAGGCGGCCACCTTCTTCCGCGCGTTCTTCGCGAAGCCCGGAACGCTGTCCCAGGTCAGCCTGCGCTCCATGGAGCCGGCCCCCGTGCTGGCCCAACTGCTGCTCAAGCCGGGCGACGACATCGCCACGGCCGCGCGCGAGGTGTTCCTGGCGCAGGTGCTGTGGCGCCTGGACCGGCACGAACGCGACGAGCGGCTCCCGGAGCTGATCCAGCAGTCGCGGAGCGCCGTCGAGGTGCACTACGCCCGCCACGGCGCGCCGTCCCCGCTTTCCGTGGAAAGGGCCGCGCTGTGAGCCTCCCTCCGCTCCTGCTCATCATCGACCATGCCCCTTCGCGCGCCGCCGATGTCGCGCGCATAGCCCGGTACGCCCGCGAGCGCCACGGCGTCGGCTCGCTGCTGGTGCGCGCCTGTCCCGAGGCGCCCGCCCCATCCCCCTGCGATGCCGTGATCGGCGTGGACCCGCGCGCCCCGGATTTCGTGGACCGCGCCCTGGCCGCGCTGGAGCCGTACCGCGGGCGTCTGCGGGGCGGACTGGTGTTCTCCGATCCGGCCGTGCATGCCGGCTCCATGCTCCTGGAGCGGCTCGGGCTGCGCACGGACCCCGCCGACCCGGCCCTGCGGGCCGTCGATCGGTACGCGTACCGCATGGCCGAGCGGGCCCATGGGCAACTGCTGTCGTTCCAGAAGGTGATGGTGCCTCGCTGTGCCCGGATCGGTTCGGCGACGGAGCTGCAGGCCTTTTCCGACAGCCACGCCGACGGGTTCGTGGTCAAGCCGCGCCACGCGGGCGGATACCGCGGCGCGGTCACGGTCAGCCCCGGGGACAACCTGCAGGCCATGTTCCATGCCGTCTCGCCCCATTTCGGCGATGGCATGGTGGGCGAGCAGCGGATTCCCTACCGGCGCGAGTATTCCTTCGACGGCGTCGGCGCCACGGCCTTCCTTGCCGAGAAGCTCATGGCCCCGGGCCGGCATGCCGTGGAGATCGCCCGGGTGCTGCCGGCCCGGCTGTCGGCATTGGAGCGCCACACCCTCCAGCGCACGGGGCTGCTGTGCAACCTGCTCACCGGGCAGCGCGACGGCCCGTTCCACCACGGTATCCGGCTCGGAGACGACGGCCAGGGCAGCGCGGTGGTGGCGGCCCACCGCAGGCCGGCGGGCATGAAGACCTGGTCGCTGGCGGAAGCCGTGTACGGCGTGGACCTGTACGCGCGGTGGGTGGATTCCGCGCTGGGCGTGCCGGTGGCCCTGGCCGTGCCGGAGCCGTCGTGCCAGGCGGCGACGGTCCTGCTCGGCGTGGCGCGCGACGGGGTTTTCTCTCCCTCTGGCCTGGACGGGTGGCGGCTGCTGGAGCAGGCCCTGGCCCTGACGGCCGCCGCGCACGGCATCGCGCCGGGCGCGCTGCGCGCGGGCGAGTTCGGCTGGCGGGTGGGGGAGAGCCGCTTCCTGCATGGCACGCCCCGCAGCGCCGCCGACTTCGCAGCCCAGGCCACCATCACCCTCGACGACCTGGACGCCGACCTCCGTCCGGTGATCGCCACCTTGCGCGAGCGCTGGACGGCCGCGCTGTCGGTCCACCCGACCCTCGAAACCCTGCAGGTTCCAGACCCCACCGGCCCCGCCATGGAGGCGGTGCACTGAGCCGCGCATTGAGCGCGTACCGAGCCGCATACCGCATGAACATCCTCATTCTTCACCGCATCCCCTATCACCAGATCGAATACCACCGCGGCATCGACCATGCGCGGCACGAGGTGACGTATTTCGGCACGGCCGCCGCGCTGGCCACGCTGCCCGCCGGCCTGCGGCGCCAGGAGGCGGTCCGGGCCGGCCGGGCGGGCGTGTTCGAGGAGGCCAAGGCTTGGCTGGGGAAGGCGCCGCGGCACTTCGACCGGGTGATCGCCCTGTCCGGGCACGAGATGCTGGAGGCCGCGCAACTGCGCGACTGGCTGGGCATTCCCGGGGCCTCGGAGGAGCAGGTCACGCGGGTGCGCCACAAGATCCGCATGAAGCAGGACGCCGCGCGGGCCGGCCTGCGCGTGCCCCGGTTCCAGCCGCTGACCGAGTTCCTGCGCAACCGCGACCTGCCGCTGTGGCGGGGCCGGACCGTGCTCAAGCCGCACGGCGCCCCCGCCGGCGGGGAGGTGGCGGTGTTCGACACCACCGTCGCGGCGCGGGCGGCCGTGCTGGGTTTCTGCAGCGGCATCGCGCGGCTGGACGCCGTGCAGCACACCGACGCCTGCGGAGACTTCGAGGTGGAGGAGTTCGTCGAGGGGCCGGTGCTGCATTTCGACGGATTGGTCGCGGACGGGCAGATCCTGGCCCTGTCCGCGAGCCGCCACGTCAATTCACGGCTCGGCTATGCGTGCGGCAAACCCCTGGGCTCCCTGCACATTCCTGCCACGGGGGCGATCCGCCGCTGGGCCACGCAGGCGCTGGAGAGCGTGGGCCTGCGCGAGGGCGGCTTCCATCTCGAAGCGATCGAGAGCGGGGACGAGCTGGTCTTCCTGGACATCGCCCCCCGGGCGGAGAGCCCGGACGTGGTCGCGGCGTTCGAGCTGGCGACGGGCATCCACCTGCCATCCCACGAGCTGCGCATCCTGCTCGGGGAGCATCCCGGCCATGCCCTGAACACCGGTGCCTGCGGCGAGCGCTGGCACGGCTGGTTCGCCGTGCCCGGCCACCACCTGGGGGGCGGCGCGCATGGCGGCCTGGGCGGCATCGCGGCGTTCCGCCGCAGCGATGCGGTGCTGCGCTGGAACGAACTGCGCGCCGGCGCCATGCTTCCCGAAGCCATCACCTACCAGGCCCACGAGGTTCCGCTGGCCGGCATCATCGCCACCGCCACCCCCGCGCAGACCCAGGCCTGGATGGAGTCGCTTTTCGCCGCGCTGCGCTGGGAGTTCCACACCACCGCGCATGGCCGCGCGTGGCAGGGGGCGGAGATGCTGCAGACGGTGACGTGACCGCCTTCCGCATGCCCTCGCGCGCGCTCGTCCGCCCCGCACCTTCGGAGCCCTTTCGCCGGTGGCGCACCGCGGTCATTCCCGCCTGCGCTCACCAGATCCCTCGTCCGCGCCCCCGGTGGCCGGGCAGGGTGCCTTCGTTTCGTTTTGACCATCCCATGGAGTTCTTCGAATGACACGCCAAGCCACTCCGGCCGGCCAGGACCCGTCCGGCCACGATCACTTGCAGCGCAACCTCACCAACCGGCACATCCAGCTCATCGCCATCGGCGGCGCCATCGGCACGGGCCTGTTCATGGGCTCGGGCAAGACGATCAGTCTCGCGGGCCCGTCCATCGTGTTCGTTTACATGGTGATAGGCTTCATGCTGTTCTTCGTGATGCGGGCCATGGGCGAGCTGCTGCTCTCCGACCTGCGCTACAAGTCGTTCATCGACTTCTCCTCCGACCTGCTGGGCCCCTGGGCCGGGTTCTTCACCGGCTGGACCTACTGGTTCTGCTGGATCGTCACGGGCATCGCCGACGTGATCGCCATCTCGGCCTACACGCAGTTCTGGTTCCCGCATCTGCCGCAATGGGCGCCGGCGCTGGCCTGCGTCGGGCTGCTGCTGTCGCTGAACCTGCTCACCGTGAAGCTCTTCGGGGAGATCGAGTTCTGGTTCGCCATGATCAAGATCGTGGCGATCGTGGCCCTGGTGGGGACGGGGCTCTACATGGTGACCACCGGCTTCGTGTCGCCGTCGGGGCACACGGCCAGCCTGGGCCATCTCTGGAACGACGGGGGCATGTTCCCGCACGGGCTGATGGGCTTCTTCGCGGGCTTCCAGATCGCCATCTTCGCCTTCTCGGGCATCGAGCTGGTCGGCACGACCGCGGCCGAGGCCCAGGACCCGGAGCGCAGCCTGCCGCGCGCGATCAATTCGATCCCGGTGCGCATTCTCGTGTTCTACGTGCTGGCCCTGGTGGCCATCATGGCGGTGACGCCGTGGCGCGAAGTGGTGCCGGGCAAGAGCCCGTTCGTGGAACTCTTCGTGCTGGCCGGCCTGCCGGCGGCGGCGGGCATCATCAATTTCGTGGTGCTGACCTCGGCGGCCTCGTCGGCCAACAGCGGTGTGTTTTCCACCAGCCGCATGCTCTACGGCCTGGCCCTGAAGGCGGACGCGCCCAAGGCGTTCACCTATCTCTCCAGCAAGAGCGTGCCCTCGCGCGGGCTGCTGTTCTCGTGCACCTGCCTGCTGGCCGGCGCCGTGCTGATGTGGGTGATTCCCGATCTGGTGGAGGCGTTCACGCTCGTCACCACGGTGTCGGCCATCCTGTTCATGTTCACGTGGTCGATGATCCTGCTGTCGTACATCGCGTACCGCCGCCAGCGTCCCGAGCGGAACGCGGCGTCCCTCTACAAGATGCCGGGGGGTATCGCGATGTGCGCGGTCTGCCTCGCGTTCTTCGTCTTCATCCTCGGGCTGCTGGCGCTGGAGGCGGACACGCGGCAGGCGCTGATCGCCACGCCCGCATGGTTCGTGGCGCTGGCGCTGGCCTACCGCTTCGTGCGCCGCTCTGCCTCCCGGCCCGACGGCGCCGCCGGTGGGGAGCGCCTGGAGATCGGCGCGGGCGCGGCGCGGTCCGTGGCCGGCCGCTGAACCCGGGCGGGCAGGCGCGCCGCCCGGCGCGAAAAGCGCGGGGGATCGCCGTCTCTTCCGGGGATCGCGGCGGGCCGGGGTGCGTAATCTTGCGGTGGGGGTGTGCAGCTTCGCGCAGGGCGGTGTGCCCGGCGCCGCGCGACGCCCCGCCACAGGAGTCTGCCGCCATGTCGCCCATCGTTTCCGGTCTCGCGTCCGTCGCGTCCATGTTGTTCAATGCGTCCTCCGCGGCCAAGTCGTCCGCGGCATCGGCGAAAACGGACAAGGCGTCCACCCCGGAGCCCTCGTCCATCGTGACCCTGAGCCAGGATGCGACCTCCCTCGCACGCATGGCCGATCGCGGCGTGCTGCTGGCGTCGGAGGGGGGGGCCAGCGGTCGCAGCGCGGGCGTGGCGGATGCGCAGCTATCGCAGCTGTCGGTCAACCGCTCCGTGTCCAAGGAGGATTTCCAGGCGATGCTGACCCGCTTCGGCGCCACGGATGCGCAGAAGGAAGAGATCACGAAAGGCTTCGATGCCGACCAGGACGGCGCCATCTCGCGCGACGAGTTCCTCAAGGGCATCGCCCGCACGGCAGACGCGCAGGGCGGCGGCGAGTTCGGGCAAGCGCTGCTGCAGCTCATGGACCGCGGCGGCAAGGGCAATGGGGATGGCAGCGTCGGAACCCAGGAGTTCGCGGCGTTCTCCCGGGCCTATGCGAACGCCTCCAAGGGGGTCCGGACCATCGGCTGAACGCCTGGGCGGCCAGGAACATCGCCCGAAAACGCCGGAGACGCCGGAAATGCATGAAGCCCCGCCGAAGCGGGGCTTCATGCCATGGGGCCCGCCACCATTCGCAACGCCGGGGGGCGTGGGTGCGCAACGCGCGCACCTGGCGGGTTCGTTCACATGCGCTCAGATCCGGCCCATGAGCAGCAGGATCAGCAGGACCACCACCACGAGGCCCAGGCCGCCGCTGGGCCCATAGCCCCAGGAACGGCTGTGACCCCACGTGGGCAGGGCGCCGATCAGGACCAGGATCAGGATGATGAGCAGGATGAGGGAGATCGACATGGTGGCGTCCTTGTGGTGGTTGTATTGGCGGCGATGGGCGGATTGTTGAGGGTGGCTCCAGCCCTTGCGGCAGGCCTGGAGCCCTGGCGCGCGTAGGAGGGCTTCGACGCCGAGGTAACTTCTGCAAAGGTTCGCGTGGCCTGGCAATGGCTTCGCGTCCCCGGCGGTCGGGGAGGCCGCGGCTGCGCACACTTGCAGGAACACCACTCATGCACTCCGAGGTCGCCATGAATGCCAAGGTCGGCAATCTTTCCTCCCCTTTGCTCCCGGGTTTGCTGCTCCCGAAGGATTCCGGGCAAATCACGATTCCGGTTCCCAAGAGGCCCGATTCGCAGAAGAACCTGAGTGGTCCCGAAGGCTTGCAGACACGCGACAACTCGTCGCGCGACGTCGGCGCGAACCGACCGCCGCGCGGAGGGCTTCCCAAGGCCAATGAGTTGCAGAACAACAGGCTCTTTCAGGCGCAGCAGAGGAAGAACAACCCCGAGGCGGCGGCAGCCGAACACAAGCCTGGGCCGGCGGCACATGAACGCAAGAGCTTCACGCCCAGCAGCAGCCTGAAGAACAACCCGCTCTTCCTGGCACAGCAGAAGAAGAACAACGCCGAGGCGGCGGCCGCCGAGAACAAGCCTGGGCCGGTGGCACACGAACGCAAGAGTTTCACGCCCAGCGACAGCCTGCAGAGCAATCCGCTCTTCCTGAAACAGCAGACGCAAAACAACCCCGAGGCGGCACCCACGGCAGTGCCCGAGAAGAAGGCCGAGGTGCAGACCGAGCCCACGGC
>NZ_QLTA01000028.1:18526-69652 GCF_003269065.1 Paracidovorax anthurii
CAGACCGAACCCACGGCAGTGCCCGAGAAGAAGGCCGAGGTGCATGCCGAGTCCGACAGCAAGGTGCCCGCTGACGAGTCAGGCCCGAAGTCTCCGACCGATATCGCAACGGATTCCAAGGCCAAACCGGGCGATGACGAGAAGAAGCTCGACAACGGCCAGGGCCCCCATCAGGCCGAAGCTGCCACGCAGGCCGACGCTGCCACGCAGGATGCGATCAAGACCCAGGAACAGCAGATGGCCAACCAGAACGCGTTGACCGAAGCCACCATGCGTTCCCAGATGATGGCGGCGATCAACGACTTCCTGACGAAGAGCTACGAAAGCGTCGCGAAGTGGATCGCGAAGCTGGCCAAATCGGTCGCGGACCTGGTGAACTGACACCCGTGCGGGCTCGGGCAGGCTGCCGCCGAGGCCCGCCGGCCAGGACCCGCGCTTGCGCGGCGCGTGAGTTGCTGTTTGCTATTAAAAGTAGAGCAAACAATGCAGCAGATATGGCGACATGGAGCCCAAAACCTTCCTGAAATACCCATGCGGCGGGTTTTGGGGCCCCTGGCCGACAGACGGGGCCGGGGCGGCGCTCCATCATCGCCCGGATGAAAACCGAAAAACAGAAGATGCTGGCCGGTGAGCCCTACCATGTCGCAGACCCTGAACTGCAGGCCGGCATGGACGCCGCGCGCCGCTGGCTGGCCCGCTACAACGACGGCATGGCGCATGCGGCGCTGGGCGCGGCCGCCCGCCACCGCCTGCTGGCCGAAGGGTTGGGCTCGGTGGGCGGGGGCGCGGTGGTGCGGCCCCCGTTCCACTGCGACTACGGCTTCAACATCCACCTGGGCACCGGCGTGTTCCTCAACTTCAACTGCGTGATCCTGGACGTGGTGGAGGTGCGCATCGGCGAGGGCACGCAGATCGGCCCGGGCGTGCAGATCCTTGCGGCCGACCACCCGCGCGATGCGGCGCAGCGCGCCACGGGCGTGGAGTTCGGCCGGCCGGTGCGCATCGGGCGCGACGTGTGGATCGGCGGCGGGGCCATCGTGCTGCCCGGGGTGGCGGTGGGCGACGGCGCGCTGATCGGAGCGGGCAGCGTGGTCACGCGTGATGTGCCGGCCGGCGCCACGGTGGCGGGCAATCCGGCCCGCGTGCTGCGCCCGGGGCAATGAGCGCGCCGGTACGATTGCTATTCAAAGCATAGCAAACTATCCAGTAAAACCGGCGACATCCGGCCTCCGGCACCTGGAAGGCGCTCACTCCGTGCCGCTGTCCTCCGTCTCGCCCAGGAAGCCGCCGCTCTGGTGGGCCCAGAGCCGCGCGTACACACCGCCCTGCGCCAGCAACTGCGCGTGGGTGCCTTCCTCCACGATGCGGCCGGCATCGAGCACGATGAGCCGGTCCATGGCGGCGATGGTGGAGAGCCGGTGCGCGATGGCGATCACGGTCTTGCCGCGCATGAGCGTGTCCAGGCTCTGCTGGATGGCGGCCTCCACCTCGGAGTCGAGCGCGCTCGTGGCCTCGTCCAGCAGCAGGATGGGGGCGTCCTTGAGCATCACGCGGGCGATGGCCACGCGCTGGCGCTGGCCGCCCGAGAGCTTCACGCCGCGCTCGCCCACCTGGGCCTCGTAGCCGCTGCGGCCCTGCAGGTCGGTGAGCTGGTCGATGAAGTCCGAGGCCTCCGCGCGCTCGGCGGCCGCGCGCATCTCGGCCTCGGTGGCGTCGGGGCGGCCGTAGAGGATGTTGTCGCGCATGGAGCGGTGCAGCAGCGAGGTGTCCTGCGTGACCATGCCGATGGCCTGGCGCAGGCTGTCCTGCGTGACGTGGGCGATGTCCTGCCCGCTGATCAGCACCCGGCCCGACTGCACGTCGTGGAAGCGCAGCAGCAGGTTGACCAGCGTGGACTTGCCCGCGCCCGAGCGGCCGATGAGGCCGATGCGCTCGCCCGGGCGGATCGTCAGGTGCAGGTCGTCGATCACCGGCCTGCCGGGCTGGTAGCCGAAGGTCACGCCCTCGAAGCGCACCTCGCCCTGCGCCACGGCGAGGGGCCGGGCGTCGGGGGCGTCCACCACGGCGCGGGGCCGGGTGAGGGTGTTGATGCCGTCCTGGATGGTGCCCACGCTCTCGAACAGCGTGGTCACCTCCCACATCACCCAGTGCGCGTGGCCCGAGACGCGCAGCGCCATGGCGGTGACGGCGGCCACCGCGCCCGCGCCCACCTGGCCCAGCGACCACAGCCACAGCGCCATGCCGCAGGCGCCGAGGATCATCGCCACGACGAGGACGTGGTTCACGATCTCGAAGGCGCTGACGAGCCGCATCTGCGCATAGCCCGTGAGCTTGAAGGCATCCATGGCCGCGCGGGCGAACTCGGCCTCGCGCCGCGTGTGCGA
Organism: Paracidovorax anthurii; assembly: GCF_003269065.1. Taxonomy (GTDB): domain Bacteria; phylum Pseudomonadota; class Gammaproteobacteria; order Burkholderiales; family Burkholderiaceae_C; genus Paracidovorax; species Paracidovorax anthurii. The sequence goes on from NZ_QLTA01000028.1 coordinate 20,911, forward strand.
GAACAGCTTGACGGTGGCGATGTTGGTGTAGGCGTCGGTGATGCGCCCGGTCATCACGGCGCGCGCGTCGGCCTGCGCCTTGCTCACCTTGCCCAGGCGGGGCACGAAGTACCAGCAGGTGGCCGCGTAGCACAGCGCCCAGGCCAGGAAAGGCAGCAGCAGCCGGGCGTCGAACCCCGCCGCGAGCACCAGGATGGTGACGAGATACACGCCCATGCCGATCACCACGTCGGTGGTGGTGAAGAGCATGTCGCGCACGGCGAGCGCGGTCTGCATGACCTTGGTGGTGATGCGGCCGGCGAATTCGTCCGCGTAGAAGGCCATGCTCTGCCCCAGCATCAGGCGGTGGAAGTTCCAGCGCAGCCGCAGCGGGAAGTTGATGGCCAGCACCTGGTGCTTGACGCTGGTCTGCAGCAGCACGATCACGACGCTGCCGGCCATCATCGCGAGGATCAGCGCCAGCGTGCCGCGCCGCTCGGCCCAGAGCGCCGTGGGCGAGACCTGCGTGAGCCAGTCCACCACGTGCCCGAGCACGGAAAAGAGCAGGGCCTCGTACACGGCGATGGCGGCCGAGAGCCCGGCCATGGCCAGCACGTGGCCGCGCAGGCCGCGCGTGCAGGCCCAGACGAAGGCCAGGAAGCCCGTGGGCGGCAGGACGGGCTCGATGGCGGGATAGGGGGGAATGCGTTTTTCGAAGAACTGGAACACGGGCGGGCTCACTCCGGGGGTCAACCCGCAATGGTAGGCCGGCGGCGTGTCAGGAGGGGGCGAGGGGCCTTTGCTCCCCCGGGCGGGGACGGGCGAAATCCGCGGCCGATGGCACGCCTCCCTAGAATCGGCGCGGCCTGCCGGGCCCCCGCGCCCGTTTCTTACTCATCCCCCCGCGACGAAAGGACCCCCCGCAATGCTCACACTGGCCCATCCGTGGTGGACATGGGGCGTGATCGCCGCCGCGATGGCGGCGGTCATCGTGCGGCCGGGGCGGGTGCCCGAGGCCGTCTGGGCCGTGGCCGGCGCGCTGGTGCTGGCGGGCTTCGGGCTGCTGCCCTGGGGCGAGGCCTGGAAGGGGGTGCTGCGCGGGCACGACGTCTACCTGTTCCTCGCGGGGATGATGCTGCTGTCGGAGATGGCCCGGCGCGAGGGCGTGTTCGACTGGCTCGCGGTGCAGGCGGCGCGCCGCGCGCGGGGTTCCGGCACGCGGCTCTTCGCCTGGGTGTTCGGCGTGGGCACGCTGGTCACCGCCACGCTCTCCAACGACGCCACCGCCGTGGTCCTCACGCCGGCGGTGTTCGCCGTGGCGCGCGCGGTGGGGGCCTCGCCGCTGCCCTATCTGCTGATCTGCGCGTTCGTCGCGAACGCGGCCAGCTTCGTGCTGCCGATCTCCAACCCGGCCAACCTCGTGCTCTGGGGCGGCGGCCAGATGCCCTCGCTGCCGCACTGGCTGGCGCTCTTCGGCCTGCCGTCGGTGGCGGCCATCGGCATGACCTATGCCGTGCTGCGCTGGCGGGTGCGCCGCGAGATCGCGCGGCCGGTGGCGGTAGAGGTGCCCGCGCGGCCGCTGGGCGCCGGGGGGCGCCTCGCGGCGGCGGGGCTGGCGGTGTCGGCCGCCATCCTCGTGGCCTGCGCCTGGTGGCGCGTGCCGCTGGGCGCGCCCACGCTGGGCGCCGCGCTGTTCACGCTGGTGCTGCTGCGCGCCGGCTGCGGCCATGCCGTGCTGCCGGTGCTGCGGTCCGTGTCCTGGGGCGTGCTGCCGCTGGTGGCGGGGCTGTTCGTGTTCGTGCAGGCCCTGGAGGCCACCGGCGTGGTCGGCCAGCTGGCGCGGCTGCTGGGCCAGGCGGCCGCGGCGGCGCCGCTCGCGGTTGCGCCCGGCCTGGGGGCGGTGCTGGGCTTCGGCGCCAATCTGGTCAACAACCTGCCCGCCGGGCTGCTGGCCGGCGCGGCGCTCGATGCCGCCCAGGCGGCGGAGCCGCTGCGGGCCGCTGCGCTCATCGGGATCGACCTGGGGCCGAACCTCTCCATCACGGGCTCGCTGGCCACGCTGCTGTGGCTGTCGGCCCTGCGCCGCGAGGGCCTGGAGGTGAGCGCCTGGCAGTTCATCCGCCACGGCGCCTGGGTGATGCCGCCGGCGCTGCTGGCGGCCCTGGCCACGCTGCAGGGCATGTCGATGCTGGTGGCGCGCCCGTAGAGCGTAAACACGTTCTCCAGGGTCCACGGATAGCGGTTTCCAGGGTGGGGCAGGGCCTGCGCGGCCGCAGGCGCCAGGGCCGCCGGCCCGAAAGGCTGCAGTGGCCGCAGGCAAAGGCTATCGATGATGCTTTTGTGATTGTTACAAAATTCCACATTTGCGTTTCCTGACCCGAAACCGGCGCTGGTTACCGCTATCCTCCACCGCTTTGCTTGCCCGGCCGCCGCCGGTCTCCTCCCATGCCTTCCCTCTCCGTCCCGCGCTCGCCTTCATGGCTCTGGTGGCCGGGCGTGGCCATGGCTGCGGTGGGGCTGGCCGCCAGCGGGTACCTCTGGCACTGGCAGAAGGCCTCGGTGGACCGCATCGCGCACGAACGCTTCACGCGCGAGGCCGCATCGGCCACGGCGGCGCTGGAGACGCGCATCGGCAGCTACGCGGGCCTGCTGACCGGGCTGCGGGGCCTGTTCCTGGCCAATCCCCGGCTGGGCCGCGCCGAGTTCGAGAACGCGCTGCGCGAGCTGCGGCTGGGCCAGCAGTACGCGGGCATCGCCAACCTCGCTTTCACCCGTTACGTGACCCATGCCGAGAAGGCCGCCTTCGAGGAGCGCGTGCGCGCCGACACCTCGCTGCAGCCCGAGGGGTTCCCCCGGTTCACGATCCGCCCGCGCGGGGACCGGCCCGACTACTACGTGGCCGACTACATCTGGCCCCGCTCGGGCAACGAGGAACTGATGGGGCTGGACATGGGGGCCCTGGAGGCCACCATGGAGTCGGTGCGCTACAGCCGCGACAGCGGCAACATCCTGGCCTCGGCGCCGTATGCGCAGACGCCGCAGTCCGGCTTCAGCCTGCGCGTGCCGGTGTTCATCGACGGCGCCGACGCGGGGCGCCGCTACATCGGCTCGGTGGCGGCCTCCATCCGCTTCCCCGACCTCATCCGCGCCCTGCGGGACGAGGGCCACCTGGCGGGCCTCGCGCTCGGGGTGATGGACCTCGGCTCGGTGCGCGGGGTCTCGCCCGCCGAAGAGCGCACCTTGCTGGAATTTCCCGCGTCACAGGCCAGCCCGGGCGCCCGGCGCTACGAGCGCGATCTGGTGGTGTACGACCGCCGCTGGCGGCTCGCGTTCGTGCCCGAGGCCTCGTTCCTCTCGCCCGCCGAACAGTGCCTGCCGCTGATGACGGGCCTGGCCGGCGCGCTTGCGACGGGGCTGCTGGCGTTGCTGGCCCTGGCATGGCGCCGCCGGAATGCCCGGGGGATGGCCGCCGCGAACGCGGGCGAGGAGCGGTTCCGCGCGCTATTCGACCAGGCCGCCGTGGGCGTGGCGCAGGTCGATGGGGCCACCGGGCGCTTCGTGCGGGCCAACACCCGGTTCTGCGAGCTGCTGGGCCATGCGCCGCACGAGATCGAACGGCTCACCGTGAGAGACGTCACCGTGGAAGACGACATGGCGCGGAGCCAGGTGCTGATCGACCGCCTGGTCGCGGGCGAGATCCCCGAGTTCCGGCTGGAGAAGCGCTACCGCCACAAGAGCGGCGCCACCGTGTGGGCCGACCTCGCCGTGTCGCAGATGCGCGGCCCGGGCGTGCCGTCCGGCCACCACATCGCCGTGGTGCAGGACATCACCGCGCGCAAGCGCATGGAAGAGGCGCAGCAGGGCAGCGAGGCGCGCCTGCGGCACATCCTCTACCGCCTGCCGGTGGGCGTTTGCCTCGTGCGGCCGGATGGCACCCTGAGCTTTCGCAACGAGCGCTTCGAGCAGATCTGCGGCTACGGCCCGCAGGACACGCCCACGGTGGCCGACTTCTGGCGCCTCGCGCTGCCGGCCGAATCCGAGCGCGTGCAGGCCATCGCCGAATGGCAGGCGGCCTGCCAGTCGGCCCGCGCCGGCGACGGCACCATCCCCCCGCGCGAGCACACCCTCACCTGCCGCGACGGCGTGGTCCGCACCGTGGACATGGCCGGCGTGCTGCTGGAGGGGGAATGCCTCATCACGCTGGTGGACCTGAGCCAGCACAAGGCCGCCGAGGAAGAGATCCACTACCTGGCCTACTACGACCCGCTCACGCAGCTGCCCAACCGCCGGCTGCTGGTGGACCGCCTGCAGCAGACGGTGGCCGCCAGCAAGCGGCGCGGCCGCTGCGGCGCGGTGCTGATGCTGGACCTGGACAACTTCAAGACGCTCAACGAGACCCAGGGCCACGAGCGCGGCGACCTGCTGCTGCGCCAGGTGGCGCAGCGGCTGCGCGGCTGCGTGCAGCCCGAGGACACGGTGGCGCGCCACGGCGGCGACGAGTTCGTGGTGGTGCTGGAAGACCTGGGGCAGAGCCCGCAGGGCGCGGCCGCGCGGGCCGAGGAGCTGGGCCAGAAGATCCTGGCCGCCATGCGCCAGCCCTTCCTGATCGAAGGCGAGCCGCGCCACACCACGGTCAGCATGGGCGTGACGGTGTTCCAGGGCCAGCGCGAAACGGTGGACGAGCTGCTGCAGCGCTCCGACCTCGCGATGTACCAGGCCAAGGCCGGCGGGCGCAACGCGCTGCAGTTCTACGACCCGCAGATGCAGGCCTCGGTGGCGGCGCGCGCGGCGCTCGAATCGGACCTGCGCGAGGGCCTCGCGCGCGGCGAGTTCGAGCTGTTCTACCAGCCGCAGGTGGACCACGGCCGCATCACCGGCGCGGAGGCGCTGCTGCGCTGGCGCCATCCCGTGCGCGGCTTCGTGTCGCCCGCGGACTTCGTGCCGCTGGCCGAGGAAACCGGCCTCATCCTGCCCCTGGGCGAGTGGGTGCTGCGCGCCGCCTGCGAGCGGCTCGCGCAGTGGGCGAAGCAGCCGGCGCTCTCGCAGATCGGGCTGTCGGTCAATGTCAGCGCCCGGCAGTTCCACCAGGGTGGCTTCGTGGGGCAGGTGCTCGCGGCGCTGGCCAGCAGCGGCGCAGAGGGCCGCCAGCTCAAGCTGGAGATGACCGAGAGCATGCTGCTGCAGGACCTGGAGGACACCATCGCCAAGATGCAGCAGCTGCGCGCCTATGGCGTCGGATTCTCGCTGGACGACTTCGGCACGGGGTACTCGTCGCTCGCCTACCTCAAGCGCCTGCCGCTGGACGAACTCAAGATCGACCAGAGCTTCGTGCGCGACGTGTTGACCGACCCCAACGACGCCTCCATCGCCCGCACCATCGTCGCGCTGGGCACGAGCCTGGGCCTGCGCGTGATCGCCGAGGGCGTGGAAACCGAGGCGCAGCGGGTGTTCCTGGAGCGCAACCGCTGCAACGCGTGGCAGGGCTACCTGCTGAGCCGGCCCATCGCCGCCGATGCCTTCGAGCAGCTGGTCCTGACGCTCGCGCCGCAGGTGCCCCCCTCGGAGTCGCCTGTCACCGCGGGCGGCTCATGACCGGCTGGCGCGCGGCGCCATGGAAAACCGAGAAGAAAGCACACCCGCCCCCATGCCGGAAATCAAGACCCTCGCGCTCTACGCCGTGACCGCCCTGGCCGAGATCGTCGGCTGCTACCTGCCGTGGCTGTGGCTGCGCCAGGGCCACGGTGCGTGGCTGCTGCTGCCGGGCGCGCTCAGCCTCGCGCTCTTCGCCTGGCTGCTGACCCTGCACCCGGCAGCGGCCGGCCGCGTGTATGCCGCGTACGGCGGGGTGTACGTGGTGGTGGCCCTGGGCTGGCTCTGGGCCGTGGACGGCATCCGCCCCACCGGCTGGGACATCGCGGGCGGGGCCGTCACGCTGGCGGGGATGGCCATCATCGCCTTCGCGCCGCGCGCCGGCGCGTGAGGTGTTTGCTGCTATTTTGATAGCAGTCCATTCAACATCGACAATGACGTGAAGGCATTCCGGCCTTCATTTTTCCGCGCCGGGCTTCCCGTAAACAGGCTGCGCAGCTCGCGCTCGGATATGTCCCCGAGGATCGAGGACTCCCAGGGCGGGAGTTCGTGGTTCTCCGCGGGGTTCCAGGGGCTGGAGAGCCGATCGGTGTAGGTCGCGAGGTGGGCACCCCGTTCCGCATCCGCGTCAGCGGGCGGGGCGCGGTCCGTGGTCGTCGTGCCGGCGCGTGCGGCCCAGCCGGGGTGGTGCATGTTGAACGGCATCGACTGGATGGGGTCGCCCTGGCGCGCGAGCTGGCGCAGCGCGAAGCGCATCTCCGGCGCCTCCCCGGATTCCAGGGCCTCCCGGTAGCGGTCCCCGATGCCGGCCGGCCCCAGCCTCGGCGGATTGAAGGCATAGGCGCTCACCTGCCCGGCGGCCCCGTGCCGGCGCAGGAAGCTGGCGATGTCGGCCCCGGCGAGCGTGGCCACCACCGCGCCCAGGCTGTGCCCCACCACGGACACCGACAGCAGGCGGCCGGCATCGCGGGCCTCGGCCGCCTGCGCGGACAGCAGCGCGGCCAGGAGGAACCCGTCCGCCCGCAGGGTCCGGGCCTCGGAGCGCCAGCGCTCCTGCCAGCCCATGCCCACCGTGCCCAGCGAGGGCAGGTCCTGCCCGAGGGGATTGGCGTGGGGCAGGGACCATTGGCTGCTGAGATCGCAGAGCAGGTCCTTGCGGTCGTCCATGCGGGTGCCCGAGAACGCCAGCACCAGGGCCGTGGCCTCGGGATGCCCGCCCCGCCAGCACCGGAGCGAGGGCGTGGACCATGCCTCGTCGAACGCCAGCCCGCCCACGGCGGGAATCTCCCGGGGGTCCACCGTGTAGGCGTGGCCGGCGCACGCGCGCATGCATTCGAGCACTTCCCGGCGCATGCGGTCCAGCGACTGCGGGGCCGGGGCTCCCCGCTGGAGACGCGCCGCGCCGGCAGGCCGGGCCGGCAGATCCACGTGGACCAGCGCGCGGCCGAGGTCCACCCGTGCCGGATCGATGGGCGGCAGGCCCCGCGCGCCGGCGCGCACGACCGGAACCGGGGCCCGGGCACGCCCGGCTCCCAGCCGCAGCGCGCTTGCGGCGCCGCCCCCCGCGCGGGCGGGCAGGGGAACGCCGGGGACCAGCAGGGCGCTGCGCGGGCCCGCAGCGGGCGCCTCCCGGGCCGGGGAAGCCAGGGGGCCGGATGGACCGATGCGGGCAGACGGCTGGGTGGATGCGAGCGGGGATGGGGCCATGTCGGAAGGGTCGAGGGGGGCTGGAACCGCCCCTCTCGCCGCGCCGCGATGGCTGTCGCGGGTCTGGCGCACCCACGGGGCGGGCGGGGGAGAAGGGCACCTGGCGGGATTGCACCGCGGCGCGCCGCCTGCGCGCAGGGCCCAGGCGAAGGGCGGCCGCGCGCCGCGAAGCCCCGCGCGGTGCGCCTTTTCCCGCCGGGAGGGGGGTGGGCCACGGTATCATCCGGCGCTGCCCGCCCGGCCTGGGGCCCATGCCGCCCGGCCGGTTCCGGGCACGGGCCCCGCCGCCCTCCGCCACGCCCGCTCCCACGCCTGCCGCCCGACCCGTGCGTCTCAACTCCATCAAACTCGCCGGCTTCAAGTCGTTCGCCGAACCCACGCACTTCATGCTGCCGGGCCAGCTCGTGGGCGTGGTGGGCCCCAACGGCTGCGGCAAGTCCAACATCATGGACGCCGTACGCTGGGTGCTGGGCGAGTCCAAGGCCAGCGAGCTGCGCGGCGAGTCGATGCAGGACGTGATCTTCAACGGCACCACGCACCGCAAGCCCGCCAGCCGCTCCAGCGTGGAGCTGGTCTTCGACAACGCCGACCACCGCGCCGGCGGCCAGTGGAACCAGTACGGCGAGATCGCCGTCAAGCGCGTGCTCACGCGCGAGGGCAACAGCAGCTACTTCATCAACAACCAGCCCGTGCGCCGCCGCGACGTGCAGGACGTGTTCCTGGGCACCGGCCTGGGCCCGCGCGCCTACGCCATCATCGGCCAGGGCACCATCAGCCGCATCATCGAGTCGCGCCCGGAAGAGCTGCGCCTGTTCCTGGAGGAGGCCGCCGGCGTCTCCAAGTACAAGGAGCGCCGCCGCGAGACCGAGAACCGCCTCGCCGACACCCGCGAGAACCTCACCCGCGTGGAAGACATCCTGCGCGAGCTGAACGCCAACCTCGAACGTCTGGAAAAGCAGGCCGAGGTGGCCGCCCGCTACAACGCCCTGCAGGCCGACGCCACCCTGCGCCAGCACCAGCTCTGGTTCCTCAAGCGCGCCGATGCCGAGGCCGAGCAGGCCCGCGTGCGCACCGAGGGCCTGCAGGCCGTGAACGACCTCGAATCGCGCATGGCCGACCTGCGCCACGTGGAGGCCGACCTCGAAACCATCCGCCAGGCGCACTACGCGGCCGGCGACCAGGTCAACCAGGCCCAGGGCCGCCTCTACGAGGCCACGGCCGAGGTCGGCAAGCTGGAGGCCGAGATCCGCTACGTGGTCGAGGGCCGCCAGCGCGTGGAGCAGCGCCTGGCCCAGCTCGCCGAGCAGATCGTGCAGTGGTCCGCCCGCAAGGACGACGCCGAGGCCGAGATGGAGAACCTCGCCGGCGCCGGCGTGGACGCCGAGGAGCGCGCCGAACTGCTGGCCGCCCAGGTCGAGGAGCAGTCCCTGCAATTGCCCGACCTGGAAGAAGCCCTGCGGCAGGCCCAGCAGCGCGCCGAGGCCCAGCGCGCCTCCGTGGTGCAGGTGCAGCAGCAGATCCAGGTGCTGGCCGCCGAGCAGCGCAGCGTGCAGGAGCAGCGCCGCCAGTTCGAGGCCCGCCACGAGCGCCTGCGCGCCGACCGCAACGCGCTGGCCGCGCCCGACGAGGCCCGGCTCGCCAACCTGCGCGAGCAGCTCGCCGCCGCCGAGGAAGCCGCCGAGATGGCCGAGGCCCGGCTGGCCGAGCTGCAGGACAGCGTGCCCCAGCTCGACGAAGAGCGCCGCGCCCGCCAGCAGGCGGTGAACGCCGAGGGCGCCCGGCAGGCGGACCTGTCCGCGCGGCTCGATGCCCTCAAGGCCCTGCAGGAGAAGGTCAAGATCGACGGCAAGCTCGCGCCCTGGCTCGCCCGCCACGGGCTGGACGGGCTGCAGGGCCTCTGGAGCCGCCTGCACATCGAGCCCGGCTGGGAGAACGCGCTGGAGGCGGCGCTGCGCGAGCGCCTGGGCGCGCTGGAGGTGGGCCGGCTCGACACCGTGCGCGGCTTCCTCGGCGCGGGCGCGCAGGACGCGCCCCCGGCCCGGCTGGCGTTCTACAGCGCGCCCGCCGCCGCCGCGCCCGAGCCGGGCGCGCAGGGCGCCCCGCGCCTCGCGGACCTGCTGCGCGTGCCCGAGGCCGGCCTGCGGGCGGTGCTGGCCGACTGGCTGCACGGCTGCCAGACGGCGGCCACGCTCGACGAGGCCCTCGACCGCCGCGCGCAGCTGCGCCCGGGCGAGGCCATCTACGTGCCCGGCGGCCATGCCGTGGGCGCGCACGGCGTGAGCTTCTACGCGCAGGACTCCGAGCAGTCCGGCCTGCTGGCGCGCGCGCAGGAGATCGAGCACCTCGAAAAAGAGCTGCGCGCCCAGACCCTCATCCACGAGGAATCGCGCACGGCCCTGGTGCGCGCCGAGGCCGCCTATGCCGACGCCTCCCAGCGCCTCGTGGCCGCGCGGCGCGAGGCCGGCGAGGCCCAGGGGCGCCGCCACGAGCTGCAGGTCGAGAGCCTGCGCCTCGGCCAGCTGGCCGAGCAGGCCCGCGCGCGCGGCGAGCAGATCGGCGCCGATCTGGCCGAGGTCGAAGCCCAGCTGGGCGACCTGGAGGAGCGCGGCGCGACCGCCGAGGCCCGCTTCGAGGAGCTGGACATGCAGCTCGCCGACAGCCAGGAGCGCCACGCGCAGATGGGCGACCGCGTGATCGAGGCCGAACGCCGGCTGGCCGAATGCCGCGAGCAGCAGCGCAGCCTGGAGCGGCAGGCCCAGGAGGCCACCTTCTCCCGCCGCAGCCTGGAGGCGCGGCGCGCCGAGCTGGGCCGCGCCATCGACACCGCGCGCGCCCAGGTCACCTCGCTGGCCGACGAGCAGCAGCGCGCGCAGGACGAGATGGGGCGGCTCTCCTCCGCCGCGGCCCAGGGCGGGCTGCAGCAGGCGCTGGACCTGAAGATGGAGCGCGAGAAGGCGCTCGCCGCCCGGCGCAGCGAATACGACGACCTCACGGCCAGGCTGCGCGCCAGCGACGAGCGGCGGCTGCAGCTCGAACGCGCGCTCGACCCGCTGCGCCAGCGCATCACCGACTTCCAGCTCAAGGAGCAGGCCGCGCGCCTGGGCCTGGAGCAGTACGCCAGCCTGCTGACCGACGCGCAGGCCGACCTGGAAGCGATCGCGCGCTCCATCGAGCAGGGCGGGGTGCGCGCGGCGGGCCTGCAGGCCGAGATCGACCGGCTGCACCGCGAGATCGCAGCCCTGGGCGCGGTGAACCTCGCGGCGCTCGACGAACTCCAGCTCGCGCGCGAGCGCAAGACCTTCCTCGACGCCCAGACCGAAGACCTGACGCAGGCCATGACCACGCTGGAGGACGCGATCCGCAAGATCGACGCCGAGACGCGCACGCTGCTCTCGGGCACCTTCGAGACCGTGAACGGGCATTTCGGCCGCATGTTCCCCGAGCTGTTCGGCGGCGGCCAGGCGCGCCTCATCATGACCGGCGACGAAATCCTCGACTCCGGCGTGCAGGTCATGGCCCAGCCGCCCGGCAAGAAGAACCAGACCATCCACCTGCTCTCGGGCGGCGAGAAGGCGCTCACCGCCATCGCGCTCGTGTTCGCCATCTTCCAGCTCAATCCCGCGCCGTTCTGCCTGCTCGACGAGGTGGACGCGCCGCTGGACGACGCCAACACCGAGCGCTATGCCAAACTCGTCGCGGCCATGAGCCAGAGCACGCAGTTCCTCTTCATCAGCCACAACAAGATCGCCATGGAAATGGCCGAGCAGCTCATCGGCGTCACCATGCAGGAGCAGGGCGTCTCGCGCATCGTCGCGGTGGACATGGAGTCCGCGCTCTCGATGGCCGATGCATGATGGATGGAGCGGCGCATGATTCACAGGCACTTGTCACACCATGAGTAATTTCCAGCTCGGCCTCATCATCGCGGGCGGCGCGGTCCTGGCCGTCGTCGTCCTCTACAACGCCTGGGTCACGCACCGCAACGCGCCCAAGCGGGCCAGCCCGCAGGAGGGCCCCGAGGGCCCGGGCGATTCGCTGCTGCGCCAGGAGCCCGGCTTCGATGCGCCGCCCGGCGCCGCGCAGGCCCCCGCCGCCGGCGCCCCGGAGGCGGGCCCGCAGGACAGCCACGCCGTGGACTGGCAGGATTCGCTGCAGATGCCCGTGCCGCCCGCCGAGCGCCGTGGCGGGCTCGACCCGCTGATCGACGCGATCGCGCCCATCGTGCCCGAGCAGATCGTCTCCGGCGACGCGGCCCTGGCGGCGCTGCCGCCCACGCGCCGCGCGGGCAGCAAGCCCTTCGCCATCGAAGGCTTCAACGAGGCCGCCCAGCAGTGGGAGATGCCCGCGCCGGGCCAGCGCTACACCCACTTCCAGGCCGGCGTGCAGCTCGCCAACCGGGTGGGCGCGCTCAACGAGATCGAGTTCTCGGAGTTCGTGCTCAAGGCGCAGGGCTTCGCGGACGGCGTCAACGCCACGCCCGACTTCCCCGACATGCTGCACGAGGTGGCCCGCGCGCGCGAGCTGGACCAGTTCGCCAGCGACCACGACGCGCAGCTGGCCTTCGTGCTGCGCGCGCGCCACGCGGCCTGGAGCCCGGGCTACGTGCAGCAGAACGCGCTGCGCCTGGGCTTCACGGCCGGCGCCATGCCCGGCCGCCTCGTGCTGCCGGCGGCCGGCGCGGGCCTGCCGCCCGTGCTCACGCTGTCCTACGACACCCAGGCCGCGCTCTCCGACGACCCGGAGCAGTCGGCCATCCGCGACATCACCCTGAGCCTGGACGTGGCCCAGGTCCACCGCGCCGAGCAGCCTTTCGCGCGCCTGCGCGAGCTGGCGGCCGCGCTCGGCCAGGCCATGGACGGCGTGCTGTGCGACCAGAACGGCACGCCGCTGCCCGCCATGACCATGGACCCGATCGCGGCCGACCTGGAGCTGCTCTACGACAAGCTCGACAGCCGTGAGCTGTCGGCCGGCTCGGTGCTCGCGCGGCGCCTTTTCAGCTGACCCTTCCCCTGGCGGCCGGCTGCGGCATCGGCCGCGCTCCCACGATCCGAACCCCCAAGACCGCCATGGCCGAGACCCCGGACCTTTTTTCGCCCCCCCCGGAGGATGCCCTCCAGATCGAGGCGCTGCGCCGGCAGCTCCACCAGTGGGCGCACCAGTACTACGTGCTGGACGCGCCCACCGTGCCCGACGCGGAATACGACCGCGCCTTCCAGGCGCTGCAGGCCCTGGAGGCCGCGCACCCGGAACTCGTCACCCCCGACTCCCCCACCCAGCGCGTGATCGGCGCGGTGATGGACGGGCTCACGCCCGTGCGCCACCGGGTGGCGATGCTGAGCATCCGCACCGAGACCGACACCGAGGGCAGCGGCGCGGAGACCTTCGATGCCCGCGTGCGCCGCGAACTCAAGCTCGCGCTCGCCGACCCGGCCGTGGAATACGTGGCCGAGCCCAAGTTCGACGGCCTCGCGATGAGCCTGCGCTACGAGCACGGCCGCCTCGTGCAGGCCGCCACGCGCGGCGACGGCGAGGTGGGCGAGGACGTCACCCACAACATCCGCACCATCCGGCAGATCCCGCTCACGCTGCCCGGGGGCGTGCCGCCCGTGCTCGAAGTGCGGGGCGAGGTCTACATGCGCCGGGCCGATTTCGACCGGCTCAACGAGCGCCAGCGCGAGGCCGGCGGCAAGACCTTCGTCAACCCGCGCAACGCCGCGGCCGGCGCGGTGCGCCAGCTCGACTCCGGCATCGCCGCGCGCCGGCCGCTGAGCTTCTTCGCCTACGGCCTGGGCGACATCACGCCCGCCGCCGAGGGCGGCCCGGACTTCGCCACGCACTACGACATGCTCCAGGCCCTCAAGGGCTGGGGGTTCCCCGTGGCCGCCCAGGTCCGGGTGGCGCGCGGCGCGCCGGAGCTGATCGCCTTCCACCAGGAGGTGGGGGCCTCGCGCGACCGGCTGCCCTACGACATCGACGGCGTGGTGTACAAGGTCAACCGGCTCGACCTGCAGCGCCAGCTGGGCTTCGTCACCCGCGAGCCGCGCTGGGCCGTGGCGCACAAGTACCCGGCGCAGGAGATGGTCACGCGCGTGGAGGGCATCGACGTGCAGGTGGGCCGCACCGGCAAGCTCACCCCGGTGGCGCGGCTCGCGCCCGTGTTCGTGGGCGGCGTCACCGTCACCAACGCCACGCTGCACAACCTCTTCGAGCTGCGCCGCAAGAAGGTGCGCGTGGGAGACCAGGCCATCGTGCGCCGCGCCGGCGACGTGATCCCCGAGGTGGTGGGCATCGTGCCGCCGGGCGTGCGCGCCACGAGCGACGCCGCCCCGGATGCGCTCGTGGACCAGGCCGCCGCGGCCGACGGCACGGCCCGCGCCAGCGCGCTCGCCCTGGCGCGCGCGCCCTACGTGCCCAACTTCCGCATGCCGCGCCAGTGCCCGATCTGCGACAGCAAAGTCGTGCGCGAGAAGGGCGAGGTCAACCACCGCTGCACCGGCGGGCTGTTCTGCGCCGCCCAGCGCAAGGAAGCCATCCTGCACTTCGCCCACCGCCGGGCCATGGACATCGAGGGCCTGGGCGACAAGCTCGTGGACCAGCTCGTCGAGGGCAATGTGGTGCGCACGCTGCCCGACCTGTACCGGCTCGGCCTCGTGGCGCTCGCGGCGCTCGACCGCATGGCCGAGAAATCCGCGCAGAACGTGCTGGCCGCGCTGGAAAAATCCAAGCGCACCACGCTGCCGCGCTTCCTCTTCGGCCTGGGCATCCGCCACGTGGGCGAGGCCACGGCCAAGGACCTGGCGCGCCACTTCGGCAGCCTCGACCCCATCATGGACGCCAGCGTGGAGCAATTGCTGGAGGTGAACGACGTCGGCCCCATCGTCGCCGAGGCCATCCGCACCTTCTTCGACCAGCCGCACAACCGCGAGGTGGTCGAGCAGCTGCGGGCCTGCGGCGTGGCCTGGGAGGAGGGCCCGCCCGCCGAGCGCGCCACGCTGCCGCTGGCCGGCAAGACCATCGTGCTCACCGGCACCCTGCCCACGCTGGGCCGCGAGGAGGCCAAGGAGCGGCTGGAGGCGGCGGGCGCCAAGGTGGCGGGCTCGGTCAGCAAGAAGACCAGCTACGTGGTGGCCGGCGAGGAGGCCGGCAGCAAGCTGGTGAAGGCGCAGGAGCTGGGCATCCCGGTGCTGGACGAAGAGGGCCTGCTGGCCCTGCTGCAGGGGGGCTGAGCCGCGCGGCGCCAGCCGCTTTCCGGTGATGGGCAACGCCCCATGGTTCGGGCGGCGCGGCCACTCGGCCCGCGAGACGCGATGCGAATGCCTGGGGCAGACGCTGCTGGATGCCAAGCCGGATGCGGCCTACCGGGGCGGCTCCTGCGCGGCAACCACCACAGGGGGCACGGGGAAGAGCATGGTGACCTCCAGACCGGATTGTTTCTCCTGGTCGGAGAAGTCCATGAGGATTTCTGCGCCGGTGCGATGGGCAATGGCCTGGACGATGGAGAGTCCCAGGCCCGCCCCCATCTGCTCGCTGCCCAGCGTGCGATAGAACGGGTCGAAAACCCGGCCCCGCTCGGCCAAGGGGATGCCGGGCCCGGTATCCCGGATGCGCAGCATGGCACGCCCCTGCGCCGTGCGCACCCAAAGATCGACACGCCCGCCCTCCGGCGTGTAGCGAATGGCGTTGTCGACCAGGTTCTTCACGACGGCGATCATGTCCAGCTCACCGACCCACACCAGGGCGTCTTGCGCGCCCTCGACCCCGATGTCGATGCCCTTGGCCACGGCCAGGGGCATGAGGTCTTCCAGCACGCGGCGATAGATGCCCTGGACGGAGATGGGCGACTTCGGCGATTCGGCCACCGACTGCGCCCTGGCCAGGGTCAGAAGCTGGTCCAGCAGGCTTCTGCCGCGCTCGATTCCCTGGCGCAGGGCCATCAGCCGTTCGCGCGCCGGGGCGGACATGTCCGCGTCCGCCAGCCGTTCCGCTTGCAGCGACAGGGCGGTCAACGGCGAGCGCAGCTCGTGCGCGGCATCCGCCACGAAACGGCGTTGAGACACCATCGACTGGTTCACGCGGGCGAGCAGGTGATTGATCGCCACGGCGAACGGCCGTACCTCGGTGGGAAGGTGGGCATCTTCGATGGGATGCAGTCCCTGCTCGGAGCGGCGGTCGATTTCCTCGGAGAGCGCGGCAATCGGCCGGAACATCTTGCGCACCAGATCCGCAACGATCAGCAGCAGGACCGGCGCTAGGATCAGCACAGGCATGACGGTACGCAGTGCGCTTTCGCGGGCAATTTCATTGCGCAGGCTGGACTTCTGCGCCACCGCGATGCGTTCATCGGCGGACGTCGTCTTGAGCAGCACGCGGAAGGTCTCGCCGGCAACCTCCAGCGTGTGCAGGCCATCCGCCAGTGTCGCAGGCAGGGACAGCGGGCCGCCGGCATCCACTCCGGGCGCAGAGGGGTTGCCCGCGCCCAGGCGCTGGACGATCACCCGTGATTCCTCGTCACCCTCGTCCGGACGAGCATCAGGCTCTGAATGATCGGGCGACAGGTGCTGCCGATCCATGAGTTGTGCCACCTGGCGCAAAACATCGTCCTGCAGTTCATGCGCTTCATCGAAAGCCGACAGGAACGAGAAAACGCCCGCCACGACAGCCACGACCACAATCACCGCCGACAGGGTGACGGACAGCTTGAGCTGGACCGATGCGTTCAGGCGCTTTTTGAAACCATCCATCCCACCCCCCTGACGTTCCTGATGACCTCGCTGCCCAGCTTGCGCCGCAGCGCGTAAATCAGATACTCGACGGCATTGCTTTCGACTTCTTCTCCCCAGCCATAGATCCGGTCCTCCAGTTCGCTGCGCGACAGGATGGCGCCTGGTCGCACCAGCAAAGCCTGCAGCAAGGCGAACTCCCGATTCGACAGTTGCACCGGCGAACCGCCATGGACGCAGGCCTCTTTCGTGGCGGGATCGAGCGACACCAGGCCATTGCCGAGGGTGGGAGCCGCACGCCCCCCCTTGCGGCGCAGCACGGCCCGCATGCGGGCCTGCAGCTCCGCCATCTCGAAGGGTTTGAGCACGTAGTCGTCGGCGCCGCCGTCCAGGCCGCGCAATCGGTCATCGAGCCCGTCGCGCGCCGTGATGATGAGCAGGGGAACCGGGTTGTCCGCGGCGCGGATGCCGGCCAGCAGCTCCAGCCCGTCCTGGCCTGGGAGACCCAGGTCGAGCAGCACCAGGTCGTAGTGCTGACAACCCAGCATCGTGAGCGCGGTCTGCCCGTTCTTCACCCAATCCGCCGCATAGGATGCATCCTTCAATGCGCCCTGGATCGCGTCGCCGATCATGGGATCGTCTTCCACCAGCAACACCCGCATTCCACCTCCGCTCGTCGTTCAATGGGCCATCCCGGCGGCCCGCTGCCGGGAGAACAGGATAGCCGTCACCATGAGACCCGTCGCTGGTCAGGCCTTGCCTTGCAGCGTGTCGAAGGTCTTCAGCAAGTGGGCCATGGCGGCCTGGCAATCCGCCTGGACCGGCACTTTGGCGCGAAGTGCTTCCAGGGCCTGGTCGATGGCCTTGTCCAGCACATGCCAGTCATTGGCTGCCCGCGGTTTCAAGCCGGCCTCGGCCGAATCCCAAGAAACCTCCAGATCCTTGATGCGGGTCCTGGCTGCGGGCAGATCGCCTCGGTTCACGATGGCGGACACGTCGCTGGCGATGCTTCGGAACGCCGAAAGATCACCCAGCCTGGAGGGGGCCTTGTCCTGCGAAGCGGGGGCCGCCGGGACCGATCTGGCGGGGGCCATGTTCGCGCTACCGGCGTCTGCAGACCTGGAACAACCGGCTGCCAGGGCCAGGAGCATGGCCGCCGACAGGGCGGCAACAGGACGGGCAATAGAGCGGCGAGTGGACATGATTTCTCCTTGAAAACGGATATGGACGAGGGGGATGGGGATTACTCGGCGGACTGGGCGGATCGGCCGGCATTCATGCCGAACTGCGCGGCCGCCACCAGCATGGCGATCACCGAGAGGAACAATGCGCTGGTCCACATGGCCCCCAGGCCCAGGCCCCCGTAGGTGTTGGCCTGTGTCAGCAGATCGCCCAGCGCGGCACCGAACGGGCGGGTCAGGATGTAGCCGATCCAGAAGGTCAGCACGGCGTTGCCTCCCATGCGCCAGGCGGCATAGGTCGCGCCGATCAACGCTCCGAAGGCGAGCGCGCCCCGCGTGAAGCCCAGGCCCAGGGCTTCCGTCGCCAGATCACCTGCCGCCGTCCCCAGCGCGAAGGTGCACAGGATGGTGGCCCAGTAAAACAGCTCCCGGCGGCGCGTCACGATGTCATGAATGGACAAGGTGCGTTCGACCCGGTGCCAGACAAAGAAGATCGAGGCGAGTGCCGCGGCGAACACGCAGGTGCTGGCGTACAGGCTGACGCCCAGGCGATCGGTCAGCAAGTCGGTGATCTGCGTTCCGACCACGCTGACCAGCACGACGGTCAGCCAGTAAATCCAAGGGGTGTAGCAACGGGTGCGCAA
Source organism: Paracidovorax anthurii (assembly GCF_003269065.1). Classification (GTDB taxonomy): domain Bacteria; phylum Pseudomonadota; class Gammaproteobacteria; order Burkholderiales; family Burkholderiaceae_C; genus Paracidovorax; species Paracidovorax anthurii. Next base: position 38,731 of record NZ_QLTA01000028.1, read on the forward strand.
CTGCGTGAACAACGCAGCCGTCAGCAGTGCCGCCATCACGGCACTGGTGATTCCCTGGCCCCAGCCCGCCTGGACAGCCAGGAAGTCGGCCCCCGTCTCTCCCACCGTGGTGGACATGATCTTGATGATCCAGAACGCCAATGTGACTTCCGGGACCTTGTTGAACAAGCCGCTGACCTGGCGTGCGGGCAATGCGTTCATGGCGTTCTCCTGCCGATGTGAAAGGGATGGCCGCCAGTCTGGCCCGGCAAACTTAGCCCAGACACAGGGTCACTGGCATCCCCGTCCCGCCGCGATCAGTCTTGCCTGTCGTGGTCGTCGTCGCGATCCGCCTCGTCCTCGGCGATCACGATCTCCCACCCCTGCAAATTCCGCTGGCCATCAAGGCTGCCGGTTCAATAGCGAGGTGATCTCCCGCCACTCATGCTCGTCCACCGGAGTGATGGAGAGGCGGTTGCCGCGCTGCAGCAGGCGCATGCCGGCCAAGGCCGGGTGCGCGCGCAGTTCCGCCAGCCCGACGAGCCGGGTCTTGCGCAGCGCCTGCACGTCCAGCAGCAGCCAGCGCGGCTGGCCGGGCGGGGATTTCGGGTCGTGGTAGGGCGATGCGGGATCGAACTGCGTGGGATCGGGCCGCGTGCCCGAGGCCACGCGCGCGATGCCGGCGATGCCGGGCTCGGGGCAACTGGAGTGGTAGAAGAGCACGCCGTCGCCCACCCGCATGGCGTCGCGCATGAAGTTGCGCGCCTGGTAGTTGCGCACCCCGGTCCAGGGCACGGTCGCGCCGGGGGCGGCCAGGGCGTCGTCGATGGAGCATTCCTGCGGCTCGGATTTCATGAGCCAGTAGCGGGCAGGGTGATCAGGATCGGGGGTGGGCGTGGTCATGGCGGGATTATTCCTGCGGCGGTGGGGCATCGCTCGCGCGCGCCGTCCGCCGCCGTCCCGTGCCGCCCCAGCGCGGATCGTCCTCGGCCGGGATCGCCAGCGGGTTGTCGCGCGGCTCGGCCAGCGGCGCCAGCAGGGCGCGCAGGTCGTCCTCGCCGAACTTGGCGGCCCCGGCCGCATCGTGCCCCAGCACGCCCTCGGCCAGGGCCTGCTTGCGGGCCTGCAACTCCAGCATGCGCTCCTCGATGCTGCCCTCGGCCACCAGGTGGTGGATGAACACCGGCTTGTCCTGCCCGATGCGGTGGGCGCGGGCGCTGGCCTGTTCCATGGCGGCGGGGTTCCACCAGGGATCGAGGTGGACCACGGTGTCGGCGGCGGTCAGATTGAGGCCCGTGCCGCCGGCCTTCAGGCTCGCGAGCAGGATGGGCGCGCTCCCGGCGTCGGCAGGGTCCTGGAAGCGCCGCACCACCTCGCCCCGCTGGCGCGGCGGGGTCTGCCCGGTGAGGGCGAGGTACGGCAGGCCCAGCGCATCGAGCCGTTCGGCCACCAGCGCCAGCATGCCGGTGAACTGCGAGAACACCAGCACGCGGCGCCCCTGTTCGACCAGGGGCGGCAGCAGCTCGGCCAGGCGGTCGAGCTTGGCGCTTTCCATATCGGGCGGGACCGGTGCGCCCGGAACCAGGCGCGGGTCGCAGCACACCTGGCGCAGCCGCAGCAGCGCATCCAGGATGGTGATGAGGCCGCCCTCGAAGCCCTGGCGCTCCAGCACGCGCCGCACCTGCTTGTCGGCGCCGGTGCGCACGGCCTCGTACAGCTCGCGCTGGCGGCCTTCCAGCGTGACGCGCTGGACGAGGGTGGTGCGCGGCGGCAGCTCGGGCGCCACGTCTTCCTTGCGGCGGCGCAGGATGAAGGGCCGCACGCGCTGGGCGAGCAGGTGGGCGCGCAGGGTTTCGCCGTTCTCCTCGATGGGCTTGCGCCAGCGCCGCGCGAAGCCGGGCGCGTCGCCCAGGAACCCCGGCATGAGGAAGTCGAACTGCGCCCACAGCTCGCCCAGGTGGTTCTCCAGCGGCGTGCCGGTCAGGCACAGCAGGTGGTTCGCCCGCAGGCGGCGCAGCGCGCGGGCGCTCCGGCTGCCGGCGTTCTTGGCCATCTGGGCCTCGTCCAGGATCAGCAGGTGCCAGGGCCGGGCGGCCAGGGCGTCGGCGTCGCGCCAGAGCAGGGGGTAGGTGGTCAGCGCCAGATCGTGCCCGGCCGCGAGCGCGAAGCCCCGGGCGCGGTCCGGGCCCTGCAGCACCAGCACGCGCAGGCCGGGCGCCATGCGCGCGGCCTCGGCCTGCCAGTTGGACAGCAGCGAGGTGGGCACCACCACCAGCGCGGGGGCCGACAGGCGGCCGGCCTCCTTCTCGGCGAGCACGTGGGCCAGGGCCTGCGCGGTCTTGCCCAGGCCCATGTCGTCGGCCAGGATGCCGCCCAGGCCCTGCGCGCGCAGGTACTGCAGCCACGCCAGCCCGTCGAGCTGGTAGGGGCGCAGGGTGATCGCGAGGCCCCCGGGCTGCACTACCGACCGGGGCGTGCCCAGCGCGCGCAGGCGCGCGGCCAGCCGCTCCAGGCCGGCGTCGCCCTGCAGCTGCCAAGCGTTGTCATGCCCGGTATGCGCCCGCTGGCGCGCCACGCGGTCGCCCTGGTCCAGCGCCGCGCGCAGGGCCTCCAGGCGGCGGGCCTCCCAGGCCCCCAGCCGCAGCGGGTCGCCGGGCTGGCGCTGGTGCAGGGCGGGGTCGGTGAGCAGGTCCACCATGGCGCCCACGATGGCCTTGAGCGGCGCTGCGGGCGCGTCGATGCGGCGGCCGCCCGGCGCGCGCAGGCCGATGGTGGCGTGGTCGTCGATGGCGGCGAGCGCCTGCGCGTCCAGCCAGCGCGGATCGCGCCGCAGCAGGTCGGCCAGCAGCGGGGCCAGGTCCAGCGTCTCGCCGCCGATCTCCACGCCCAGGCTCAGCAGCCACGCGCCCTCGCGCTCGGGCAGGCGCAGCTTCTGCACGGGGCGCCGGCGCCCCGGGAGCGCCCCATCCGGGGCCAGGGTGAAGTGCCAGCCCTGGACCGGCGCGCTGTCGTGGGCGAAGCCGGGCACCACCACCACGCTCCAGCCGAGCGCCTGCAGGCGGGGCACGGTATCGGCCCGGAAGTCGCCGAACGCGGCTTCCTGGGGCAGCGTCCAGAGCGGCCCGGCGAGGGGGGCGCCGGCTGCGGGCGGCGCGGCGCTGGCGCCGAGCGCGCTGCCGATCAGGCCCACGCCATCGCCGGGCGCGCGCCACTGCAGGCGCTCGGCGGGCACGGGCACCAGGCCCGCGTCGCGGATCGCGTCGATGGCATCGGCCTCGGCGCGCGGGTCGCGGCGCAGCCAACGCCCCGCCGGGCCGTCCAGGGCCTGCCGCTCGGGCGCCCGGGTGTTGAGGATGCTGGTGGGGGCCGGGGTCTCCCACACGGTGCCGTCGCCCAGCCGGTACACCCAGTCCACCTGCGCCAGCGTGACGGTGCCCCCGCGCGGCCCGATGGGCCCGTGCGGGCGCATGCCCAGCAGGCCGTCGCCCCGGCCGAGGCTGCGCAGCGTCAGGCGGGGCTGGAAGGCGGCGGCCTCGTCCGCCGCCGCATCGGCGGTGGTGCTGGCGCTGGCAGCGGCAGGGGTTGGCCCGGGTGCCTGCGGCTCCGGGCCGCGCAGCCGGGCCATGGCCTGGGCGGCCTCGGGGCCGGTGAGCGGGGGCAGGTGGGCGAGCGCGGCAGGATCGGCATGGCGGCGCAGCGCCTCCACCCAGGCGGCCACGGCGCCTTCACGCGGCGTGGTGGCCGGCGGGCTGGCGGGGGTGCGGCTCGGGCGGGGCATGCCCGCATTGTGCCGCCAGGGCGGTCGGGCTCCGTTCCAGAGCCGAGGGGCCACCATGTCGCCGTATCTGCTAGGTGAGTAGCTATATTTTCTATAGCATCAAGGCGACTCGGTATTCGGTGGGGGCGCGGGCAGCAGCAGGCCCGAGGCCTTGGCCACCTGCACGCAGTCGCGCAGGTGCAACTCGCCCAGGTAGCGCAGCGTGGCATAGCCCAGGGCGGCGGAGACCGCCTGGCCCGCCAGCGGCACGAACTTGGCGGCCTGCTGCGCGGTGAGGCGCACGCCGATGGCGCGCAGCGCGCGCATGACCAGCTCGCGCGTGATGAAGCGGCCGATGAGCGCGGAGCCGACCATGGTCACGGCCCGCTGCACCTGCTCGCGCTGGTGCGGCACGAGCCGGTCGAGCTGCTGGGGCGTGAGGCCGAATTCGGCATTGATCTGCGGGATCAGCCGCGTGAGCAGCGCCGCGTCCACGGCCCAGTCGAGCCCTGGCACGGGCACCACGCCCGCAGCGGCGGCCATGAGCGCACGCCGGTGCAGCAGCTTGCGGCTGCGCTCCACGGCGGCCTCCAGCGCGGGATCGCCCCGTGCCATGGCGCGCGCATCGGGAGCCGGGGCCGCGCCCCGTGCCCCTGGCCTCATGCGGACTTGCCCTTGACCAGGCCGTAGACCATGAGCAGCACGATGGAGCCGACCACCGAGGCGATCCACCCCGCCGCCTCGCCCTGCTGGTACCAGCCCATCGCCACGCCGACGTACGTGGCGACGAAGGCACCGGCCACGCCGAGCAGCGAGGTCATGATCCAGCCGAGCTTGTCGTCTCCGGGCTTGAGGGCACGGGCGATCAAGCCCACGACCAGGCCGACGAGCAGGGTTCCGAGGAGGGAGAACATGGCGAAGGACTTTCTTCCGAGGGCAAGAGAAGGGCGGCGGCCGTGGTTTGCGGGGCCGCCGTGCGCTGGCCCCAATCTAACCGCCGCCAGCGCCGCGCCCGTGTCGGACAAGGCGCCCTGCGCGGGAAGGCGCCCCGGGAGCCTCTGCTGCCTGTGGGAAGGCTCCGACATGCCCATGGGCCGGATTCCGGCGCCGCGGACGGCGGGGCGGGCCTATCGTTGCCTCCATTCGCTTCCACAGAAAGGATCCGCCGATGACCGACCGATCGCCCTTGCGCGCCCCCCTGCTGTCTGCCGCCCTGGCCGTGCTGTCCGCCGTGGCGGCCCCCGTGGCGATGGCCCAGGGCGACGAAGCATCGCTGGCGCGCGGCGCCCGGCCCGACAGCACCCCCGAGCAGCGCTACCAGAGCGCCATCCGCGAAGCGGGAGGCGGGCTGAAGGTGGCCCTGCAGGAATGCCGCGCCGGCGAGGCCTTGGCCCGCAAGGCTTGCGATGCCGAGGCGCGCAAGCGCTACAAGGAGGACATGGCCGAGGCGCAGGCCATGCGGCGCAACCCCGGTGCGAGGCCGGTGAACGTGACCGGGGACCCCATCCGGACCAAGGAAACGACCACCGTCATCCGGCCATGAGGCCATGGCGCCGGCTGGCCCGGGCGCAGAAGGCGGGGTTCAGGGCGAGGGGGCTGGAGGCTTGAGGCCGATGCCGCCTTCGTCTTCCTCGGGAAGCACGCGGCGCGCGCCATTGAAGCGGCGCTGCCAGTACGAGGCGCTCATGTCTTCCACGCGCACTTCGGCGCCGCTGCGCGGGGCATGGATGAACTTGCCTTCGCCAAGGTAAAGGCCCACGTGGCTGTAGGCGCGGCGCATGGTGTTGAAGAACACCAGATCGCCGGGCTGCAGGTCCTTCTTGTCGATCTTTTCCGTGGCGGCGGCCTGTTCGTTGGCGCGGCGGGGGAGCACGAGGCCGATGGTCTGGCCGTAGATCGCGCGGATGAAGCCGCTGCAGTCGAAGCCCGTATCGGCATTGCTGCCGCCCCGGCGGTACGGCACGCCGAGAAAACCCATGGCGGTGGAGATCAACTCACCCGTGCGGTCCTGCACGCTGTGGCGGACTTCCTGGAGCTGGGTGAGAACGCTGCGGTCGATGAGGAAACGATCGAGGTCGTCGGAAGACGCAGTGGACGCATTGTTGTTCGGGGCGGCGTGGGCGGTGGCGCAGGCCAGTAACAAGAGGCAGATCCAACGTGGCATGGGGCGCGAGGGTAACACGCGATCCTGACCCTTCAATTGCAAGAAATATTGCAAATGGTCATGTCCAATGGTTTTTGGCTATGACCGGATGCCGTGGCATGCTGCGCTGGCGCGCCCTGGAAATCGCCAGCGGCCCCGGTGCCACGAGGGGCGCACGCCAGGGTACGGCCACGTCCATCCTCTTCTCGACCATTCCTCCAGGAGTCCCATGACGATGCAGAGAAAAAACCGATTTTCCGGATGCCAGAAAGCGATCGCCGCCCTGGCGGCCCTGGCGCCGGGCCTGTTCGCCGTGGCAGGGGCCCAGGCGCAGGACGCCGGCGCCGCCGGCAAGCCCGTGGCGCCGGTGGAGTCGCGCCAGCCGCTCTCGGCCGCGACGGTGGCCCAGGGCCTGTCCAACCCCTGGGCGGTGGCGTTCCTGCCGGGCGGGCGCTTCCTGGTGACCGAGCGCCCCGGCCGCATGCGCGTGATCGAGGCCAATGGCCGGCTGGGCGCGCCGCTGCCGGGGCTGCCACCCATCGCGGCGGGCGGGCAGGGGGGGCTGCTCGACGTGGTGACCGATGCGCGCTTCGAGCAGAACCGGCGCATCTTCTTCTGCTTCTCCGAGCCCGGAACGGGGGCCGAATCGGGCGCCAACAGCACGGCCCTGGCCAGCGCGGTGCTGGCGCCGGGCGAGGCGGCCCTGTCCGACGTGCGGGTGATTTTCCGCCAGCGACCCAAGGTGGCCAGCAGCCTGCACTTCGGCTGCCGCATCGCCCAGGCGGGCGATGGCTCGCTGTTCCTCACGCTGGGCGAGCGCTATGAGCGCAAGGACGACGCCCAGAAGCTCGACAACCACCACGGCAAGGTGGTGCACGTGCTGGCCGACGGCACACCCGCCCCGGGCAATCCGCTCATCGGCCGCGCGGGCGCGCTGCCCGAGATCTGGAGCTGGGGCCACCGCAACCCGCAGGGCGCGGCCATCGCCCCGGACGGGCGGCTCTGGATCCACGAGCATGGCCCGCAGGGCGGCGACGAGATCAACCTGCCCCAGCCCGGCCGCAACTACGGCTGGCCGGTGGTCACCTACGGCGAGAACTACGGCGGCGGCAAGATCGGCGAAGGCCTCACGCACAAGGCCGGCATGGAGCCGCCGCTGCATTACTGGGTGCCGTCCATCGCGCCCTCGGGCATGGCCTTCCTCACCAGCGACCGCTACGGCGCGGCCTGGAAGGGCAGCCTGTTCGTCGGATCGCTGAAGTTCATGCGGCTGCACCGGCTGGAGCTGAAGGACGGCCGCGTGGTGCGCGACGAAACCCTGCTCTCCAGCCTCCAGCAGCGCGTGCGCGACGTGCGCCAGGGGCCGGACGGCTGGCTCTATCTGCTGACCGACAGCCCGCAGGGCCAGCTGCTGCGGCTGGTGCCCTGACACCGCTGCGACAATCGCCGCTTTCCCGCGGGGGCGAGGCAGGCTGCGCGCCGCCGCCCCGGCCCCTTCGTTCCCTTTGCCTTTTGCCCCATCCCATGCTGCTCGACGCCGAAGAATCCCAACTCGTTCTCGTGGACTACCAGGAGCGGCTGATGCCGGCCATCGCCGACGGCGCGGCCGTGCTGGCCAACGCGCGGCGCCTCGCCGAGGCCGCGCGCCTGCTGGACGTGCCCGTGTGGGGCACCGAGCAGAACCCCTCGCGCCTGGGGCCCAACGACGCGGCGCTGCGCGCGGCCTGCCGCCGCACGCTCGCCAAGATGCATTTCAGCGGGGCCGAGGAGGGCCTGGGCGAGTGGCTGCGCCCGGCCCCCAAGCCCGCGCAGGGCGGCAACGCCCGCAGCCTGCCGCGCCACCTGCAAAAGCCCGCCCAGCCGGCCGCGCCCGAGCGGCCGGCGATCGTGCTGGCCGGCTGCGAGGCGCACGTGTGCCTGCTGCAGACCGCGCTGAACCTGATCGAGGACGAGTTCGAGGTGTGGGTGGTGACCGACGCCTGCGGCTCGCGCACCGAGCGCAACCGCGATGCCGCCTTCGACCGCCTGGCCGGCGCGGGCGCGGAGCTGGTCACGACCGAGATGGTGGTGTTCGAGTGGACGCGCACGGCCGAGCACCCGGTGTTCAAGGAGCTGCTGGCGCTGGTCAAATAGCGACACCGCCACCTGGGGGCATCCGTCAGGTTCCCGCAAGCGCGGGCTGAAGAATGGGGGGTTCTGCACCATAAAAAAGCGCCGCGCCCATCCGGAAGCGCGGCCGCACCGGAGACACCCCATGCCCCGCTACGCCGACTTCCACCGCCGCTCGCTCGATGATCGCGATGCCTTCTGGGCCGAGCAGGCCCGCCTCATCGACTGGCACGCGCCGCCCGTCGAGGTCTGCGATTTCAGCAACCCGCCGTTCGCGCGCTGGTTCGCGGGCGGCACGACCAACCTGTGCCACAACGCGGTGGACCGGCACCTCGCGCAGCGGGCCGGGCAACCGGCGCTGATCGCCATCTCGTCCGAGACGGACACCGAGCGCGTCTATACCTTCGCCGAGCTGCACGCCGAGGTGCAGCGCATGGCCGCCGTGCTGGTGGCGCTGGGCGTGCGGCGCGGCGACCGCGTGTTGATCTACATGCCCATGGTGGCCGAGGCCGCCTTCGCGATGCTGGCCTGCGCGCGCATCGGCGCGCTGCATTCGGTGGTGTTCGGCGGCTTCGCGGCGGGGGCGCTGGCCTCGCGCATCGACGATGCCCAGCCCGTGACCATCGTGAGCGCCGATGCCGGATCGCGCGGCGGCAAGGTCGTGCCCTACAAGCCGCTGGTGGACGAGGCGCTGCGCCTGGCGCGCCATGCGCCGCGCGCGGTGCTGCTGGTGAACAGGGGCCTCGCGCCCATGGCGCTGCAGCCGGGCCGCGACCACGACTGGGCCGCACTGCGCGAGCGCCACCTGCAGGCCCGCGTGCCCTGCGAATGGGTGGACGCCACGCACCCGAGCTACACGCTCTACACCAGCGGCACCACCGGCAAGCCCAAGGGCGTGCAGCGCGACACGGGCGGCTACGCCGTGGCGCTGGCGGCCAGCATGCGGCACATCTTCGGCGCCGAAGCGGGCGGGGTCTTCTTCTCCACCAGCGACATCGGCTGGGTGGTGGGCCACAGCTACATCGTCTATGGCCCGCTGATCGCCGGCATGGCGACCGTGATGTACGAGGGCCTGCCGATCCGCCCCGACGCGGGCGTGTGGTGGCGCATCGTGGAGCGGCACCGCGTGACGCACATGTTCTCCGCGCCCACGGCGGTGCGCGTGCTCAGGAAGCAGGACCCGTCCTGGCTGCGGCGCCACGACCTCTCCAGCCTGAAGGCGCTGTGGCTCGCGGGCGAGCCGCTCGACGCGCCCACGGCGCAGTGGATCGGCGAGGCGCTGGGCGTGCCCATCGTGGACAACTACTGGCAGACCGAGACGGGCTGGCCCATCCTGACGCTGGCCAACGGCGTGGAGCCGCAGGCCGCGCGGCCGGGCAGCCCCGGCAAGGCGATGTACGGCTACGACGTGAAGCTGCTGGACCAGGCCACCGGCGAGGAGCTCACCGCCCCGAACCAGAAGGGCGTGCTGGCCATCGAGGGGCCGCTGCCGCCCGGCTGCATGCAGACCGTGTGGCAGGACGACGAGCGCTTCGTGCAGACCTACTGGAAGAGCATCCCCGGCCGCCTCGTCTACAGCACCTTCGACTGGGGCATCCGCGACGAGGACGGCTACTACTTCATCCTCGGCCGCACCGACGACGTGATCAACGTGGCCGGCCACCGCCTGGGCACGCGCGAGATCGAGGAGAGCATCGCCGCGCACCCGCAGGTGGCCGAGGTGGCGGTGGTGGGCGTGGCCGACGCGCTCAAGGGGCAGGTGGCGCTGGCCTTCGCGGTGGCGCGCGATCCGGCCGCCGTGGAGGACGATGCGGCGCGCCGCCGGCTCGAAGGCGAGGTGATGCAGCTCGTCGATCAGCGGCTGGGCGCCGTGGCGCGGCCGGCGCGGGTGCATTTCGTGTCGCTGCTGCCCAAGACGCGCAGCGGCAAGCTGCTGCGCCGCGCCCTGCAGGCCGTGGCCGAGCGCCGCGACCCGGGCGACCTCACCACGATGGAAGACCCCACGGCGCTGCAGCAGGTGCGGGATCTGCTGGGCTGACCCGGCGCCCCCGGTGCGCCGGGTGCGCCGGGTGCCGGGAGGGTGGTTGCTTCATTTTTGATAGCAGACTATCCAGTCGATACAACGACATGGTGGCGATCCGACCCGTTTTCGTGCCCCCGGGGGCTGCGCGGGTGTGTCAGGCGGCCGCGGCGCGGCGCCAGGCATCGGGGGCCCGCCACCCCGCGGCCCAGCCGGGAAAGTCCCGCGCCGGCATCGGGCGCGAGACGCAGTAGCCCTGCGCCAGCGCGCAGCCCAGGCGCAGCAGCGTCAGGCCCTGCGCCTCGGTCTCCACGCCCTCGGCCACGATCGAGTAGCCGAACGAGCGCGCGAGGCCGATCACGCCCTGCACGATGGCGAAGTCGCCCCGGTCGTTCATCATGCCGTGCACGAAGCTCTGGTCGAGCTTGAGGGTGTCCATGGGCAGGCGCCGCAGGTACGAGAGCGAGGAGTAGCCCGTGCCGAAGTCGTCGAGCGAGACGGTCACGCCCAGTTCGCGCAGCTGCCAGAGCTGCGGCGCCACGTGGTCGATGTCGTAGAGCGCGGCGCTCTCGGTGATCTCCATGTCCAGCAGCCGCGCGGGAATGCCGGGGCGCTGGGCCATGCGCCCGGCCAGCCAGCCGGCGAAGCCCTCCTGCTGCAGGTGGCGCGCGGAGATGTTCACGCTCACGGGCAGTTCCAGCCCGCCCTTGCGCAGCGTGGCGATGAGTTCGAGCGCGGTGTCCACCACCCATTCGCCGAAGGCGATCTCCAGCTCCGCGCTCTCGATGAGCGGCAGGAACGCGCCCGGGGCCAGCACGCCGCGCTCGGGGTGGTTCCAGCGCGCGAGGGCCTCCGCGCCCACCACGGTGCCGGCGCGCATGTCCACCTTGGGCTGCAGGTACAGCATGAATTCGCCCTGCGCCAGCGCCTCCCGCATGCGCTCGGCCTGCTCGCGCCGCGCCTCGCGGTCGCGCTCCTGCGCGGCGTCGAAGGCCTGCACGCGGTTGCGCCCGCCCTGCTTGGCGCCGTACATGGCGTGGTCGGCGTGGCGCAGCAGGGTGTCGGCATCGGCGCCGTCCTCGGGGTAGAGGGTGTAGCCCACGCTGGCGGTGACCGCCACGCGCTCGGTGCCGAGCGTGTAGGGCGCCGAGAGGCTTTCCATGAGCCGCGCCAGCAGGAGCTCGACCTCGCTGCGGGTGCGCAGGTCGGGCAGCAGGATCACGAACTCGTCGCCGCCCAGCCGCGCCACGCAGTCGATGGGCCGCAGCGCGCGCGTGAGGCGGCCGGCCACGATCACCAGCAGGCGGTCGCCGGCGCTGTGGCCCAGCCGGTCGTTGACGGGCTTGAAGCCGTCCAGGTCGAGGTAGGCCACGCCCAGCAGCCGCTCGCGCGCGCCGGCCTGGGCCATGGCCTGCTCCAGCCGCCGCGCGAGCTGCACGCGGTTGGGCAGGCCCGTGAGCGCGTCGAAGTGCGCGAGCTGGTGCAGCAGGTCTTCCTGCACCCGCTGGCTGGTCACGTCGATGGCCACGCCCAGCATGCGCGCGGGCCGCCCCCGGTCGTCGTGGTCCACGATCTTGCCGAGGTTGCGCACCCAGCGGCCGGTGGGCGCGCTCCCCGCGGCGGGCGGCGAGGCGGTCGGGGTGGCCGAGGCGGAGGCCGCCACGTGCCACGTGGCGTCGAAGTGCGTGCCCGGGTGGGCCAGGTGGCGCTCCAGCTCGGCGGAAACGCTGTCGATGTCGGCCGGGGCCATGCCGCTCGTCCAGTGCACGCGCGGGGACGGCCCGCCGGCCGGCGGCGGCAGGCCCTGCAGCTCGCGCCAGCGCGTATCGCCCGAGAGCTGCCCGGTCTGCAGGTCCCAGTCCCAGAGCCCGAGCGAGGCGGCCGAGAGGGTGAGCGAGAGCAGTTCCTCGCGCTCGCGGATCCGGTCCTCGTCGTGCTTGCGCTCGGTGATGTCGTGCGCCGAGAGCAGCCACACCGGAACGCCGTCGAGGTCGGCCGCGTGCATGGACTGCAGCACCGTGCGCACCCCGTTGCCGCGGGTCTGCAGCGCCAGTTCCTGGTTCTGGCGGGCCGCTTCGTCGTCCTGCACCGAGCCGATCAGCCGCGCGCGCGCCTCGTGCGTGAAGATGCCCAGCTCCACGGCCGTGCGGCCCAGCGCTTCCTCGCGCGGGATGCCCAGCAGCGCCTCCCAGGCGGTGTTGACGGCGATGTAGGCGCCATCGTCGCGCCGCGACAGCACCACGGGGTAGGGCATCAGCTCGAAGATGCGCGTGAAGCGGTCCTCGGACTGGTTCAGCCGCTCGGCGGCGCGGCGCGACTCGTCGATGTCCTGCATCACGCCGCGCATGCCGGTGACCACGCCGCCCTCCGTCACGGGCTCGGCATGCACGCGCACCCACACGGCGCGGCCATCGTCGGCGCGCAGGATCTGCACCTCCATGCTCCAGTCGGTGCCCAGCTCCTGCCCCGCGCGGAAATGCTCCCACAGGGCCGCGCGGAAGGGCTCCGCCACGTGGTTGCGCATGTATTCCTCGGGCCGGGGCAGGGGCGCGCCGCGCGGCACGCCGTGGATGTCGAAGCACACGTCCGACCAGTACACCAGCCCCTCGCCGCGCACGTGCTCCCAGACCCCGAGCCGCGCCATGCGCCCGGCCTGCAGCAGCAGGCCGTGGGCCGCCATGAGGCGGTCGTGCGTGCGCTGCGCCTCCGAGGTGTCCTGGAACACCGAGATCAGGCAGTCCTCGCCCCCCATCCGCACGCTGCGCGCCGAGAACAGTCCCGGAATGCGCTGCGTGCCGCGCGCCGCCCGCATGGGCAGCTTCTCGATCTGCCCCTCCTGCCGCAGCCGCTCCAGCATGCGCTCGCGCTCCTGCGGATCGGGCCAGATGCCCAGCTCCACCGAGGTGCGGCCGATGGCCTCGCACCGCGCGATGCCGAAGAGTTCGGTGAAGGCGGGGTTCACGTCCAGGTAGCGGCCGTCCTCGGCGCGGGTGATCGCCGCCGCGTCGGGCAGCATCTGGTAGACGGTGGAGCGCTGTTCCTCGGCCAGGCGCACGGCGTCCCGCACCTCGTGCAGGGCGGTGGCATCCAGGTGCACGCCCACCAGCCGCACGGCGCGGCCCTGCGCGTCGCGCTCGGCCACCTGCCCGCGCGAGATCACCCAGCGCCAGCGGCCGTGGATGTCGCGCATGCGGTATTCGGCGGCGAAGGTGTCCTCGTGGCCTTCCATGGCGCGCTGCATGTGCGCCGCGATGCGCTCGGCGTCCTCGGGATGGCGGCACTCGGCCCAGCGCTGCATGGCCGAGGTGGCCGGCGGGGCGCCGTCCGGCGCGGCCGCGTCGCCCTCGCAGCCGGCCAGCCCGAAGGTCTCGTAGAAGCGGCCGCGGAAGGCCGGGCGGCGCTCGGGCACGTTCCATTCCCAGCGGCCGCCGCCCGTCGCGTCCAGCGTGGCCTGCAGGTCGGCTTCGCGCCGGCGCAGGGCCTGCGCCGCCCGCGCGCGGGCCAGCACCAGCTGCGCGCCGCCGCACAGCACCAGCACGCCCGCCAGATCGCGCCAGGGGAGCTCTCCCGTCCAGGCGGCCAGGGTCAGGGGCAGTGTCAGGGCCAGCCCCGCCACGGCCAGCCACGGGCCGGCCGGGCGGCGGCCGCGCCGCAACCGGCCCCAGGACATGCCCAGGGCCCAGGCGCAGGCCAGCATGCCCGCCGCGTCCCAGCCGGAGGCTGGATACCGCGCGGCGCTGCCGATGGCGGCGACCAGCCCGCTCACTGCGCCGGCCAGCGGGCCGAAACACAGGGCCACGGCGGCGGTGGGCGCGGAATCCGCCAGGGGGTCGGCCACGAGGGCCGCGCACGAGGCCAGCCCCGCCGCGAGACCGCTCAGGGGCGCGAACCCCCGGGGCCGCGCCCCGGAAGGCGCGAGCCAGCGCGCCGGCAACGCGGCCAGCACCGCGACCAGCGCGAGTTGCACGAGATACGGAAAGCCGGGGTCAGTCGGCATGAAAGGGGGCAGGGGCGGTCCGGGGGGCCCGGCTCCCGGCGAAGGCGCATCGGATGGCGGGAGCGGCGGGGGCGGGCATGGCGGCAGAGTGTAGAACGGGTTCAGGCCCCCGCGGAGGATGCGCGCACGTTCCCGACCCTGCCGCGCGGCGGCGCCGGCCGGCGCCCGGCCCCCGGGCCGCGGTGGTTCCTCGCCCCGGGCGTCAGCGCCGGCCCCGCGGGGCGACCAACCCCGTGGACAGCATGGTCCCGCAGACGATGACGAGCCCGCAGCCCACCATCCAGGCCGTGACGGATTCACCCAGGAACACCACGCCGTAGACCACCGCGAACACCGGCGCGAGGAAGGTGACCGCCAGCGCCCGGCTGGGCCCGGCGTGGGCGATGAGCCGGAAGTACAGGATGTAGGCGATGCCCGTGCAGAGCACCGCGATGGCCACCACGGCCGACCAGGCCCGCAGCCCGGGCGGGTGGGCCGGCCACTGCCACAGCGCCAGCGGCGCCAGTGCCAGCGTGGCGCCGAGCTGGCTGCCCGTAGCCGTCGCCAGTGGCGGCAGGCCCGCGAGATGGCGACGCGCATAGCTTGCCCCTATGGCGTAGCAGATGGAGGCCAGCAGGCAGGCCGCCACCGCCCAGCCCGCATGGCTGGACTGGAGTCCGATGGTGGTGGGCACCCGCCACGCCAGCAGCGCCACGCCCGTGAATCCCAATGCCAGCCCCACCCAGCGCAGGGGACCGATGCGGTCACCCAGCCAGAGCCACGCCACCAGCGCGCCGAACAACGGCAAAGTGGCATTCAGGATGGACGACAGGCCCGTGGTGATGTGCAGCACCGCCCAGGCGAAGAGCGCGAAGGGGATGGCCGAGTTGATCACCCCCGCCAGCAGGATCGGCCGCCAGTGCTGGCGCAGCGCGGGCCAGTGCCCCTGCCGCAGCAGGATGGGCCACAGGAAGAGGGTGGCCAGCCCGACGCGCAGGCCCGCCGTGGCCAGCGGGCCGAACTCCGACGCGCCCAGCCGCATGAAGAGGAACGACGAGCCCCAGAGGGCCGCCAGCAGGACGAATTCGCCCAGCCAGGCGCGCCCGGGCGGGGCTCCGGCGCCGGCCGGCACCGCGCTCACGCGGCCACCCCGGCGGCCCGCGCGGGTTCCACGGCGCTGATGCCGCCGCCATCGCCATCGCCATCGCCATCGCCATCGCCATCGACGTCGCCCGGCCACTGCGGCACGCCACGCAGGCCCGGGGGCAGGGCGCCTTCGAGGCGCAGCAGCGCCGCCTTGCGCGGCAGCCCGCCCGCATAGCCCGTCAGCGCCCCGCCCGCGCCCAGCACGCGGTGGCAGGGCACGATCACGCTCACCGGATTGCGCCCCACGGCCGCGCCCACGGCGCGCACCGCCAGGGGCCGCCCCAGCCCGCGCGCCAGCGCCGAATAGCTGGTGGTGGCGCCGTGCGGGATGGTGGCGAGGGCGTGCCAAACGGCTTGCTGGAACGGCGTGCCGCCGGCGAGGTCGAGCGGCAGGTCGAAGCGGTCGCGGCCACCGTCCAGGTACTCGGCCAGTTGCCGCGCGGCGGCGTGCAGCACGGGGTGGTCCGCGTCCCGGGGCCAGGCGCGCGGGCCGTCGAGCCATTCGGCGGGCTGGTGGCGCTGGCCGTCGAACCAGAGGCCGGCCAGGCCGGTGGGCGAGGCGGCCAGGCGCACGTCGCCCAGGCGCGTGGCAATGCGCATCTGCACGATGCGCCGGGAGGGGTCGAAAGAGGGCATGGGGGGCCTTTCAGAAGTCTTTTCCGCCGCATGTCGGCGTGTTTTCTACCTGGTTTGCTATGGTTTCAGGAGTCCTGGGCGCCACCTGGCCGCTGCGGGCCCAGGCGCGCACCACTGCGTAGCCGCGCCAGGGCCGCCAGGCCTGCGAGGCCTCCTCGGCGGCGCGGGCCGGGCGGGGCGCGCCCTGCACGCCCAGCGCCTTGTGCAGCGCCACGTCGCCCGCCGGAAAGGCGTCGGGCCAGCGCAGCGCGCGCATGGCGATGTACTGGGCGGTCCAGTCCCCGATGCCCGGCAGCGCCCGCAGGGCGGCCACCGTGGCCTCGACGTCGGCGGCGGCGTGCAGCGCGAGGCGCCCCTCCGCCACCGCCCGGGCCAGCGCCACGATGGCGGCCTGCCGCTGGCGCACGATGCCGAGCCGGCCCAGCGCATCGCCCTCGGCCCCTGCGAGCGCATCGGGGGTGGGAAAGAGCCGCCGCAGCGCCGGCCAGGGGGTGTCGATGGGCTCGCCGAAGCGCTCCACCAGCCGCTGGGCCAGTGTGCGCGCCGCCGCCACCGTGACCTGCTGGCCCAGCACGGCGCGCACCGCCAGCTCGAAGCCGTCCCAGGCGCCCGGCACGCGCAGCCCGTCGCCTTCGGGGAAGTCGACGTGCAGCACCGCGTTGATGGCCGCCGGGTCGGCGTCCAGGTCGAACAGGCCGCGCACCCGCGCGATCACGCAGGGCAGCACGGGCAGCAGGCTGCCGGACACGCGCAGCAGCACCTGCGACCGCTCCCGGCCGGCCGGCGAAGGCGCCGTGTCGAAGCGCGCGGCGATCCAGCCGGCATGCTCGCCGCCCTGGGGGGCGCGCAGCCGCACGGTGCGGCGCAGCTCCGCATCCGGCCCCAGCGCCTCCATGCCATGGATCTGCCGCTGCGCGAAGAAGCCCAGCAGCGCCGCCACGTCCAGCGGCGGCCGGAAGGCCAGCCGCACCGCGCCCGCGTCCTCGGCACCCCCGCCCGAGCGGCGCAGGCCCGTGGGGTTGAGCCCGTAGTGCTGCGCGAATGCGGCGTTGAAGCGCCGCACGCTGCCGAAGCCGCTGGCCAGCGCCACCTGGGTGACCGGCAGGTCGGTATCGGTGAGCAACTGCTTGGCGGACAGCAGCCGCCGCGTCTGCAGGTATCGCAGCGGGGAGATGCCCAGCGCCGACTCGAATACCCGGCGCAGGTGCCGGTCGCTCACGCCCAGCCGCGCGGCCAGGCGCTGCATGGGCGCCAGATCCGGGCCTTCCCGACCCTCCATGGCCTCGCCGCCATCCCCCGCGCCCTCGGCATCCAGCAGCCGCAGCGCCTCGCGCACCAGGATGCCCTGCGCGTCCTGCACCGACCAGGCGGGCAGCAGGCGCGGCGCCAGCTCGGGCCGGCAGCGCAGGCAGGGGCGGAAACCCGCGCTCTCGGCCTGCGCGGCCAGGGCGAAGAAGCGGCAGTTCTCGCGGCGCGGCGTGCGCACGGCGCACACGGGCCGGCAGTAGATGCCGGTGGAGGTCACCCCGGTGAAGAAGCGGCCGTCGAAACGGGCGTCCCGCGCGGCCAGCGCGAGGTAGCGCGCCTCGTCCTGCGCCGTGCCGCCGGTGCCCTGCGGGGCCGTCGCTACTGGGGGTGTGCGGTGTGCGTGCATGGGGGCATCATAGGCTTCACACCCCGGGGCGCTGGCCGTTTTCGGACCTCTGCCCGGAGCGTGGAGGGGCCTTCGCGGCCCCGGCCAGAACGCGGCATCCGCCTACGCCCGGCCGGCCCTGCGGGCCCCCGGGCGCCGCCTACAATCCCCGCGAATCCGCCGCCGGCCCGGCCGGAGCGCCCGTACCGCGGGCCCCGGAACCCGCCCCGCCGGCCCGCAGCCCGCCAGGGCGCGCGTCTCCCCGACGCAACGACGAACACATCCCCAGCAAAGGAATTGTCCCCGTGCAGCTTCATTCCGCCATCTTCAAGGCCTACGACATCCGCGGCATCGTGCCGAGCACCCTGACCGAAGACGTCGCCCGCGCCCTGGGCCGGGCCTTCGGCACGGCCGCCCGCCGCGAGGGCGAGACCACGGTGGCGGTGGGCCGCGACGGGCGCCTCTCGGGCCCGGCGCTCGCCAGCGCGCTGATCGACGGGCTGGTCGATGCGGGCATCGATGTGATCGACGTGGGCGCCGTCACCACGCCCATGCTCTATTTCGCGGCCCATACCCTGTGCCGCAGCGGCATCCAGGTCACCGGCAGCCACAACCCCAAGGACTACAACGGCTTCAAGATGGTGCTGGCCGGCCGCGCCATCCACGGCGACGAGATCCAGGCCCTGCGCCGCACCATGGAGGACGGGAGCTGGCAGGCGCAGGCCGGCGGCGCGGTGCGGACGGTGGACGTGCTGCCCGCCTACGTGCAGCGCATCGTCTCCGACGTGAAGCTCGCGCGCCCCATCAAGGTGGTGGTGGACTGCGGCAACGGCATCGCGGGCGCCTCGGCCCCGGGCATCTTCCGCGCGCTGGGCTGCGAGGTGATCGAACTCTTCTCCGAGGTGGACGGCAACTTCCCGAACCACCACCCCGACCCCAGCAAGCCCGAGAACCTGCGCGACCTGATCCGCGCGCTGGAGGGCAGCGACGCGGAGCTGGGCCTGGCCTTCGATGGCGACGGCGACCGGCTGGGCATCGTCACCAAAGATGGCCAGAACATCTTCCCCGACCGGCAGATGATGCTTTTCGCGAGCGACGTGCTCTCGCGCGTGCCCGGCGCGCCCATCCTCTTCGACGTGAAGTGCACCCAGCGCCTCGCGCCCGCCATCGAGGCCGCCGGCGGGCAGGCCGTGATGTACAAGACCGGCCACTCGCTCATCAAGGCCCGCATGAAGGAGCTCGACTCGCCCCTGGGCGGCGAGATGAGCGGCCACATCTTCTTCAAGGAGCGCTGGTTCGGCTTCGACGACGGCACCTACGCGGGCTGCCGCCTGCTGGAGATCCTGAGCCGCCACGACGACCCCGGCGCGGTGCTCAACGGCCTGCCCGCCAGCCACTCCACGCCGGAGCTGAACGTGGCCTGCGAGGAGGGCGAGCCCCACCGCCTCACGGCCGAGCTGCAGGCGCTGGCGCCGGCCGCCTTCGCCGAGCCCGCGCGCATCAGTACCATCGACGGGCTGCGCGTGGACTGGCCCGACGGCTTCGGCCTGATCCGCGCGAGCAACACCACGCCCGTGCTGGTGCTGCGCTTCGAGGGCCACACGCCCGAAGCGCTGGCGCGCATCGAGGCCGCCATGCTGGCGCTGCTGCAGCGCGTCAAGCCCGGCGCCGCGCCCGGGGCCGCCCCGCACTGACCGCCCGGCCATGCGCATCGCCGCCGCCCAGACCACCTCGCTGCCCGGCGACGTGGCCGCCAATCTCCAGACCCACCTGCGCTTCGCCGAGGCCGCCGCCGCGGCCGGCGTGCAGGTGCTGGTCTTTCCCGAGCTCTCGCTCACCGGCTACGACCTGCCCGGCCTGGCCCGCCAGGCCGCGGGCGCCGGCGACGCCGTGTTCGCCCCCCTGCGCGATGCCGCGCGCCGCCACGGCATGGCCCTGGTGGTGGGCGCGCCGGCCCGGCGCGAGGGCGGGGCGCGCCCCGGCATCGGCGCGTTCACGTTCCACCCGGACGGCCGCGCCGCCCTCTACTGCAAGCGCCACCTGCACCCGGGCGAAGAGGTGCATGCCGGGGCCGGCACGGAAGACGTCCACCTCGCGGAGTTCGCGGGCGTGCCCACGGCGCTGGCCGTGTGCGCCGATATCTCGCACGGCACCCATGCCGATGCGGCGGCCCGCTCCGGCGCGGCCGTCTATGCGGCCGGCGTGGTGATCTCCGAAGGCGGCTACGCGCAGGACTCGGCCCACGCCCAGGGGCATGCCGAGCGCTGCCGCATGGCCGTGCTGCTCGCCAACCATGGCGCGCCCACGGGCGGCTACCGCAGCGCCGGCCGCAGCTCGTTCCGGGCCCCGGGCGGCGCGCTGCTGGCCGAGGCGCCGGGCACCGGCGACTGGCTGGTGATCGCGCACCGCGACGCCTCGGGCTGGAGCGCCCGGGCCGAGCCCGTCGCCGCGCCATGAGCGCCGCCCGCGCCCTCTACTCGGCGCTGATGGCCTGCGCCCGGCCGCTGCTGCGCCGCAAGCTGCGCCGCCGCGCCGTGGCCGAGCCGGGCTATGCGCAGGCCGTCGAGGAGCGCTTCGGCCATTACGACACCCCGGGCACGCCGGAGCCGCAGGCCCCGGGCGCCGGCCCCCTGGTCTGGGTGCACGCCGTGTCGCTGGGCGAGACCCGCGCCGCCGCCATCCTGCTGGACGCGCTGCGCCCGCGGCTGCCCGGCATGCGCCTGCTGCTCACCCACGGAACGGCCACCGGCCGCGCCGAAGGCCGCAAGCTGCTGCGGCCCGGCGACCTGCAGGCGTGGCAGCCCTGGGACACGCCCGGGGCCGTGCGCCGCTTCCTGCGGCACTTCCGGCCGGCCGTCGGCATCCTCATGGAAACGGAGATCTGGCCCAACCTGATCGCCGGTTGCCGCGCGCACGGCGTGCCGCTGGCGCTGGCCAACGCGCGGCTCAACGCCCGCTCGCTGGCGGGCGCGCGCCGGCTGGCATGGCTCTCGCGCCCGGCCTATGGCGCGCTCGCCGCCGTCTGGGCACAGACGGCGGACGACGCCGCGCGCCTGCGCGCGGCCGGCGCGCGCGTGGACGGCGTGTTCGGCAACCTCAAGTTCGACGTGGTGCCCGACGCGGCGCTGCACGCCCAGGGCCGCGCATGGCGCGACGCCAGCCCGCGCCCCGTGGCGCTCCTGGCCAGCAGCCGCGAGGGCGAGGAAGCCCTGTGGTGGGCCTCCTTGGCATCGAATCCGCTCCATGTCGTTGCAAAGGCTTCGGATGTTGCTATTAAAAACATAGCGAATAGTCCGGCCGCACCGACCCGGCCCGTGCAGTGGCTGATCGTGCCCCGGCATCCGCAGCGCTTCGCCGAGGTGCGCGCCCAGCTGGAGGCCGCGGGCCTCACGGTGTCGTGCCGCAGCCAGTGGGGCGGGGCGCCCGAGCCCGCCGACGTGTGGCTGGGCGATTCGATGGGCGAGATGCCGCTGTACTACGGCCTGGCCCACGTGGCGCTGCTCGGCGGCAGCTTCGAGCCGCTGGGGGGGCAGAACCTCATCGAGGCGGCGGCCTGCGGCTGCCCCGTGGTGATGGGGCCGCACACCTTCAATTTCGCCGAGGCGGCGGACAACGCGGCCGCGGCCGGCGCCGCCCTGCGCGTGGACGGCATGCCGCAGGCCATCGCCACGGCCGAGGCGCTGGCGCTGGATGCGCCCCGGCAATCCGCGCTGCAGGAGCGCGCTCTGGCCTTCTCCGCGGCGCACCGGGGGGCCGCGCACGCGACGGCGCAGGCCGTGGCGCAACTGCTGCATACCCGCGCCGCCTGACTTTCCGAGGGCATAGCAAAACCCAATTGCCGAGTCAGTTTCCATTCAGGTTCGCCGTCGCGTAATGGGATGTATCCATTCCCTTCCGGAGGCAGCCATGAATCTCTCCCACCTTCGCATCGGCCTCAAACTGGCGCTGGCCTTTGCCATCACGACCGCCTTGACCCTGGCCATGGGTTTCGCCGCATGGAGCCAGATGCGCGCCATCCAGGCCGGCTCCGAAGACCTGGCGACCAACTGGCTGCCCAGCGTGCAGGCCATCGGCGACATCCGCGTGGCCGCCAACCGCGTGCGCCGCAGCGAGAGCGAGCTGTTCCTGCCGGAGGCGAGCGAGGCGAGCCCGAAGCGCCGCGCGGAACTGGCGCAACGCATGGAACTGCTCCAGCAATCCGAGGCGGCGTACGTCCCGCTCATCACGCCGGGCGAAGAGCAGCGCCTGTTCGATCAATACCGCTCCGTTCGCGAGAACTACACCCGGATCCAGGCCCGCATGCTGGCGCAGCCGGCGGATGCCCGGGCAGAACTCACGCGCCTGTTCTTCGCTGACTCCGACCAAAGCTTCGAGGCCCTGGTCGGGGCGCTTGGCGCGAGCGCCGACTTCAACCGCCAATCCGCGGACGAAGCGCAGCGG
Source organism: Paracidovorax anthurii (assembly GCF_003269065.1). Lineage (GTDB taxonomy): Bacteria > Pseudomonadota > Gammaproteobacteria > Burkholderiales > Burkholderiaceae_C > Paracidovorax > Paracidovorax anthurii. Next base: position 60,570 of record NZ_QLTA01000028.1, read on the forward strand.
AACGTGCGCGCCACCTACGACCGGGCCATTCTGACGCTGTTCGGACTCCTCGCGGCGACCACGGCCATCGCCATCGCGGCGGCATGGTGGATCACGCGGCTGATCACACAGCCGATCCGCGAGGCGGTGACCGTGGCGCAGGGCGTTGCCGCGGGCGACCTGACCATGCCGATCGTCCCCCGGGGCCGCGACGAGGCCGCGCAGCTCATGCAGGCGCTCTCGGGCATGCGCGACAGCCTGTCGCAGGTCGTCGGCGGCGTCCGCGCCAACGCCGAGAGCGTCGCCACGGCCAGCGCCGAGATCGAGCAGGGCAACATCGACCTCTCCTCGCGCACGGAAGAGCAGGCATCCGCGCTGGAGCAGACCGCCGCATCCATGGAGCAGCTCGGCTCCACGGTCCGCCAGAACTCCGACAACGCCCAGCAGGCCAGCACGCTCGCGCAGGACGCGGCCTCGGCGGCGGCGCGCAGCGGCGACGCGGTCGGAACGATGGTCGGCACCATGCGCTCCATCGACGAGGCCTCCGGGCGGATCTCCGACATCATCGGGCTGATCGACGGAATCGCCTTCCAGACCAACATCCTGGCGCTGAACGCGGCGGTGGAAGCCGCCCGGGCCGGCGAGCAGGGCCGGGGCTTCGCGGTGGTCGCCAGCGAGGTGCGCAGCCTCGCGCAGCGCTCTGCCTCGGCCGCCAAGGACATCAAGGAGCTGATCGCCACCAGCGCCCAGCGGGTGCAGGACGGATCGACCCAGGCGGAGCAGGCCGGCGCCGCCGTCCAGTCGGCCATCGAGCGCATCCAGAAGCTGGCCTCCATCGTCTCCGAAATCAGCATCGCCACGCGGGAGCAGAGCGACGGGGTGTCGCAGGTCGGAGAGGCCGTGGCGCAGATGGACCAGACCACCCAGCAGAACGCCGCGCTGGTGGAGGAAAGCGCGGCGGCGGCATCGAGCCTCAAGGCGCAGGCGCAGCAATTGGTGGACGCCGTCTCGGTGTTCCGGCTGCCGCGCGAGCGGGAGATCGGCGGGCTCGGCCTGCGCCTGGGCGCACCGGCCTGACCGGGCCCGCCCCGCTGCCGGCGCCGGCAGCGGGGCAGGGGCGGGGATGACCTGCCTCAAGCACGCGGCGGGGCGCGCCGCCGGCCATGCCGCACCCATGCCGCACAATGGCAGCACCTGCGGGCCACGAGCGCGCACGGTCCGACACATGATCGAAAAGCACTACCTCACCCCGTTGTTCGCGCCTGGCTCCGTCGCCGTGCTGGCCGGCCGCGCGGACGCGCCGGACACCCTCATGCCCAGTGCCCGGGCCTTGCACGAGGCGCTGCGGGCGCAGCGCTTCGCCGGCACGCTGCAGTTCCTGGACATCCACACCAGCGGCACGCTGGCCGACCTGGCGCAGACGCGCGCCGATCTCGCGGTGATCGCGCTGCCGCCGCAGGACACCTGCGCGGCGCTGGAGGTCGCGGGCCGCATCGGCTGCCGCGCCGCCCTGGTGCTCTCCCAGGGGGTGGGCGCCGACGATGCCGCGCAGCTCAAGAAAATCGCGCGGCGCGAGGGCATGCACCTGCTGGGGCCCAACTCGCTGGGCCTGCAGCGCCCGCACCTGGGGCTCAATGCCAGCGCGGCGGGGCCGCTGGCGCGCGAGGGCTCGCTGGCCCTCGTGTGCCAGTCGGGGGCGCTCACCGCTTCCATCCTCGACTGGGCGCACAAGAACGCCGTCGGCTTTTCCACCGTGGTCTCGCTCGGGCCGAACACCGACGTGGACATCGCCCAGGTGCTCGACTTCCTCGCCAACGATTCGCGCACGCAGAGCATCGTGGTCTACATGGAAGGCATCGGCAGCGCGCGGCGCTTCATGAGCGCGCTGCGCTCGGCCGCCAACGCCAAGCCGGTGGTGGTGCTCAAGGCCGGCCGCAAGCCCGCCGGCAACGAGGCGGCGCAGACCCACAGCGGCACCATCGTGGGCAGCGACGACGTGTTCGACGCGGCCCTGCGCCGCGCCGGCGCGGTCCGCGTGCGCTCCTTCGTCGAGCTGTTCTCGGCCGCCAAATGCCTGGCCTCGCGCTACCGGCCGGTGGGCCGGCGCCTCGCGCTCATCACCAACGGCGGCGGCCCGGGCGTGCTCGCGGCCGACTGGGTGAACGAGATCCTGCTGGAAATGGGCCGCCTCTCGCCCGAATCGGTGCGCGCGCTCGCGCCGCAGCTGCCGCCGCTCGCCTCGCTGGCCGACCTCATCGACCTCTCGGAGGAAGCCGGGCCCGAACACTACCGCGCGGCCATCGAGGCGGCCGAGAAGGACCGGCAGATCGACGGCGTGCTGGCCATCCACTCCCCCAAGCCGGGCGCCGACGGCACGGCCGTGGCCACGGCGGTGGCCGAATCGAGGCGCCTCATGGGCAAGCCGCTGCTGGCCTGCTGGATGGGGGACACCACCGTGGGGCCCGCGCGCGAGGTGCTGCGCGCCGCGGGCATCCCGAGCTTCCGCACCCCCGAGGCCGCCGTGGGCGCCTTCGGCAACATCGCCTCGTTCTACCAGAACCAGCAACTGCTGCAGCAGACCCCGCCGCCGCTCTCGGCCCTCTCCAAGCCCGACATCGAGGGCGCGCGCCTGCTCATCGAAAGCGTGCTGGCCGAGCGCCGCCACGTGCTCACCGAGATGGAGTCGAAGACGCTGCTCGCGGCCTTCCAGGTGCCCGTCACCAAGACCCTGCTCGCGCGCAGCGCGCACGAGGCGATGATGATCGCCACGCAGCTCGGCTTTCCGGTGGCCCTCAAGATCGACTCGCCCGACGTCTCGCACAAGTCCGACGTGGGCGGCGTGGCGCTGGACATCCACACCGGCACCGCCGCGCGCGACGCCTACACCGACATGGTGCAGCGCGTGGCGCGCCTGCAGCCCGGCGCGCGCATCAACGGCGTCACGGTCCAGAAGATGGCGCGCGCGCGGCGCGGCCGCGAGATCTGCATCGGCCTGGTGACCGACGATCCGTTCGGCCCGGTCATCACCTTCGGCGCGGGCGGCACGATGATCGAGCTCATCGACGACCGGGCCATGGAGCTGCCCCCGCTCAACCAGTTCCTGGCCCGCCGCCTCATCGAGCGCTCGCGCGTGGCCGAGACGCTGGGCGAATGGCGCGGCGCGCACGCGGTGGACCGCGAGGCCCTGGAGCAGACCCTGCTGCGCGTCTCCGAGATGGTCTGCGCGCTGCCGCAACTGCGCGAGATGGACATCAACCCCCTCATCGTGGATGCCGGCGGCGTGGTGGCCGTGGACGCGCGCATCGTGGTGCGCGACACCGCCCAGGGCGGCAGCGGGCGCAGCGACGGCTACGGGCACCTGGCCATCCTGCCGTACCCGGCGCGCTACGAGCAGACCTGGCCCATGCGCGGCGGCGGCGAGTTCCTGGTGCGGCCCGTGCGGCCCGACGACGCGCAGATGCTGCAGCGGCTGGTCAAGGATCTGTCGCCCGAGAGCCGGTACTTCCGCTACATCTCGCAGATCGCGGAGCTGCCGGCGCCGATGCTCGCCCGCTTCACCCTCATCGACTACGACCGCGAGATGGCCCTGGTGGCCGTGCACCGCGAGCGCAGCGCCGGCGAGGACGGCGAGATCCACGGCACCGAGCGCATCGTGGGCGTGTCGCGCTACGTCACCAACCCCGACCAGACGAGTTGCGAATTCGCGCTCGTGGTGGCCGACGACTTCAACGGCCGGGGCCTGGGCTCGCGCCTCATGCTCAGCATCATGGAAGCGGCGCGCGACCAGGGCCTCACCGAGATCCAGGGACTGGTGCTGACCAACAACCCGAGCATGCTCAAGCTCATGCGGCGCCTGGGGTTCACCGTGCGCGCCTATCCGGACGATCCGGACTTCAAGCTGGTGGCGCACCAGCTTTAAGAGTGGCCGACACGACTGGTCGAAACACGGGGGGTGCTGGTCAGCGGCGCAAACCGGCACGACTCCATGATGTTCGAGACGAGCGCACCTGCGCAGTCACGGCATCTCAAGCAGGATTGCCAGGCGGGGTATCGAAAGCAGCAAGCGGCTGGGCAAACCAGACCGTAGCTGGAGCATGGGGCGAGCGCATTCGCCCCATACCCTTTCTGACGCGACCACCACTGCCAAACTGAAGCGGTTGGGTCAGGTCATATCCGGCTGCAAAGCATGTTGCGACGCGCTTCGGCTTGCAACTCAGAAGCCCGCCGTCAGCGTCGCGAAGAAGCGGCGGCCGGGCATGTAGAAGTTGTTGCCGCCGTCGCGCGCGCCATTGGTGTTGCGGTCGAACAGGTTCTTGACGCCGACGTTCAACCGCAGGTTCTGGTTCACGCGGTAGTTGGCACCGATTTCATAAAGCACATAGCTGTTCTGGATGCGCTGCTCACCGAACCCCGTGGCGTTGTTGGCAATGCGCCAGGCCAAGCCCATCTGCTTGCCGATGAGTTCCGCGCCGAAGGTGACGCCCAGGGCCTGATTCACCTGCCAGTCCACCACCGAAGAGCCACTCCACTTCGAAACAGCCGACAGCGGTGCGCCGGTGGTCTTGTTCTCGGCCTTGAGCATGTGCGTGAGGCTGTTGTTCCAGGTGATGGTCCTGGAAACCGGCACGCGCAGGTTGGCTTCGAAGCCGCGCGTGACCGCTGAATCGACGTTGACGTACTGTGCCCAGAAGGTCGAGCCGCCGTTCAGGTAGCCGATGCCCCGTGCGTCGATCTTGTTGGTGAAGTCGGTGTTGAAGAAGGTCAGGCCGGCCTGCCAGTCGTTGTGCTCCCAGGCGACGCCCAGTTCCACGTTCTCCGAGGTCTCGGGCTTCAGGTCTGCATTGCCCCGGGTGGCGCAGCCTCCGCCCTGGTAGCCGGCCAGCGTGCAGCCCGCACCTTGCGACTGGCTCACGAAGTTCGGGTTCGATTGGCGCAGCGTCGGTGCGCGGAAGCCTTCGGAATAGCCACCGCGCACCGTCCAGGCGGACGTGGGGTGGTAAACCACGTAGGCCCGCGGGCTGAGGTGGGAGCCGTAATCTTCATGATCGTCCGCCCGCAGCCCCAGCGTCAGGCTCAGGTTGTCGAGCAGGAAGATCTGGTCTTCAAAGAACAGCGCTTGTGATCGGGCTTCCTTGTACGTCAGTCCCACGACGCCCGACGCGTTCGCCACGGAGCCGACGGAGTTGGGGTTGTCCAATTCGGAACGCTGCCACTGGGCGCCGACCGTGAGCAACTGGTCGAAACCGAATTTCAGCGGCATGGACACGCTGCCATCGACCACCAGGTCCTTGGACACCGCCTCGGTGGTGTAGGTCCGCGCCGTAGTCGTGCCCGGCACGTACACGAACTGGCCGTTCTGGGTCACGGGCGCAGTCGTGCGGTTGGCGTAGCGGCTCTGCGAAACCGACAGCCTGGACGTGCCGAAGCTGTACTTGCCGGCGTGCGCGAGCGCGAAGCTTTCACGCTCCATCTTCGCCGGGCCGCGGGTGGAGGAAGCGGCGGCAAAGCCACCGGGGTTGCTGGTGGAAGGGGTGGGCCCGCTCAGCGTCCGCCATTCGGACTGCTGCAGGTCCAGCGAAAGCTTGTGGCTGGCGTTCAGGTCCCAGTCGAGCCTGCCGCCCAGCGATTGCAGTTTGGCCCCTTCGCGGCCGCCGCCCCAGCGGAAGGCTGTGGTGCCATCGGCCAGGCCGCTGTCGGCCTGGCGATAGGTCTGCTGGCCATTGATGCGCAGCTTCAGGCCTTCGGCCAGCGGGCCGCCGATGGTAAAGCCACCGGTGTAGTCGTTGCCGCGGATGGATTCCGGATTCACCTCGGCACCGGCGGTGACCTGGCCGCCCCATCGGGCGCCGGTCTTCTTGGTGATGATGTTGATCACGCCGCCCATCGCGTCCGAGCCGTACAGCGAGGACATGGGGCCGCGCACGACTTCGATCCGCTCGATGGACTCGGGCGGGATCCAGTTGAGTTCGTTGCGGGTGTAGCGATCGAACGTCTCGCTGGAGCTGCCGACGCGCACGCCGTCCACGAGGATCAGCGTGTACTGCTGCGGCAGTCCGCGGATCTGGATGCTTGTGCCGCCATCCGGCGTAGTCGCCTGGGTCAGCCCGGGCACGCGGCGCAGCACTTCGTTCAGGTCTGCGGCGGGCACGCGTTGGATGTCTTCTTCCGTCAGGATGCTGAGGCTGGCCGGCGCGTCTTTGACGGCCGTTTCGGTGGCGGATGCGGTGACGGTCACCGTGCCGAGTGCCGTGCCCTGGGCCCAGGCGCCCCCGAGGGGCAGGGCCAGGCTGACCGCGGCGGCCAGAGGGAGCAATTTGAACGAAGCGCTGGAATGGGACATGGAAACGGAGAAAGAAAGCGAATCGGACGGCGGGCCCACGCTTCGACCTGCGGCGGCCGGCTCGGCTGCTTCAGGGTCCGGGAACGCAGTGGGCCCGCACAGTGGCCGCCGCACCAAGGGGCGGACACGCGGGCTTGCTCGCCGGAGAGCCCGGCTGGCAAACGGAATCATTCGCAATACGTTTGGCTACCGTTTGTCCGTCGATGACCGTTCATGGCAAACCGGGCCGGGCTGCCATGTTTCGTTAAGAACGACTGGCCGGCGCTGGCCATTGCGGGATCAGGCCGGCAGCTCGACCACGGCCCGCAGGCCGCCTTCCGGGCGGTTGTGCAGCCGCAGCTCGCCGCCATGCGCACGAACGCAGGACCGTGCGATGGCCAGCCCGAGGCCGAAGCCGCCGGTCTCCCCGCTGCGAGCCATTTCCAGCCGGCTGAAGGGCTGGAAGGCCTGCTCGATCTGGTCGGGCGGAATGCCGGGGCCTTCGTCGTTCACCTCGATGCGCAGCACCCGGTTGGCCGACAAGGCCATCTGCACCTGCACGCGCCCGTAACGCGCGGAGTTGTCGATCAGGTTGGCCAGCGCGCGTTTCAGGTGGGCTGGCCGGCAGCGGTACGGCAGGGCCTGCGGCGGCGACCAGGCCACGTCGCGGCCAAGCACCCGCTGCTGCTCGATCACCTCGCTCACCAGCAAACCCATCTCGACATGCTGCGTGGTTTCGCGCATGGCGTCGTCCTGCGCGAAGTGGAGGATTTCCTCGACCATGGTGTTCATCTCGTTGAGCGTGGCGACCATGGCGTGCCGCAGTTCGTCGTCGTCCACCAGTTCGGCGCGGATACGCAGCGACGTGAGCGGTGTGCGCAGGTCGTGGCCGATGGCTGCGACCATGCGCGTGCGATCGTTCACCACGCCGAGCAGGCGGTCCTGCATCTCGTTGAAGGCCTCGATGATCTCGCGCACGCCTTCCGGCCCCGCCAGCGGCAGATGGGCGGAGCGCTCGCCACGGCTGATGCGCTTGGCCGCCTCGGTGAGCGTGCGCAGCGGGCGCATGATCCGGCGGCCGAAGAAGATCGCGATGACGACGATGGGCAGCACGCCCACCGGCACCGAGAAACTCAGCACGCGGCGCCAGTGGCTCAGCAGCAGGGTGGGCACATGGCTGCTGGTCAGCCACCGGCCGTCAGGAAGGCGCACGTCGATGTGCAGCACCCTGTCGTGTTCGTCCTCGTCGGGCAGGGCCAGATCGGCGTCGGCGGGCGCCCGTGGGCGCAGGCCGACCTTGATCGGCACGTCGGCCGGCAGGCCCAGCCGTTGCCGCAGCCCCTGGGCCAACGCATCCTCCTGCGGCGAAGGGGCGGTGGCATCGTCAGCCGACGCGGCGCGGATACGGAACCGGGATTCGGGCTGGTTGATGTGCTCGAGCAGACCTTCGGCCGCCGCCGGGTGACTCACGACGGTACGGTAGACCGAGACCACACGGGTCTTGTTCGACTGCGCCCACAGCGGGTGAACCTCATCACCATCACTGCGAAGCCAGGCCAGCAAAAGCACCGCCACCACGTGGGCGACCACCAGCGCGAGCAGCAGCAGCGCCAGCAACTGTCCGGCGAGGGTGCGCGGCAGAAACTTCATGCCGTGCCGGCCACGGTCCTCGCGGTCAGAAGGTAGCCATCGCCCCGCACGGTCTTGAGCATCTGCGGACGGCGCGGATCAAATTCGAGTTTCTTGCGCAGGCGGCTGATCTGCGTGTCGATGCTGCGGTCGAAGACGAAGTCGCCCTCGCGCCGCGTGAGGTCCATGAGCTGGTTGCGGCTCAGCACCCGGTTGGCGTTCTCGAGCAGCGCCCGCAGCAGGTGGAACTCCGCTGTGGTCAGGGGCACGGGGCTGCGCGTGGGGTCGCTGAGTTCGCGCTTTCTCAGAGCCTGTTCAAAGTCTCCCCGAGGATGTGAGAAGCTCAGGGCGTGAGAAAAAGCTATCCGAGCGACATCAGTCGCAAACAATTCGAGACCATCAAGCCACTCCTGGAGAGCGCGCGCAGGAGGACAGCGCCACGGCGAGTGGAACTGTACGAGGTGTTCTGTGCAGTGCTATACCTGCTCAGAAGCGGCTGCCAGTGGCGCATACTGCCCGAGGATTTCCCCAAGTGGCGAACGGTGCATGCGTACTTTGCGATCTGGAGTGAGCCGCGTGAAGGCGGCAGCCTGCTGGAGCAGTCCTTAAAAAAATCAGGTTGGCGCGGCCCGCGAGAGACTGGGGCGCAACGCCTGCAGCGCGTTCTTGATCGTGGACGCGCAGAGCGTGAAGAACACGGACACGGCAGGGTTCAAGGGCTATGACGCGGGCAAGAAGGTCTCGGGCATCAAACGCCACATTGCGGTGGACACCCAAGGACTGCCGCACGCGATCGCGGTAACTACGGCAGAGGTGACGGACCGCAAAGGAGCGCTGCAAGCACTGCAGCGCTGCAAACCTGCCCTGGGCAGGGTGAAAGCGCTGCTATGTGACAGCGGATACGTAGGCAATCCGTTCGCAATGGGGGTCAAGGACATCCTGGGAGGGCACGTCACAGTACAGATCGCCAAGCGCAGTGAACTGCACACATTCAAGGTGATGCCCCAGCGCTGGGTGGTGGAGCGCAGCTTTGCATGGTTGGAGAAGAACAGGCGGCTGTGGAAGAACTGCGAGAAGCTGCTGAACACCAGTTTGCAGCTCATCCACTTGGCGTTCTTGGCGCTACTACTCAAAAGACTTTGAACAGGCTCTTAGA
>NZ_QLTA01000029.1 GCF_003269065.1 Paracidovorax anthurii
CCGGCCGAGCGGCAGAACGTGCCGCCATCGTCCGTGGGGTGGCAGCTCGTGGAGTGGTAGAGCGCGGCCGCGGGCCCAAAGGCCTCGTCCACGGTCTCGGCCTTCTGCACGATGGGGGTCGGCCACCCTCCGCCTCCGCCCAGCCAGGCCGCCGAGTTGTAGAAGAACTTCGGCTCCACCACGAACCGCACGCTGTCCGCGAGCACCCCCTGGGCGCAGATCAGCAACAGCAGCGCAAGGACTGCTTTTATTCTGGTTGTCATTTTTTTCTTCGGGCCGCGGCAAGGCTGCCAGGGCCTATGGGCACGCGCGCCATCCAGCGCGCCAGGGCCGTTGCTCCCCTTCCCAGGTGCATCGGCGCGCGCAGCTTAACGGAAAGTCACCAAATTACGGTGACCGCATTCCGCACCGTGGCACCAAAGAAACAGTGGCACAGCCACTGCCGCCCCCGCCAAAGGGCGGGAAGCTGCACAGCCGCACTCGGAGCCGTCTCCGACCCAGGGCTGTGAGAGGGTCTCTTTCTCCAGGATCGGGGACGCCAGCCCCCAAGGCATGGCTCCCGCCCGTGACAGGCCCTGCGGAGGGCAGTCAGTCGCCCAGTTCGACCACGTGGCTCCAGGGCACGCCGCCCAGCGTGTCGTAGTGGGCCACCACCACGGCCTGCCCGCGCGCCAGGCCATGGGCCGCCGCCTCGGCCAGCAATTGCCGCAGGTACGCCACGGACGCACGATCCAGCCCCGCGACGGGCTCGTCCACCAGCACCAGCGGCGCGCCGCTCGCGAAGCCGCAGGCCATCAGCACCTTGCGCCGTGTGCCCGTGGAGAGTTGCTCCATCCGCTTGTCCGCGTGCTCCGCGAGCCCGAAGCCGGCCACGTGCGCGGCCAGGGCCGCCTCGCTCCAGCGCGGCCAGCGCGCCGCTTGCCCGGCCCACCACGCGGCGGGTGTGCCGCCCTCGCCCGGCGCACCGGCGCCGTTCGCGGCGCGCGGGTCCACCCAGAACACAGGGGCGGCATGGCCCGCCACGCTGCCGGCCTGCGGGCGCAACTCGCCCGCGATCAGGCGCAGCAGCGTCGTCTTGCCGCGCCCATCCCCGCCCCGGACCAGCGTCGCGCCCGGCCCGATGCGGACCTCCAGTCCCTCGAACAGCGGCCCGTCCGCCCCGGGAAACCGATGGCCCAGCCCCTCGCACCGCCACAGTGCCGGGGCAGCGGGACCGGAGAACGGGGCAGCGGGAAAACGGGAGAAAGAAGCGTCGGGCATCGGATCGGCGGCCCACGGGGCTCAGGGCCCTGAAGGCAAATGGGGGCCACGGGGCCCGTGGCATACATTCTGTGGCAATCGCGGGCCCGGACTGGCGGACAATGCGCGCCTCGATTCCATTGCATGCCCAGGCGGCCCTGGGATGGCCCATGACCCTGCATTACCTCGATTTCGACTACAGCGAAGACGGCGAAGGCACTGGCACCTGGGACGCCATGGCCAGTGTCACCGCGGAACACCTGCCGGCGCTGCACGCGGAGATCGCCGCCGTGCTCGACTGGGCCCATGCCACCTTCGGCGACGAGCCTGGGGGCATCGGGGACGGTGCCGACTGGGACTACGACCTGCAGGCCGTGGAGGAAATCTCCGCCGTGCAATCGCTGCGCTTCGACCAGGCCACCCGCCGCCTGGTGGTCGAATCCGGCGCCGCCACGCCCGCGCGCCACACCGTCACGTTCTCGGTCAGCGGCAACGCGGACTTCTGCGAAGCCTTCCGGGAGCGCTTCGAGCCGGCGTAGGCCCGCCCGGAGCCCCTGGAAGGGGTTTTTCAGGTCTTTCAGCCACCATGTCGCCGGTTTTGTTACCTCTTCAGCTATTAAATCAATAGCAGACCATCTTCCACGACGGCCAGCACGATCGCCGACTCCTCCACCGCCAGCGCCACGCGGCGGCCGGCCCGCAGCCCGGAGCCCGGCGGCGCGAAGCCCACCATCTGCATGCCGGCATCGAGCACGGCGGACACCTCGTCTCCCGAGGCGCCCCCCCGCGATACGCGCGTGGCCCGCCCCGGCCACGCGTTGGGCCCGGCGCCATCGCCCACGCCCGCACCGGCCGCCACCCGCACCGCCGTGGCCTTGCACAGCGCCAGCACCGGCAGGCCGGGCCGCAGGGCCAGCAGTTCCGCGCTCTCGCGCGTGATGCGCGCGGCCAGGCGCAGGCGCTCGCCGGCACCCTCGCCCCGCAGGTGCGCGCGCACCACGGGGCCCAGCGGCTCCAGCGATGCCACCGCGCAGGGCCACTGGTTGCGCATGCTGGTGCGCAGCGCCAGCCGCGCGGCCGTGGCGGCCTGCGGCGGGGGTGGCGCTGCGGGCCGCGCGGCAGCGGCCAGCACGTCGCCCCGGGCCTGCTCCAGCGCCCCGGCGGCGCGCAGCAGCGCGTGCCCCGCGTCGGTCAGCCGTGCGCCACCGCCGCCCACGCCGCCCACGGCCCGCTCCACCAGCGGCACGCCGGCCAGATTGGTGAGGGTGTCCAGCGCCTGCCACGCGGCCTTGTAGCTCACGCCCACCACCCGCGCCGCCTGCGAGATCGAACCGCCGGCGCCGATCTCGCGCAGAATCGCCACCCGGCGGTCGGCGGGGCCATGGCCCAGCGCGTGCGAGAAGGCGATCGGCGGAGCGGCGGCGGGCCGGGGTTCCTGCACGCGGGGCGGTGGGCGCAAACGGGTCATGCGCAGGATCATGCCCCAGGCCGGCACCCGGCACCCGGCACCCGGCACCCGGCACCCGGCACCCGGCACCCGGCACCCGGCACCCGGCACCGCGATCGCACCCTCCCCAAAAAGTTCACAAAAGTTGACCTATCGCATAACCGGAATTTCCGCTTATGCCAGGAAGAAACGTGCGGCGCCCCGCCACATGCGCACAACGGCCCGGATGCCGCCATAGTCCGTTCCGGGACGGCGTCGACACCTCCAACACCCTTTTCGGTCAACCTTCAATTCCTCTCGGATCGCAACATGAGAAACACGTTCGCACTGAAATCTCTCTGGCTGGGCGTTCCCGCCCTGTGCACAGCACTCACGGCCTTCGCCGCCGACGAGGTGCCCGCACTGACGCTGCCCCTGGCCTCCGCCGTGTCGAGCTATCTGGCGCAATCGGGCACGCAGCTCGTCTCCGGCAGCGGCACGCAGAACGGCCAGTCGGGCACCGGCTCCGGCACCGTGACCCGCGACGAGGCCGTCCCCGTCACCTTCGAAGGCCAGGCCGCGCTGCAGAAGCGCTCCGTGGTCTCCCTGACGCTGCAGACGAGCTCCGGCACCTCGACGTCGGAGAGCACCGCGCTCACCTACTTCGACAGCAACTACATCGCTCCGCTGGGCGCCTCCATCGACGGCCTCTACGCCGTCACCCGCAGCAGCACGCCCCTGCCCGCGACCGCCAAGGCCGGCGACTCCGGCTCCTGGTATGCGATGAACGTCTTTACCGACCCCTCCAAGTTCCTGCGGGTCGGCACGGCCACGGTGAACTACTCGGTGCAGGCCGAGACCGCCTCCACCCTGCTGCTGTCCGTCACCAGCACCGCCACGCCGATATTGGGTAACCCCATCGTCAACACCACCACCTACCGCCTCGGTACGAGCGGCGCCGCCATCCCGCTGCAGGAAGTGACCAGCACCCCCGGCACCAACCTGACGATCCAGTACCAGTGATCGCCTCCGGGCATCGCCGCGGGCGTCCTGCCCACGGCGATGCCCGCCGTGGCGGATGCGGCACGGCCACCGCATCCGCCCGCACGGAACCACCGGGCACGAGGCCTCTATACTCGTCCGCTATTCACCAAAGGAATAGCGCAATGCCCCCAGGACTCCATCGCTTCGCCCGCCATGCCGCTCCCGCCGTGCTGCTGGCCTGCCTCTGCTTCACTGCCGCCGCCCAGGCGGAGGAAGTCTCGGTCGCCGTCGCCGCCAACTTCACGGCGCCGATGCAGAAGATCGCCGCGGCGTTCGAGCAGGACACGGGCCACAAGGCCGTGCTCTCCTTCGGGGCCACGGGCAAGTTCTACGCGCAGATCCGCAACGGCGCACCGTTCCAGGTGTTCCTCTCGGCCGACGACACCACGCCCGAGCGCGTGGAACGCGAAGGCCTGGGCGTGCAGGGGTCGCGCTTCACCTACGCCGTGGGCCAGCTGGTGCTCTGGAGCCCGCGCGAGAACTACGTGGACGCGCAGGGCAATGTGCTCAAGACCGGCGACTTCGCCCATCTCTCCGTGGCCAACCCCAAGCTCGCGCCCTATGGCCTCGCCGCGCTGCAGACGCTGGAAAAACTCGGCCTGGCCGAATCGCTCAAGCCCCGCATCGTGACGGGCGAGAACATCGCGCAGACCTACCAGTTCGTCGCCAGCGGCAATGCCCAGCTCGGCTTCGTGGCGCTCTCGCAGGTGATGGAGGGCGGGCGCATCGCCAAGGGCTCGGCCTGGCGCGTGCCCGCCAGCATGCACGAGCCCATCCGCCAGGACGCGATCCTGCTCTCGACGGGCAAGGACAATCCTGCCGCGGCGGCCCTGCTGCAGTACCTGCGCGGGGACAAGGCGCGCGAGGTGATCCGCTCCTACGGCTACGCGCTGTGACCGGGGTGGCGGCGGCCCCGCGCGGCCGCCGCGCCCTGGCGTTCTCCCGTTCTTTCTTTCCGGAGTTCCCTCCGCGCCCCTGCCCATGCCCTTCTCGGCGGACGACCTCGCGGCCATCGGCCTCACCCTGCGGCTCGCGGGCCTCACCACGCTGCTGCTGCTCGTGCTGTGCACGCCCCTGGCCTGGTGGCTGGCGCGCACGCACTCGCGCTGGCGCGGGCCGGTGTCGGCCGTCGTGGCCCTGCCGCTGGTGCTGCCGCCCACGGTGATCGGCTTCTACCTGCTGCTGCTGCTCGGGCCGCACGGCGCGGTGGGGCGGCTGATGCAGTCGCTGGGGCTGGCCGCCCTGCCCTTCACCTTCGGCGGGCTGCTCGTGGGGTCGGTGGTGTACTCGCTGCCGTTCGCGGTGCAGCCGCTGCAGCGGGCCTTCGAGGCGATCGGCGAGCGGCCGATGGAGGCCGCGGCCCTGCTCGGCGCGGGCCCGCTGGACCGCTTCTTCACCGTGGCCCTGCCGCTCGCGCGGCCCGGGTTCCTCACGGCGGGCGTGCTGAGCTTCGCGCACACGGTGGGCGAATTCGGCGTGGTGCTCATGCTGGGCGGCAACATCCCGGGCGTGACGCGCGTCGTCTCGGTGCAGATCTACGACCACGTGGAGGCGATGGAATACCTGCAGGCGCACTGGCTCGCGGGCACCATGGTGGTGTTCTCGTTCGCCGTGCTGCTGGCGCTCCACTGGCTGCAGCCCGCGAGGGGGCGCGCATGACCGTGATCGCCCCCGCGGCGCAGACTGGCGCCCATGCCGGCATCGAGGCGCGCCTGCGTTTGCCCCGCCCCGGGCGCTTCACGCTCGACGTGGACCTGTCCCTTCCGGGCCGGGGCATCACGGCGCTGTTCGGCCCCTCGGGGTGCGGCAAGACCAGCCTGCTGCGCGCGATGGCCGGGCTGGAGTGCGCCAGCGGCCGCGTGGCGGTGCCGGGCGACACCTGGCAGGACGACGCCCAGGGCCTGTGGCGGCCGCCGCACCTGCGGGCGCTGGGCTACGTCTTCCAGGAGCCCAGCCTGTTCGCCCACCTGGACGTGCGCCGCAACCTCGAATACGGCCTGCGGCGCACCCCCGCCGCGCGCCGCAGCGTGCCGCTGGAGCAGGCGGTGGAGCTGCTTGGCATCGGCCACCTGCTGGCACGGCGGACCGACACCCTCTCGGGCGGCGAGCGCCAGCGCGTGGCCATCGCGCGCGCGCTGGCCGCCAGCCCGCGCGTGCTTTTCATGGACGAACCCCTCGCCGCGCTCGACGCCGACCGCAAGGCCGAGGTCATGCCCTACCTGGAGCGCCTGCAGCGCGGGCTGGACATCCCCGTGCTCTACGTGAGCCACGCGCACGACGAGGTGGCGCGGCTGGCCGACCACCTCGTGCTGCTGCGCGAGGGGGCCGCCGTGGCCAGCGGGCCCGCCGCGGCCCTGATGGCGCGGCTCGACCTGCCGCTCGCCCGCGGCGAGCTGGCCGCCACGCTGGCCGAGGGCATCGCCGTGCACCACGACCCGGCCGACCACCTCACCACGGTGCGCCTGCCCGGAGGGCTGCTGCTGCACATCGCGGCAGCGCACGCCCCCGCGCCGGGCGCCGCCGTGCGGCTGCGCGTGCAGGCGCGCGACGTGAGCCTCGCCCTCGATCCCCCGCAGCGCAGCAGCGTGCTCAACGTGCTGCCCGCCCGGGTGGTGGAGCTGCGCGAGGACAGCCCCGGCCAGGTGATGGTGGCGCTGGACGCGGGCGGCACGCCGCTGCTCGCACGCATCACGCTGCGCTCGGCGCGCGCCCTGGCGCTGGCCCCGGGCCTGGCAGTGCACGCCCAGGTCAAGGGCGTGGCGCTGCTCGGCTGAGAACGCGAACACCTTCTGAGAACGTGTTCACGATCTCGCAGGGGTCGCGTTGGAGCGCAATCGGGATGAGTGGATGCCTCGGATGCGCCACATGGGCCCATGCCCATGCAAGCAGCCGAGGCGTCCAATCGCCCGATTTCGCTCCAACCCTTCGGGCAGTGGCGTGTGCGGGCGGTCTGCGGCGTTGCGGCGCTGGCCCATAGCCGGGCTATGGGCGGCGCACCGCGCCTTGCATCCCACCCGCACACACCACTGCGCGACCCCTGGGAGATCGTGAACACGTTCTGAGCACCGCCCCGCGGGCCGGAACGCGGAAACCCGCGCAACGCCCGCGGCGCGCGGGAAAACCCCACCCCCGTGTGTCAGCCTTTTCTCAGCCCGGGCGCCTACGATCCGCTTTAATCCCGGGCGGGCGCGGCACCGGGATTTCGCCGCGCGCACCCATTCACCGAACGACGACAGGAGACAGCAGCGTGACAGGACTCCTCCAATTGGCCAAGGGCATGGACTGGATCTCCACCCGGCTCAGCAAGATCGCCGCATGGGCCGTGCTGGCCGCCGCGCTGATTTCCGCGGGCAACGCCGTGATCCGCTACGGGCTGGACCTCAGCTCCAACGCATGGCTCGAGATCCAGTGGTACCTCTTCGGCACCACCGTGATGCTGGGCGCGCCCCTGGTGCTGCAGCTCAACGAGCACGTGCGCGTGGACATCATCTACGGCAAGCTGCGCGGCCACGGGCCGGTCCTCGTGGACCTGTTCGGCCTGGTCTTCTTCCTGCTGCCCGTGATGGGCCTGCTCACCTGGCTCACCTGGCCCTTCTTCTGGAACATGTACGTCACCAAGGAGATGTCGGGCAACATCGGCGGCCTGATCCGCTGGCCGGCGGCGCTGCTGCTGCCCGTGGGCTTCGGCGCCGTCTTCCTGCAGGGCGTGGCCGAGATCATCAAGCGCGTGGCCCACCTCACCGGCCACCAGCGCATGGACACCCACTACGAGAAGCCGGTGCAGTAAAGCACCACCACCCGCCTTCCCGACTTCTCCAGGACGACATCCCCATGCACATGGAAAACTTCGCCCCGATCATGTTCACGGGGCTGATCGTGATCATGCTGATCGGCTTCCCGGTCGCGTTCTCGCTCGCGGCCCTGGGCCTGTTCAGCGGCTTCTTCGCGATCGAGATGGGCTGGTTCCCGGCCAACTTCATGGCCAACCTGCCGATCAACATGTTCGGCATCCTCTCCAACGACCTGCTGCTGGCCATCCCGTTCTTCACGCTGATGGGCGCGGTGCTCGAAAAGTGCGGCCTCGCCGAGGACATGCTCGACTCCATGGGCCAGCTCTTCGGCCCGGTGCGCGGCGGCCTGGGCTACTCGGTCATCATCGTGGGCTTCATCCTGGGCGCCATCACCGGCACCGTGGCCGGCCAGGTGATCGCCATGGCCATGATCTCGCTGCCGGTGATGATGCGCTACGGCTACAACATGCGCTATTCGACCGGCGTGCTGGCGGCCTCGGGCACCATCACGCAGCTCGTGCCGCCCTCGCTGGTGCTCATCGTCATGGCCGACCAGCTCGGCCGCTCGGTGGGCGACATGTACAAAGGCGCCTGGGGCCCGGCCATCCTGCAGGTGCTGATCTTCGCGATCTACACCTTCATCCTCGGCCGCATCCGCCCCGAGTACGTGCCCGGCCTGCCGCGCACCGCACGCACCCTGCACGGCTGGGCCCTCTGGGGCAAGTGCCTGCGCGGCATCATCCCCTCGGCCATCCTGATCTTCGCGGTGCTGGGCTCCATGGGCGGCCTGCCCTTCATGGAGCACGCCATCGCCACGCCCACCGAGGCCGGCGCCATGGGTGCCGTGGGCTCACTGATCCTGGCAGCCATCCACAAGCGCCTGTCGTGGCAGCTGCTCAAGGAGGCCATGAACGGCACCATGCGCCTCACGGCCATGGTGGTGTTCATCCTGATCGGCTCGCGCGTGTTCTCGCTGGTGTTCCAGGGCGTCGATGGCGCGATCTGGATCGAGCACCTGCTCTCCGACCTGCCGGGCGGCCAGATCGGCTTCCTGATCGTGGTGAACCTGTTCATCTTCTTCCTGGCGTTCTTCCTCGACTTCTTCGAGATCGCCTTCATCATCCTGCCGCTGCTGGGCCCGGTGGCGCACAAGCTCGGCATCGACCTCGTGTGGTTCGGCGTGCTGCTGTGCGTGAACATGCAGACCAGCTTCATGCACCCGCCCTTCGGCTTCGCGCTGTTCTACCTGCGCGGCATCGCCGACACGCTGTTCAAGGAAAAACGCATCGACCGGCCGGTGAAATCCAGCGACATCTACATGGGCGCGATCCCCTGGGTGGTGATGCAGCTGATCCTCGTGGCGATCGTGATCTTCTTCCCGCAGACGGTGACCGTCTTCCTCGACAAGGAACCGGAGATCGACCTCGACAAGGTCAAGCTCGAAATGCCGGCGGACCCGTCGGCCGAGCCCGCCATCAACATGGACGACCCCTTCGGCACCGGCGAGAAGCCCGCCGACGGCGCCAGCACGCCCGATGCCGGCGCGCAGCCCCCCGAGCCCGCCATGCCCGTGCCCGAGCCGGCGCCCGAGGGTGGCAGCGCAGCCAGCGCGCCCCGATGACGGACGGCCCCGCACCCGGCGCGCCCCCGGACGCGGGCGGCGCCGTGCCCGCGGCCCTGGAGAGCGCCGCCTACCCCCCGCTGGTGCGCGCGCTCGCCGTGGTCATCGTAGCGGGGCTGGCGGCCTTCGCGCTCCGCTCCCTGCCCGAGTTGCGCGGGGCGCACTGGCCCTTCGCGAGCCTGGCCACCTTCGCCCTCGCGGCCGTGCTCATCGGCTGGGTGGGCTGGTGGATGGTCTTCAGCCGCACGCGCCTCCTCGCCGCGGACGGCACGCTGGTGCAGACGTGGCTGTGGGACAAGCACGTGCGCGCCGCCGACGTGGCCAGCTTCAAGATCGTGCACTGGCCCGGCCTCTCGGCCGTCATCGCGCCCCGCATCCTCCTGCGGCGGCGCGGCGGCGGCATCACCTGGGTGCACTCGGCCGACCCGGCGCTGCTCACGGGGTTCGCGGAATGCGTGGTGCGGCAGGGGATCGATGGGCAGCGAGGCACTTCAGGGGAATCTGCCGCGCGTTGAGCAGAGCTGTACGGCCAAGGGCCCGCAGCGGGCATAACGCGCTGCGGGCCATGGACGTGTGCGGGTTTCCGAGGTTTCGTATCCACGCGTCCGCACGGGACGCGACAACACGAAGCCGGGCGAACAGACCGCCTTCAAGGTGTTTCAATCCACGCGCCCACTCGGGCGCGACCAGTATCAAGATTCAAACCTTGGATCTCTCGCTCCCGTTTCAATCCACGCACCCGCGCGGGGTGCGACACCAAAGCGATGGAGATGACAGTGATGATGAGGGAGTTTCAATCCACGCGCCCATACGGGGCGCGACAAGTACAAGAAGCTAGTTGCGGAATCGGACAACGTTTCAATCCACACGCCCACACGGGGCGCGACGAGGCGCATCTGCGGCTCTCTCGGGTTTTCGTGGAGTTTCAATCCACGCGCCCACACGGGGCGCGACTGTCTCAAGCTGGAGCTTGCGCACGTCGGCAAGGGTGTTTCAATCCACGCGCCCACGCAGAGCGCGACCTGCCACCCCACAGGGTGGTGATACCGGTACCCATATTTCAATCCACGTGCCCCGGCAAGGCACGACATCATGCTCAGAACGCCCCTTCCGCCCCCCGCGCCGGCACGGAGCGCATCCACCAGCCTCCGTCCAGAAAAAAGCCCCGCCGTTTACACAGCGGGGCCTGGATGCCAGGGCCTTGATGGCCGGCGTCAGAGCTTCTGCGCCTGCATGAAGCGGTCGAACGTGCCCTCGGTGAAGCGGAACCAGGCGTTCTGGTCGGCGAGGAACTTGGAGTAGTCGGCGTACACCTTCTTC
Source organism: Paracidovorax anthurii (assembly GCF_003269065.1). Classification (GTDB taxonomy): domain Bacteria; phylum Pseudomonadota; class Gammaproteobacteria; order Burkholderiales; family Burkholderiaceae_C; genus Paracidovorax; species Paracidovorax anthurii. The sequence continues at coordinate 10,442 of NZ_QLTA01000029.1, forward strand.
CACTCGGGGTTGGAGTTGTTCAGGTCCGCATAGATCTGCTGGGCCGACTTGAAGGCCGCGTTCATCACGTCCTGCGTGAACGGGCGCAGCTTGGTGCCCGAGCCCACGAGCTGCTTGATGGCCACGGGGTTGCGCGCGTCGTACTTGGCCAGCATGGAGATGTTGGCGTGCGAGGCCGAGGCCTCCACCACGGCCTTGTACTCGGCCGGCAGGCCTTCCCAGGCCTTGGTGTTGATGTAGAAGTCGAGCTGCGGGCCGCCTTCCCACCAGCCGGGGTAGTAGTAGAACGGCGCGACCTTGTTGAAGCCCAGCTTCTGGTCGTCGTAGGGGCCGACCCACTCCAGCGCGTCGATGGTGCCCTTCTCCAGCGCGGGGTACAGGTCGGCGCCGGGGATGGACTGCGGGATCACGCCGAAGGGCTCCAGCACCTTGCCCGCGAAGGGGTTGGTGCGGAACTTCAGGCCCTTGAGGTCGGCGACCGACTTGATCTCCTTGCGGAACCAGCCGCCCATCTGCGCGCCCGTGTTGCCGCCGGGCAGGTTGATGATGTTGTACTTGGCGTAGAACTCGCGCATGAGCTTGAGGCCGTTGCCCTCGTACATCCAGGCGTTCATCTGGCGGGCGTTGAGGCCGAAGGGCACGGCGCAGCCCAGGCAGAACGTGGGGTCCTTGCCGTAGAAGTAGTAGGGCGCCGTGTGCGCCATCTCGACGGCGGCGTTCTGCACGCCGTCCACCACGCCGAAGGCCGGCATCAGCTCGCCGCCGGCATGCACCGAGATCTGGAACTTGCCGCCCGTGGCGTCGTGGACCTTCTTGGAAAACACTTCCGCCGTGCCGTAGATGGTGTCGAGCGACTTGGGGAAGCTGGACGCGAGGCGCCAGCGGATGCTGGCCTGGGCGTGCACGGCGGGTGCTGCGCCGGCCGCCAGCACGCCGGCAACGCCCGCGTGCTTGAGGATGGAACGACGATCCATGAGGTGGTCTCCGGTTGTGATTGCGAACGGGCCGCGGGGCCCCGGCGGGCGGGGCGCGCGGCCGGACAGTTTCAGCCGGAAACGATTGTAGGAATGCCCCCCAGGGGGCTCTTGGGGGTTTTCCCGCGAAAGAACGGCGGGGCCGCCAGGGCCTCAGCCTTCTGCAAGCTTGCGCGCCGGCAGGCCTGCGCAGGCTGCGGGGGTCAGGCGCCCGCCGGGCCGAAGCGCGCGGTGATCGCGCGCGCGATGCCGTCCGCGTCCAGGCCCTGCAGGGCCAGCAGGCGCGCGGGGTCGCCGTGCTCGATGAACGCATCGGGCAGGCCGAGCTGCAGCACCGGCTTGAGGATGCCGGCCGCGTTGAGCGCCTCGCACACGGCGCTGCCGGCGCCACCCATCACGGCGCCCTCCTCCACGGTCACCAGCGCATCGTGGCTGGCCGCGATCTCGCTCAGCAGCGCAGTGTCCAGCGGCTTGGCCCAGCGCATGTTGGCCACCGTGGCGTCCAGCGCTTCGCCTGCCCGCAAGGCCGGGTAGAGCAGCGTGCCGAAGGCCAGGATGGCGATGCGCCGCCCCGTGCGGCGCACTTCGCCCTTGCCGAAGGGCAGGCCCTCCAGGCCGGCCAGCGGCGCCACGCCCGCGCCGCTGCCACGCGGATAGCGCACGGCCACGGGATGGTCCTGCGCATAGGCGGTGGAGAGCAGCTGGCGGCATTCGCGCTCGTCGGCGGGGCAGGCCAGGCTCATGTTGGGCACGCAACGGATGAAGGGGATGTCGTAGGCGCCGGCGTGCGTGGCGCCATCCGCGCCCACGAGGCCGGCGCGGTCGAGCGCGAACACCACGGGCAGGTTCTGCAGCGCCACGTCGTGGATGAGCTGGTCGTAGGCGCGCTGCAGGAAGGTGGAGTAGATCGCCACCACGGGCTTCACGCCCTCGCAGGCCATGCCCGCCGCGAAGGTGACGGCGTGCTGCTCGGCGATGCCCACGTCGTGGTAGCGGCCGGGGAAGCGCTTCTCGAACTCCACCATGCCCGAGCCCTCGCGCATCGCCGGCGTGATGCCCACGAGGCGCTCGTCCTGCGCGGCCATGTCGCAGAGCCACTGGCCGAAGACCTGCGTGAAGGTCTGCTTCGGGGGCGTGGCGGGCTGGGTCAGGCCCACGCTGGGGTCGAACTTGCCGGGGCCGTGGTAGGCCACGGGATCGGCCTCGGCCAGCTTGTAGCCCTGCCCCTTCTTCGTGACCACGTGCAGGAACTGCGGGCCCTTGAGGCCCTTGATGTTCTCCAGCGTGGGGATGAGGGAGTCGAGGTCGTGCCCGTCGATCGGGCCGATGTAGTTGAAGCCGAACTTCTCGAACAGCGTGGCCGGCACCACCATGCCCTTGGCCTGCTGCTCGAAGCGCTTGGCGAATTCGAGCAGCGGCGGCACGGGCTTGAGCACGGTCTTGCCGACGTTCTTCGCGGCCGCGTAGAAATGCCCGCTCATGAGCTGCGCGAGGTAGCGGTTGAGCGCGCCCACGGGCGGGCTGATGCTCATGTCGTTGTCGTTCAGGATCACCAGCAGGTTGGCGTCGGCCACGCCCGCGTTGTTGAGCGCCTCGAACGCCATGCCGGCCGTCATCGCGCCGTCGCCGATGATGGCCACGGCATGCCGGTCCTCGCCGCGCTGGCGGGCGGCGAGCGCCATGCCGAGGGCCGCCGAGATGCTGGTGCTGGAGTGCGCGGTGCCGAAGGTGTCGTACTCGCTCTCGGTGCGCAGCGGGAAGCCCGAGAGCCCGCCGAGCTGCCGCAGCGTGGGCATGCGGTCGCGCCGGCCCGTGAGGATCTTGTGCGGATACGTCTGGTGGCCCACGTCCCACACGAGACGGTCGCGCGGCGTGTCGAACACCGCGTGCAGCGCCACGGTCAGCTCCACCGTGCCGAGGTTGGAGCTGAGGTGCCCGCCCGTCTTGGAGACGCTGTCCAGCACGAAGGCGCGCAGTTCCACGGCCAGTTCCTTGAGCTGGGCGCGGGACATGCGGCGCAGGTCGGCCGGATCGTTCACGGTCTGCAGGAGGGGGAAGGAAGTCGTGGACATATGCTCTGTTTTTGATAGCTACCAGCGTAGATTCGACGCCGACATGGGGCCATATTGGTGGGATTGCGGCGCGGTGGCTCGGCGGCGCGGCGGGCGGGGCGGAAATGCCGGTGTCTCGTCTCGGTCCGCATGCCGCCCAGGTCCGCCAGTGTCAGTGCGATCGGTCGATCACCATGTCGGCCAGGGCCGCCAATGCCTGGGTGCACGGCAGGCCGCTCACGCCCAGCGCGGCATGCGCCTCGTCGCGCAGCGCGGCCGCATAGGCGCGGGCCCGATCGAGCCCCAGCAGGGAGACGTAGGTGGGCTTGTCGCACGCCGCGTCCTTGCCGGCGGTCTTGCCCAGCGTGGCGGAATCGGCCACCACGTCCAGCACGTCGTCCACCACCTGGAAGGCCAGCCCCAGGGCGGCACCATAGCGCGACAGCGCCTCCCACGCGGCCGGCGGCACGGCCCCGCAGGCCGCGCCCATCAGCACGCTGGCCTGCAGCAGCGCTCCGGTCTTGAGGCGGTGCATGCGGCGCAGCTCGTCCTCGGACAGGGCCTGCCCCACGCTCGCCAGGTCGATCGCCTGCCCGCCGGCCATGCCGTCACCCCCGGCCGCGCGCGCCAGCAGTCGGCACAGGCAGGCCTGCACCGCATCCGGCACCACGCCCTCGGGCGTGAGCAGCTCGAAGGCCAGCGCCTGCAGCGCGTCGCCCGCCAGCAGGGCCTGCGCCTGCCCGAACTGCACGTGCACCGTGGGCTTGCCCCGGCGCAGCACGTCGTTGTCCATGCAGGGCATGTCGTCGTGCACCAGGGAATAGGCGTGGATCAGCTCCACCGCGCAGGCCGCGCGCAGGGCGGCCTCGGCATGGCCCTGCACGGCCTCGGCCGCGGCCAGCACCAGCAGCGGGCGCAGGCGCTTGCCGGCGCCCAGCACCGCGTACCGCATGGCATCGCCCAGGCCGCCCGGCGCATCGGCAGGCACCCAGGCGCAGAGCGCATTCTCCACGCGCTGCAGGCCCGAAGCGCTCCAGGTGGACAGATCGAAACCGGCCGCCCCCTCGGGCCGGGAAAACAGCGGGGCGCCCATCAGTCCTGCGTCCACGGTTGCAGGGCGCCATCCTCCAGCACCTTGATCTGGTCCTGCACGGCCTCCAGCCGGCCCCGGCAGAACGCCAGCAGTTCGGCGCCGCGCTGGTAGCCCGCCAGCATCTGCTCCAGCGGCAACTGGCCCGACTCGATGCGGCCCACCAGCTGCTCCAGCTCTTCCAGGGCCGCTTCGTAGCTGGCGGGTTCGGCGGGAGGGGGGGCGGAAACGGGGGGGGAGGCCTTGGGCATGGACGGCGGCACCGGGACGGGGCGAGCGGGTAAAACCGGCGATTTTAGGCGCAGCCCCCCAAAGCCCTGCCGGCAGCGGCGCACGGGGCCGCCCCTGCCTGCGCCCGGGCCGCGCAAAGGCAATACACGCACGGGAGGAGCGGAAATAACCCCATTGGCTACAATCCCTTTCCTTTCGTCGAACCGGCTGTGGGTACTTTGCTCGGCCGGTTTCGTTTTTTCCACGTCCCGTGCGCACGCGCACCCTCCCTGTGGGGAGTCTTTAGGTCAGGTCACCCATGTCTGATTTAAGTCTTCAACTGCAGCAGGCCGCAAGCCAACTACCAGTTTCAAGCTATTTCGACGATGCGCTGTTCCGGCGCGAGCTGGACACCATCTTTCAGCGCGGGCCCCGCTACGTGGGGCACCAGCTGAGCGTGCCCGAACCGGGCGATTACTACGCGCTGCCGCAGGAAGGCCAGGGCCGCGCCCTGGTGCGCAACGCCCAGGGCGGCGTGGAGCTGGTCTCCAACGTGTGCCGCCACCGCCAGGCAGTGATGCTCCAGGGCCGGGGCAACCTGCACACCCATGGCAAGGGCCACGCGGCGGGCAACATCGTCTGCCCCCTGCACCGCTGGACCTACTCGCCCCAGGGCGAGTTGCTGGGCGCGCCGCATTTCTCGCACGACCCGTGCCTGAACCTGAACAACTACGCCCTGCGCGAGTGGAACGGCCTCCTCTTCGAGGACAACGGCCGCGACATCCAGGCCGACCTCGCCGGCATGGGCCCGCGCTCGGAACTCTCTTTCGACGGCTACGTGCTCGACAAGGTCGAGCTGCACGAGTGCAACTACAACTGGAAGACCTTCATCGAGGTCTATCTGGAGGACTACCACGTGGGCCCGTTCCACCCGGGGCTGGGCAACTTCGTCACCTGCGACGACCTGCGCTGGGAGTTCCAGAAGCACTACTCCGTGCAGACCGTGGGCGTGGCCTCCACCTTCGGCAAGCCCGGCTCCGACGTGTACCGCAAGTGGCACGAGGTGCTGCTGAACTACCGCGAGGGCCGCATGCCCGAGCGCGGCGCCATCTGGCTCACCTACTACCCGCACATCATGGTGGAGTGGTACCCGCACGTGCTCACCGTGTCCACCCTGCACCCCATCAGCCCGACGAGGACGCTGAACATGGTGGAGTTCTACTACCCCGAGGAGATCGCCGCCTTCGAGCGCGAATTCGTCGAGGCCCAGCAGGCCGCCTACATGGAGACCTGCATCGAGGACGACGAGATCGGCGAACGCATGGACGCCGGCCGCAAGGCCCTGCTGGCGCGCGGCGACAACGAGGTCGGCCCCTACCAGAGCCCCATGGAAGACGGCATGCAGCACTTCCACGAGTGGTACCGCGAGGCCATGGGCGAGGCCGTGCCGCAGCGCTGATCCGCGGGCCCGGTGCTCCCTGCCAGCCGGGCCACCCCAAGACCATCCCCAGGGCCTGGGACCGCAAGAGCCATTGATCAGGCCACCGCTGCGCCGTCGCGCCACTCGACGGTCACGCGAAGGCCCGCCCCCTCTTGCGCTTCCAGGAACACCCGCCCTCCCAGCAGGCGTGCCGCCTCGCCCACGATGGCCAGTCCCAGGCCCGAACCGGGGCCGGCCCCTTGTCCGCGGAAGAAACGCTCGAACGCCTGCGCGCGCTCCTCGGCCGGCATGCCCGGCCCATCGTCCAGCACCACGACCCGGACCTGTCCGTCCTGCCGCAGCAGTTGCACCTCCACGTGCGAACCGGGCGGGCAGTGGCTCAAGGCGTTGCGCAGCAGGTTGTCGACAACGGAGTGCACGGCCGGCAGAACCACCGTGGCCTGGCATTGGTCCGGCGACACCAGGGCCATCTCGATGCCGCGGGCGTCCGCCAGCGGCGTGAGGTCGATCAGGTGCTGGCGGCACACCGCCACCAGATCGACGGACTCGGTGGCCCTCGGCACCCCGGAGGATTCGAGCCGTGCCAAGGTCAGCAACTGCTCCACCAGGTGCGAGGTGCGCTGCACGCCGCGCTGGATGCCCTGGCGTGCCACGTCGGCCGAGGCGGCATCGGGCGCGGTCGCCAGCGCGTGGGCATGGGTCGCAATCACCGCCAGGGGCGTGCGCAGTTCGTGCGCGGTGTTGTTCGTCAACGCACGCTCCTGCGCCACATGCTGGCGCGCGCGTGCAAGCAGGTCGTCGATGGCCCTCACGATGGGCTGAAGCTCCGCATAGCGCAGGTCGACCTCCAGGGGCATCAGCGCGGCGGCATCGCGTTTCGCCAATGCGGAGACCAGCCGGCGCAACGGCGCGAGCCCGGTACGGACGGCCCACCACAGCGGCAGCATCAGCAGGGGCACGGCCACCAGGATCGACGGCAGCAGTCCGCCACCCAGCCAGCGCAGCAAAAGGCTGTCCTGCACCACCGGCTCGTACAGGATGACCCGCCAGCGGGCGGTTTCGTGCAGGTAGGGCCAGTAGGCGTGCCCGCGCATGTGGATGACCTCCTGGCGCGCCTGCTCCGGCGCCAGCGCCCCCTGGCCCTTCAGGGCGCCGGACGCATAGACCTGCCGCCCCTCGATCGTCTGGAGCTCGAAGGCCAAGTCTTCGATGTCCGGCAAGCCGGCGGCACGCCGCGATCGATTGAACTGGAGCTCCGTGGCCCGCACGATGGCGGCGGCGACGGGTTCGTCCACGTCGGCCAGCGCCTCGCCCAGGCCTTCGGCCGCAGACCGCTGCGCCACCCGATCGGCGATGCCGGACTGGAACGCCAGATAGTCCATGGCCACCAGCAGGCCGGCGACCAGCCCCACGGCCAGGAGCAGCACCCGTAGCAGCCGACCCTGCAGCGACGCCTGCCGTCTCATGGCCTGAGCTGGTAGCCCACGCCGCGCACCGTGCGGACGCGCTCGGCGCCGATCTTGCGGCGCAGGTTGGACAGGTGCACCTCGATGGTCGCGGCATCCACCGGATCGCCCAGCGGCTCCAGCAACTGCCCCAGCACCTGCTTGGGGACCACCGTGCCGGTGTCCTTGGCCAGCGCCACCAGCAGTTGGAATTCGCGCGCCGACAGGGCCAGCAACTCGCCCTTCAGCCAGGCCTGGTGCGAGCGCGGCGACACCGCCAGATCGCCCAGCTCCCACAACTCACTGGCCTGCTGCCGATGGCGGCGGTGCACGGCCCGCACGCGCGACAGCAGCTCCGGGATCTCGAAGGGCTTGACGAGGTAGTCATCGGCCCCTTCGTCCAGGCCTTCGAGCCGGTCCGTCAGCGCGGATCGTGCGGTGATGACGATCACAGGCGTCGTGATGCGCTTCGCTCGCCAATGGCGCAACAGGTCCAGCCCTTCCTGGCCGGCCAGCGCGCGATCCAGCAGCACCAGATCCACCTCGGGCCCGAGCGCGGCCCGGGCATCCGTGGCGCGCCGCACCCATTGCGCGCTGATGCCCTCGGCTTTCAAGGCGGCCAACAGCGCAGGGCCCAGATCAAGGTCATCTTCGACCAGCAGGATGTGCATGGCGCCCACTGTAGCGCCCCGACCTTTGGGAAAGCCAAAGCTGTCAGACGCGACACTGCGGGCCATGCCGGGGCCAGGCCATTGCCGATGCATCCCGGGCGGCCTGCGCGAGCCCCATCGCCTGACACTTCATCACCCGATCACCATGCATCTTGACTCGGCTCCATTCCTTGCGCGTTGCCGGTGCGTGGCCGCACTCATGGGCGCACTGCTTCTGACTGCCTGCGCGCAGGTACCCCGGCAGGGCTATGCATCGACCGCCGGGGGCGCCATGGCGTACGCCCTGGCCGGCCCGGAAAAGACCCCCGCCGTCGTGCTGCAAAGCGGCCTGGGCGACGGCCGCTCGACCTGGAACACAGTCTGGCCCGCCCTGACCGCGCGGCACCGCGTCTTCGCGCTGGATCGCCCAGGCTACGGTGACAGCCCTTCGACATCCGCGCCCCGAGATCCCTGCCAGGTGGCCCGTGAACTGCACGCCGCGCTCCGCGACGCGCATGTCCCGCCGCCGTATCTGCTCGTGGGCCATTCGCTGGGCGGCTTGTACCAGGTCGTGTTCGCGCGGCTGTACCCGGATGAGACCGCCGGCCTGTTGCTGCTGGACCCCACCCACCCCGAGCACTGGGCCACGCTGCAGCGCGAGACACCCAAGACGGCCGCGACACTGTGGGGCCTGCGCAGCACGCTGTTCACGCCCACCATGCGCGCCGAGTTCGACGCCCAGGCGCAATGCCTGGACGGGCTGCCGCCGTGGCCGTCCGGCGTGCCCGCCAGGCTGCTCTTCTCGGGCCGCTTCGGCCCGCTGGAAACCCAGGCGTACCAGCACACGCTGTCGCGGCTGCGCCTGGACTGGCAGCAACGCCTGGGGGTGCCAGCCGAGACCGTGTCGATCTCGGGGCATTACCTCCATCGCGATGCGCCCGAGCGGGTGGTGCAGGCGCTCGACCGCCTGCTGGATGCCGCCGCCGCGCCGCCACGCCGCTGAAACGCCAGGGCCTTCGAGTCTTCTGGCTTTGGGTTCTCTTTGGGTGGCGCCTCGCACACTGCCTCGCACCCCCACTTCGGAGCTCCTGCATGTCGATTCGCCCCGCTGATTCCTCCTTGCGCCGCCGCACGGTGCTGCAATTGTTCCTGTCCACCGGACTGGGGCTGAACCTGGCCGCCTGCGGTGGCGGATCGGACGAACCCAACCCGGACGCAACCGCGGCCCTGCTCAAGACCCAGGCCGATGCCGCCGTCGCTTCGGGCCTGGTGGGGCTGGTGTTGGGCCAGGTGACAAGCAAGGCCAGCAGCGTGGCCGTGGCCGGCAAGCGGCGCCTGGGCCAGGGCGCCCCGGTGGAGCCGCAGGACCGCTTTGCCATCGGCTCGAACACCAAGGCCATGACCAGCGCCGCCACCGTGGCGCTGGCCGAGCGCGGTGGTCCGGCCCTGTCGCTGACCTTGCCGCAAGCCTTCACCGAATGGGCCCGTGAGATCCACCCCGCCTACGCCCGGGTGACACTGGCCGATCTGCTGCACCACCGTGGCGGCTTGCCGGCCTTCAACGGCAGCGGCCCGGAGGAGGACGCCTTCATGGCGGCCGTCGGGGCAGACACGAACCCATTGCCGACCACGATGGCGGGCCGGCGTGCCTATTTCGCCCGCTGGCTGCTGGCCCGGGCGCCCGTGGCCGGCGTGATGCCGGGGCGCGACTTCCTCTACTCGAACGCCGGCTATGCGCTGGCCGCCGCCCTGCTGGAGGCCCGCACGGGCAAGACCTTCGAAGCGATTTTCGACGAGGTGCTGGTGCAGCCGCTCGGGCTGGAAGGCGCATGGCGCTCGCAGGTGCCTGGCGAACGGGATGTTCTGTGGGGGCACGAGGGCCCGGCCAATGCGCTGGCCGTGGTCGAGGCCACGGCAGAATCACGGGCCACGAAGAACTGGCAGGACATCCTCGCACCTGCCGGGCACTGGGCTTGTACGGGTGCGGCCTATGCGCGCTGGCTGCACTGGCATGTGCTGGCGCAGCGGGGGGAGCGCACGCCGTTGCCGCTGGCCTATGTGCGCGACCTGCGCGCGGCGTCTGGCAATCGGTACGTCTGGGGCTGGCAAAGCGTGGCCACGCCGAACCGCGTGCTGCTGACGCACACCGGCCATGTCCCCGGCTTCATGGCCGAGGCGGTGCTGGATCGGGCCGGCGACTTCGCCATGTTCGGCCAGAGCAACACGGGCTACTTCGCCGAAGATGGCACCAGTTGGGTCTTGAGCCGTATCGACCAAGCCCTGGCCGACGTGCTGAAGCAGCAGTCCATTTCCCTGTGATTTCCCGAATGCCCTTGAAACTGACCCCATGATTCGATACAAGACTTCTGCTGTGCGCGGCTTCGGCCGCTTTGCCGGGCTCGCGGCGCTCGTACTGATGGCGGCCTGCGCATCGCCGCCATACGCTGCCCCTGGAACGGCAGCGCCGGCCGAACAGCTCCAGCACCTGGCGCAGCGCCACCACGTCTGCGGCGCCGCGGTAGCTGTCATCAGGCAGCGCGAGTTGCAGACGGTATCGACCGCGTCGGGCTGTGACCCCGCCCTGGAAGTGCAACCCGACAGCGTGTTCCAGGCCGCGTCACTGAGCAAACCGGTGTTCGCGTATGCCGTGCTGAAGCTGGTGCGACAGGGCCGTCTGGCGCTGGACGCTCCGGTACTGCAGTACCTGCCGCAAGGCTATCGGCACGCCTTCGATCCGCTGCAGCCAGGGCCGGCCGCGCAGACCGACGAGGTCACCGACCCTCGGCTCCAAGCGGTCACCGTGCGCATGCTGTTGCAGCACACCGCCGGGCTGCCCAACTGGGCCTCGGGGCCACTGCGCTTCGAAAGCACACCCGGCACCCGCTGGGCCTATTCCGGAGAAGGCTACGTGCTGCTGCAGCGGGCCGTCGAAACGGTGATGGGGCGACCGCTGGACGAGGTCATGCAGGAGCAGGTCTTCGCCCCGCTCGGCATGGGGCACAGCAGCTACCGCTGGACTCCCCAGGTCGGCGAGCACTTGCTGCCCGGCACCAAGGCCAACGGGGCGCCGCGCAAGGAGGTACCGCTGCGACAGCCCGTGGCGGCCTTCAGCCTTTACACCAGCGTTGGCGACTACGCCCGCTTCCTCGTCGCGCTGTTGCGCGACGAGGCGTTGCTGGCCAAGACCGTCGAATCACCGGTCGACGTCGATCCACATTTGAATCTGAGCTGGGGACTGGGCTGGGGCATGGAGCGGTCGACCGCCGGCGTGCACCTCTGGCAATGGGGAAACAACCCGGGCTACCGCGCATTCGTGATGGCCCTGCCGGGCTCGGGAGACGGGCTGGTCATGTTGACCAACAGCGACGGCGGCCTGAAGCTGGCCGAGCCGCTCGTGCAAGCCACGCTGCCCGGGGAGCACAAGGTCTTTCAGTCGCCCTTCCTGACGGCAGGCGTGCTGGACACACTCTGCGACGTCCTGCGCGTGTGCCTCTGACGAATCGCTGCGCCCCCCGCGAGGGCCTGGGGGGGACCACCGTGCCATCCCGCACCCACGCGGCCTTGGGGTTATGCACAAAATACCCGGACCATATTCACATTACGCATCAATAAAAAATTCGCATAAAAAATACCATCCCGCACATAATAAAAACAAACCACAGCATCGCAGTAAACAAACGAATAGCCACCCAACCCAATACCGAGGCAACGCCACCTAGAATCAAAATCAAATAAAAATACCCGCATATCCCATGGCATTGCCCGTTTGCCATGCATGCGCCAGGAGACAAAAAGCCTCGTTCTTTTTGGGAGCTCCTTGTGCAAATGCAACGCCATATCGGCAGCCGAGAACTGCTGGCCTTCTATATCTCGTCCGTCGTCGGTGCCGGGGTGCTGATCATTCCCGGCATCGCCGCCCAGATCGCAGGCCCTGCCTCGCTCGTGGCCTGGATGCTGCTTGCGCTGATCACCGCGCCGATCGCGGTCTGCTTCGCCAAGATGGCCATGCTGGCGCCCGAGAGCGGCGGTGTGCCGGCCTTCATCGAAAAATCCCTGCACCCCCGCCTCGGCAAAACCCTTTCCTTATTGCTCACGCTGTCCATCGTGGTCAGCGATCCGATCATGGGATTGGCCGCCGCGCATTATCTTCACGCCCTGTTGCAATTCGATAAACAATGGATTCCGCTGGTGGGTTATGCATTTTTGCTGGCCGCGCTGGGATTCAATGCCATCGGCATGAAAATCGGCGGAAAAATCCAGTCCATCGCGGTGTTCGTGCTGGTGCTGGGGCTGATCGCGGTGATCGCCGTGGCCCTGCCCCACGGCAGCGTGCAGACCATGACCCCGTTCATGCCGCAGGGCGTCTCGTCCATCGGCGGGGCGATGGTGGTGTGCTTCTTCGCGTTCCTGGGCTGGGAGAACGTCTCCTCCATCGCCGGCGAGGTGCGCAATCCGGAGCGCACCTTCCGGCGCGTGATTCCCTGGGCGGTGGTGATCGTGAGCGGGCTCTACGGCCTGATCGCGCTGACCTACGTCTCCGTCGTGCCGGCCCAGGAGCGCGCCGCGGCGCCGACCGTGCTCACGCCCATCCTGCGCATCGTGCTGGGCGATTCCGCGGCCGCCGCCGGCAGCCTGGTGGCGGTCGTGCTGCTGCTCCTGGCGGTGAATTCGTGGGTGATGGGCGCGTCGCGGCAAATCTTCTCGCTGGCCCGCAAGGGGCTGCTGCCCGGCGCCCTGGGCCGCTGGAGTTCGGCGCACGGCGCGCCCCGCAACGCGCTGGCCGCCATGGCCGTGATCTACGGCCTGTTCACCCTGTGCCTCTCGGTCTTCCACATCCCGGAGGCATGGCTGATCCAGTTCGCCAATGCCAACTTCATCCTGATCTACCTGTTCGCCTTCGGCGCCGCGCTCAAGGTCTTCCAGTCGGCGCGCATGCGCGCGTGCGCCTGGATCGCCATCCTGGCCAGCATCGGCCTGGTGCCCCTGCTGGGCAAAATGATGCTGGTGTCGCTGGGGCTCGCTGCGGCACTGTTCGCCGGGCTGGCCTGGCATGAAAGCCGCGGCGCGCGGCGCCGGCAGCCGGGCGGCGCCGCACCGGGCCTGCGGTGAACGGCAGCGCCACGGCGCGGCGCGGCGCATCCCATCCACTGGGCCGTAGCCCGTTGCGCGCGGGTGCGATGGCCCGCACCCGCGCCGCCTTCGCGGGAGGAAGCCCGGGCTTGGCCTAACATCGGTCCACCGCGCGCCAGTCCCGCCCCGGGCCGGCGCGCGTCGCCGCTCCTCCCTCGTCGCCCTTCTCCCTTCTCTTTTCTACGCCCATGCAAGCTCTCTGGATGGTCCTGGCCGCTTTTCTGTTCGCGACCATGGGGGTGTGCGTGAAGCTCGCGTCGGCCTATTTCAACGCGGCCGAACTGGTGTGCTACCGGGGCCTGATCGGCATGCTGATCCTCTGGGCGCTGGCGCGGCAGCAGGGGGTTTCGCTGGGCACCCGGTACCCGGGCATGCACGCCTGGCGCAGCCTCATCGGCGTGGCGTCGCTGGGCGCGTGGTTCTACGCCATCGCGCACCTGCCGCTGGCCACGGCCATGACGCTCAACTACATGAGCAGCGTGTGGATCGCGGCCTTCATCGTGGGCGGCGCGCTGCTGGCCTGGAGACCCGTGGCGGGCGGGGCGCGGCCGCCGCTGCAGGCGCCGCTGGTGCTTGCCGTGCTGGCGGGGTTCGCGGGCGTGGTCATGATGCTGCGCCCCAGCCTGGACGCCCACCAGATGTTCGCCGGCCTCGTGGGCCTGCTCTCGGGCCTGTCGGCCGCGTTCGCGTACATGCAGGTGATGGCGCTCTCGCGCATCGGCGAGCCGGAGACGCGCACGGTGTTCTATTTCGCCGTGGGCTCGGCCGTGGGGGGAGGCGGGGCCATGGTGCTCACCGGTACCTCGGACTGGCCCGGCTGGCCGGCCCTGTGGCTGCTGCCCATCGGCGTCCTGGCCGCCCTCGGCCAGCTCTGCATGACGCGCGCCTACGCCCGCGCCCTCACCCAGCGCGGCACGCTCGTGGTGGCGAACCTGCAGTATTCGGGCATCGTGTTCGCCGCCCTCTACAGCCTGCTGCTCTTCGGGGACAACATCCCCCCCATCGGCTGGGCGGGCATGGCGCTGATCGTGGCCAGCGGCATCGTGGCGACGGTGCTGCGCGCCCGCGCAGCGCCCGGCGCCCCGGCCGAGGAGCATTGATACGGGTTTGCAATCAAAGAGAGAACAAGGCGCGAAGCCGCAGACAGTGCTGTAGCACGGCAAGGCGAAGCAACGCAGTTATCTTTTTGATTGCGAAACCGTATGAGCGGGCGGGCCCGGCGGATGCGGCCCACGCCGACGCGGCGGCCCCTTCCCGGCGCCGCACAATAGGCGGCGCGCGGGCCGCGGCACGGCGCTCCCGCTTTCCCCCGTTGTCTTCTCTTCCATCCGCACCATGCCCTATACGACCCTGATCTCCGCCACCGAACTGAAGGCCCTGCGCGCGAGCGGCGCTCCGCTGATGGTCTTCGACTGCAGCTTCGATCTCTCGCAGCCCTCGCGCGGGGCCCAGCAGTACCTCGAATCGCACATCCCCGGCGCGGTATATGCCCACCTCGACGAGGCGCTGAGCGCCAAGCATGGAGCGCACGGCGCACATGGCACGATCGTCGCGGCCGAGGGCGATGCGCCGGCTTCGGGCGGGCGCCACCCGCTTCCCCGCCGCGAGCGCTTCGCCGCGTGGCTGTCGTCGGTGGGCTTCTCGAACGGCATGCAGGCCGTGGTGTACGACCGCAACGGCGCCAACTATTGCGGCCGCCTGTGGTGGATGCTGCAATGGGCCGGGCACGGGGCGGTGGCGGTGCTCGACGGCGGCCTGCAGGCCTGGACCGGGGCCGGCGGCGAGGTGGCGAGCGGCGAGGAGCCCGCGCACTTCCGCACGAACTTCGCGCTGGGCGAGCCCCTGCAGCGGCTCGCCACGGCGGCCGAGGTGCAGGCCGCGCTGGGCCAGGCCGGCCAGACCATCGTGGACGCGCGCGCCCCCGCGCGCTACCGCGGCGAGGTGGAGCCGCTGGACCCTGTGGCGGGCCACATCCCGGGCGCGCTCAACCGCCCGTTCAGCGAGAACCTGGGGCCCGACGGCCGATTCAAGCCCGCCGACCAGTTGCGCGCGGAGTTCGAGGCCCTGCTCGCGGGCCGCCCGCCCGCCACCATCGTGCACCAGTGCGGCAGCGGCGTGAGCGCCGTGCCCAACCTGCTCGCGATGCAGGTCGCGGGACTCGGAAAAACCACGCTCTTCGCCGGCAGCTGGAGCGAATGGTGCAGCGACCCGGCCCGCCCGGTCGAGCGCGGCTGAAGTCAAACGACAACCCCCTGTGGCGCTTCGCGCCTCGGTGCAACCGCCAGAGGTGGCAGCTCTTCAGGGCCGTCCAAGCCTGTGCAGGCAGGCCTGGAGCCGCGGCCTTCAGCCCCTTCTCTCGCCGCGCTGCGCTCGGCGGGAAGGGGGACACCGCCGGTGGCCGAGCCAAGCTCGCTCCACGGCGGTTGCGGGCGTGGCCTGCTCCGTGGCCACCGGACGGGGACGCAGCGCCGGTGTCATGCATCGCGGATGGCGCGCGGCGCCGTGGATCACCGATACGGTCCATGCCGCCCGCCGCAGCAAGCGCGCCGGGCGAGCAGCCCCCAGGGCACCTGCCCACGTGTAAGGCAAATTCCTACAAACCCGGCGTGCCGGCGAGACACGACGCACATCCAAACCCCGACTTAATTTCCGATTGGGCCGAATTCACAATCCATTTCAACGGATCGCGACAAACCTGCAGACCGCAAGGAACCTCGGGATCTGGTACTGGAAAGGATTGCACCATGACCTCGGAACAACTTCTCGCCGAAATCCGCGAAGCCAACCTCACCTACCTGATGCTGGCCCAGACCCTGATCCGCCAGGACAAGGCCGAAGCGGTGTTCCGCCTGGGCATCAACGAAGACGCCGCCGACATCCTCGCGTCCCTCTCGGCCGCGCAGGTGCTCAAGCTGGCCTCGCGCAACACCCTGCTGTGCAGCTTCCGCGTGGACGACAACCTCGTCTGGAGCCTGCTCACCAACCACAACACCCCCAAGAAGGTCGGCAACGAGGCCACCAACACGCTGCACGCCAACATCCTGATGGCCAGCCGCGTGTCCGAGGTGCTCTGAGCCCCTCGCGCCCTCTCCCGCCTCCCGTCCACCCGCCTCCGAAAGACCGCCATGACCGCAGCCGCACCCGCCAAGAGCGTCCTCAACGAGTCCAAGCAGATCGAACGCGCCGCCATGCTGATCCAGATGGGCGCACGCATGCAGGTGCTGGAGTCGGAGACTACGCTGTCGTATGAGCGGCTGATCCGCCTCTATAAGGAAATCGCGGGCAAGTCGCCGTCCAAGGGCCAGCTGCCGTTCTCCACCGACTGGTTCCTCACGTGGCAGGAAAACATCCACAGCTCGCTGTTCCTCAACATCTACGAGTACCTCTCCAAGGGCGTGGACCTGGACTCGGTGGAACTGCTGACCAAGGCCTACCGCCTCTACAGCGAGCAGGTGGCCACGGCCGAGATCGAGCCGCTGCTGTCCTTCACGCGCGCCTGGCGCCTCATCAAGTTCGTGGACGCCGGCATGCTCACGCGCACCGAATGCACCCAGTGCGGCGGCCGCTTCGTGACCGAGCTGTACGAGAACGCGCGCACCTTCACCTGCGGCCTGTGCAACCCGCCCGCCCGCGCCGGCAAGAGCAAATCGGCCGGCGCACTGATGCTGCATTGATCCAGATCAAGCATTTGGGCATTCCAGGCGCTGCCATGTCGGTGAAAACACTGATTCAGTAGCTATACTTTCAGTAGCAAATCAATTCCCCCTTGCCCGGCCTCGCGCCGGGTCTTTTTTGCCCGGCTTCCCCGCCCGGAACCCCGTCCGGGCGCCCCCCGCCCCCGTTCTCCCGCCCCGGACCGCGCTCTCCGGGCCGGGCCCGCGGCTCATCGCACCGACAGGAGAATGCGGACGTTGTCATCCACCGGGAGCACGTAGTCGTGCGCGGCGATGACCGTGTTGCCCTCGGGACTCACGAGCTTGAGGCTCACGAACACCGACTGCGCCGTGGCGGCGTAGGTGCCCACCACCACGGCCTGCGCGGACTGCGCGCGGCTCACCTCCCGCACCTCGCGCGAGAGCAGCAGTTCGCCCTGCCCGGGCTGCATCGCGAGGCTCTGGCGCATCTTGAGCTCGGTCACCCGCACGCCGCGCTGCACCAGCCGCCCCATGATCTGCTCGGAGCACAGGCGCCCGAGGCGCGAGGATTCATCGAGCCGGTCGATGTGGACCAGCGTGGCCACCAGCACGGGCTGCCTCGGGTCGAGCTGCGGCGCCTGCTGCAGGAGCGTGTCGGCCGCGAGGTAGTTGGCCTCCAGCAGGTCCGCCGCCGGGGAACCCAGCCCCAGCGCGGCGAGCGGGCCGCTGCCGCCGCCGGGCGCGGCGCTGCCGTAGTAGTACCGCGCGCAACCGGGCAGCAGCAGGGCCGCGGCGCCCGCCAGCCCCGCCTGCAGCCAGGCGCGCCGCGCCCGCCGGCCCGGGTGCGGGATGTGTTGCTCGGGGGCCGTCATGGCGCCACCACCTGCCAGGTCTTGACCGCCACGGGCGGCGGCCCCACGGACGCCGGCGGCGCGGGCAGATAGAGCGCGGCGTCGGCCTGGTCGATGAAATACACGTCGCTCGTGCGCGCGAGGTAGCGGTCCTCGCCCTCCAGCGAGGTGGTCACCAGGATCTCGGTGCGGGCCGGGCCGCGCGCCAGCGCCTGGCGGGACGCGGCAGCCATCGGAGCCGCCACGGGCGCGGCCGTGGCCGCGAGCAGATAGTCGCCGTTTTCCATCGAGGCATTGCGCGCCACGCTCACGCCTTCGCCCAGCAGCACGGGGCGCGCGCCCGTGGCCGGCAGCGCCACGTGCTGCACGAGCTGCACGCCGACCACGAGCCGCACGCCCGAGGGCTGGGTGGACACCGCGAGGCCGCGCTCCACCAGATGGGTGACCAGCAGGGTCCGGAACCCGGGGCCGAAGCCGCCGCCCTCGCCCTCGGCCGGCACCACGTAGATCGGGTGCGCGCCCGGCGGCCAGTCGCGCAGCCGGGAGGCTGTGCGCGCCGCGACGTCGGCGGCCAGCACGTCCCAGTGGTGCACCGCGCGGGCGGTCTTCTGCGTGGAGGGCTCATGGGCCTGGGGCTGGGGCAGGTCCGGCGGCGGGGGGGCCGCGCAGCCCGCGAGCCACGCCGCGCAGCCCAGCGCGGCCAGCAGGCCGCGCCACGGCCTGTGGTGAACGTTCGGCGGAGATTCCGCAGCGGGGGTCATGCGCGCACGCCTTTCCTCGGATTGCATGGACTGGATGCTAGCGGCGGCCCGCCGCCGGCATCGCCCGAACAGCGGCGCTTTTCCCGCCCTGCTCGGCCCCGCGCGGCCGGCCGGGCCAGCCCGGCGTTTCGCGCCCGTTCCGCAATCGGGGCCTGCGCCTGCAGGCGTGGGGCCGGGCGCCACGCCACAATCCGCGCATGCAGCATTCCGCCCCCGCTCCGGCCCCCTCTCCCGCCCCCGCTCCGGCCCCCTCTCCCGCCGACGCCCCGGCCCCCGACACGCCTGCGGTCCTCCCGCCGGCCGAGCCCGCCCCGCCCCCCGTGGGCGATCCCCCGCCAGATCCGCTTCCGGCCGGCGATCCGCCGGCCCCCGCCACGCCGCCGCCCGCAGGAGACGCCTCGCCCCGCGTGCTGCTGCACATGCCGGTGGACGTGCGCAACCTGTCGCTGGCGCTGCTCGCCCTTTTCGCCGGCATCGCGCTGCTGCACTGGGCCAGCGCCGTGTTCATTCCGCTCATGCTGAGCCTGCTGCTCACCATCGCGCTGCAGCCGGCCGTCACCGCGCTGCGGCGCTGGTGCGTGCCGCGCTGGCTGGGCGCCGGCGTGTTGCTGATGGGCCTCGTGGGCGGGCTGGGCGGCGCGGCGTGGTCGCTCTCGGACGGCGCGGCCCAGTTGGTCGATTCGCTGCCCGTGGCCGCCCGCAAGGTGCGCGACGCCGTGCGCCAGAATGTGCGCGGCCCAAGCCCGCTGGACACCATGCAGAAAGCCGCCAGCCAGATCGAGCAGGCCGCCACCGACAGCATCCCGCCGCAGACGCGGCGCGGCGTGCAGCGCGTGGTGATCGAGCGCCCGCCCTTCAACATCCGCGACTACGTGTGGACCGGCACCGTGGGCCTGATGTCGGCCGCCGGCCAGCTCACCGTGGTGGTGTTCCTCACGTTCTTCTCGCTCGCCTCGGGCAACCTGTTCCGCCGCAAGCTGGTGCGCATCGCGGGCGAGAGCCTGGAGCGCCGCCACATCACCATGGCGGCCCTGGACGACATCACCGCGCAGATCCAGCGCTACCTGCTCGTGCAGGTGGCCACGAGTGTGCTGGTGGGCGTGGCCACCGGCACGGCCTACGCGCTGCTGGGCCTGGAGAACGCGGCCGTGTGGGGCGTGGTGGCGGGCGTGCTGAACCTCGCGCCCTACATCGGCTCGGTGGTGGTCACGGGCGCCTCGGCGCTCGTGGCCTTCCTGCAGTTCGGCACCGTGGACATGGCCCTGGCCATCGGCGGCGCGTCGCTGCTGATCCACACGCTGGTGGGCAACCTGCTCACGCCCTGGCTCACCAGCAAGACCAGCCGCATGAGCCCGGTGGCCGTGTTCGTGAGCGTGCTGGTGTGGGGCTGGCTGTGGGGCCTGTGGGGAGTGCTGCTCGGCATCCCCGTGATGATGATGGTGAAGGCGGTGTGTGATCGGGTGGAGGATTTGCGGCCGATCGGAGAACTGATGAGTGATTGACGCCCCCGGAGTCACCTCTGGACGAAGCCCGGTCCATGGCGTCTGCTGTCTTTTCGCCGTGGCGGGGTCTTGTTTTTCTGATGTTGCCTTTCGGGGCCGGGATCTCTGCGCGGCGACTGAGGCACCTTTCACGCACTTCTGTTTCGCCAGCGGCGCCACCGCTTCGGCTATGCGCCAGGGCATGGCGCCATCGGCGCGGAAACTCTGTCGACCATACCAAAGTTGCACAGAGAGTTCTCATGGTCAAGAACGTTTCAGGTCATGCCGGTATCAGCCATAGGGACCCCAACCGGGCTGTCTCGGAACCACCTCCCTCGTCAGCAGAAGGTGCCACGGGCAGGCACCAGCAAACTGCTCGCGGTTCGTTCGATGCCTTGCCGACCCGTGCAGAACCTACTGCGTCTTCGAAGCCGAGTGCCTTCGGCGAGATGCCGCCGACAACGGATCGCCGTTCCGCACTCATCCACAAATTCAGAGGCACTTTGCCGATGCCGCCGCGGCCGGATTCCACCCCAGTCCTCCAGTACGACAGAACCCCGGGGACAAAGGAAAACTTCCGTTCTTCAGACGAGTTCGAACTGCCTGAAAGCTGCAATCCAGCAGGCTGGCACGAACTGCATGTGTCGGGTAGCGCCAGCATCGCGTCGCTGGACCAAGTCGCGAAGCTCGACCCATCGCCGCAACGACCTGTGACCGTCCTGGACGTCCGGGAAGAGTCTCACGTCATCGTCGGCGGCTATCCGGGCACGTGGCGGGCACCCAACAACTGGGGGAACGTCGGAAAGCCCAGCAGCGAAGTACTGGCGGACGAGCGCGCAAGGATTCAACAGTTGCGATCACAGGAAACCATACAGTTATCGCATCGCAAAGACGCCAAGGAAGGCGTCGAAAATCCACGCTCGGTGACCTTGGTCAGGCCGGAGATCATGAGCGAAGAAGAATTGGTCAAGAAGGCAGGAGCCGACTACGTCCGGCTCACGGTGACGGACCACCTCGGGCCGCGCAGCGAACATGTCGATGCCTTCGTCAAGATGGAACGGGCCATGGCTGCCCACGAAAGGCTCCATGTGCACTGTGGGGTCGGCCAAGGCCGTACTGGCATTTTTATCGCGATGCACGACATGCTGCGCAATGCGTCCAAGGTGCCGCTTGACGACATCATCGCGCGACAGCTGGCCTTTAATCCCGGACGCGCGCTGGACTTCGGGAAAGACGTCACGCACGAGGGGCGCGGCGAATTTCGCAATGATCGATTGGAATTCATCACCCTGTTCTACGAATACGCGAAGGTCAACCCGAAGGGGTCTCCTCAGTTGTGGTCCGAATGGCTGGACACACAAAGTAGCGGAGATGCCGAGCGCGTTGCCCACGGAGGTCGGGAACTCCAATAAATGCGGGGCGCCCTTCAACAAGCCCCGCCATGACTCGCAAAGGCGAAGCCACGCAACCGAACCCAAGACCGGCGTCCCAAACAAAAAGAGGCTGTCAGGCAAAAGCCGCTGCAGTGTCCGCAGGGCTGCCCCGCAATTGCCGCGCTGCGGCTTCGAGGGCCCCGAGCTGCCGGCACACAAGCGCCAGTTGGGTCTGCAAGGTGCGTAACATCTCCGCCCCGCCCGGAGCAGAAGCGGGATCAGTCTGGGCCAGGGTGTCTGCCGCCTGCTCCAGCGCCGCCGCCAACGCCTCGGCCCGGCCCGAATCGTCCGATACGGCATCGCCCTGCCGGCGCAACGCAGCCGCCAACGCGTCCAGCCGGTTCGCCGCGTGGGCACCCGCCTCCTGGGCAAGGTCCGCAACAGGCCCTGCCGGTTCCGCGCGGTGGGCGCCCATGGCCGAGAGGTAACTGAGCAGCGTGTGCGAGGCCACCAGCATGCGCATGCCCGCCAGCGAATGCAAGCGCACGTGGCGCGGCTCCTGCAGCATGTGCGAGAGCGTGGTGGACAGCGCCGCGTCGGCGTTGTGCGCGTTGCGCCGCGCGAGGCGGTAGTCCAGGTCGTCGGCCTTGCCCGTGGCGTACTGCGAGAGGATCTCGCGCAGGTAATGGGCGTGCGACGCGAGCGCCTGCGCAGCCACCGCGGCGAGCCTGCGCCCCTGCCAGTCGGGCAGCACCATCAGCATGGCCACGGCCGCGATCGCGCTGCCGATCATCGTGTCCAGCAGCCGCGGCAGGATCAGCGCGTGCGCCTCGCCCGTGGCCTGGTTGAAGCACATCAGCACCAGCAGCGTGATGGCCGCCGTGGCCGTGAGGTAGCGCGTGGTGCGGGTGACGAAGAACAGCACGCCCGCCGCCACGGCGAACAGCGCCTGCAGCGGCAGGCTCGGAAAAAGCCGCAGCAGCGCCCAGCCCACCACCAGCCCCACGGCTGTGCCGGCGACGCGCTGGGACACGCGCGCCAGCGTGGCGCCGTAGGTGGGCTGGCACACGAACAGCGTGGCCAGCGGAATCCAGTAGCCGTGCACCGGGTCGATGAGCTGCATCGCGCCGTGGCCCGCCGCCAGCGCCAGCGAAAGCCGCGCGGCATGCCGGAAGAGCGGCGTGCCCGGGTGCAGCTGCGAGCGCACGCGCCCCCAGGCATCGGCCAGCGAGCGCGGAGAGCGGTCCAGCAGGCTGCTGTCGCCGGCGCGCTCGCCCCCCTCGGGGTGGGCGGCCGCGTCGAGCTGGGCATCGAGCGTGGCGAGGTTGCGCGCCAGCGCCCGCAGGCTGCGAAGCGGCCGGTGCCACCCGGGCCGGGCCTGGGCCTCCAGGTAGGCGATCGCATCGCGCAGGTCGGCCATGGCGCGCGCCACGGCCCCGTCGCGCACGAAGGGCGCGTGCATCTGCAGCGCCTGCGCGAGCCGCGTGCACTCCACGCCCTGCAGCTGCAGCACGCGCTGGCAGCGGTAGAGCACGTCGCTGTGGAAGAGCACGTCCGCCCACTCGTTGTAGTGGTGGTGCGAGGAGCTGGCGCGCTCGTGGATGTCCTGTGCGATGAAGTAGAGGTTCAGGTGGCGCAGCATGCGGCCCGTGGGCAGCGCGCGCGCGCCGGCGCCCCGGCGGCTGAAGATGCTCTCCTTGGTGGCGTTGAGGGCCGCCACCACGCGGCCGTTGGTCTGGGCGAGCGCCAGCCGCCGGCGCTGCACGTCCACCCCGCGCACGGGCTCGAACAGGCTGGCCTTGAGCCGCAGGTAAGCGCCCAGCTGCTCATAGAGCCGCGCCAGGTTCTGCCGCACCGGCTGGTGCGGGAAGAGCGCGCACCAGGCGAGCGACAGCAGCGCATACCACGCGGCGCCCGCGAGCAGCAGTAGCGGCACCTGCCAGGCGCCCGCCGGAGCGTGCGAGGGCGTGCCCGGCGAGGCGCTGATGGCCGCATAGAGCGCCAGGATCACCGTGGCCGAGGCGATGGCGCGGTAGCGCTCGCCGAGCGCGCCCAGCATCGTGAAGCCGAAGGTGGAAAGCGCGAGCCCCGCCACGAACCACGCCGGGCGCGGCAGCAGGATCTGCACCGAGAACGCCGCGAGCGCGAAGCAGCCGAGCATCACCAGCACCGCGCGCAGCCGGCCGCGCCAGCTGTCGTCGGTCTCGGCGAGCGCGCTCGCGATGATGCCCAGGAAGATCGGCGTCACCAGCGCCACCTGGTCGCGCCACCAGCACAGCGCCATCGCGCCGCTGAGCGCGATGAACACGCGCAGGCTATAGACGAAGGCGTCCTGGGCCCAGAGCCGGCGCAGCCATCCCGCGCCGCCGTCGGCCGGCCCGGTAGCCACTGCCGCCGTCGTTGTTGTCGTCGTTTCCATCACCCCGCCTTCCAGGCCACCTCATGCTCGCGCGGCACGGCGCCGCGCGCCGGGGCAAGCAAGAAGCGAGCCCCGCGCGGCGCACCGCCGGTCACCCGGTGTTGCGCAGCCCCGCCGCAATGCCGTTGATGCAGATGTGGATACCCGTCTGCACGCGCTCGCTGCCCTCGCCCGCGCGCCAGCGACGCACCAGCTCCACCTGCAGGTGGTGCAGCGGATCGATGTAGGGGAAGCGGTGGCGGATCGAGCGCGCCAGCGCCGCGTTGTGCGCAAGGCGCTGGCGGTCGCCGGTGATGCGCGCCAGGGCATCGACGGTGCGCTGCCACTCGGCCTCGATCGCGCCGAAGACCTTGCGGCGCAGGCGCGCGTCGGCCACGAGTTCGCTGTAGCGCGAGGCCAGGGCCAGATCGCTCTTGGCCAGCACCATGTCCATGTTGGAGAGCAGCGTGCGGAAGAACGGCCACTGGCGGTACATCTTCTGCAGCAGCGCCATGCGGGCCTTGGGGCTCTCGCCGGGCGCCTTCACGAAGGCCTCCACCGCCGAGCCGAAGCCGTACCAGCCGGGCAGCGTGAGCCGGCACTGGCCCCAGCTGAAGCCCCAGGGGATGGCGCGCAGGTCCTCGATCTTCTGGCTGGGCTTGCGCGAGGCCGGGCGCGAGCCGATGTTCAGCTCCGCGATCTCGCGGATCGGCGTGGCGTTGAAGAAATAGTCGGCGAAGCCCGGCGTCTCGTAGACCAGCGCGCGGTAGGCCGCCATGCTCGCGCGCGAAAGCTCGGCCGCCGCGTCGTGGAAGGCCTTCGTGGCGGGCTTGGTGGGCTGCAGCAGCGTGGCCTCCAGCGTGGCGGCCACCAGCGTCTCCAGGTTGCGCCGGCCGATCTCGGGGTTGGCGTACTTGGAGGCGATCACCTCGCCCTGCTCGGTCAGGCGGATCTGCCCGCGCACGGTGCCGGGCGGCTGCGCCAGGATGGCCTGGTAGCTGGGCCCGCCACCGCGCCCCACGGTGCCGCCCCGGCCGTGGAAGAGGCGCAGGCGGATGTGGTGGCGGGTCTCCAGCTCGTCGAACAGCTCCACGAGGGCGATCTCGGCGCGGTACAGCTCCCAGTTGCTCGTGAAAATGCCGCCGTCCTTGTTGCTGTCGGAGTAGCCGAGCATGATGTCCTGCTCGGCCCCGCTGCGCTGCACCAGCCCCGCGAAGCCCGGCACCTCGTAGAGCGCGCGCATGATGGGCTGGGCGTTGCGCAGGTCGCCGATGGTCTCGAAAAGCGGCACCACGATGAGGTCGGCGCGCGCGTCGGGCGCATCCAGCGTGCCGTGCATCAGGCCCACCTCCTTTTGCAGCAGCAGCACCTCCAGCAGGTCGCTCACGGTCTCGGTGTGGCTGATGATGTAGTGGCGGATGGCCTGGGCGCCGTACTGCTCGCGCATGCGGCGCGCGGTCTCGAAGATGGCGATCTCGCCGCGCGCATGCTCGGAATACTCGGCGCCCACCACGCGCAGCGGCCGCGCGTCGCACAGCAGGCGCACCAGCAGGGCCTGGCGCGCGTCTTCGGGCAGGGCCGCGTAGTCGGCCTCCAGCCGGGCCGTGGCGAGCAGCTCGGCCACCACGCGCTCGTGCTGGTCGGAGCTTTGCCGCAGGTCCACCGTGGCGAGGTGGAAGCCAAACACCTCCACCGCGCGCACCAGCGGGTGCAGCCGCTGCGATGCCAGGGCCGCGCCGCCGTGCGAGCGCAGCGAGGCCTCGATCACGCGCAGGTCGGCCAGGAAATCCTCGGCCACCGCGTACGGGTTCTGCGGCGCCACCGCGTGGCGCGCGGCCTCGCCGCCCGTGAGGTCGCGCAGCGTGGCCGCAAGGCGCGCGTAGATGCCGGTAAGCGCGCGGCGGTAGGGCTCGTCCTGGCGGTGCTCGCTGGTGTCGGGCGAGCGCTCGGCCAGTTGCTGCATCTCGGGCGAGACCTGCACCAGCCGCGCCGAAAGCGACAGCTCGCCCCCCAGGTAGTGCACCTCGGTGAGGTAGTGGCGCAGCGCCACCTCGGCCTGCCGCTTGAGCGCGAGCGACAGGGTGCCGGCGCTCACGTTGGGGTTGCCGTCGCGGTCGCCGCCGATCCACTGGCCCATGCGCAGGAAGCTCGCCACGGGCTGGCTGCCCAGGGCGCGCTCCAGCTCCTCGTAGAGCTTGGGGATCTCGCGCAGGAAGGTCGATTCGTAATAGGAGAGCGCGTTCTCGATCTCGTCGGCCACGGTGAGCTTGGAGTAGCGCAGCAGCCGCGTCTGCCAGAGCTGCGCCACCCGGGCGCGCAGGCGCGCCTCGTTGGCGGCCAGCTCGCGCGGGGTGAGCGCATCGCGCGCGGACTTGTAGAGCTGCGCGCGGGCCTGGATCTCGTCGCGCTCGGCCAGCAGCTCGGCGATGTCGCGCTCGGCGTCCAGGATGCTCTTGCGCTGCACCTCGGTGGGGTGGGCGGTGAGCACCGGCGCCACGTAGCTGCGCGCGAGCGTCTGCGCCACCGCGCGCGGCGCGATGCCGGCCCAGCGCAGGCGCGCCAGGGCCACCTCGATGCTGCCCTCCTGCGCGCTGCCGGCGCGCTCGTGCACGGTGCGGCGGCGGATGTGGTGCCGGTCCTCGGCCAGGTTGGCGAGGTGGCTGAAATACGTGAAAGCGCGGATCACGCTCACCGTCTGGTCGCCCGAGAGGCCCTTGAGCAGTTTCTTGAGCGCCTTGTCGGCCTCCTGGTCGGCATCGCGGCGGAAGGCCACCGAGAGCTTGCGCACCTGCTCGACGAGGTCGTAGGCCGCCACGCCCTCCTGCTCGCGGATCACGTCGCCCAGGATGCGGCCCAGCAGGCGGATGTCCTGGATCAGCGGCTGGTCCTTGTCAGCGCGGCGGGCCGGGGGCAGCGCGGGCTCGGCGCCGGGAGCGGGATCGGTCTTGCGGGATGTCGTCGCGTTCATGCGGGGGAGGTCTCCTGGAAGCGCTCGCGCGGTTCTTTCATGGGATGCGCCGCAGGCCCGGCAGGGCCCCGCGCCGAAGGGAGAAGGGTGGGCGGGGCGACGGCTGCTGCGGCGCAGCATGCTAGCATCCCCCGGGCCCCAGGCGCCCCTGCCGGCAGGGCCCCGAACACCGCGATGCATCCACCCGTCCCCTCCTCCCCCACGCCCCCCCTCGCCCCCATCGTCATCGCCACGCGCGAGAGCCGGCTCGCGCTCTGGCAGGCCGGCCACGTGCAGGCCCTGCTGCGCGCACGCGGCCACGACGTCGCCCTGCTGGGCATGACCACCCAGGGCGACCAGATCCTGGACCGCACGCTCTCCAAGGTGGGCGGCAAGGGCCTGTTCGTGAAGGAGCTGGAGATCGCCCTGCAGGAAGGCCGCGCCCACGTGGCCGTGCATTCGCTCAAGGACGTGCCGATGGAGCTGCCCGAGGGCTTCGCGCTCGCCTGCGTGATGGAGCGCGAGGACCCGCGCGATGCCTTCGTCTCCAACCGTTACGCCGACCTGGCCGGGCTGCCGCACGGCGCGGTGGTGGGCACCTCCAGCCTGCGGCGCCAGGCGCTGCTGCAGGCGCTGCGCCCCGACCTCGTGATCCAGCCGCTGCGCGGCAACCTCGACACCCGCCTGCGCAAGCTCGACGAAGGCCAGTACGACGCCATCGTGCTCGCGGCCGCCGGGCTCAAGCGCCTGGGCCTGCAGGAGCGCATCCGCGCCCTGTTCGGGCCCGACGAGATGCTGCCGGCCGCCGGCCAGGGCGCCCTGGGCCTGGAAGTGCGCGCCGAACGGCGCGACCTGATCGACGCGCTCGCGCCGCTCGCCCACGCGCCCACCTGGCTCGCCGTCTCCGCCGAGCGGGCCGTGAGCCGCGCGATGGGCGGCAGCTGCTCCATGCCCCTGGCCGCCCACGCGCGCTGGACCGAAGGCGGCGCCCGCCTGCGCATCGACGCGGCCTGGGGCGACCCGGAAGGCCGCCTGCCGCTGGTGCGCGCCAGCGCCGACGCGCCGGTGGCCGCGCACGACCAGGCCGAGGCCCTGGGCGCCGCCGTGGCCGCGCAACTGCGCGCGGGCGGCGCGCGGGCCGCGGGCTGAACAGCGCCTGCCCCCCTTCACCGGGACTCCGCCGTGCAACACGCCCCCCACGCATCCCCCACGCCCCGGCGCGCCATCGTCACCCGGCCCGAGCGCGATGCCATGCAGTGGGTGGTCCAGCTGCACGCCCGGGGCATCGACGCGGTGGCGCTGCCGCTGATCGCGATCCGGCCCTGCGCCCACCCCGAGGCCCGTGCGGCGCTGCGCGCGGCGCGGCAGGCCTGGGCCGGATGGCGCGCGGTCATGTTCGTGAGCAGCAACGCCGCGCACCATTTCTTCGAGCCCGAGGGGCTCCATGTCGCCGAATTTGCTGAAGAGTCTGCTATCAAAACAAGAGTATGGTCCCCGGGCCCCGGCACCGCCCGCGCGCTGCGGCAGGCCGGCGTGCCGGCCGCGGCCATCGACCAGCCCGACCCCGGTGCGGCGCAGTTCGACTCCGAATCGCTCTGGCAGCAGGTGGCGCCGCAGGTGCAGCCGGGCGACCGCATCCTGATCGTGCGCGGTGCCCAGGCCGAGACGGGCGAAGCGGAGGCCTCGGCCGGCCACGGCCGCGAATGGCTCGCGCAGCAGATCGCCGCGGCGGGCGGGCGCGCCGAGTTCGTGGCCGCCTACGAGCGCGCCGCGCCGCAGCTCTCGCCGCCGCAGCAGGCCCTGGCGCGCGCGGCCGCCGCCGACGGCTCGCTCTGGATCTTCAGCAGCTCCGAGGCCGTGGCCCACCTGCGCGAGGCGCTGCCCGGCCAGGACTGGCACGGCGCGCGCGCGCTCGCCACCCACCCGCGCATCGCGCAGGCCGCGCAGGACGCGGGTTTCGGGGCCGTGCGCCAATGCCGGCCCGCCCTGGACGACGTGGTCGCATCGATAGAATCCCACCCATGAGTTCCGAGCCATCCCTCGCACCCTCCGCCCCGGCGGCCGCAACCCCCGGCGCGGCGTCCGGCGTGCACCGGGCCGTGCTGCTCCTGCTCGGCGTGGTCGCCATCTCCGGCCTCGCGACGAGCGTGATGCTGTGGCAGCGCCTCTCCGGCATCCAGGAGCAGCTTGCGCGCCAGTCGGCCGACGCGGGCGCGCAGTCCATCGAGGCCCGCACCCTCGCCAACCAGTCGCTGGACATGTCGCGCGACATCGCGGCACGCCTGGCCGTCAACGAAACCCGCGTGAGCGAAGTGGCGCTGCAGCGCAGCCAGCTCGAAGAGCTGATGCAGAGCCTCTCGCGCTCGCGCGACGAGAACCTCGTCGTCGATATCGAATCCGCGCTGCGCCTCGCGCAGCAGCAGGCCCAGCTCACCGGCAGCCTGGAGCCCGTGGTGGCCGCCCTCAAGAGCGCCGGCCAGCGCATCGAGCGCTCCGCGCAGCCCCGCCTCGCCCCCGTGGCGCGCGCCATCGGCCGCGACCTCGACCGCGTGGGCGCCGCCCAGGTCACCGACACGGCCGGCCTGCTCTCGCGCCTGGACGACCTCATGCGGCAGGTGGACGAGCTGCCCCTGCAGAACGCCGTGGCCCAGGCCGCGGCCACCCGGCGCATGAACGCGGCCGCCGCCAGCCGCTCCCCCGAGAACGGCACGGCCGCCCCCGGCGCGGCCCTGCCCTGGTGGCAGGCCACGCTGCAGCGCGGCTGGGAGGTGGTGCGCGACGAGGCGCGGCAGCTACTGCGCGTCACCCGCATCGACCGGCCCGAGGCGATCCTCATCGCGCCCGACCAGGCCTTCTTCCTGCGCGAGAACCTCAAGCTGCAGCTCATGAACGCCCGCCTCGCGGTGCTGGCGCGGCAGTACGACTCCGCGCGCGCCGACCTCGCCGCCTCCAGCGGCGCGCTGAGCAAGTATTTCGACCCCGCCGCCCGCCGCACCCAGTCGGCGGCCACCGTGCTGCAGCAGGCGCAGACCCACCTGAAGGGCGCGGCCCTGCCCGCGCTGGACGAAACCTTCGCCGCGCTGGCCACGGCCGCCGCCGGCCGCTGACGCGCACAGGAGACACACCGACCCATGCGCGCAGCCCTCTGGTTCCTGGCACTCTTCGGCGTCGCCGTCGCGGCGGCCCTCTTCGCGGGCAACAACCAGGGCACCATCACCCTGTTCTGGCCGCCCTACCGCGTCGATCTCTCGCTCAACTTCGTGCTGCTGCTGCTCGTCGGCGGCTTCGCCACGGTCTATGCCGCGCTGCGGGCGCTCTCGGCGCTGCTGGAGCTGCCCGGACAGGCCCGGCGCTGGCGCGTCCAGCAGAAGGAGCGCGCGATGCACGCGGCCCTGCTCGACGCCCTCTCGCAGCTGCTGGCCGGGCGCTTCCTGCGCTCGCGCAAGGCCGCCATGGCCTCGCTGGCGCAGGAAAGCGCCCTGGAAGCCGCGGGCGAGGCCGTGCCGCACGGGCGCCAGCTGCGCACGCTGGCCCACCTCGTGGCCGCCGAAAGCTCGCACGCGCTGCAGGACCGCGCGACCCGCGAGGCCCATCTGCGCAACGCCCTCGACAACATCCCCGCGCGCGCCACGGTGAGCGAGCAGGAGCTGCGCGAGGGCGCGCAACTGCGCGCCGCGCGCTGGTCCCTCGACGAACGCGACGCGACCGCGGCGCTCGAACACCTGGCCGCCCTGCCCCAGGGCGCGGCCCGGCGCACGCTCGCGCTGCGCGCCCGGCTCAAGGCCACGCGCCAGTCGCACCAGACCCAGGAGGCGCTCGAAACCGCGCGCCTGCTGGGCAAGCACCGCGCGTTCTCGCCCGCGGCGGCCCAGAGCATCGTGCGCGGGCTGGCCATGGAGCTGCTCAACGGCGCGCACGATCCCGCGCAGCTGCAGCAGGCCTGGATGTCGCTGGAGCCCGCCGAGCGGGCCATGCCCGAGCTTGCGATCCATGCCGCGCAGCGCCTCGCCACGCTGGGCGGCGACCCGGTCCAGGTCCGCTCCTGGCTGCTGCCGGCGTGGGAGCACATGGCCAGCCACGGCCCCGAGGGCGGCCTGCCCGATGCCCACGCGCTCAAGCTGGTGCGCGTGCTGGAGGGCAGCCTCGATGCCCTCGACCCCGCCTGGCTCGCGCGCATCGAGGCAGCGCAGCAGGCCAATCCGCGCGATGCGCGGCTGCAGTACCTCTCCGGCATGGCCTGCCTGCGCCGGCAGCTCTGGGGCAAGGCCCAGCAGCTCTTCACCCAGGCCACGCAGCAGCTGGACGACGATGCCCTGCGCTGCCGCGCGTGGCGCCACCTGGCCGAACTGGCCGAGCAGCGCGGCGACGCCGACGCGGCGGCCTCGGCCTGGAAGAACGCGGCGCTCGCCTCCTGACCCGGGCCGGGGAGGCGGCACGCCTTCACCCCGGGCCCAATGACCCGCACGGCCCGCACTCCCACTATCGCGGTCGCAGCCGGGGGCAAGCGACGAGGCGAAGCAACAGCCCAGTGATCCCGCCGCTGCCGTCCGCACCGGGCATCTTGCCCCCGTCCCTTTCGCTCGCATCCACTCGCACTGCCCCGGCCCCAAACTTGCGGGGCATCGGACACGCACGCCTGTGCCACCCTGGCGTAGGCCATCGTCCATCCCCGGCGCTCCCCCTTCCAGCCCCAGGCTCCCGTGACGCAGATCACACGTCCCGAGTGCGGTTATGAATTCCACCAACGTAAATGCATTACGATTAGTGAAACATCAAAACACACCCAGGAGACATGCACATGACTGCCGCCCTTCCGCAGGCCGCACTGGCCGCCCTCCCCCCTCCCGCCGCCGTGCAGCAGCTGCACCACTACGCCTACCGGGCGCGCGACGCCGAGGAGACCCGCCACTTCTACGAGGACATCCTGGGCCTGCCGCTCTACCACATCATCCAGAGCGACTATGTGCCCAGCACGGGCGAGTACTGCCCCTACACGCACTTCTTCTTCCGCCTCAAGGACGGCTCGTTCATCGCCTTCTTCGACCTGGGCGACGACGTCAAGGCCGAGCCCTCGCCCAACACCCCGCTGTGGGTGAACCACGTCGCCTTCCGGGTAGACACGGTGGAGGAGCTGGCGAACACCAAGGCCCGGCTGGAGGCGCACGGCGTCGAGGTGCTCGGCGTGACCGACCACCACATCTTCAAGAGCATCTACTTCTTCGACCCCAACGGCGTGCGCCTGGAGCTGGCCGCCCAGCTGGCCGACGAAGAGCACATGGCCCGGGACAGCACCGTGGCCCACGAGCGGCTCGCGGCCTGGACGGCGCGCAAGGCGCAGTGGCGCCGCGAGCGCGCCGAGGGCCGGGCTGCCGAGCCGCTCAAGCCGCAGGCCAACGACCGGCCGGAATACGTGCCCGGCCACGCCGCCGGCTGAACGAGGGCCGACCCCGGCCAAGCACCGATCGAGCGCACACGGTGCATGCGCATGGCCTGGTGGCGCTGCCAGCGTTCGCCCATCACGGCCTTGAAACGGGTCTTCCCGGACTTCATGCCCGCCAGCGCGATCTGTTGGCGGTGCGGTGCCGCAGCAGGCGCTTTTCCTCCTCGATCTATGTGCACGGTATGGCGCGCAAGCGACCTCCCCAGACCGCAGGCCCTTGCGAGCGGCGGGTGATTGGCAGGGCGGCGCCTGCGGCCCATCCCCGTCAGCCAACAAAAAGATAGCGGCATCCGCGCGCCGCCCCTGGCGCCGCAAGAACCCTGGCCACCGCGCCGGCCGGCCCGCGCGGAATCGGGCCCGTAGAATCTGCGGTCTGCGCAATCCCCCCTTCCTGCCACCGCGCCCTGCCAGGGTGCCGCATTCCTCTTTTCCACACCCATGAGTTCGCCCCTTCAACAGCCCGGCCTCGAAAGCCTCTCCAAGTCCTTCGAACCCTCCGCCCTCGAAGCCCACTGGGGCCCCGAGTGGGAACGCCGGGGCTACGGCGTGGCGGGCTATCGCGGCACCTCGGCGCCCGATGCGGGCGCCGCCGCCCGCCAGGAGAACTTCTCCATCCAGCTGCCGCCGCCCAACGTGACGGGCACGCTGCACATGGGGCATGCCTTCAACCAGACCATCATGGACAGCCTCACGCGCTACCACCGCATGCGGGGCTACAACACGGCCTGGGTTCCCGGCACCGACCACGCAGGCATCGCCACGCAGATCGTGGTCGAGCGGCAACTGCAGGAGCAGGGCGTGAGCCGCCACGACCTGGGCCGCGAAAACTTCGTGAAGAAGGTCTGGGAATGGAAGGAAAAGAGCGGCGACACCATCACCACGCAGATGCGCCGCCTGGGCGACAGCGTGGACTGGACGCGCGAATACTTCACCATGGACGACAAGCTCTCGAAGGTGGTCACCGACACCTTCGTGCGCCTCTATGAGCAGGGCCTGATCTACCGCGGCAAGCGCCTCGTCAACTGGGACCCGGTGCTGCAGTCCGCCGTCTCCGACCTGGAGGTGGAGAGCGAAGAGAAGGACGGCTCCCTCTGGCACATCGCCTACCCGCTGACCGACGGCAGCGGCCACCTCACCGTGGCCACCACCCGCCCCGAGACCATGCTGGGCGACGTGGCCGTGATGGTGCACCCCGAGGACGAGCGCTACGCCCACCTCGTCGGCAAGACCGTGACGCTGCCGCTCGTGGGCCGCGAGATCCCCATCATCGCCGACGCCTACGTGGACAAGGAATTCGGCACCGGCGTGGTCAAGGTCACGCCCGCGCACGACCCCAACGACTACCAGGTGGGCCAGCGCCACGGCCTGCCGATGGTGGTGGTGCTCACGCTCACGGCCAAGGTCAACGACAACGCGCCCGAGAAATACCGCGGCCTGGACCGCTTCGTGGCCCGCAAGGCCGTCGTGGCCGACCTGGAGGCCGCGGGCGCCCTGGTCGAGACGAAGAAGCACAAGCTCATGGTGCCCATCTGCACGCGCACCGGCCAGGTGATCGAGCCCATGCTCACCGACCAGTGGTTCGTCGCCGTGAGCAAGGTCAGCGACCAGGACCCCACGGGCAAGAGCATCGCCCAGAAGGCCATCGACGCCGTGGCCTCGGGCGAAGTGCGGTTCGTGCCCGAGAACTGGGTCAACACCTACAACCAGTGGATGCACAACATCCAGGACTGGTGCATCAGCCGCCAGCTCTGGTGGGGCCACCAGATCCCCGCGTGGTACGACGGCGCGGGCAACGTCTATGTGGCGCGCAGCGAGGCCGAGGCCCAGGCGCAGGCCGGCGCGGGCGTGAAGCTCTCGCGCGATGCGGACGTGCTGGACACGTGGTATTCGGCCGGCCTCGTGCCGTTCTCGTCGCTGGGCTGGCCCGGCGCGCTGGGCGACGCCAGCGCCACCAAGGATTACGACCTCTACCTGCCCTCCTCCGTGCTGGTCACGGGCTACGACATCATCTTCTTCTGGGTCGCCCGGATGATCATGATGAGCACGCACTTCACGGGCCGCGTGCCGTTCCGGCACGTGTACATCCACGGCCTCGTGCGCGACGCGCAGGGCAAGAAGATGAGCAAGTCCGAGGGCAATGTGCTCGACCCGGTGGACCTCATCGACGGCATCGCGCTGGAGCCGCTGCTGGAGAAACGCTCCACCGGCCTGCGCCGCCCCGAGACCGCGCCCCAGGTGCGCAAGAACACGCAGAAGGAATTCCCCGAGGGCATTCCCGCCTACGGCGCCGACGCGCTGCGCTTCACCTTCGCGGCGCTCGCCAGCCTGGGCCGCAGCATCAACTTCGACTCCAAGCGCTGCGAGGGCTACCGCAACTTCTGCAACAAGCTCTGGAACGCCAGCCGCTTCGTGCTGATGAACTGCGAGGGCCACGATTGCGGCCTGGCCGAGCACACGCAGGCCGACTGCGACGGCGGATACCTCGCGTTCAGCCAGGCCGACCGCTGGATCGTCTCGGCGCTGCAGCAGGTGGAGGCCGACGTGGAAAAGGGCTTCGCCGAATTCCGCCTCGATCACGTGGCCCATGCCCTCTATGAATTCGTCTGGAACGAGTTCTGCGACTGGTACCTGGAAATCGCCAAGGTGCAGATCCAGACCGGCGGCGAGGCCCAGCAGCGCGCCACGCGCCGCACGCTGATCCGCACGCTGGAGACCATCCTGCGCCTCGCGCACCCGCTGATCCCGTTCATCACCGAAGCGCTGTGGCAGAAGGTCGCCCCCGTGGCCGGCCGCGCCGGCGCCTCGGTCAGCATCGCCCCCTACCCGCAGGCCCAGCCTGAACGCATCGACGAAGCCGCCATCGCCCACGTGGGCCGCCTCAAGGCCCTGGTCGATGCCTGCCGCACCCTGCGCGGCGAGATGAACGTCTCGCCCGCCACGCGCCTGCCGCTCTATGCCGTGGGCGATGCCGACTTCATGCGCGCCGCCGCGCCCGCGCTGCAGGCGCTGGCCAAGCTCAGCGAGGTCAAGGTGTTCGACGACGAGGCCGCCTGGGCCGCCGCCGCGCAGGCCGCCCCCGTGGCCGTGGTGGGCGAGGCGCGCCTGTGCCTGCACATGGAGATCGATGTGGCGGCCGAGAAGGCGCGCCTGGCCAAGGAGATCGCCCGCATCGAGGGCGAGATCGCCAAGGCGCGCGGCAAGCTCGGCAACGAGGCCTTCGTGGCCAAGGCGCCGGCCGCCGTCATCGAACAGGAGCAAAAGCGCGTGGCGGATTTCGGCGCCACGCTCTCGCGGCTCCAGGACCAGCTCGCGCGCCTCGGCTGAGCCGCCGCGTCCGGCGCGGGTGTGTAACGGGATGCTCCGCGGGTTGAAGGCCCGCGGCACCGCCCCCACCCTCCTTCGATAACGATCCACATCTGAACCCGAGGAACTTCATGAGCGACAACTCCGTGATCCGCAAAGCCGTCTTCCCCGTGGCCGGCCTGGGAACCCGTTTCCTGCCAGCCACGAAGGCATCCCCGAAGGAGATGCTGCCGGTGGTGGACAAGCCGCTGATCCAGTACGCCGTCGAAGAGGCCTATGCGGCCGGCATCCGCCACATGATCTTCGTCACCGGCCGCAGCAAACGCGCCATCGAGGACCATTTCGACACCGCCTACGAGCTGGAGAACGAACTGGAGGCTGCCGGCAAGAACGACCTGCTGCAACTCGTGCGCTCGGTCGCGCCCGACGACATGGACTGCGCCTTCGTGCGCCAGCCGCGCTCGCTGGGCCTGGGCCACGCGGTGCTGTGCGCCGAGCCCCTGGTGGGCCGCGAGCCCTTCGCCGTGCTGCTCGCCGATGACCTGATGGTCGGCCCGCCCGGCAGCCAGCCCGTGATGGCGCAGATGGCGACCGCCTTCCGCAAGCAGGGCCGCTCGCTGCTGGCCGTGCAGGAAGTGCCGGAAGACCATGTGCGCCGCTACGGCATCGTCGCGGGCGAGCCCGCCGGCGGCCCGCTGATCCGCATCGACCGCATCGTGGAGAAGCCCGCGCCGCAGGACGCGCCCTCGCGCATGGGCGTGGCCGGCCGCTACATCCTCACGCCCGGCGTGTTCGACGAGATCCGCAACCAGCCCCAGGGCGTGGGCGGCGAGATCCAGCTCACCGACGCCATCGCCCGCCTCATGGGCCGCGAGGCGGTCTATGCGTTCCGCTACGACGGCAAGCGCTACGACTGCGGTAGCAAGGAAGGCTTCCTGGAAGCCACGGTGGAACTGGCGCTCCAGCACCCCCAGGTGGGCGCGGCGTTCCGTGAATACCTGAAGACCGTGGAAATCTGACGGCCCCGCAGCCCCCAACGCAAAAGGCGCCCCGACGGAGGCGCCTTTTCTTTTTTGCACGGGCCGCGCAAGCCGCGCGGCGGCCGCCCCTCAGCGGCGGCGCAGCACGTGGATGAATTCCTCACCCGCCGTGGTCTGGTCCAGCAACTCGTTGCCGGTCTGCTTGGCGAAGGCCTGGAAGTCGCGCAGCGAGCCGTTGTCGGTGGACACCACCTTCAGCACCTCGCCGCTGGCCATGGCGGCCAGGGCCTTCTTGGCTTTCAAGATGGGCAGCGGGCAATTGAGTCCGCGGGTGTCGATTTCCTGGTGGATGTGCATCGTCGTCTGCTTCCTGGCGAAGAAGGTGGATTCTACGCAGCGGGCGCGGCCCCCCGGGCCGGCCATTCCATGAACGTGGGCTCGATGCCCCGGCCGCGCAGCCAGTCGGCCAGCGCCGGCCCCGTGCCCGACGGCCAGCACCGCACGGCCTCGGGCGCGACCAGCCGGTAGTCCGCCAGTTCGGGCGACAGCCGCACCGTGCCATGGGCCAGCGCGTGGTAGGCGATGATGACCTGGTTCATGCGCTGGAAGTCGTACACCCCGATCAGCGACAGCGCGCCCACCCCCAGGCCGGTCTCTTCCCGGATCTCGCGCACGATGCCGTCCCGGGGCGTCTCGCCGGCCTCCATGAAGCCGGCGATGAGGGCGTAGGCGTCCTGGTGCTCCCATGCGGCGTTGCGGGCCAGGAGCACGCGCCCCTCCAGCTCCACCACGGCGGCAAGCACCGGCGTGGGGTTGTTCCAGTGCGTCCACCCGCAGGCCGGGCAGCGCAGCCGCTGGCGCTCGCCCCCGTCCTCCCACGCCACGGCCCATGCCAGAGGAGTGGCGCACTGCAGGCAGAAGCGGGGTTCTGGAATCATCGGTTTGCTATATCTTTAATAGCAACAAAAGACCAGGGTACAGCGACATGGAGCCTATCTGACCTTCAACCCTGCGTCCGGGCGGCATTCAGGCCGGGAAAACGCCCGTGGAGAGGTAGCGGTCCCCGCGGTCGCACACCACGAACACGACGGTCGCCTCGCGCTCGCGGCGGGCAATCTCCTGCGCGGCCCAGCAGGCCCCGGCGGCGGAGATGCCTGCGAAGATGCCCTCCTCGCGCGCGAGGCGGCGGCACATGTCCTCGGCGTCGTCCTGCCCCACGTTGATGGTTTCGTCCACAGCGCTCGGATCGTAGATCTTGGGCAGGTATTCCTGCGGCCACTTGCGGATGCCGGGAATGCGCGAGCCTTCCTTGGGCTGCGCGCCGATGATCCGGATGCCGGGGTTCTTCTCCTTCAGGAAGTGCGACACGCCGGTGATCGTGCCCGTGGTGCCCATGGCGCTCACGAAATGGGTGATGCGCCCGCCGGTCTGCTCCCAGATCTCGGGGCCGGTGGTCTCGTAGTGGATGCGGGGGTTGTCGGGGTTGGCGAACTGGTCGAGCACCACGCCCTTGCCCTGCTTGACCATCGTGTCGGCCAGGTCGCGCGCGTATTCCATGCCGCCGCTCTTGGGGG
Source organism: Paracidovorax anthurii (assembly GCF_003269065.1). GTDB lineage: Bacteria > Pseudomonadota > Gammaproteobacteria > Burkholderiales > Burkholderiaceae_C > Paracidovorax > Paracidovorax anthurii. Next base: position 48,176 of record NZ_QLTA01000029.1, read on the forward strand.
TCAGGATCAGTTCGGCGCCGAAGGCCTTCATGGTCTGGGCCCGCTCCACCGAGAGGTCTTCCGGCATCACCAGCACCATGCGGTAGCCCTTGATGGCGGCGGCCATGGCGAGCGCAATGCCGGTGTTGCCCGAGGTGGCCTCGATCAGGGTGTCGCCCGGGCGGATGTCGCCGCGCTCCTCCGCACGGCGGATCATGGACAGCGCGGGCCGGTCCTTCACGGAGCCGGCGGGGTTGTTGCCCTCCAGCTTGCCCAGCACGACATTGCCGCGCGCGGTGTTTTCCTCGGCGCCGATGCGCTGCAATGCCACCAGGGGCGTGCGGCCGATCGCGTCTTCGATGGTTGGGTAGGTCGTCGTAGGCATAGCGCGCTACTGTGCCATAATCCGCCGCTTACTTCATTGCGTCGCCCGGGTGGTGAAATTGGTAGACGCAGGGGACTCAAAATCCCCCGCCGCAAGGCGTGCCGGTTCGATTCCGGCCCCGGGCACCACGGCACCATGGCCCGCCCATGGTCACGACGCCAAAGGTCTTGCCCCCCGCTCCTGCCGACCCGCGCAGGCTTTCGGAACAAGGCTTTCCTCTACATCAGTGACCGCGCCACCCTCGTGCGCCCGCCATGCCCGATGGGGCTGACGCCCCATGCCACGCGCCGGCTCAGCGCGGCCATTGCCGGCCAGGCTTGTGCGCCAGGGTGATGTCCACGTGCTTCTGCACTTCCGGGCGGCCGGTTTCGGGGTTCGTGCCCACCACGTCTTCGAGGGCGATCCTGCTCACCTCGCCTTGCGTCTCCGCCTCCAACTGCTCCAGCACTTTGTCCACCCGCTTTTCGGCGGCATCCACCTGCTTTTGCGTGGCGGGGGCGGGATGTCTGGACAGCATGGTTGCGGCTCCTCGTCGGGGGTGCGATCAGCAACGGCTACGCACCGGCGCAGACGTGCAATAGGGAGGCTGGTCCGCCGGCTCCGGAGGCGGCGCGGGCACGTCGGGCTCCGCGGGCGGATCGCTTTTGTCGGCGGGAATGCGGTGGAGCCGGAGCATGGGACGGAGTGAATGGCCAAGGCCGCGGACGGTGGCTGGCCGCCGCGCTCAGAAGCCGCTCATCATCGAAGCGGCCAGGTAAGCGATTCCCAGGCTGGAAAACAGCACGAATCCAGCAACGACAGTCAAGGTCTCTCTCATGTTCATCCTTCGACGAGAACGGACTACCGGAAGCAGGCCATGGCAGGTCTTTTGCTGCCATCGGCGCCCAAACGGCACGGTATGGAATTCATTTGTCGGGAAACGCAGGGGACAGGGCTTCGGGCCGGCGGCAAGCGCCGCGCCATCGTGGCGGCCTTGCCGGGAATCCGGTGCACGCGGCCCGGGATGCATGCGGCCGGCTCCATGTCGTCTTCACACGGAGGCCGGTGCGCTGCCCCTCGGCATCTGCGGCTCCTCGAGCGCTCCCGCCGAGGAGGGGATCAATTCCCGTCTCACGAAAGCACAAACGCCAGTATAGAAAATAACAAAATTCCGCGGTGTAGGACGAAGGCGAAACCGCTGTCGGACGGCGCGAAGCCCGGAAGTGGCGCCGGGAGAGATCCGCCCCGGCGGCGGTCCGGGGGGCGGGCGGGCGGCGTCAGGAGTCCTGGCGGCGGATCAGCGCACGGCCGCTGTCGGTGATGGCGAGATCGCCCGCGGCATTCTTGGCGATGTAGCCCCGCTCGTAGAGCCGCCCGGAAAGGTGGTGGCGCAGGGCCTGCGGCACGCTGATGGCGCGGCCGATCTCGATCTGCTTGAGCGCTTCGAGTTCGTCCACGGTCGGGTCGAAATGGGGGGCGCGGTAGGTGCCGTTGGTATGGCTGTTCATGGTGCGATGCTCCTTTTTCTTGCGGTGGCGGAAGGCCCCCGCCGTGCCGGCGCCACGGGCCGGATCATGGAACGGCGGGTGCGGATCAGCCTAGCCGGGGCGGCGCGCGGGCGCAATCGGCGGCGGTGCCGCCCTGCTCAAGTCGCGGCCATGTCCTGCAACCAGGCGGCGAAGGCCGCCACCACGGGCGGCTGCGGCTGCGCGGGCGTGACGAGGTAATAGCCCCGCCCGCCGCGCGGCGGCTGGTCGCAGGCCGGCACCAGTTCGCCGCGCGCGCGCTCGGCCTCGGTCAGCATCAGGGGCACCAGCGCCACGCCCAGGCCGTGCGCGGCGGCCACGGCCGACATCGAGAACAGCTCGTAGCGCGGCCCGTCCAGGGCGTGCTGCGGGGCATGGACGCCCATGGCTTCGAACCACTGCCGCCAGGCGTGGGGACGGGTCGTCTGCTGCAGCAGCGGCAGGGTGGCCAGGGCCTCGGGCGGCAGCGGCCGGCCGTGCGGCAGCAGCGCGGGGCTGCACACGGGCGCGACGTCTTCCTGCATGAGCCGCAGGGCCTGGGTGCCCGGCCAGTTGGCCACCTGCTCGGGCGTGCCGGCATAGAGCGCGGCATCGAAGCCCGTGTCGGCGAAGAGGAACGGCCGCACGCGGGTTTCGATGTGGACCACGACGTCGGGGTGGCGCTCGGCCAGGCGGGGCAGACGCGGGATCAGCCAGCGCGTGGCGAACGTGGGCACAGCCGCCAGGGTGATGGCGCCGCCCTGCCCCTGGTGCGCCATGACGTCCAGCGTGTCGCGCTCCAGCCCCTCCAGCCAGCGGCCGACCTGGCGGGCGTAGTGCACGCCGGCGGGCGTGAGCGCGACGCCGTGGCGCGTGCGGCGAAAGAGCGCCACGCCGAGGAAATCCTCCAGCGCCAGGATCTGGCGCGAAACGGCGCTCTGCGTGAGGAACAGCTCCTGCGCGGCGCGCGTGTAGCTCTCGTGGCGGGCGGCGGCCTCGAAGCACGCCAGGGCTTGGGTGGAAGGCAGGGTGCGTCGCATGGCCTGATGGTACCCATGTATTCCACAAACTCATTTCTGGATGAGACATTCTCACTTGCCTACAGAGAACACCGCGCAATAGCATGCCTCCACTGCCGCATGACATGCACATACGGCAAATCATCCGCCACGCAAAGATTCCAGGAGACCACCATGGCCCGCGCCGCCGCCTTCCAGTGGGACGACCCCTTCCTTCTCGACCAGCAACTGAGCGACGACGAGCGCATGGTGCGCGACGCGGCCGCGGCGTATTGCCAGGACCGGCTCGCCCCGCGCGTGCTGGAGCAGTTCCGCCACGAGAAGACCGATGCGACCATCTTCCGCGAGATGGGCGCACTGGGCCTGCTGGGGCCCACCATCCCCGAGCAATACGGCGGCCCGGGCCTGAACTACGTGGCCTATGGCCTGATCGCCCGCGAGATCGAGCGCGTGGATTCGGGCTACCGCTCCATGGCCAGCGTGCAAAGCTCGCTGGTGATGGTGCCGATCCATGAATTCGGCACCGAGGCGCAGAAGCAGAAATACCTGCCCCGACTCGCCAGCGGCGAGTGGATCGGCTGCTTCGGCCTCACTGAGCCCGACCACGGCTCCGACCCCGGCAGCATGGCCGCGCGCGCGCACAAGGTGGCGGGCGGCTACCGGCTCTCGGGCGCCAAGATGTGGATCACCAACAGCCCCATCGCCGACGTGTTCGTGGTCTGGGCCAAGGAGGTGAGCGAGGGCGGCGCGGTGGGCCCGATCCGCGGCTTCGTGCTCGAAAAAGGCATGCCGGGCCTCACGGCCCCGGCCATCCACGGCAAGGTGGGCCTGCGCGCCTCGATCACCGGCGAGATCGTGATGGACGGCGTGTTCGTGCCCGAGGAGAACGCCTTCCCCGAGGTGCAGGGCCTCAAGGGCCCGTTCACCTGCCTCAACAGCGCGCGCTACGGCATCGCCTGGGGCGCTTTGGGCGCGGCCGAGTCGTGCTGGCACACGGCCCGCCAGTACACGCTGGACCGCCAGCAGTTCGGCCGCCCCCTGGCCGCCAACCAGCTCGTCCAGAAGAAGCTGGCCGACATGCAGACCGAGATCGCCATCGGCCTGCAGGCCTGCCTGCGCCTGGGCCGCATGAAGGACGAGGGCACGGCCGCCGTGGAGGCCACCTCCATCATCAAGCGCAACAGCTGCGGCAAGGCGCTGGACATCGCCCGACTGGCGCGCGACATGCTGGGCGGCAACGGCATCAGCGACGAATTCGGCGTGGCCCGCCATCTGGTCAACCTCGAAGTGGTGAACACCTACGAGGGCACGCACGACGTGCACGCGCTGATCCTCGGCCGCGCCCAGACGGGCATCGCCGCCTTCGCCAACTGAAAGGGCCCCCACGAACCCGCCGCCGGGGCACGCGGCTGCGCAAGGGGCCTCCGGGGGCCCGCAACGGCCCCCATGGATGCATTTGGATGCCTTTCAGGCTCCATGTCGGCGTTGCCGCTATGCGAACAGCTATTTATTTGATAGCAAAATACGGCCCATGAACGATTCCTTTCCTCCATCCGCGGCAGCGGCGGGCGCCCTCGCGGGCATCCGGGTGCTCGACCTCTCGCGCGTGCTCGCCGGCCCCTGGTGCACGCAGGTGCTGGCCGACCTGGGCGCGGACGTGACCAAGGTGGAGCGCCCCGGCACCGGCGACGACACCCGCCACTGGGGACCGCCCTTCCTGCGCGACGCCGAGGGCCGCGACACCGACCAGGCGGCCTACTTCACCGCCTGCAACCGCAACAAGCGCTCCGTCACCATCGACATCGCCCACCCCGAGGGCCAGGCCCTGGTCAGCGCGATGGCCGCGCAGGCCGACGTGGTGGTGGAGAACTTCAAGGTGGGCGGCCTGCGGCAGTACGGGCTCGACCACGAGAGCCTGCGGGCCGCGAACCCGGGGCTCATCTACTGCTCGGTGACGGGCTTCGGGCAGGACGGCCCCTACGCCGCCCGCGCGGGCTACGACCTCATGGTGCAGGCGATGACCGGGCTCATGGACATCACCGGCCGCGCCGACGGCGAGCCCGGCGGCGGGCCGCTGCGCGTGGGCGTGGCGGTGATCGACCTCTTCACGGGCCTGTACGCCAGCAACGCCATCCTCGCCGCGCTGCACGCGCGCCAGCGCACGGGCGAGGGCCAGCACATCGACATGGCGCTGCTGGACGTCGGCATGGCGGTGCTGGCCAACCAGGCGGCGGGGTTCCTCGCCACCGGCGAATCGCCCCGGCGCCAGGGCAACAGCCACCCGAGCCTCGTGCCCTACCAGGACTTCCCCACGGCCGACGGCGCCATGCTGCTCGCGATCGGCAACGACGGGCAGTTCGCGCGCTTCTGCGCGGCGGCCGGCCGGCCGGAGTGGGCCCAGGACGCGCGCTTTGCCACCAACACGCTGCGCGTGCGGCACCGCGCGGAGCTGATCCCCCTCATGGAGGAAGTGACCCGCGCCCGCTCGACCGCGCAGTGGATCGCGCTGCTGGAAGACAAGGCCGTGCCCTGCGGCCCCATCCACACCGTGGCCCAGGCGTTCGATGACCCGCAGGTGCGCGCGCGCGGCCTGGCGGTGGAGCTGCCGCGCTGGCCGCAGGGCCAGCCGGCGCCCGACGGCATCGCCACCATCGCCGGCGTGGCCAGCCCGCTGCGGCTCTCGGCCACGCCGCCGGTGCTGCGGCGCGCGCCGCCGGCGCTGGGACAGCACACGGACGAGGTGCTGGCCGAGCTGGGCCTGGACGCGGCGGCCGTGCAGCGCCTGCGCGCGGCGGGCGTGGTGTAGACACGCGGCCCGCCGGGCGGGGGGGCTTCTCCGACGGCCGGGGGCGCGGGGTCAACCAAAATGGGGGGCGGAGCGTCACACACCCGTCACATGCCTCCGCCCACCCTGGCGGGCGGCCCCTTCCAACCCGGCCCGCGGCCCCGCCCGCGCCGGCCACGCCAGCGAGACCCGCGATGCCCCCACTCCTCCTGAAACTGCTGTCCACCGCCACCCTGGCGGCACTGGTGGCGGGCTGCGCCGTGGTGCCGGGCGATCCGTACTACGGCGGCGCGACCGGCTATCCCTCCGAGCCGGTCTATTCCGGCCCGGCCTACCCGCCGGCGGGCTCGGTCACGGTCTACGAGCAGCCCCCCGTCTACGGGGTGCCCCGGCCCGCCTATCCGGTCGTGGTTCCACCACCCCCGGCCTACGGCTGGCAGGGTGGATACCCCTACGACCCGGGGCGCGACGCATGGCGGGAACGCCGCGAGCGCGAGGAACGCGAGCGCGCCTGGCGCGAGCGGCGCGACCGCGAGGCCTGGGAGGCCGGCCGCCGCCAGGAACGCGACCGCGAACGCGCCGACCGCGACCGGGAACGCGAATCCCGGGATCGCGAGCGGGAGCGCGAACGCCAGCGCGCCGACCAGGACCGCCAGCGCCGGGACCAAGAGATGCAGCGCCGCGATCAGGAAATGCAGCGGCGGGAACAGGAGCGCCAGCGCCGGGAGCAGGAGGCGCAGAACCGCGCCAACCCACGCCAGGAAGCGCCCAACCGCCCCTTCGGCCCGCCGATGTGGCGGCAGGAGCAGAATCCGAACCGGCCCTGAGGCTTTCCAGAGGACACCGGCCATGCACACACCCCACCCCACCCTCCCCCGCCCGGCATGGCGCGTCCTGCCGATCGCCGGCCTCGCCGCGGCGCTGTGGCTGGCCGGCGGCTCGGCCCAGGCCCAGGTCATGCGCTGCACCGACCCGGCCACGGGCCGGATCACCTACACCGATGGCAACTGCGACCGCGGCACCGCCGCGCGCGAAGTGGAGCCGCGCAAGACGCCCGAGGAGATCCAGCAGGAGCGCGAGCAGGCCCGCGAGGCGCTCGAACTCAAACGCCAGCGCCTGCAGACCGAGGCCCTGGCGGACCAGCAGCAGGCCCGGCGCGAGGCACAGGAATCGCGCGCGCGGGCCGGGCGCGAGGTCTCCACCGACCCGGCCCGCTCGCCCGAGTGCGCCCGCTCCCGCCGCCAGCTCGACCGCGTGGCCGCCGAGCCCGGCCAGGGCACCTACGAGGCGCAGGCGCGCCTGTCGGCCGCGCAGCGCCAGATGGAGCTGGACTGCCTGGGCTCGTCGGGCTATGCCGACGTGGAGCGCGCGCGCGGCGGGGGCTCTTCCTACGGCACGCAGGACCTCTACACGCCCCCGGTGGTCGTCGTGCCGCAACGGCCCGTGGTCGTGCAGCCCGCCGTGCCCGTCACCAAGCCGCCCGGAACGCAGTGCAACGTGTTCCGCTGCTACGACCGCAACGGCAACATCTACCCGCGCTGAATGCCGGCGGCACCCGCCCCTTCCGGGGCCGCCCGCAGGCCCTCGGCCACCGTGGGGTAGCGCAGCCGCACACGCAGCTCCCGCGCGAGGCGGGTGGCATCGAGCCGGCGCGACTCGCTCATGAAACTCAGCAGCATCGGCGACAGCTCGGCCTGCGCCTCCCGGCGCGTGATGCGCCGCGGCCGGGGCAGGCCGTAGAGGTCGGCCGCGGCGTCGAAGTAGTCGCCCATCTTCAGTTCGCTCGCATCGCTCACGTGGTAGGTGCGCTGCGGCCGCCCGCGCCAGAGCGCGGCCACGCAGGCGCGGGCGAGGTCATCCGCGTGGATGTGGTTGGTGTGCACATCCTCCTGCGCCACCAGCGCGGGCGTGCCCCGGCGCAGCCGCGCCTCGGGCGTGCCGCCCTCGCGGTCGGGCGCGTAGATGCCGGGGATGCGCAGCACGCTCGCGCGCACGCCGGCCCGGCCCAGGTGGCGCACCGTGTGCTCGGCGTGCACGCGCCGCCAGGCGCGGGGCGTGGCGGGCGCGACGGGCCGGCTCTCACGGACCCGCGCGCCGCCGCAGTCGCCGTACACCCCGCTCGTGGAGCCATAGACCAGCACGCCGGGCAGCGTGCGACCGCGCAGCGCGCGCGCCAGCGCCAGGGTGCGCGGGTCGGTGCGCGCACCGGCGTCCTCGCGCTCGCCCGGGGGCGGCGCGAGGTGCAGCACCCGCGTGGCCAGGCCCGCGAGCCGGCGCAGCGTGCGCGCGTCGTCCAGGTTGCCCGCGAGCGGCACCGTGCCGGCCCCGCGCAGCGCGGCCGCGCGCTCCGGGCTGGAGGTGAGCGCCAGCACGCGCGGGCGCGGCGCGCCCTGCCGGGCCCCGAGGGCCCGCACGGCGCGCAGGCCGACGTCGCCGCAGCCCGCGATGAGGATGCGCTCGCGGCGAAAGCGCGCCGGCAGCGCGCCGAGGGGGGTGAGGTTTGAGGGCAAAATCCGGGTCCGCCATCGATAAGAACACGATCCGAGGATACCCACTCCATGACCACCGCAGAGACGGCCCCCAGCGTTCGCCAGATCACAGTGCAACCCAGCGGCCGGGCCTACGCCGCCCAGGCCGGCGAAACCCTGCTGGCCGCCGCGATCCGCAGCGGCGTGGGCCTGCCCTACGGCTGCAAGGACGGTGCCTGCGGATCGTGCAAGTGCAAGAAGCTCAGCGGCTCCGTCGTGCACGGAGAGCACCAGGCCAAGGCCCTGAGCCCCGAGGAGGCCGATGCGGGCTTCGTGCTCACCTGCTGCGCCCAGCCGCTCACCGACGTGGTGCTGGAATCGCGGCAGGTGACCGATGAAAGCGCCTACCCCGTCAAGAAGATGCCCGTGCGCGTCTCCACCCTTTCGCAGGCATCGCACGACGTGATGGTGGTGCGCCTGCAACTGCCCGCCGCCGACACCTTCCGCTACCACGCCGGTCAGTACATCGAGTTCATCCTGCGGGACGGGGCGCGGCGCGCCTACTCCATGGCCAACGCGCCGCACACGCAGGAGGGCGCCCCGGGCATCGAGCTGCACATCCGCCACATGCCGGGCGGCCGCTTCACCGACCACGTGTTCGGCGCCATGAAGGAAAAGGAAATCCTGCGCGTGGAAGGCCCCTTCGGCAGCTTCTTCCTGCGCGAGGAGAGCAGCAAGCCCATCGTCCTGCTGGCCTCCGGCACGGGCTTCGCGCCGGTGAAGGCCCTCATCGAGCAGTTGCGGTTCAAGGGCATCGAGCGGCCGACCACGCTCTATTGGGGCGGTCGCCGCCCCGGCGACCTGTACATGGACGCCTGGGTGCGCGAGCGCATGGCGGAGATGCCGCACCTGGCCTACGTCCCCGTCGTCTCCCACGCCCTGCCGGAAGACGGCTGGACGGGCCGCACCGGCTTCGTCCACCAGGCGGTGATGGACGACCACGCCGACCTCTCGGGCCACCAGGTCTATGCCTGCGGTGCCCCCATCGTGGTGGAATCGGCCCGCGCGGCCTACAGCGCCCAGCGGGGCCTGCCGCCCGAGGAGTTCTACGCCGACGCGTTCACCTCCGAGGCCGACAAGCACGGGGCCGCCGTGGCGTCCTGACCCGGGACACGAACCGGGGCCGCGCCGCTGTCCGCGCGCCGTGCTTTTTTGCACAATGGCGGCCATGACCCAACGCAGACCCCTCCTCCTCTCGGCCGCCGCCCTCGCCGCGGCGCTGGCCGCCCCCCTGGCACAGGCGCAGGACACCCCCATCCGCCTCATCGTGCCCTACGCGCCGGGCGGGCCGCTGGACGTCACGTCGCGCGCGCTGGCCGAGCGCGTGCGCGATACGCTGGGCACGGTCATCATCGACAACAAGGCCGGCGCGGGCGGAAACATCGGTGCCGACGCCATCGCCAAGGCCGCGCCCGACGGCCTCACCATCGGCCTCGCGGCCACCGCCACGCACGCGGTCAACCCCTGGCTCTACGGCCGCATGCCCTACGACGCGGCCAAGGATTTCGCGGGCATCACGCAGATGGTGCGCGTGCCCAACGTGCTGGTCATCAATGCCGCCAAGGCCGAGCAGCTCAAGATCCACACGGTGGCCGATCTGGTGGCCTACGCCAAGGCCAACCCGGCCAAGCTGAACTACGGCAGCGGCGGCAACGGCAGCGCGGGCCACCTGGCCGGCGAGATGTTCAAGCAGCGCGCGGGCATCTTCGCGCTGCACATTCCCTACCGCGGCGCCAGCCCCGCACAACTGGCGCTGCTGGCGGGCGAGGTGGACTTCAACATCGACAACCTCGCGGCCGCCGCGCCCAATATCCGCGCGGGCAAAGTGAAGGCCCTGGCCGTGACCTCGCTGCAGGCCTCGCCGATGCTGCCGGGCGTGCCGCCGCTGTCGAACACGTTCAAGGGCTTCGCGATCGACACGTGGTGGGGCCTCGTGGCGCCCGCCGGCACGCCCAAGGCCGTGATCGCCAGGCTCAACAAGGCCTTCGTCGCCGCGCTCAACGCGCCGGAGACCAAGACCCGCTTCGCCACGCTCATGGCCGAGCCCGTGGCCACCACGCCCGAGCAGTTCGACGCCTTCATGGCCGCCGAGCGCGCCAAGTACCAGCAGCTGGTGAAGGCCTCCGGCGCCAAGGTGGACTGACCCCGGGGGCCAGCGCCACCACCTTCCAGGGGCCGCCTACTGCGGGCCGGTGCCCCGGGCCCAGTCCGGCCCCGCGACGGCGTCCACGCGCTGGCCGGCCACGCGGTCGAGGTGCGCGGCCTGCACATGTTGCGGCGCCACCTCCGCCAGGGGGCGCAGCACGAAGGCGCGTTCCCCGATGCGCGGATGGGGCACTTCCAGGCCGGGTGCCTGGATGCGGCCCTGGCCGTAGAGCAGCAGATCCAGGTCCAGTGTGCGCGGCGCGTTGCGGTAGGGGCGCTCCCGCCCCGCCGCCCGCTCGATGGCCTGCAGCGCCGCCAGCAGTGCCGGCGCGCTCAGGCCCGTGGAGAGCCGCGCGACGGCATTGAGGAAGTCCGGCCCCTGCGCATCCACCGGGGCACTGGCGTAGAGGGAGGAAACCGCCTCCACCCGCGTGCACGGCAGCGCGGCCAGGGCCACCACGGCGGCGCGCAGGGCGGCGCGGGCATCGCCCAGGTTGGCGCCCAGGCCGATGCAGGCAGGCACCGGCTCCCGGCCCTCGGCCCCCCGGGCCGGACCGGCGGATGCCGCGCCGCTCACGCGTCCTGCGCCGGCTGCGCGGACGGGCCCTCGCCCCCACCGCCCGAGGGCTTGCGGCGACGGCGGCGGCGCTTCTTGGGCGCGCCGGCATCGGCGGCGCCTTCATCGGCTGCATCGGCCGCATCGACGGCGGCCTGCGGCGCCTCCGCGCCCTCCTGCGGCACGGCGGCTTTGGGCACGCGGCGCACCACGGGCTGGCTCTTGCGCTGGCGCGCCTTCTGCTCCTCGCGCGCCTGATCGAGCATGTCCTCGCGGCGCGCCTCGTCGGCGAGTTGGAACTCCTGCCACCAATCGGCCAGGGCCTCGTCCACCTCGCCCACGTCGGCGCGCAGGCGCAGGAAATCGAAGCCCGCGCGGAAGCGCAGGTGCGTGACCATGCTGAACGGCGTGGTGCCTACGCGTTTCTCGAAACGCGGCTGCATTACCCAGATCTCGCGCATGTCGGCGGCCAGCTTGCCGCGGCCCGACACATCGCCGATGCGCTGGTCGAACACGTCGTCGATCGCACCCTGCAGGGCCGGGAACGGGTGCTCGCGCTGGGCGAGGCGGCGGTCCCACTGCGTCTTCACGTCCTGCCAGAGCACGCAGGCGAGCAGGAAGCTCGGCGCCACCGGCTTGCCCTCGCCCACGCGGCGGTCGGTGTCGGCCAGCGCGGCGCTCACGAAGGCCGTGTCGGCCCGCTCCACCACCACGTCGAGCAGCGGATAGATGCCGCTGGCCAGGCCCAGCTTCTTGAGCTGCGCGATGGTGGCGATGGCGTGGCCGGTCTGCAGCAGCTTCAGCATCTCGTCGAACATGCGGCTCTGCGGCACGTCGGCCAGCAGCGCCTGCGACTGCACCAGCGGCGCGGCCGTCTTGGGCTCGATCGCGAAGCCGACCGCCGCCAGCTTCGCCGAGAAGCGCACGGCGCGGATGATGCGCACCGGGTCCTCGCGGTAGCGCGTGGCCGGGTCGCCGATCATGCGGATGGTCTTTTTCTTCGCGTCCTGGATGCCCTTGTGGTAATCCACCACGACCTGCGTCCCGGGGTCGTAGTACATCGCGTTGATGGTGAAGTCGCGGCGCGTGGCGTCCTCGTCCTGCGGGCCCCAGACGTTGTCGCGCAGCACCCGGCCGCTCGCGTCCACGGCGTGCTGCATGCCGGCCAGCGCGTGCTTGCTGGTCTTCTCGTTGCCGCTCACGGCCTCGGCGGCGCTGTTGTCGAGGTAGGCGCGGAAGGTGGAGACCTCGACCACCTCGTGCTCGCGCCCCCGGCCGTGCACCACGTGCACGATGCGGAAGCGCTTGCCGATGATGAAGGCGCGGCGGAACAGGCCCTTGACCTGCTCGGGCGTGGCATTGGTGGCCACGTCGAAATCCTTGGGCTTCAGGCCCAGCAGCAGGTCGCGCACGGCGCCGCCGACGATGTAGGCCTCGTAGCCGGCCTGTTGCAGCGTGCGCACGACGTCGGCCGCGCGGCGGTCCACGAGTTCGGGGTCGATGCCGTGCACCGAGGCGGGCACTTCCTCGCGCTTGCCGAAGCGATGCTTTCCACGGCCCGCGCCGGACTCGGACTTGCCCAGCAGTTTGTCGATGAACTTCTTGATCATGGTGATGGCGAGGAAAACAGGTCCAGGATGCGCCAGCCGCGCTGCTGCGCGAGCGCGCGCAGGCGGGGGTCGGGGTTGGTGGCGACGGGATGGTCGACTTTTTCGAGCAGGGGCACGTCGTTCATCGAGTCGCTGTAGAAGGTGCTCTCCACACCGCTCCAGGCCCAGCCGCGCTCGGCGAGCCATTGTTCCACGCGCAGCACCTTGCCCTCGCGCATGGAGGGTACGCCGCGGATGCCGCCCGTGATCCAGCCCTGCGCGTCGCGCTCCAGCTCCACGGCCAGCAGGTGCTCCACGCCCAGCGCCCGGGCGATCGGGCGGGTCACGAACTCATTGGTGGCGGTGACGATGGCGACCTCGTCGCCCGCCCCGCGGTGGCGGCACAGCAGTTCGAGCGCCTCGGGCCGGATGGCGGGCCCGATGACGTCGCGCATGAACTGCGCGTGCGCGGCGGCCGCGGCATCGGGGCCGCTGCGGCGCACGGCGTCCACGGCGAAACGCACGTAGTCGTGCACGTCGAGCGTTCCGGCCACGTAGTGGTCGTAGAACTCCTTGTTGCGGCGGCCGAACTCGGCGCGGTCGGTCCAGCCGATGCGGATGGTGAACTCGCCCCACTCGTAGTCGGAGTCGAGCGGCAGCAGCGTGTGGTCCAGGTCGAAGAACGCGATCCGGGGGCGGGAGGCCGGGGTGTCGGAGGTCATGCAGGGCAATCAGGAGCGGGAGGTGGGCGGAGGTTCTTTCTGCGGGCGGGCGGCGTCCGGGGAGGGGCCCGCCACCGCTATTCGGACTCCAGCATGGTCTTGAGCAGGGGGATGGTGATGGCGCGCTGCGTGCGCAGCGCGAAGCTGTCGAGCTGGTCGAGCAACTGCATGAGGCTGCCCAGGTCGCGCGAGAAGCGGCCCAGCATGTAGTTCATGACGTCGTCGCCCAGGAAGATGCCGCGCGCGTCGGCCTCCTGGCGCAGCACGGCGCGGCGCTCGGCCTCGTCCAGCAGGTGGAGCTGGAACACGTGGCCCCAGCCCAGGCGCGTGCGCAGGTCGTCGCGCAGCGGCAGGTCGGCCGGGGGCAGGTCGCCGGCCGCGAGCACCCAGCGCGGGGCCCCCACGGCGGGGCTGATGGCGTTGATGAACCAGTTGAACGCGGCGGCCTGCTGCGCGGTGGAGTAGAGGTGCACCTCGTCGAGCAGCACGGCCGACCAGCGCTCGTCGAAGGCCGTGGGCAGCATCACCGAGGCATCGAGCCAGCCCACCATGCCGCCCTGCTCGCGCAGGGCCTCGCGCACGGCTTCCAGCAGGTGCGTCTTGCCGCTGCCCGATTCGCCCCAAAGGTAGGTGGGCACCGGCGAGCGCACCGGCGGCGCGCCGGAGGCCACGTCTGAATCGCCCACTGCGATGCGCAGGTGCTGCAGGGCCTGCACGTTGGGGCCGGGGAAGAAGCGCGCGAGCGTGGGGCCGGTGGCCAGCCCGATGTCGAGCGCCAGCTGCTTCATGCGCACACCCTCTGGCACGCCGGCGGGCGCGCGGCGCATGGAGCGGCATGCGGCACGGCGTGGCGGAGCGGCGGGAGGAGCGGCATGGAGGGGAGCGGGGGAGCTGCTGAAAGAAAAAGGAACCGCGGGGCGACCGATGCACCCCACGCGCCGCCCCGGGGCGGGCCCGGAGCGCCACCCGGGAAATCCCCCGGGCAATCGCCGATTTTAGTCTGCCCGGCCGGCCCCCGGTGCAACCGGGGGTGCCACGGCGCGGCGGCGCGCGAGGGGCATTGGCGGGCGGCGCGGGCGTGGCCTTTAGAATCCGCGCGTTCCGGCCCGCCACGCGGGCCCCGCACCACACCATCCCCAGCCCATGAGTTCCTCCGCCTCCTCCACCCCCATTTCCTACAAAGACGCCGGTGTCGACATCGACGCGGGCGACGCGCTGGTCGAGCGCATCAAGCCGCTCGCCAAAAAGACGATGCGCGAAGGCGTGCTGGCCGGCATCGGCGGGTTCGGCGCCCTCTTCGAGGTGCCCAAGCGCTACCGGGAGCCGGTGCTCGTGTCGGGCACGGACGGGGTGGGCACCAAGCTCAAGCTGGCATTCGAGTGGAACATGCACGACACCGTGGGCATCGACCTCGTGGCCATGAGCGTGAACGACGTGCTCGTGCAGGGTGCCGAGCCGCTCTTCTTCCTGGACTACTTCGCCTGCGGCAAGCTCGATGTGGACACCGCCGCGGCCGTGGTCGGCGGCATCGCCCGGGGCTGCGAGCTGTCGGGCTGCGCGCTGATCGGCGGCGAGACGGCCGAGATGCCCGGCATGTACCCGGCCGGCGAATACGACCTGGCGGGCTTCGCCGTCGGCGCCGTGGAGAAGTCCAAGATCCTCACCGGCAAGGAAGTGGCCACGGGCGACGTGGTGCTGGGCCTGGCCTCGGCCGGCGTGCACTCCAACGGCTTCAGTCTGGTGCGCAAGTGCATCGAGCGCGCGGGCGCCTCCGCGCCGGCCACGCTGGACGGTCAGCCGTTCAAGGAAGCCGTCATGGCCCCCACGCGCCTCTACGTGAAGAGCGTGCTGGCCGCGCTGGCGCAGCACCCGGCCGATGCCGGCGGCATCAAGGCCCTGGCCCACATCACGGGCGGCGGCCTGCTGGAGAACATTCCGCGCGTGCTGCCCGAGGGCCTCGCCGCGCACCTGACGGCCGGCAGCTGGCCGCAGAGCGAACTCTTCGCGTGGCTGCAGAAGACGGCCGGCATCGACGACATCGAGATGAACCGCACCTTCAACAACGGCATCGGCATGGTGGTGGTGGTCTCTGCCGCCCAGGCCGAGGCCGTGGCCGCCACGCTGCGCGCCCAGGGCGAGACCGTGTACGCCATCGGCGCCATCGCCGAGCGCGCCCAGGGTGCCGCCGTCGTGGTGGGCTGACGCCTGCCGCAGTCCAGGCCGTCCATGGAGTCGCCGCCCTCCGCCCCGAAGCCCTTTCCCGCGCTGACCCGGGGGGTGCGCACCTCCAGCTACGTACTCATGGGCTGCGCCCTGCTGCTCGTGATGTGGCAGGGCCTGCTGCCCGGGTTGCTCTGCGCCTGCCTGGGCTTCCTGCTCACGCGCTGGCTCGCGCCGCGCCTGGCCTCGGCCCTGCCGCGCCGCTGGCGTGCCGGGGGGCGGGCCGACCGCCTGGGTCAGGTGGCGGCCGCCACGCTCGTGGGGCTGGCCCCCATCGCGCTGCTGGCGCTCGCAGCCACGCATTCGCGCACCTACATCGTGGAAGCCCCCCAGCAGTACCGCGAGCTGCTCGACTTCCTCGCGCGCACGGTGCTGGAGCTGCGGCTGAAGCTGCCGCCCGACATCGCGTCGCACCTGCCCGAGGGCGCCGCCGAGATCCAGCGCACCATCGCCGGCTACCTGGGCGCCAAGGCCGGCGCGCTGGCACTGGCCGGGCGCGTCTGGCTCGCGGGCCTGCTGCACGCCTACGTGGGGCTGCTGATCGGCGCGCTCGCCGCCGTGCGGCCCCTGGGCGGGCCGCGCGGGCCCCTGGCGGTGGCGCTGGCCGACCGCATCACCTACCTGGGCGAGGCCTTCCGGCAGATCGTGGCGGCGCAGTTCTGGATCGCCGCCTTCAACACCCTGCTCACCGCCCTCTTCCTGCTGGCCGTGCTGCCGCTCTGGGACCTGCGGCTGCCCTATGCGCCGGCCCTCATCACGCTCACCTTCCTGGCCGGGCTGGTGCCCATCGTGGGCAACCTGCTGTGCAACGTGGTCATCACCATCGTGGGGCTGTCGGTGTCGCCCACGGCGGCCGTCGCCTGCCTGGCGTTCCTGATCCTGATCCACAAGGCCGAGTACGTCATCAACGCCAAGGTGGTGGGCCAGCGCACGCACATGGGGGTGTGGGAGCTGCTGTCGGTGATGTTCGTGGCCGAGGCGGTCTTCGGGCCGGCGGGGCTCGTGGCCGCCCCGCTCTTCTACGCCTACCTGAAGAAGGAGCTGGAAGCCGTGCGGCTCGTGTGAGTCCGGCCCGCGGGCCGGAATTGTCCGAATCTGATCGATCAAGGTCCGCTCGTGCGCGGACGGCCCGCCCCGGCGCAGGCACCATCAAGGCAGTCCATCCCCCTTGCGGAGACCGCCATGAAAACCTGTCTGTTAGTGATCGATGCGCAGGAGTCCTTCCGCCATCGCCCGTACTTCACCGAGCACGACCTGCCGGATTACCTCGCCGCGCAGAACGCGCTGATCGAGGGCTGCGGGGCCCGCGGCATCCCCGTGGTGCGCGTGCTGCACAGCGACGGGCCCGCCGAGCCCGCCAACGCGTTCTCCCTGGAGTCGGGCCAGGTGCGGCCGCTCGCCGGCCTGATTCCCTTCAACCCGGCGGCGCAGTTCCTGAAGAGCCGCCACAGCGCGCTCGTGGGCACGGGCCTGGACGTGTGGCTCACGCGCCATGGCATCACGCGCCTGATCGTGAGCGGCATCCGCACCGAGCAGTGCTGCGAGACCACCACGCGCCACGCCAGCGACCTCGGCTGGGCCGTGGACTACGTGGCCGATGCCACGCTGACCTGGGACATGCTCCAGCCCGATGGCCGCGTGCTCGCCGCCGCCGACATCAAGGCCCGCACGGTCACGGTGCTCGCGGCCGTTTCGCGACGCCCTGCACGGTGGGCGAGGCGCTCACGCGCGCCGACGCGGCCCGGGGCACCGCCGCCACGGCGGTGAACCCATGAGCGGGCGGGCCGCCCCGCGGCGGGTCGCGATCCTCGCCTTCGACGACGTGGAGGCGCTGGACCTGGCCGGCCCCTATGAGGTGTTCACCACGGCCACGCGCATGCACGCGCGGCGGGAGCCCTCGGCGCCGGCCCCCTTCACCGTGTACTGCGTGGGCCGCACGGGTGCCGGCCTCTGGGCACGCGCGGGCCTGCGCATCGTGCCCGAGGCATGCTTCGCCGATGCCGCGCCGCCCGACGTGCTGATCGTCCCCGGCGGCGTGGTGGATGCCGCCATGGCCTGCCCCGAGACGCTGGCATGGGTGGCGCGGGCCGCCGCCGGCGCCCGGGTGACGGCCTCGGTCTGCACCGGCGCGTTCATCCTGGCGGCGGCCGGCGTGCTGGCCGGCGGCCCCGCCACCACCCACTGGGAGGACGTGGACGACCTGCGTGCGCGGTTCCCGGGCCTGGACGTGCGCACGGGCGTGCGCTGGGTGGACAACGCCCCCGGCGCCGACGGCCCGGGCGGTGCGCTGTTCACCTCCGCCGGCATCAGCGCGGGCATCGACCTGTCGCTGCATCTGGTAGAACGCCTGACCGACCGCGCGCTCGCCGAGCGCACGGCACGGCAGATGGACACGCCATGGAATCCCGATCCGCACACCGCCCCGCAGACCCTGCCGCCGCACCCGGCACAGGCGCCGGCACGGATGCCGGCACGCTAGCGCCCAGCATGCCGCCAGGCCCCATCCACGTCGTCTTCGCCCTCCTGCCCCACAGCCTGGTGCTCGACTGGGCCGGCCCGGCGGAGGCGCTGCGCATCGCCAACCGGTGCCTGCGCGCGCAGGGGCTGGCCGAACGCTTCGTGCTGCGCTTCGTGAGCCCCACGCCGGAGTCCGTCACCTCCGTGGGCGCCATGCTCAGCGGCCTGGAGCCGCTGCCCGCCGCCTGGCCCGAGGCCGCCTGGGTGGTGCTGATCGGCCTGCCCGGCGACAGCATCGATGCCGAAAGCGAGGAGGCCCGCCACCTGCTGCACTGGCTGCGCGGCCTGCGGCCCGCGCGCGGCCGGCTGGAACTCGTCACCGTGTGCGCGGGCTCGGTGCTGGCCGCGCATGCCGGGCTGCTCGCGGGCCGGCGCGCCACCACGCACCACCAGCACCTGGACGAGCTGCGGCGCACCGATCCGCGCTGCGACGTGGTGGCCAACCGCGTCTTCGTGGCCGACGCGCCCGTCTACAGCAGCGCCGGCGTGACCACCGGCATCGATCTCATGCTGCACCGCATCGCGGACGTGTGCGGCCCGGCCATCGCGGCGCAGGTGGCGCAGACCCTGGTGGTGGCGCTGCGGCGCGGCCCGCAGGACCCGGAGTTCTCACCTTTCCTCGCGCACCGCAACCACATGCACCCCACCCTGCACCGGGTGCAGGACGCCGTCGCGCAGGACCCCGCGGGCACCTGGAGCGTGCCGGCGATGGCCCAGGTGGCCCATGCCTCGCCGCGCCACCTCACCCGGCTCTTCCTGGAGCATGCGGGCATCGCGCCCCTGGCCTGGCTGCGCGGCATCCGCCTCGCCACGGCCGAGGCCGCGCTGTGCTCGGGCCACACGGTCACCCAGGCCGCGGGGCTGGCGGGGTTCAGTTCCGATACGCAACTGCGGCGCGCCTGGCACCGCTTCGGGCGCGGCGGCACGCCGTCCGCGCCTGGGCATGGCTGAGCGCCGGAGGGCACAGGCCACCTCAGCTCCATCTCGGAACCATCGAGGCGTGCAAGGCACGACGCTGCAGGCCTCTGCACCGCACCGCTTGGCTGCACTTTCCGGGAATCTTCCAGCCCCCTTGACCCGCCACACACATTGCTAGCACAACTTCGCATAATCCACAATACATCCAAACAGGCTTTCCACAGAGCGGTGAACGAGGCATATGCAGCCTCCTCCCTATGCAGATCAGTCGATAGGGAACCTCTCAAAACCCAGCCCCTCTGTCTTTGACCGAGAACGCCTGAGTCCGCCATAGCCATGATCACTCCCCGCAGCGCGCTGAAGTTCGACCTGTTCGCGGAGGCCTCGCGCCAGCACAAGAGGGATGAGGTGGGCGATCCGTTGCAGGTGATCGCGCGGCACATCGATTTCGCGGAGCTGACCCGGCTGGTGGATGCGCTCATCGAGCGCGGCGATGGCCGCAAGGGCGGGCGGCCCAGCTACCCCACCGAGGTCATGGTGCGCATCCTGGTGTTGAAGCGGCTGTACAACCTGTCCGATGAGCAGATGGAGTACCAGTTGCTGGATCGGGCGAGCTACCAGCGGTTTTGCCT
>NZ_QLTA01000030.1 GCF_003269065.1 Paracidovorax anthurii
TCGCGAGCGGCGCGGCGCTGCCGGCCTGGCTGAGCTTCGATGCGCAGACGCAGACGTTCCAGGCCGCGGCGAATGCACCCACGGGCACCTACGAGATCGCGGTCAGCGCCAAGGACCCCTGGGGCGCGCAGGCGGCGCAGCGTTTCGCCGTGACCGTGCAGGCCTCCACCATCACGGGCACCTCGCGCAACGACACGCTGACGGGCACTGCGGCCAACGACACGATCGACGGGCTGGCCGGCGCGGACACCATGTCGGGCGGCGCGGGCGACGACACCTACATCGTGGACAACACGGGCGACCGGGTGGTGGAGGCGGCCAATGCCGGTACCGACACGGTGATGTCGAGCGTGACGTACACGCTCGCGGCCAACGTGGAGAACCTCGTGCTCACAGGCTCAGGCGCGATCAACGGCACGGGCAACGGCCTGGACAACCGCCTCACGGGCAATGCGGGCACCAACGTCCTCACGGGCGGCGCGGGCGCCGACTATTTGGACGGCGGAGCCGGGGCCGACACGCTGGTGGGCGGGCTGGGCAACGACACGTACTGGCTGGCGCGAGGCCACGGCACGGACACGATCCAGGAGAACGACAGCACCAGCGGCAACCAGGACATCGCGAAGTTCGCGGGGGACGTGTCGTCGCGGCAGCTCTGGTTCCGCAAGGCGGGCAACAACCTGGAGGTGAGCATCATCGGCACGAGCGACAAGTTCGTGGTGACGGACTGGTACCGGGGTTCGCAGTACCAACTGGAGCGCTTCGAGGCCGGCGATGGCAGGGCGCTGCAGGCCAATCAGGTGCAGAGCCTGGTGCAGGCGATGGCGTCGTTCTCGCCGCCGGCGGCGGGGCAGACGCAACTGCCGGCGAACTACCAGAGCAGCCTGGAGACCACGCTCGCTGCGAGTTGGAAGTGACTGAAGGGGCTTGGCGCATCGGGCGCCGGGCCCGGTGCGGGCGTCAGCCTGGGGAGAGGCTGCCCTGGCGCTTGCGCTCCCTCAGCATGAACAGGTACAGGCCCTCCACCTTCTCGCGGGCCCAGGGCGTCTTGCGCAGGAATTTCAGGCTGGAGGCGACGCTCGGGTCGCTCTGGAAGCAGCGCACGGGAATGCGCTCGGCCAGGCCCTTCCATCCGAAGTGCTGCTGCAGCGCCACCACCATGGCTTCCAGGGTGATGCCGTGCAGCGGGTTGCGGGGCTGGGCGGGGGCGCCGGAGGGCGGCGGGGCGGAGTCGTTCATAGGGCGCCGAGCATAGACGCACGGCGCCGTGCCGTGGCCGGCGGGGGTCAGTGCTGCAGCAGGCGTTCCCGGGAGAACAGTTCCGCGGTCCAGTCCACGAAGGCACGCACCTTGGCGCTCAGGTGGCGGTTGGGTGGATAGACCACGTACACCGGCAGCAGCGGGTGGCCCCACTCGGTCAGGATGCGCACCAGCTCGCCGCTCTCCAGGTGCCGGTCGGCCTGCAGCGTCGTGACCTGCCCCACGCCGCGCCCGGCCAGCACGGCCGCCATGTAGGCGTTGCTTTCGTTCACCGAGAGCTGCGCCGGCCCGCCGATCTCGATCGATTCGCCGTCGCGGTGGAATTCCAGCGGATAGCGGCGCGAGGTGCGCGGCGAGAAGAAGATCACGCTCTTGTGCCCCCGCTCCAGGTCCAGCGGCTCGCGGGGCGTGCCGTGGCGCGCGAGGTAGGCGGGCGAGGCCACGGTGATGAACTCCAGCTGCCCGATGCGCCGCGCCACCAGCGACTGGTCGATGAGGTCGCCGCCCCGGATCACGCAGTCCACGTTGTCGCCGATCAGGTCCACGGTGCGGTCGCTCACGCCCAGGTCGAGCTGGATGTCCGGGTAGCGGGCCTGGAACTCCTCCAGCCGGGGGATGATGAGCAGGCGCGCCATCGCGGTGCTCACGTCCACGCGCAGGCGGCCGCTGGGCGTGGCGCGCGCGTGCGTCATGCTGGCCTCGATGTCGTCGAAATCGGCCAGCAGCCGCACCACGCGGTCGTAGTAGGCCGCGCCGTCGGGCGTCACGGTGACGCGGCGCGTGGTGCGGTTGAGCAGGCGCACGCGCAGGCGTGCCTCCAGCGCCTGGATGTGCTTGGTCACGGTGGCTTTGGGCAGCTGCAGGGAGTCGGCCGCGCGCGTGAACGTGCCGGCTTCCACCACCCGCGCGTAGATGCGCATGGCCTGGATCTGGTCCATGGCGTTCCTTCCTTCGGGCCCCCGATGGGGCGGAAAGGATTCTCACACGCGGCATGCGGCCCGATTGTTCGGGGATCGGAAACAGTGCGGCCCGCTTCGCCTGGTTTATCGTCGGCGATCGCGCCCCTACATTTCCTGTACCGGCCTGCTGCCGGGCACACCGCCATGTCCACCACTTCGCACACACCTTCCGCCCGCTCCGAATCCACCATTGCGGTGGGGCCGGGGCAGGACGTCGCCGTGCGGATGTACGGCCGCAAGAAAGCCGGCGAGACGTCGCCGCTGGTCGTGCATTTCCACGGCGGGGCGTTCGTGTCGGGAGACCTCGACAGCGGCTGCACCGTGGCCGGGCTGCTGCAGGAGGCGGGCGCGCTGGTGGTGTCCGTGGCCTATCCGCTGGCGCCCGAGCATCCGTTTCCGCAGCCCCAGGAGAGCGGCTATGCCGTGCTGCGGTGGGCGTTCAAGTACCGCGCGCGGCTGGCCGGTGCCGGTGCGCCGGTGTACGTGGCGGGCGAGGAGGCGGGCGGCAATCTGGCGGCGGGCGTGTGCCTGATGGCGCGCGACCAGTCCCATCCGCCGCTGGCGGGGCAGATCCTGGTCTCGCCCATGCTCGATCCCTGCGTGGGCACCCCGTCGCTGCGCGCGGCCACGTGCGATGCGACGGCCGGTCGCTGGGCCGACGGGTGGGAGAAGTTCCTGCGCTGCGCGCGCGATGCCGAGCACCCCTATGCCGTGCCGGGCACGGCCCAGCGCCTGGCGGGCCTGCCGCCCACGCTGCTGCTGGTGGGCGATACCGACCCGATGCACGACGAAGCCCTGGCCTATGCGGCGCGCCTGGAGGCCGCGGGCCTCGTGGTGAACCTCCATGTGCTGAGGAAGGCCGAGCGGTGGCCCGATGCGCTGCTGCAGCCCGGCCCGCAACCTTGCCCCTGCGCGGACGAGGCGCGCGAGCGCCTGCGCCGCTTCTTCGAGGCCACCCGATGTCCGGCGGCGCGCTGATGCGGCCCGGGCGCTGAGCCCCGGGGTTTTTCGCAAGAGGGTGTTGACCTCGACAAAGGTTGAGGTTTGACAATCCCGCGCCATCAGGGCCTTCGCGGCCTTGCCGTTTTCCATCCTGCCTTTTTGATTTTTCCGGCCTGCCGTGCCGGAGGGACGGGTGTTGTCCGAATCACTGGTTTTTTTCGACGTTCGAGTTTGCAAGACACGGAGGATCTCCCATGCCATCGCCTTCTTTCCTTTTCTCGCCCGCGCGCCGCTGGTGGACCGCCGCCGGGGCCACGGCCGCGCTGGTCGCCACCGCGGGCGCGGTGTTCGGGCTCTCCAGCTCGCATGCCGAGTCGCCTGCCGCGAACGCGGCGCCGCCGGCCGTGCCCGTTTCGGTAGCCGCCGTGCTGCAGCAGGAGGTCACGCTGTGGGACGAGTTCTCGGGCCGCCTGGAGGCCGTGCAGCGCGTGGAGGTGCGCCCCCGCGTGGCCGGCGCCGTGCAGGCCGTGCATTTCCGCGAGGGCGCGCTGGTGAAGCAGGGCGACCTGCTCTTCACCGTGGACCCGGCGCCCTACGCCGCCGAGGTGGACCGCGCCGAGGCACAGGTGGTCGCGGCGCAGGCCCGCCTCTCGTACACCCGCAGCGAGATGGAGCGCTCCACGCGCCTGTGGGAAGAGCGCGCCATCGCCCAGCGCGAGCACGACGAGCGCGTGAATGCCCAGCGCGAGGCCGACGCCAATCTGCGCGCCGCGCAGGCCGCGCTGCAGACCGCGCGCCTGAACCTGGGCTACACCCAGGTGCGTGCGCCGGTCGCGGGCCGTGCGGGCCGCGTCGAGGTCACGGTGGGCAATCTCGTGGCCTCGGGGCCCGGCGCGCCGATGCTCACCACGCTGGTGTCCGTGAGCCCGATCTACGCGAGCTTCGACACCGACGAGCAGGTGGTCACGCGCGCGCTGGAGGGCCTGCGCTCGGGCAAGAGCGCCCGCTCGCTGATCGAGAGCATCGCCGTGCAGATGGGCACGGGCACCAGCGGCGGAACGCCCCATGCGGGCCACCTGCAGCTCATCGACAACCAGGTGGATGCCCGCAGCGGCACGGTGCGCGTGCGCGCCGTGTTCGACAACGCCGACGGCGCCCTCATCCCCGGGCAGTTCGCGCGCATCCGCATGGCGCAGCCGCGCAGCACGCAGGCCGTGCTCATCAACGAGCGCGCCGTGGGCACGGACCAGAGCAAGAAGTTCGTGCTGGTGGTGGGCGAGGGCAACCAGGCGCAGTACCGCGAGGTGCAACTGGGCGCGCCGGTGGACGGCCTGCGCATCGTCACCGCGGGGCTGAAGGCCGGCGAGCGCATCGTCGTCAACGGCCTGCAGCGCGTGCGCCCCGGCATGCAGGTCGCGCCGCAGGACGTGCCCATGGCCTCCAAGGCGGAGCTGGCCGGCGAGGGCGCGCAGGCGCGCGCCGCCGCGCGCCAGCCCGCGGCCTGAACGGGCGAGGGCGCATCCCGAGAAAGACAAGGACATGAATCTCTCCCGCTTCTTCATCGACCGCCCCATCTTCGCGGGCGTGCTGTCGGTGCTCATCTTCCTGGCCGGGCTCATCGCCATGCGCGTGCTGCCGATCTCGGAGTACCCCGAGGTCGCGCCGCCCTCCGTGGTGGTGCGCGCCACGTACCCGGGCGCCAGCCCCCGGGTGATCGCCGAGACCGTCGCCACGCCGCTGGAGGAATCCATCAACGGCGTGGAAGGCATGCTCTACATGGGCAGCCAGGCCACCACCGACGGCGTGATGACGCTCACCGTCACCTTCCAGCTGGGCACCGACCCCGACAAGGCGCAGCAGCTCGTGCAGAACCGCGTTTCGCAGGCCGAGCCGCGCCTGCCCGAGGAGGTGCGGCGCCTGGGCGTGACCACCGTCAAGAGCGCGCCGGACCTGACCATGGTGGTGCACATGGTGTCGCCCAACGGGCGTTACGGCATCGACTACCTGCGCAACTACGCCGTGCTCAACGTCAAGGACCGGCTCGCGCGCATCCAGGGCGTGGGGCAGGTGCAGATCTTCGGCGGCGGCGACTACTCCATGCGCGCCTGGCTCGATCCGCAGAAGGTCGCGCAGCGCGGGCTGTCGGCCGGCGACGTGGTGGCCGCCATCCGCGGGCAGAACGTGCAGGCCGCCGCCGGCGTGGTGGGCGCGTCGCCCGGGCTGCCGGGCGTGGACATGCAGCTCTCGATCAACGCCCAGGGCCGCCTCACGAGCGAGGAGGAGTTCGGCGACATCATCGTCAAGACGGGCGCGGACGGCGCGGTGACGCGATTGCGCGACGTGGCCCGCCTGGAGCTGGGCGCGGCCGACTATTCGCTGCGATCGCTGCTCAACAACGACCCGGCCGTGGGCATGGGCATCTTCCAGGCGCCGGGCTCCAACGCGCTCGACATCTCCGCCAACGTGCACGCCACCATGGCGGAGCTGCAAAAGCACATGCCCGAGGGCGTGGAGTTCCGCATCGCCTACGACCCCACGCAGTTCGTGCGCGCCTCCATCCGGTCGGTGGTGCAGACGCTGCTGGAGGCCATCGCGCTCGTGGTGGTCGTGGTGATCCTGTTCCTGCAGACGTGGCGCGCGTCCATCATCCCGCTGCTGGCCGTGCCGGTGTCGGTGGTGGGCACGTTCGCGGTGCTGCACCTGCTGGGCTTCTCGATCAACGCGCTGTCGCTCTTCGGCCTGGTGCTGGCCATCGGCATCGTGGTGGACGACGCCATCGTGGTGGTGGAGAACGTGGAGCGCAACATCGAGGCCGGCCTCACCCCGCGCGAGGCCACCTACCGCGCCATGCGCGAGGTCTCGGGCCCCATCATCGCCATC
Organism: Paracidovorax anthurii; assembly: GCF_003269065.1. GTDB lineage: Bacteria > Pseudomonadota > Gammaproteobacteria > Burkholderiales > Burkholderiaceae_C > Paracidovorax > Paracidovorax anthurii. The sequence goes on from NZ_QLTA01000030.1 coordinate 6,042, forward strand.
GCGCTGGTGCTGGTGGCGGTGTTCGTGCCGCTGGCCTTCATCAGCGGGCTCACGGGGCAGTTCTACCGGCAGTTCGCGGTCACCATCGCGATCTCCACGGTGATCTCGGCCATCAACTCGCTCACGCTCTCGCCCGCGCTCAGCGCGCTGCTGCTGAAGGGCCACCACGAGCCGAAGGACGCGCTCACGCGCGGCATGGACCGGGTGCTGGGCGGCTTCTTCCGGCGCTTCAACCGCGTATTCCACCGGGGCTCCGAGGCCTACGGCGGCGGCGTGCGCCGCGTGATCGGCCGCAAGGCGCTGATGCTGGCGATCTACCTGGCGCTGGTGGGCGTCACCTGGGGCCTGTTCAAGGCCGTGCCGGGCGGCTTCGTGCCCGCGCAGGACAAGCAGTACCTGGTGGGCTTCGCGCAGCTGCCCGACGGCGCCACGCTGGACCGCACCGAGGACGTGATCCGCCGCATGGGCGAGATCGCCAGGAAGAACCCCAACGTGGAGGACGCCATCGCCTTCCCAGGCCTGTCGATCAACGGCTTCACCAACAGCTCCAACTCCGGCATCGTGTTCGTCACGCTCAAGCCCTTCGCCGAGCGCCGGCGCGGCGACCAGAGCGGCGGCGCGGTGGCGGGGCAGTTGAACCAGGCCTTCGGCGGCATCCAGGATGCGTTCATCGCCATGTTCCCGCCGCCGCCGGTGGCGGGCCTGGGCACCACGGGCGGCTTCAAGCTGCAGATCGAGGACCGCGCGTCGCTCGGCTACGAGGCCATGGACGCGGCCGTGAAGGCCTTCATGGCCAAGGCCTACCAGACGCCCGAGCTGGCCGGCCTCTTCACGAGCTGGCAGGTCAACGTGCCGCAGCTCTACGCCAACATCGACCGCACCAAGGCGCGGCAGCTCGGCGTGCCCGTGACCGACATCTTCGAGACGCTGCAGATCTACCTGGGGAGCCTCTACGCGAACGACTTCAACCAGTTCGGCCGCACCTACAGCGTGCGCGTGCAGGCCGACGCGGCCCACCGCGCGCGGCCCGAGGACGTGGGCCTGCTCAAGGTGCGCTCCGCCACGGGCGAGATGGTGCCGCTGTCGGCGCTGATGAAAGTGGAGCCCAGCTTCGGCCCCGAGCGCGCCATGCGCTACAACGGCTTCCTGGCCGCCGACGTGAATGGCGGGCCCGCGCCCGGCTTCTCGTCGGGGCAGGCCCAGGCCGCCGTCGAGCGCATCGCCGCCGAGACGCTGCCGCAGGGCATCGCCTTCGAGTGGACCGAGCTGACCTACCAGGAGATCCTGGCCGGCAACTCGGCCGTGCTGGTGTTCCCCCTCGCCATCCTGCTCGTCTTCCTGGTGCTGGCCGCGCAGTACGAAAGCCTCACGCTGCCGATCGCCATCATCCTCATCGTGCCCATGGGCCTGCTGGCGGCCATGGCGGGCGTGTGGCTCAGCGGTGGCGACAACAACGTGTTCACGCAGATCGGGCTCATCGTGCTGGTGGGGCTGTCGGCCAAGAACGCGATCCTGATCGTGGAGTTCGCGCGCGAGCTGGAGTTCGCCGGGCGCACACCCGTGCAGGCCGCGATCGAGGCGAGCCGCCTGCGGCTGCGGCCCATCCTCATGACCTCGCTGGCCTTCGTGATGGGCGTGCTGCCGCTGGTGCTCTCCACCGGCGCGGGCTCGGAGATGCGCAGCGCCATGGGCGTGGCCGTGTTCGCCGGGATGATCGGGGTGACGGCCTTCGGCCTGTTCCTCACGCCCGTGTTCTACGTGGCGCTGCGCCGCCTGGCCGGCAACCGGCCGCTGCAGCACCACGGCGGCCACACCGCGCCGCTGACCGAGCCCGGCCACGGCGCCGCGGCCCACCCCGTGCTGGCGGCCCCCCGTGGAGACCATGAATGAGCGACCCGAGTGAACGAGGAACCGTTGCGATGAACCCCTTCCGGACGATGTCTTCCGCGAGGCCCCTGCGGCTGGCCTCGCTGGCCGCGGCCCTGGTGCTGGCCGGCTGCATGGGCGCGCCGCTCGCGCCGGCGGACCCCCATGCGGGCGTGGCCGTGCCCGCCGCGTTCGCCCAGGCCGGTGCCGGCGCGCCGTCGTGGACCACCGCGCCGCCCGCCGAGGCGCAGCCGCGCGGCGCCTGGTGGCTCGCCTTCCAGGACCCCGTGCTCGCCGCCCTGGTGGAGCGCGCGGGCGATGCCAACACCGACGTGCGCCAGGCCGCCGCGCGCCTGGCCGAGGCGCGGGCGCTGCTGCGCTCGGCCGATGCCGACCGCGCGCCGCAGCTGGGCGTCTCCACCGGCGTGACCCGGCAGGCCGGCGCCAACACGGCGGGCGGGGCCACGCCCGCCACGCTGGGCACGGCCGGCCTGAACGCGTCGTACGAGCTGGACCTGTTCGGCCGCCTGGCCCGCGCCAGCGACGCCGCCCGCCTGGATGCCGAGGCGCGCGCGGCGCTGCTGCGCAGCACGCGCCTGCTGGTGCAGGCCGACGTGGCGCAGACCTATCTGCAACTGCGCTCCGTGCAGGCCGAGCGCGCGCTGGTGGATGAAAGCCTCGCGGCCTACCGCGATACGCTGCGCCTCACGCAGCGGCGCTACCAGGCCGGCGACGTGGCCGAGCTGGACCTGGCCCGCGTGCGCACCGAGGTGGCCGCGACCGAGGCCGAGGCCCTGGCGCTGGAGCGCCAGCAGGTGCTGCAGCAGAACGCGCTGGCCGTGCTGGCGGGCGACGTGGCCGGGGGCTTCGCCGTGGCGCCGGCCCCGGGCGATGCGGTGCTGCCGGTGATTCCGGCGGGCGTGCCGGGCACGGTGCTCGCGCGCCGGCCCGACGTGTCCGCCGCGCAGTCGGCGGTGCTGGCCGCGCAGGCGCGCGTGGGCGTGGCGCAGGCCGCGTGGTTCCCGGCCGTCACGCTCACGGGCAGCGGCGGCTATGCCTCGCCCGAGCTGGGCGACCTCTTCCGGTGGTCGTCCCGCGCCTGGAGCGTGGGGGCGCTGCTTTCGCTGCCCCTCTTCGACGGCGGCCGCCGCGCCGCGCAGGAAGAGGGCGCCCGGGCCCGGCTGGACGAGGCCCTGGCCGCGCACCGGGGCCAGGTGCTCGCGGCCTTCCGCGAGGTGGAGGACCAGCTCGGCAGCCTGCGCCTGCTCGCGGCCCAGGCCGAGGCCCAGGGCCGCGCGGTGGATGCTTCGGCGCGCGCCACGCAGCTCTCCGATTCGCGCTACCGCAACGGCTTCGTGAGCCAGCTCGAACTGCTGGACGCGCGCCGCAGCGAGCTGCGCAACCGTCGGCAGGCCCTGCAGGTGCGCACCGCGCAGTACACGGCCACCGTGGGCCTGATCCGCGCGCTGGGCGGCGGCTGGGGCGAGGAGGCTGCCCGCCTTGGCGCCGCGCCGGCAGGCGCCATCGTGGCCCGGGCGCCGGACCCGGGGCCGGCATCGGAGTGACGGCCACGCTGCCCCGGCCTGCTCCGGTGGAGCAGGGTCCGCTGGCCCTGCGCTTCGTTATCCATGGGATTGCCGATGCGCATGTGAAGGTCCGCAGCATGGGAAACACGCCGCGCGGCGGTCGCCCCGGTGCCTGCGGGGATGTGCCAACGGGCCTATAGTGCCCCTTTGCCGCCGCGCCCGGGCCTCCCGGCCCGGGCGCGGCCGGGGCCCCGCACGGCGCGGGCCCGCCATCCCCCGTTTCTTCCACCCTCTCACCTACCGCAGGAGCAGATTGCATGACCTACCCGAGCACACGCCTTTTCATTGCCGGTGAATGGCAGGATGCTGCCGATGGCAAGACCATCGCCGTGCACAACCCGGCCACGGGCAAGGAAATCGGCCGCGTGGCCCATGCCGGCAAGGCCGACCTGGACCGCGCCCTGGCAGCCGCGCAGAAGGGCTTCGAAGTCTGGCGCGACATCCCCGCCGTGGAGCGCGCCCGCACCATGCGCCGCGCCGCCGCGCTGATGCGCGAGCGCGCCGACGCCATCGCCCGCATCCTCACGCTGGAGCAGGGCAAGCCGCTGGCCGAGGCCCGGATGGAGGCCAATGCCGCCGCCGACATCATCGAATGGTTCGCCGACGAGGGCCAGCGCATCTACGGCCGCATCGTGCCCGCGCGCGGCAGCCTCGCCGTGCGCCAGCTGGTGCTCAAGGACCCCGTGGGCCCCGTGGCGGCCTTCACGCCCTGGAACTTCCCCATCAACCAGGTGGTGCGCAAGCTGGCCGCCGCCCTGGCCTCGGGCTGCTCGATCCTCGTGAAGGCGCCCGAGGAGACGCCCGCGAGCCCCGCCGAGCTGATCCGCGCGTTCGCCGATGCCGGCGTGCCGGCCGGCGCCGTGGGCCTGGTCTATGGCAACCCCGCCGAGATCTCCGGCTACCTCATCCCGCACCCGGTCATCCGCAAGGTCACCTTCACCGGCTCCACGCCCGTGGGCAAGCAGCTCGCGGCGCTGGCGGGCCAGCACATGAAGCGCGTGACCATGGAGCTGGGCGGCCACGCCCCGGTGATCGTGGCTGAGGACGCCGACGTGGAACTGGCCATCAAGGCCGCGGGCGGCGCCAAGTTCCGCAACGCCGGGCAGGTCTGCATCTCGCCCACGCGCTTCCTGGTGCACGAGAGCATCCGCAAGGACTTCGTGGCCGCGCTCGCGCGCCATGCCCAGGGCCTGAAGGTGGGCGACGGCCTGGCCGAGGGCACGCAGATGGGCCCGCTGGCCAACCCGCGCCGCATCACCGCCATGGCCGAGCTGCTGCAGGATGCCGTGCAGCACGGCGCCCAGCTGGCCGCCGGTGGCGAGCGCATCGGCAGCGAGGGCAACTTCTTCCAGCCCACGGTGCTCAACGACGTGCCCCTGTCGGCCCGCATCTTCAACGAGGAACCCTTCGGCCCCGTGGCCGCCGTGCGCGGCTTCGAGAAGATCGAGGACGCCATCGCCGAGGCCAACCGCCTGCCATACGGCCTGGCGGGCTATGCCTTCACGAGCTCGCTGAAATACGCGCACCTGCTCTCGCAGCGCCTGGAGGTGGGCATGCTGTGGATCAACCAGCCCGCATCGCCGTCGGCCGAGCTGCCGTTCGGCGGGCTCAAGGATTCGGGCTATGGCTCCGAGGGCGGCCCCGAGGCGCTGGAGGCCCATCTCAACACGCGCGCGGTGTCGATCACGAACGTTTGAGTCCGGCGGCGGGCGCCCGCCGCCCGGTGGGTTTCGTGAGGAACTGTGGCGGAATACGCATTGGCGTCGTTGCGCCGGCTGCGTATTCGCGCGGCCCATATGACAATGCGTCCTATTGCTCAAAGAGTGTTTCTGGTAGGGCCGCATTCATGAAATCCACCGAGCAGCATGGAGAGGCCGGCATCGCCTCCGTATCGTCCGATGGCCGGGTAACGCTCGAACCCCAGCGGCTGAAGGCGCTGCGCCTGCAGCGCGGCCTGAGCCAGGAGGCGCTGGCCGCGCACTGCTTCGCGCAGCGGCTGTGTGTGTCCATCGCGTCCATCAAGCGCGCCGAGTGCGGCAGGCCCGTGCTCTACCGGACCGCGCGGCACCTGGCGCAAGCGTATGGCGTGCCGCTGGAGGGCATGCTCGCCGGGGCGCCGGCTTCTCTGCTCTCCGCTGGGCAAGAGGCGCAGGACGGGGCGGGCTCGGAGCCGCAAGAGGCCCAGGACGCGGCATTCGCCGTCGGCGATGGCGCGGCGCTCCGCAGCGTGGTGGTGCTGACGATCCCCTCGGCCGGCGGGGCGGCCGATCTGGCCGAGGCCATGCGCCTCGTCGCGCAGTTCGGCGGGCTGCCGGTTCCCGCGCCGCAGGCATGGCTGCAGGCGGTGTTCGGGCTGCCGCGGGCGTTCTGCAGCGATGCGGAGCGCTGCGTGGAGTGCGCCGTGGCGCTACGGCGGCGCCTGGGTGCGGCCTGCGGCGGCATCGTGGTGCGGCAGGGCGAATGGGCCGACGGCGCGCTGTGGTGGCCGACGGGCACGCGGCCTGCGCCCCCCGTCCATGGTCCGGGCGTGCGGCTGCCGGACGTCCTGGTGGAGCAGACCTGCGCCGCGCTGCTCTGGGACGAGTTCGATTTCGGCTTGCTTGCGCAAGAGGGCGCGGCTGCGTCCTACCGGGTGTTGGAGACGGGCGCCGCGGAGTCGGCGGGCCGGCCCCGGCGGCCGCTGATCGGGCGCTACGCACAGTTGCAGCAGTTCAAGGTGATCCTGGATGCCGCCCGCGAGATGCAATGCGGGCACGTGGTGCACGTGCGCGGCGTGGCGGGCATCGGCAAGTCGCGGCTGGTGCGCGAATTCGCGGACATCGCGCGCCAGTGGGGCTTCGCGTGCCATGAATCCGGCGCGCTCGATTTCGGCGCGGAGGCGGCCGTCTCGCCGTGGCGGCGGATCGCCCGCGGCCTGCTGGGTTGCCCGGAGTCCGAGGGCCCGGGCGCGGCGGGGGCGGCGCAGGACGCCGCCGCCTGGGCGGAAGGGCTGCTGCGCATCGGCCTGGAGCGCGAGCAGGCCGTGCCGCTGCAGGTCCTGCTGGGGCTGCCGCAGACCTCGGAGCAGGCGCTCGTTCTCGCGGGGATGGAGCATGGGGAGCGGCGGCGCTGCACCGTGGAGGCGCTGCGCACGATGATCCTGCATGCGGCGATGACGCAGCCGCTGGTGCTGATCCTGGAGGATTTGCACTGGGCCGACAGGCCCTTCCTCGACCTCTTCGCCCTGCTGCTGCCGCTGGTGAGCGGCGCCGCCATCACCTGGGTGCTGAGTTCGCGCATCGACGGCGACCCGCTGGATGCGCGCCTGCGCGCCAGCTGCGAAGACCAGCCGCTCACGGTGTTCGACCTGGGGCCGCTGCGGCGTGCGGAGGCCGAGGGGCTGGCACTGCAGTGCGGCCTGGGCGACGAGGATTACCGCAGCCAGTGCGTGGAGCGCGCGGCCGGCAACGCGCTCTTTCTCACCCAGTTGCTGATGTCGCCGCAGGGGCCGCTGCCCGACAGCCTGCGGCACCTGGTGCAGTCGCAGATCGATCGCCTGGAGCCCCAGGACCGCCGGGCACTGCGCATCGCGTCGGCCATGGGCCAGCAGTTCCCGCTGCCGCTGTTGCGCGAGATGCTGGGGGACCCCGGCTACCGCACCGACGGGCCGGAGCGCGCGAATCTGTTCAAGTCACCGGCGGGAGAGTGCGGCGCATTCGTGCATGCCCTGGTGATGGACTGCATCTACGAATCCACGGCGCCGGCCTGGCGCCGCCACATCCATGCGCGGCTGGCGGGGTTCTACCGGGAACGCGATGCCGTGCTCTGGGCCCGGCACCTGGGCCGCGCGGGCGACGCCCAGGCGGTGGCCGCCTACCTGCAGGCCATTCGCGGGCAGATGGCCCAGCACGGCTACGAATCGGCCACCGAACTGGTGGCGCAGTGCCGCCTGCTGGATATGTGCGCCTCCGATGGCCATGCGCTCGAGATGCTGGCCGCCGAGGCGGCGATGCGCACCATGCGCAACCCGGAGGCGCTGGCGAGCTACGGGCGGGCGCGCAGCCTGGCGGTGACCCCGCAGCAGCGCATCGACGCCGCCCTGGGCATGGCGGCGGTCCTCAACGTGCTGGACCGCACGGAAGAGGAAGAGGCGCTGCTCGATGGCCTCCACGAGGAAACGGCGCTCCACGGCTCGCAGGCCTCGCAGGCCCGCCTGCTGTACCTGAAGGGGAACATCTATTTCCCGCGCGGCGATTTCTCCGCCAGCCGGCAGCTCCACGGGCAGGCCCTGCGCCACGCCCGCCTGGGAGGCGACCGCGCGCTGGAGGCCCTGGCGCTGAGCGGCCTGGGCGACTCGCTCTATGCCCAGGGACGCATGGTGGAGGCGCATGCGGTGTTCGCGGACTGCCTGGATCTTTGCGAGGCGCACGGGCTGGTCAGCATCAAGGCATCCAACCGCTTCATGCGCGGCACGGCGCGCATTTACCTCGGGCGCACGGCCGAGGCGCTGGACGATGCCCTGTCCTCCGCGGACCTGGGGCACCGCGTGGGCAACCGGCGCGCGGAGATCGTCTCGCGCCTCACCGCCGGATGGGTGCTGCTCTCGATGGCGCGCCTGGACGATGCGCAGGCGCAGGTGGAGGAGGGGCTGGCGATCGCGCGCTCCATGGGGGCCGCGCGCTTCGAGCCGTTCCTTGCCGAATCCCTGGCGCGCATCCGGTTCGCCCAGGGGCAGCCCGACCGCGCGCTGAGCCTGATCCGCGAGGCCTGCGAGGGCGTGCAGCGGCTCCATCTCCAGCGGTTCATCGGCCCCTGGCTCATGGGCACGCTGGCGCTGCTCAGCGACGACGCGCAGGAGCGCAGCCAGGCCTTGTCGCGGGGCGAGGAGATGCTGGCGGCCGGCTGCGTGGCCCACAACCATTTCCGCTTCCATGTGGCCGCGGCCGAAGTGGCCCTGCTGCTCGGCGATGGGGCGGGAGCCGTGGCGCAGGCCGAGCGCCTGCGTGCGCTGGCCGGCGAGGAGGGGCCGTGCCCCTGGGTGGAGCACCACGCGCGCACGGTGGCCGCCTGTGCCCGGTGGCTGGACGTGCCCGGCGAGGACAACCGCGAGGTCTTGCGGACGCTGCGCCGCCAGGCCGACGAGGACGGCATGGCCCTCGTGATGCCCCGCCTGGATGCCCTGCTGCGCGGGGAGTGACGCGGCTCGGAAGGGCTTCGTTTTTGCGTGCGGCGCTTCGCGGAAAAAGTGGAAAAAGACCGATTTTCGCGGCGTTTTCTGGCGGGAATGGCCTGTTTTGTGGGCAGTTGATGCGCGGTTTGTAAAGGCTTCGTAACGGATTTTCCATCTGGCGGATCAGTTCGGTATCACAGGCGCGTGGCATCTTGAAGGCGCACCGGCCCGCAGGCATATTCGCCGGCAGTGCAACGAAACAGGGCAGCAATCATGTCAAACCACGTTGATGCAGACGACGTACTGCATGTGGCGATCATCGGCGGTGGAATCTCGGGGCTGGCATCGGCCTATTACCTGATGCAGCGCGCACGCCATCTCGGCGCGCGCCTGGACATCCACGTCTTCGAGGCCAAGCAGACCCTGGGAGGCAACGCCGACACCGTGGTGGTGGATCTGGCGCGCAGCACCGGGGAGGAGGCCGGCGAGCTGAGCTATCTGCGCTGGGCGGACCTGGGGGTGAACGACGCCAACCTCGCGACCTACGAGCGCATGCAGCGCGCGATGGAGGATGTCGGCTACCTCGACCACATGCGCCCGCTTTCCGACACCAAGTGCTGTTTCGGCCCGGACGGGGCCACGCTGTGGACCGACGGCGCGGGCGAGTGCGCGGACACCGCCACGGGCCTCGCGCATTCCGAGGGCGGGCTGCTGGCGCCCCTGATTCGCGCAGTGCACCGGGCCGCCATGGATCTGCGCGGCCACATCACGCTCGACTACACCTGCGACCGCTTCTTCCAGGATTGCCTGGACGACCCGGAGGGCATGCTGGGCGAGGCCGCGCGCGGCCTGGGCATCGCCATCGACTGGGCGTGCGCGGAACTGCCCGGGCGCATCGTGCGGGCGCGCGACCACTACTACTACCCGCGCATCGCCGCCATGTATTTCGCCGATCCCGACGGCCCCGGCGGCATGCCGCTGAAGGCGCCGCTGGAGTACTTCCGGCTGCAGGAGGGCAGCGAGTCGCCCCGGCGCTGCTACTTCGACCACGGCTCGCAGAAGTGGATCGAAACGCTGGCGGCCAACCTGGAGGCCCGCTCGGATGGGCAGGTCTCGGTATCGATCTGGACCGGCGAGCGCGCGCAGGTCCGGGTCATGGGCGATGCGGTGGAGGTGATGCATGCCGGCCAGACGCGCTTGTTCGACCTCTGCGTGATGGCCAACCATGCCGACGACGCCATGGGGGCGCTGTCGTTCGATACGGCCACCGCCGCCTTCGGCGCCCGCGTGGGCCGCATCCTGGACAGCGTGCGCTATGCGCGCAGCTATGCGGTGTGCCACACCTGCGCCGACCTGCTCCCGGACGAGCCGGGCGACTGGCGGACCTACAACATCGCCGCGCGCCCCGCGGACGCGCGGTACTGGCCCTACCACATCAACTACGTGGTGAATTTCCACCAGAACGACGACGCGCACCCGCAGGTCTGCCATGACGGCGCGCCGGCGTATTTCGTGTCGCTGGTGGACGACCTGCGCGCCATTCCGAGCGAGGACATGCTCGACCGCGTGGCCGGGATCTCCACGCTGCCCACCTCGCTGCGCGATGCCATTCCCGCATCGACCCTGCGCCAGATGGAGGCCGGGGAATTCGACGCCGGCTACCGGGACCCCCTGCAGTCCGGCGGTTCGGAACTGCAGAACAAGGCCTGGGCGGCGTTCAAGCACAACGTGCTCGACGCGTCCTGCATGCAGGCGCAGGTGGATATCCGCATCCTCAACGAAACCTTTGCGCAGGGCTGGAGCGAGGGCGAGGGCCGCGTGCCGTGCGCCGCCGTGCCGCCGCTCCTGTTCGTCGGCGGATGGACGCATGGCGCCGGGCTGCTGGAGCAGTGCATGGAGCAGGCCGAGGAGCTCAGCGATTGGGTGCTGCCGCACTGAGATCAGACGACACCCCCTGAGCCGCTTCGCGTCTTCCCCCTCTCTCGCCTCGCGATGCGATGCGGGAGGGGGACGCCGCCAGCGCGGCAGGGCGGCCCTTGCGCGGCGGCCACTGGCCTGGGCCGCGCCAGTTGCATGCGTTGCGGGTGGCGCGCAGCGCCATGGAAAACTGAAGTGAAACAACACCCCCCCTGAGGTGCAAAGCGCCACAGGGGGGTGGCTTCATTTCAAGAGTGCACTTCCCAGCCGCGCGCCTGCTGCAACAACTGCCGCAGGAAGGTCTCCGCGATGGGTGACAGGCGCTTGCCACGGGGCCACAGCACGTACCACGACGAAGGTACCGGCATCCGTTCGGCGCGCAGCACGGCCACGCCTTCCGTGGCGGGGTCGGCGGCGAGCGCGTGGCGCGAGACCAGGCCCAGGCCCATGCGCGCCGCCACCGACTGCTTGATGGCCTCGTTGCTGCCCAGTTCCAGCCGCACGCGCGGCGCGAAGCCCAGGGCCTTGAAGTGCTCGTCGGTGGCGAGCCTCGTGCCCGATCCCGTCTCGCGCAGGATGAAGGATTCCTTGCGCAACTGCTCCAGCCGCACGCGCCGGCGCGCGGCCAGGGGGTGGTCGTGCGCGGCGATGACCACCAGCGGATTGCCCAGTAGCACCTGCCGGTCGTGCGGCACGTTGCGCGGCGGGATCGAGAGGATGTAGAGGTCGTCCTCGTTGGCCAGCAGCCGCTGGACCACGCCGTCGCGGTTGAGCACCTGCAGCGAGACGTCCACGCCCGGGTGCTCGGCGCAGAAACGGCCGAGCATGCGCGGGATGAAGTACTTGGCCGTGCTGGCCACTGCCAGCCGCAGGCGGCCCTGGCTCACGCCCTTGAGCGCGGCCACGCGCTGCGAGAGCGTTTCCCATTCCGCCGCGATGGCCCGCGCCGTGGCCGCCGCGGCCTCGCCCGCCTGGGTGAGGTGCAGGCGCTTGCCGACGCGCTCGTAGAGCGGCAGCCCGATCGCGTCCGATAGCTCCTTGAGCTGCATCGAGGCGGTGGGCTGCGTCACGTGGCAATGGCGCGCGGCGCCGGTGATGGAGCCGGTCTCGGCGAGCGCCAGCATGAGCTGCAGCTGTCGGAAAGTGGCATGCATAGATGAAAGTCGATGGATGGGATCGAGAAGATCGATTTTTCAGGATTGTCCCGCAGCCCTAGCATTCCGGCACCATGAACCATCTTCTCGATCCCGCGATCCTGTTCTTCGTGCTGGGCCTGGCGGCCGGGCTCCTGCGCTCCAACCTGGAGATTCCCGCGCCGCTGTCGCGTTTTCTCTCGCTCTACCTGCTGATGGCGCTGGGGCTCAAGGGCGGCTTCGCGCTGGCCCAGTCCGGCTGGACGCAGCAGGTGGCGGCGGCGATGGCCTGCGCGGTGCTGCTGGCCCTGGTGGTGCCGGCCATCGCCTGGTGCGTGCTGCGCCGGCTGCTGCCGCCGTTCGACGCGGCGGCCGTGGCCGCCACCTATGGCAGCGTGAGCGCCGTGACCTTCGTCACGGCCAGCCACCTGCTGGAACAGCAGGGCACGCCCGCCGGCGGCTACATGGCCGCCGCGATGGCGCTGATGGAGTCGCCCGCCATCGTGCTGGCAGTGGTGCTGGCGCACTGGCTGCGGGCGCCGGCCGCCGCCGTCGTGCCCGTGGGCGGGCAGGCCGCGCTGGCGGCCGGGCCCGGCGCGGGCACCGGCCCCCGCGTGGCGGGGGTGCTGCGCGAGGCGCTGACCGATGGCGGCGCCGTGCTGCTGCTGGGCGCGCTGCTGGTGGGGCTGGTCACCGGCGAGAAGGGCGAGCAGGCCATGCACCCCTTCACCGTGGACCTGTTCAAGGGCCTGCTGGCGTTCTTCCTGCTGGACATGGGGTTGCTGACCGCGCGCAGCCTGGGCGGCCTGGGGGGCATGCGGCCGCTGCTGTGCCTGTTCGCCGTCGCCGGCCCCGTGGCGCATGGCCTGCTGGCCCTGGGGCTGGCCAAGGTCGCCGGGCTGGCCGTGCCCGAGGCCACCCTGCTGGCCGTGCTGGGCGCCAGCGCCTCGTACATCGCCGTGCCCGCCGTGCTGCGCCACGCCATGCCGGAGGCCCGGCCCGCGATCTACGTGGGGCTGTCGCTGGGGATCACGTTCCCGTTCAACCTGGTGCTGGGCATACCGCTGTACGGCGCGGTGGCGCGGTGGTGGCTGGGGTGATGCGGGCCGTTCCCGAGGCCCGGTGCCGCGTCAATAAACGATGTCGACGTGGTAGGTGTCGCCGGCCACCCGGATCGTCCTGGGCGCGATCTTCTCGGCGGTCTGCCACTGGGTGCTCATGCGGCCGAACAGGCCCATGTCCTGGTAGTTCTTGTAGCCGGCGTCTTCCCACATGACGTCGATCAGGGCGTAGTTGGGGCGGCTGTTGATCAAGAGGACGTGGATGGGTTCGGCATCGATCTTCAGCTTGCCGCCGACCGTCGCGGAGACGGTGGCGTCGAACGCGGCGTAGGTGGTGTCATCCACGAGTTCGCGAATGGCGCCCAGGATGACGGCGGTGCTTCGGGACGATTTTTCGAGGGAAAGCATGCGAGGGGGTCCGGTCAGTGGTGGCGTGCCGCATTGTGCCGGGCCCCGGTCATGGCGCCCCCGGAGGAGGCCCCGGCCGCCGCCCCGGCCGGGGCCCGCTTTCTCAGAACCGGTAGGTCGAGGTCAGCATGTAGGTGCGCGCCTGCCCGTAGAAGCAGTCGCCGCGCGCCAGGCACTGGGTGATCTGCACCTTGTCGGTCAGGTTGACCACGTTGAACGCCAGGCGCCAGTCGCCCGCGTCGTAGGCCACCATGGCGTCGGCGATGGCGGCCGAGGGCGTGCGGATGGCCGTGGTGCCGCTCCACTGCGAGCCGGTGTAGCGCACGCCGGCGCCCACGGTCCAGCCGCCGCGGCCTTCGGTGGCGAAGCGGTGCGAGAGCCAGGCCGACGCGGTGTGCCGGGGCACGCTGGCCACGGGCTGGCCCTGGTCGCCCGCGTTGCTGCGGGAGATCACGGCGTCGGTGTAGGCATAGCCCAGGGTGAAGTCCCAGGTCCGCGCGAGGCTGGCGGTGATCTCCGCCTCCAGGCCATTGGTCTTGGTCTCGCCGATCTGCACGCTGTTGAGCGGGTTGGCGGGGTCGGTGGTCTTGCGGTTCTTCTCGCGCAGCTGGTAGAGCGCCACGAAGCCGCTGATGCCCCGGCCCGGGGGCTGCCATTTCACGCCGGCCTCCCACTGCTCGCCGCGCTGGGGCTTGAAGGGCGTGCCGTACACGTCCACGCCGCCCAGGGGTTGGAAGGATTCCGAGTACCCCGCGTAGGGCGCCCAGCCGCCGTCCATCTGGTAGGTGGCGCCCAGGCGCTTGGTCCAGGCCTTGTCGTCCACGGCGGCGGCGGGGCGGCCCTCGGTGTCGGTCTTGGCGCTGTCGTGGCGCAGTCCCAGCGTGGCGGTCCAGCGGCCCCAGCGGATCTGGTCCTGCGCGTAGAAGCCCAGCTGCTTCTGCGCCACGTTGGGCTGGCGCACCAGCTGCGCGGCGGTGGGCGGCGTGAAGTTGCCGTACACGGGGTTGTAGGCGTCGATGGAGGAGGCGAGCGCGCGCCAGGCCTGCTGGCCCGTGTGGTTGCGCTGCGCGTCCATGCCGGCGAGCAGGGTGTGCTCGGTGGCGCCGGCCTGCAGCCGGCCTTCGAGCTGCGTGTCGATGAGCAGCATGCGGCCGGTGTTGACGTTCCACACGGCGTCGCGCGCCAGGGTGCGGCCGTTGGCGTCGAACACGGGGCGCGCGGGCCGGCCCGTGGCGGGGTTGGCTGTGAAGCTGGTGTAGAGGGTGCGGTAGTCCACGTCGCTCACGGTGCGGCGCAGGTTCTGGCGCAGCGTCCAGGCGTCGTTCAGGCGGTGGCTGAACAGATAGCCCCAGGAGTCGTTGGTGGTGTCGTAGGCGTCCCAGCCGGGCTCGCTGATGAAGGTGGAGCGCGGGATCTGCCCGTAGCGGCCGGGCAGGCCGGTGCCCTGCCACGGGAAGAAGCCGATCAGCGAGCCGCTCTTGTCCTTCTGGTGCAGGGCCTGCAGGGTGAGCGAGGTGTCGGCGTCGGGCTGCCAGGTGAGCGAGGGCATGAGCACCAGGCGGTCGTCGCTCACGTGGTCCACCTGCGATCCGCTGTCGCGGCCCACGGCCACGAGGCGGTAGAGCCAGCGGTCGTCGGCGTCGAGCTTGCCGGTGAGGTCGGTGGCGATCTGCTTGCGGCCGAAGTTGCCCACCTGCACCTGCACCTCGCGCAGGGCCTCGGCCTGCGGGCGCTTGCTGGTGAGGTTGAGCACGCCGCCCACGCTGCCCTGGCCGTAGAGCACCGAGGTGGGGCCGCGCAGGAACTCCACGCGCTCCAGCGTGTAGGGGTCGGGGCGGGTGGTGTTGTAGGTGCCGTAGCTGCGCAGCAGGCCGTCCTGGTACTGGGTGACCGTGGCGCCGCGCGCGTTGAAGCTGTCCACGCGGCTGTCGAAATAGTTGGAGACGGCGCCCGCCGTGTAGGCAGTGGCCTGCCGCAGCGTCTGCACGCCCTGGGCCTCCATCTGGTCGCGCGTGACCACGCTGATGGCCTGCGGGGTTTCGATCAGGGGCGTGTCGGTCTTGGTGGCCGAGAGCGCGCGGCGCGCGACGAAGCCGGCCACGGGGGCGGTGGGGTTCTCCTTCTCCGAGCCGGCGTTGACCGTGACGGGGGCGAGCGTGGCTTCCGCCGCGCCGGGCGCGGCCTGCTGCGCGTGGGCGGCCACGGCGCACAGCGTGGCCAGGGCGGCGGAGAGGGCGGCGGGCAACGTGCGGGGGCGCGCGGGCGGACGGGAGGTGTGCGGGAAAAGCGCGGGGTGCGGGGCGTGCAGTGAATGCGTCATGGCGGTGGTCCAGGCAAGGGCCGCCCACGGCGATGCTGCGATCGGCGCGGGAGGCGGATGGCGGAAAGAAAAGAGGCGGTGGATGGGGCGCGGGAGGGCTCCCGCGCCGGACCGCGCGCGGTGCGCGGTCCGTGGCGTGCGCGCCGGGCCCCGGCAGGGGGCCGCGTCAGCGCGTCAGCGCGCCGGAGCGGGCGGCAGCGCGGGCGATTCCATGCCCTCGGCCTGCGCGAAGGTGAGCGTGGTGAGGAAGGCCGTCTCGCCGTATTTCTCGCCTGCGCGCTCGCCGGCGGTCTTGTCGGCGTGCTTCACCTCGGCCACGTACTGGCCCTTCCAGGGCAGGGCGAACTGCACCGTGCCATCGGCGCCGGTGGTGGCCTCGCGCGCCCAGCCCGAGGGCGCCACCAGCGTCACATGGGCCTTGGGCAGCGGCTGGCCGTTGAAGACCACGCGCAGCTCGCCCGCGCGGCCGGTGGGCACCACGTCCAGCGGCGCCGTGGCCGCCACGGCCTGCGAGAGGCCGGCCACCCAGCGCGCGGCGGGGCGCCATTGCAGGGCGGGCTGGCCGCTCTTGCTGCGGTCGATGATCGGGTAGCCGGCTTCGGCCAGCAGCGTATCGGCGGCGGCCGGCAGGGTGTAGGCGAAGGCGGTGGCCGTCTTCTGGCCCTCGACGCGGGAGGCCGTGCCGGCGCGCTGCGCCTGCAGCACGGGCACGCCCTGGAACTTGTCCAGCGCGCCGGGCGACTTCTCGACCAGGCTGTCCGCGTACTCGCCGAAGTGCAGGCGGGCCTGCGTGCCGCTGGCCTCGATCCAGACCTGGTGGGCCTGCGCGGTGCCGGCGACGGCGCAGGCGGCGAAGAGGGCCAGGGCCCGGGGCTTGAGGGAATGGTGCATCGGAAAGCTCCTTCGAATCAAAGGGTTGGAAACTGGTTTGCTATCAAATGAATAGCTGAAAACGTAGCAAATACGGCGACATGGAGGCCCAAAGGCATGAGAACGCTGGTCAAGGCGGCTGGAGGGCCCCTCAGCCGGGCAGCAGGGCGGTCACCGCCGCCCAGGGCAGGCTCGCGATCAGCGCGCCCGCCGCCAGCGCCGGCACGCGGCGCGGCCACCAGGTGATGGCCGCCGTGGCCGCCAGGGCCGCGGCCGACAGCGCCACCGCCCACCACGTGGCCGCCAGCGGCACGCTGGCCGCGCGCGGCCAGAGCAGCGCCAGCATGAGCGAGAGCGCCAGCAGGCCCCAGCCCGCGCGGCGCAGCGCGCGCAGGCGCGGCTCGGCGGCCTCCTGGCCCCAGGCGTCCTCGTGGTGGCGGTCCAGCCCTAAGGCGATGCCGGACCAGCCGGCGAAGCAGATCAGCAGTTCCAGCATCGGTCAGGCTCCCTGGGCCGGCGTGGCGGCACGGGCGGGGGCGCGCGGGCCGGCCGTGGCCGCGCGCGGGGCGCGGCGCAGCAGGTGGCGGGCGAGGCCGCCGAACACGAGGCCCGCGGCCAGGAAGGACAGGTCCATGCCCGCCCAGGCCCAGTCGCCCGCCGGCAGCGTGGCGCCCAGGTGCGCGGTGGTGGTGAGCGCGTTCAGCACCGGCAGGCCCGCGAACAGCGCGCCGGCCGCGCCGAGCAGCGCGGCCCAGCCCCGCCGGTCGGGCCAGCCGATGCCCACGGCCAGGCCCAGGCCCCAGGCGCCGAAGAACCAGGCCAGCTCCGCGTCGGGGCGGCCCGGCGTGGCCAGGGGCAGCAGGCGGTTGGCCGCCAGGATCGTGGCCACGGCCAGCGGCAGGCCGCCCAGCAGGCCCACGTTCAGGCTGGCCACCAGCCGCTCGCCGAAGGGCGGGCGCGCATCGGCGGCCTTGCGCTGCGCCTGCGCGCGGCGCTTGACGGTCCACAGCACCATGCCGGAGGCGATCATCAGGCTGCCCAGCACGCCGAAGCCGAACAGCGTCCAGCGCATGCCCGGCCCGGCGAAGCGCGCGAGGTGCAGGCCGTAGAGCACGCGGTAGGTCTGGATGGCCGGCGTGTGCGGGTCGATGTGCGCGAGCTGCTGCCCCGTGGCGCCGTCGAAGCGCAGGCGCGCCGGGCCGTACTGCAGGCGGTCGCCGTCGTGCCGGGTGATCTCCACCACGGTGGTGCCTTCTTCGCGCCGCGCCGAGAGGCCGCCGATGCGCGCCTCGCCCCAGGTGCGGTGCGCGCTGGCGATCAGGGGCGCGAGGTCGATGGCGGGCAGGGGCTCGGCCTCGCCGCCCGCGCCGCGCCCGCGCCGGGCGCCGCGCGCGCCGGGCGTGTCGCCCTGCATCTCGGCGAAGTAGGCTTGCGAATCGGTGCCCTTGGGCGTGGCGTAGGTGGCCGCGATGCCGGAGGGCATGTAGAGCGAGTGGAAGATCATCAGCCCGCTGAAGGTGATGACGAGGTAGAACGGCAGCACCAGCACGCCCGAGACGTTGTGCGCGTCGAGCCAGGCGCGCTGCCCGCCCTTGCCCGGCCGGAAGGTGAAGAAGTCCTTGAAGATGCGCCGGTGCGTGACCACCCCCGTGAGCAGGGCGATGAACATCAGCAGCGTGGCCACGCCCACCACCCAGCGGCCCTCCAGCGTCCAGCGGCCCTGGTGCGCGGTGCGTAGCTCGAAGTGGAAGCGGTAGAAGAACTCGCCGCCCATGGTTTCGCGGGCCTGCAGGGCCTCGCCGGTGGCCGGGTTCATCAGCAGCGTCTGGAAGCGGCCGTTGCCGCTGTCGCGCCAGAGCACGGTCACGGCGGGCATGCGCTCGTCGGGCAGGCGCATGATCCACTGCGTCACGCCCGGCGCGTGGCGCCGCAGCGCCGCCTGGGCGCGCTCGGCCACGTCGGGGCTGGCGGCGGGCAGGCCGTGCATCTCGGGGCGCATCCAGAGGTTGAACTCGCTCTTGAAGAAGCTCAGCGTGCCGGTGGCGAAGATGGCGAACAGCAGCCAGCCCAGCAGCAGCCCGGCCCAGGTGTGCAGCCACGACATCGCCTGCCGGAAGCCCTCGCGCTCGGCGGGGGCCGCCGGGGCGGGGGAGTCCTTCACCGGCGCCGTCATGCCGCGCCCCCCCACCAGCGCGGCGCCAGCGCGCAGGCGCCCAGCGCCAGCGCCGGGCCGAGCACGCCGCCCCAGGCCGACCACGCCGTGCGCGCGTAGAAGGCCCAGCCCACGGCCACGGCATAGACCAGCCACGAGAGCATCGTGGCCGCGAGCACCGCCTCCACGCGCGGCATGGCCAGGGCCAGGGCGAGCGAGAAGGCCGCCGCGCCCGCGGCCGCGAGCGCATAGCCGCCCAGGACGGCAGCCATGGAGCGCGAGGCGATCGCGAGGCGGTAGCGCCAGAGGGGTCGGGTGGGTTTCATGGGATCGTCGAAAGAGGTGCGGCGCACGGCCGGGCCGTGTCCGTCAGAAGGTGTAGTCCAGCGTGACCCGCAGCGCGCGCGGCTCGCCCGGCGTGACCGAGGTGAAGCCGGCGGCGTTGCTGGTGCCGTCCAGGTAGTAGCGCTTGTCGGCGGCGTTCTTCAGGTTGGCCTGCAGGCGCACGCCGCCGGCCATCTCGTAGCCCACGGCGAGGTCGGCCACGGTGTAGCCCGGCAGGCGCCAGCGGTTGTCGTTGGCCAGGAACTTGTCGCCCTGGTGCGTGAACCCGCCGCCCACCCACAGCCCCGGCACCGCCGCGATGCGGTACTGCGTCCAGAGCGAGGCGGTGCGCTTCGTGGCCAGGGCCACGCGGTGGCCCACGTTGGCGCCGGCCACGGTGTCGGCCAGCACCTTCGGGTCCATGAAGCTGGCCTGGGCGGTCACCGTCCAGCCCGGCGCGATGCGGCCCTTGGCCTCCAGCTCCAGGCCCCGGATGCGCTGGCGGCCGGTGAGCACGGAATAGCCAGGGTTGGCGGCATCGTTGGCGGGGCTGTTGGTCAGCTCCAGGTCGAACAGCGCCACGGTGGTGAGCAGGCGCTGGCCCAGCCACTCCTGCTTCACGCCCATTTCGAGCTGCTTGCCCTCGGAGGGCGGCGCGGCCACGTTGCCCGCCAGCAGGGTGCCGGCGTTGGCCTGGAACGAGCGCGCGTGGCTCGCGTACAGCACCGTGCCCGGGCGCGCCTCGTAGCTCAGCGCGAACGAGGGCTGCGTCTTGCTCTGGTCCAGCACCGGGCTGGCATAGGCGTCCTTGAGCGTGTCGTGGCGCAGGCCGGCGGTCAGCGCCCAGGGGCCCCAGGCCATGCGGTCCTGCACGTAGAAGCCGGGGTTGCGCGTGTCGCCGGCCACCGGCGGCACCTGGCCCGCCACGGGGTTCCAGAGATCCACGCCGGCCATGGCGCCGGTGCCGCGCGCGCCGTAGCGGCTCTCCATCGCGCGCCAGTCCATGCCGGCCAGCACGCGGTGCTCCACGGCGCCGGTGCGCCACTGCCCGCGCAGCTCGGCCAGCACCGTGTCGGAGGTGAAGCGCTGCCCCGGCGCGAGCCAGTAGCCGCGCGCCGCGCGGTTGCCCGAGACGCCCGCGAGCGTGGTCAGCAGGATGTCGCGGTCCGTCTCGTTGCGCGAGACGTAGAGGCGCGCGTCCAGCGCGTCGCTGAAGCGGTGCGTGAGCTCGCTCGCGTAAAAGCGCAGCCGGCCCGTGGAGGTGAGCCAGGGCTCGCCGTAGAAATTGCCGCCGCGCACCGCGTCGGCGCTGCCCACGTCGGTGGGCACGGGCACCGGGATACCGGGGTAGGAGGTGGTGTCCAGGCGGAAGCTCTCGGCCTGCACGCGCCAGCGCGTCTGCGGCGAGATGCGCCACTCCAGGCTGCCGCCCAGGCCGCGCTTCTCGGGGGTGATGCCGTCCACGGCGCTGCCGCCCCGGCTGGCGCCGCCGGTCAGGCGGTAGAGCAGGGTGCCTTCGGCGTCGAGCGGTCCGGTCAGGTCGAACTCGCCCGAGCGCCAGCCCTGGCTGCCCGCGCCCAGGCGCACCGAGCGCATCGCCTCGGCCTGCGGCTGCTTGCTCACGTAGTGGATCAGGCCGCCGGGCGCCACCTGGCCGTATTCGAGCGCGGCCGGGCCCTTGATGACCTCCACGCGCTCCACGTTGAAGAGCGGCGGGTCGATCAGGTGCATGAACTTGGCACCGTCCCGCAGGTAGTTGTAGGTGTTGTTGGCCCAGAGCCCGCGGATCGAGAACTGCGAATACGAGCCGTAGTACTCGCTGCGCGAGGCCACGCCCGAGGCGTTGCGCAGCACGTCGCGCTCGGTGGTCGCGCCCTGCTGGTCGAGCAGCTCGCGCTCCACCACGCTCACGGCGCGCGGCGTCTCCAGCACCGACAGGCCCAGGCGCGAGGAGCCCTGCGCCCGGCGCGCGGGCGCGGCGGCCTCGCCCGCGCGGTCGGCGCTCACCTGCACCTCGCCCAGTGCCGGGGCCACCTCGCCGGAGGCGGCCTGCGCCCAGCCCAGCGCGGGCAGCGCCAGCAGGCACACGCCGCGCGCGACCGGCACGCGCAATGCGGCGGCCAGCGGCTTCAGGGACATCGGAAAGGGGGCAGGGCATCCCGCGGCAGCGGGAAGGACAAGGCGGCGCAGCATGGGCGACAAGGCTCCAGGGCAGAGACGAGAACCGGGGGGAGACGCGCTGGCTGCCGGGGAACGGGGCCCGTGTGCTGGCTGGCTACGGAAAAGCCATGAATTCTAATGTTGTTGAGACGTATTCTTATTTATGGATGTGGAATCTTGCGATGGGGGCGGAACTTCTTTTTTCGGCCGGAGTGTTCGCGCGCGCCGCCGCCAAGGCCGCATGCATGCGGCATCTTGGGGAGCCCCGTTCCATTCAGGAGGCATTCGCGATGTCGAGCATCCAGAGATATCGTTTCGTCCAGAACCCGCGCCCGGGAACTCCGAATTTCATCCAGCACGATGCCTCGGTGAATCAGGCGCTGCGGAGCCACCCCGAGAAGCCGCTGAAAAACCGCGCATCGGAGGAAAGATTCCCCTGCGTCCTGGTTTCCGACAGGCTGGAGCAGGCCCCTGCATCGCGGCAATTCGCGTTCGAGCTGAGCCCGCGCAAGCCGATCAAGGGCATCGGCTATTCCAGCAAAGCGAATGAGGTGGCAACGACGGGAACCTCCCAGGCGGGGGTGCTTTGCCTGACGGATGGACTGGGGCCCTGCGTCGCCGTGGCACTGGCCGCCGAGCACTCCGATGGGAAGGCCAAGGCGCGGATATTCCATATCGCACCCCATAACCATCTGTTGCCGGTGGCGCGGTATGTCAAGCAGATGGAAAAGGACGGCTACGAGGTCCGCGCCGCGCTGCACGGCGGCGATAACGACGAGCCCGTGAGCCGCAGGAAGGCGGACGAAGTGCGCGCCTTGCTGCGGGGGCTGGGGGTGCCTGTCCAGATCGAGGACACGGGCGGCGGCATGGATGGCAACGGCTCCCTGGGGGCCGTGGTGGAGGACGATGGCACGGCGCGGTTCGTCATGGACGTGGTGCCGCCGAAGTAGGTGCCTGGGCGGTCCGCCATGCGAAACGGCCCCAGGGGGGCCGTTCCATCCGTGGTGCAGCGCAAGAGGGGGCGGGGCCCCCTGCGGATCACTCCGCTTCGGCCATCTGCGACTGCAGGTAGTTCTGCACGCCCACCTGCTCGACGAGGCCGAGCTGCGTCTCCAGGAAGTCGATGTGCTCCTCGGTGTCCTCCAGGATCTCCTGCAGCAGGTCGCGGGACACGTAGTCGCGCACCGTCTCGCAGTGGGCGATGCCTTCCTTGATGGTGGCCTGGGCGCCGCGCTCGGAGCGCAGGTCGCAGTCGAGGATCTCCGGCACGTCCTCGCCGACCTGCAGCTTGCCCAGGTCCTGCAGGTTGGGCAGGCCGTCGAGCATGAAGATGCGGTCCATGATGCGGTCGGCGTGCTTCATCTCGCCGATGGACTCTTCGTATTCCTTCTTCGCCAGGCGGTCGAATCCCCAGTGCTTGAGCATGCGGTAGTGCAGGAAGTACTGGTTGATGGCCGTCAGCTCGTTCTTGAGCTGGGCCTGCAGATGGGCAATGACCTGGGCGTCGCCTTTCATGGGGCTCTCCTTGTAATGTGATTGGGCCGCATTGTCGTGACGCGTACCGGGCCGTGCAAGGCAAGCCCCCGTCTTTGCGCTCTGCGTGCGTGTGATGCTGAGTCGCTTTCGCGTTTGGCCCGGACGGCATGCCGGGCGGATGGGTTTATAGCTATTGACAATCAAATGAATTATGTCAATTGATTGGATCGATGGGTGGAATCGACATAGACTTGCGTTTTCGTTCAGTCAACCCACCAACCGAGGAAACAGCAATGTCCCTGATCAATACCCAAGTCCAGCCTTTCAAGACCGAAGCGTTCGTGAACCGCAATGGCAAGGGTGAGTTCATTACCGTGACCGAAGCGAACCTGAAGGGCAAGTGGTCGGTCCTGATTTTCATGCCCGCGGCCTTCACCTTCAACTGCCCCACCGAAATCGAAGACGCCGCCGACAACTACGCCGAGTTCCAGAAGGCCGGCGCCGAGGTGTACATCGTGACGACCGACACGCACTTCTCGCACAAGGTGTGGCACGAAACCTCCGACGCCGTGGGCAAGGCCAAGTTCCCGCTGGTGGGCGACCCCACGCACCAGCTGACCAACGCTTTCGGCGTGCACATCCCCGAAGAAGGCCTGGCCCTGCGCGGCACCTTCGTGATCAACCCCGACGGCGTGATCAAGACCCTGGAAATCCACTCCAACGAAATCGCCCGCGACGTGTCGGAAACCCTGCGCAAGCTGAAGGCCGCCCAGTTCACGGCCGCCAACCCTGGCCAGGTCTGCCCCGCCAAGTGGAAGGAAGGCGCCAAGACGCTGACGCCTTCCCTGGATCTGGTCGGCAAGATCTGAGGCACCCGCCCTCCGTTCGCAGATGGGGGCGCCCGGCGCCTCCCGGCCGGACCGACGCATGGCGTGCGCGCCATGCCGTCCGGCTTTTTTTCGCCCATTCGCTTCTCACCGGTGCCGGCCATGGGCCGGATACGGTGGAGGCATGACCCGGATTTCACACGGACACCACCATGCTCGACGATCAACTCAAATCCCAACTTTCAGCCTACCTGGAGCGCGTGACGCAATCGTTCGAGATCGTGGCGTCCCTGGATGGCAGCGAGGCTTCCGCCCAGACGCGCGAACTGCTGGAAACCATCCAGTCCCTGCGCAGCGACAAGATCACGCTGCGCACCGACGGCAGCGATGCCCGCAAGCCCTCGTTCACGCTGCAGCGCGCGGGCACGCAGACGAGCCTGCGCTTCGCCGGCCTGCCGCTCGGCCATGAATTCACGTCGCTGGTGCTGGCGCTGCTGTGGACCGGCGGCCATCCGCCCAAGGTGGAGCAGGACGTGATCGAGCAGATCCAGGCGCTCGACGGCGATTTCGACTTCGAGGTCTACATGAGCCTGACCTGCCACAACTGCCCGGACGTGGTGCAGGCGATGTCGCTCATGGCCATCCTCAATCCGAAGATCCGCACCACCGTGATCGAAGGCGGCGCCTTCCAGCAGGAAGTGACCGACCGCGAGATCATGGCCGTGCCCATGGTGTTCCTGAACGGCCAGGTCTTCGGCTCCGGCCGCATGACGGTCGAGGAGATCATCGGCAGGCTCGATACCGGCGCCGCCAAGCGCGAAGCCGCCAAGCTCTCCGCCAAGGAGTCGTTCGATGTGCTGATCGTCGGCGGCGGCCCGGCCGGTGCCGCGGCGGCGGTGTATGCCGCTCGCAAGGGCATCCGCACGGGTGTGGCGGCCGAGCGCTTCGGCGGCCAGGTGAACGACACGCTGGACATCGAGAACTACATCTCGGTCAGCAAGACCGACGGCCCCAAGTTCGCCGCCGCGCTGGAGCAGCATGTGCGCGACTACGAGGTGGACCTCATGAACCTGCAGCGCGCCAAGGCCCTGCGGCCCGCCGCGGCCGAGGGCGGGCTGATCGAGGTGGAGCTGGAGAACGGCGGCACGCTGAAGTCCCGCACCGTGATCGTTTCCACCGGCGCGCGCTGGCGCAACATGAACGTGCCGGGCGAGGACAAGTACCGCACCAAGGGCGTCACGTATTGCCCGCACTGCGACGGCCCGCTCTTCAAGGGCAAGCGCGTGGCGGTGATCGGCGGCGGCAATTCCGGCGTGGAGGCCGCGATCGACCTGGCCGGCGTGGTGGCCCATGTGACGGTGCTGGAGTACGCCGGCGAGCTCAAGGCCGATGCCGTGCTGCAGCGCAAGCTGCGCAGCCTGCCGAACGTGGACGTGATCCTCAACGCGCAGACCACCGAGGTGAAGGGCGACGGCAACCGCGTCACCGGCCTGAGCTACACCGACCGCACCAACGATGAGGCGCGCCATCTCGCGCTCGAAGGCATCTTCGTGCAGATCGGCCTGCTGCCCAACACCGACTGGCTCAAGGGCACGGTGGAGCTGTCGCGCTTCGGCGAGATCGTGGTGGACTCGCATGGCCGCACCAGCGTGCCCGGCGTGTTCGGTGCCGGCGACTGCACCACGGTGCCGTACAAGCAGATCATCATCGCGGCGGGCGAGGGCGCGAAGGCGGCGCTGGGCGCGTTCGACCACCTGATCCGCACCACCGCTCCGGCCTGACGGCGGGCTCACCGGGTGGCCCGACGAGCCGCCCGGCTTTGTCCCGCTTCGTGGGAAAGGCGGCCGGAGGCGTGGCCGGCCATGCGTTTTCCCGTCGAGCGTTTCGCTCCGCGTGCGCTGGCGGCGGCCCGGGTTCCGGAAGATGGAATGAAACCATTCCACCTCCGCCGCCATGATCCCCAGACTGCTGTCGTCCACCTCCGCGCCGATCCGCGCCTCCGGACCCGCCGATGCGGCCTCTCCCCCGCTTCGGCAGCACGCGTCCACCCCCGCGCCGGGGTCCGGGCATCCGTTGCAGCGGCGGCAGTCATGGCGGGACTCGGCATCGGCGCTCCTGGGCTGCATGCGGTCCCCGGACGTGGCGGACACGGCGCAGGGCAGTGGCCCGGTCCAGAGGCCGGAGCGGCGGGGTCCCCCGCCGGTGGCCCGTCTTCTGGCACCGCTGGCTCCGGCGCCCGTCCTGCCTCCGCCCGTGTTTTCAGGCCAGGGCTTTTCCATCCACCTGGACGCCCGTGGCGCCGCCATCCTGAAGCAGCCGCTCATGCTGCGCCGCCTGGAACTCACCGGCGGCGGCGCGAAAGGCGCGGTCTATCCCGGCGCCATCAAGGCCCTGCAGGCCCACGGGCAACTGGAACACCTGCGCCAAGTGGGGGGCGCCTCGGCGGGCGCCCTCGTGGCCGCCATGCTGGCCAGCGGCGCGCAGCCGGACGACCTCGCCGAAACGGTCAACCAGCTCGACATGCTCGGCATGCTCGGCATGATGGGCAAGAAGGCCCGCCCGCCGGGCGCCGCGTCCAGGCCACCGCCGGGCAAGATCGGCGCGCTCGTCCGGATGGCGAGCAACCGGGGCACCGAGATGCCAAACCTCACGAACCTGCTCAACCGCAAGGTCCGCGAATCGGCCCTCCAGCGCATCGCCGCGTCGGGGCTGGCGGACACGCGGGCCGATATCCGGCGGATCCAGGCCCGGCTGCAGGCCCGCGAACGGCTCGACGCGCTGGAAGGCCTGGAGCGCAGCGGTGCGCTGGCCGGCGAGGCCCTGCCCGAACTGGAGGCACTGCGCCACCGCCAGGAACGCTACGAGGTCGCGAGGGGCGCTCTGCAGCGCCTGATCGGCCACCCTGGGCAGGAGGAGGAGCGGGCGCGCCTGCAGGCTGAGCTGGATGACGCCGCCTGCGGCGAGCTGACCCTGGGCGACGTCGACCGCCTGGGCCGGGAGGTTCCGGGCATCAAGGGATTTTTCTGCACCAGCACCGCCATCGTGAGCGAGACAGAGGGCCGGCGCCCCGACCGGCAACTCGCGGTCTTCAGCTCCGACAACCCTGACTTGCACTGGATGGAGGTTTCCCACGCCGCCAGACTGTCCGCCTCGTTGCCCGGCATCGTGGCGCAAGGCACGCAGAGCCTGCCGCACGACACGACCGATGGTTCCCTGAAGATCCGGTTCGAGGATGGCGGCGTCCTGATGAACACCGCGGCCCTCGAACTGATCGACGCCGATGCTCCGAAGGAAGAGAGCCTGGTGCTGACCCTGGAGCACCCCGTCTTCAGCGAGGCCCTGGGCGAATCCTCCGGCCCGGGGGACGCGGGCCTGTGGGCCAAGGTGGTGGACCATGTGCGCAACAGCAGCGAGTCTGGCCGGCTCAACAACGCCTCGCGCCAGTTCGCCGCTGAACGGCTGGCCCAGGAGGATCTGCGCCCGAAGACGGTCATGGCGCAGTTGAAAGGGGTTCCCGGTGTCGATGCCGACTATTCCGGCTCCAAAGGCACCCTGGCCCTGGAAATGACCTCCCGGGAGCGGGCCGCGCTGCAGGATGCATTCTTCGACAAGATCGACAGCCACCTGCAATCCCGCAGTGCCGATGTGTCCTTCCGGTCGCTGGACCACCTGCTGTCGGGCCTGGACGGCGATCGGTTCGCGCAGATCGGCCGCCCGGAAAATCCCGTGCCCGAAGGACACCCCGGATTTAGCGAAGCGTTCGGGGCCGCGGCATGGATGCGTGCCGGTCTCGCGCGGATGGCCCGGGCATTGGAGAGCGCGGACGCCGCCACGCCGGTCGATGCGCTGCGCCACCAGATCCACGATTGGGCGCGCACGGTGGAGGCCGAAGCGGACGGCCATGCCGATCGCCTGGATGCCTGGGCATCGATGCTGACCGCATCGCCGCAGCCGGCGCACCAGCGCATCATGGACCTGGTGCGAGGCCAGCCATCGGATGGGGACGGCCCCTTTCTGCGCCTGTGCCGCGAAAAGGACGCGGACCAGACGGCCCGGCGCGAGGGCCTGCGGGTGTCCACCCAGATCCTCTATCCGGCGATGGGCCGCGCGGGAATCACCCCCGCGATCCGCGACGTGCTGGGCGAAGCGGGCAGGACGCTGGCCGCCGCGAGCGGCCGCTCGGATGTCCAGGCCATGGCGCTCAAGCTGGATGAGGCGCTGCGGCGCGACGACCTGTCGAGCAAGGACCGGGAAAGCCTGTTGCGGGCGCGCCTGTCCCTTCCCGACCCGGCATGAGGTTGCGTTACGGTCTCGCAACCCGAAAGATCACTGCGTTGCTTCGCCGGGGGGCGTGGCCACGCGGCGCACGCGGCGGCCTGCGGGCCGCTTTTGCTTTTTGAAGGAACGGTTGCAGGCGGCAACAACGATGACAGCCTGGGTCATCCGGCTGACATGGGGGCTGCGGATCATTCTGGTTGCAGATTTTTGCGTTTGTGTGTTTTTCTGCAAATTGTGGCCGGATGGTGTGTCTTCCGCCCCGGCATCCGGCAGATTTCCAACCGACCCACGAGGCCCCCGATGACCCCAATCGATGCCCATCCCTCGCGCCCCCGGCGGGCGTGGCGCCTCCTCGCGTTGCTGGCCGGCGCGGCGATCGCGCTGGCCCTGGCCAGCTGCGGGGGCGGCGGCGACAGCGGCAGCAGCAGTGCCTCCGGCACGGCCCAGCCCCGTTTGCGCTGCGCTCCCTGACCGGCCCCCACCGCCGAGCCCGCCCCTCCACCCCGAAGCCCGCACCGCCATGACCCTCGACTCCTCCAAACGGAAGTTCCTGCAGGCCTCCGCCGGCACCGCCGCGCTGGCCCTGTTTCCGCCCAGCATCCAGCGCGCCCTGGCCATCCAGGCCCACCAGCGCACCGGCACGATCATGGACGTGGAGCACGTCGTCATCGTCATGCAGGAGAACCGCTCGTTCGACCACTACTTCGGCACGCTCGCGGGCGTGCGCGGCTTCGGCGACCGGTTCACCATCCCCGCGCCGGGCGGCCTCGGCGTCTGGCGGCAGCTCGACGCGAACGGCCAGCCGGTGACGCCCTACCACCTGGACCAGACGGCGGGCAATGCCCAGCGGGCGAGCGGCACGCCGCACAGCTGGATCGATGCGCGCAACGCCTGGGATCGGGGCCGCATGCACGAATGGGCCCGCTACAAGCATCCGCAGTCCATGGGCTATTTCACGCGGCAGGAGGCTCCGTTCCAGTTCGCGCTGGCCGAGGCCTTCACGATCTGCGACGCGTATTTCTGCTCGCTGCACGGCGGCACCAATTCCAACCGGCTGTTCCACTGGACCGGCACCAACGGCGCCACGGGGCCGGCGGCCCAGGTGGTGGTGAACAACGTCTGGGACGAGCTGGACTCCGACACCGACATCCGCACCGGCGGCTTCGACTGGACCACCTACCCCGAGCGCCTGCAGCAGGCCGGCGTGTCGTGGATGGTCTACCAGAACATGCCCGACAACTTCACCGACAACCCGCTGATCGGCTTCCGGCAGTACCGGCAGGCCAACCTGGCCTCGGGCAAGCCGGTCTATACCGACCGCGAGGTCAACCCGGCCTACGACCCGGCCACCGACGACGCGCGCAACCCGCTCTACAAGGGCATCGCCAACACCATGCCCGACGGCGGCTTCCTGGGCACCTTCCGGCAGGCGGTGCTGGGCGGCACGCTGCCGCAGGTGTCGTGGATCGTGCCCCCGGCCATCTATTCCGAGCACCCGGGCCCCTCCAGCCCCGTGCAGGGCGGCTGGTACGTGCAGGACGTGCTCGATGCCCTCACGGCCAATCCCGACGTGTGGAGCCGGACCGTGCTGCTCATCAACTTCGACGAGAACGACGGCTATTTCGACCACCTGCCGCCACCGTGCGCGCCGTCGCTGGACGGGCAGGGCGGCACGTTCGGCAAGACCACGCTGGCGGCGCGGGACATGGCCTACGAGTACTACACGCACACGCCGTATCCCAACACCGACATGCCGCCGCCCGACGGCGACTGCTACGGCCCCGGGCCGCGCGTGCCGATGTGGGTGATCTCGCCCTGGAGCCGGGGCGGCTGGGTGAACTCGCAGAACTTCGACCACACCTCGGTGTTGCGCTTCCTGGAGACACGCTTCGGCGTGCGCGAGCCGCAGATCAGCCCCTACCGCCGCGCCGTGTTCGGCGACCTGACCACGGCCTTCGACTTCGTGACGCCCAACGAGGCGCCCCTGGCCACGCTGGCGGGCCGGCGCAGCCGGGACCAGGCCGATGCGCTGCGCGCCGCGCAGGGCGCGCTGCCGCAGATCGCCGTGCCCGCGCCGCAGACCGTGCCCCGGCAGACGGCCGGCACGCGCCCCTCGCGCGCGCTGCCCTACGAGCTGCACGCCAGCGCGCGGGCGGAGCCGTCCACCGGCATGGTGCAGATGATCTTCTCCAACACGGGCACCGCCGCCGGCGTTTTCCACGTGTACGACCGGCTGCACCTGGACCGCGCGCCCCGGCGCTACGCGGTGGAGGCTGGCAGGCAGCTCGACGACCGCTGGAACACCGGGGCCGACAACGGCGCCTACGACCTGTGGGTGCTGGGCCCCAACGGCTTCCACCGGGGCTTCACGGGCAACCTGGCCGCGCTGGGCGTGCCGGGCACGCCCGCCCCCGAGGTGCGCGTGTGCTACGACGTCGCCAACGGCAACGTGTACCTCACGCTCATGAACCTGGGCGGGACGGAGACGGCCCTGACCGTGCAGGCCCGGGCCTACCGCGGCGACGGCCCGTGGAGCGCCACGGTCGCGCCCGGCCAGACCCAGGAGATGCACTGGGACCTGTCCGGCAGCGCGAGCTGGTACGACTTCGTGGTCACCTGCGATGCGCTGCCGGGGTTCTCGCGGCGCTTCGCGGGCCGCGTCGAGACCGGCCGCGACGGGCTGAGCGACCCGGCCATGGGGCAGGCCGGATAGGCACGGGAGAGGGGCGCCGCGGGGCCCGGGCCCTGTGGCACGATGGCGCGCTCCCCATCCCCCCAGACAGATCCCGACCCGACCATGCTGCAAGAGGAGCGCCTGCTTCGCATCGAATCCCTGTTGGCCACCGTCGTGCGCGTGAGCACCGAGCGGATCGCGCAGGACCTGGACATCTCGCGCGAGACCGCGCGCCGCGACATCCTCGCGCTGGAGGCGCGCGGCGTGCTGCGCCGGGTGCACGGCGGGGCCGTGGCGCTCCATCCGGTGCCCGAGGCCCCCTACGCCGAGCGCCAGCGCCTGCGCGCCCGTGAGAAGCGCGCCATCGCCAAGGCCGCGCTGCGGCTGGTGTCGCCCGGGCAGACGCTGTTCATCGACGCCGGCAGCACGATGGGCTGCTTCGCCGAAGAGCTGCGCTCCATGGCGGGCCTCACCGTGATCACCAATTCCATCGCCATCGCGCTGGCCCTCTCGCCCCAGGGGCCTCCCGGCCACCGCGTGCTGCTGCTGGGCGGAGAGCCCCGCGCCGACGTGCAGGCCACCTACGGCGAGGCCACGGTGAACGAGATCCACCGCTACCGCGCCGACATCGCGCTGCTGTCGCCCGTGGGCATGAATGCGCAGCAGGGCGCCAGCAGCTACGAGCACCACGAGGCCGCCGTGGCGCAGGCGATGGCGCGGCAGGCGGGCCAGGTGGCCATTCTGGCCGACCACGGCAAGATCGGCGCGGGCAGCCGCGTCGCCTACTGCGCCGCGCGCGACGTGGCGGTGCTGGTGACCGACCGGCAGGCCGGTGGCCTGGCCGCGCTGGCGCCGCTGCGCAAGGCCGTGGGCCGGGTCGTGCTGGCATAGCGCCGCGGGGCGCGCTGGCGCGCCCTCCGTACCTGGAATGCCGGAAGGGGATTCCACGAATCACGGTTACGTATTGATAACTATTCTCATATACTCGCCCTCCAGCAAGCCACGCAGCTGCCCCCCGGGCGGGCTGTCCCGAGCCAGCTCTGTTCGTTTTTCCGATCCAGACACAAGGGCTCATTTCCGTGGCGCATTCCCCCGCTCTCCCGCATTTCGCTCTCCATCCGCTGGCGTGGTTCGCCGCCCTGGCCTGCGTGGCCGTCGGCGCGCAGGCCCAGACCGCCCCCGCCGCGCAGGCCGCGCCCGCGGAGGCGGTGATGAAGGAGGTGGTCATCAGCGGCTCGCGCAGCGAGCAGGACCCCGATCTGCTGCCCATGAGCGTGGACGTGCTGGGCTCCCGGCAACTGGAGGAAGAGCAGATCACCGACATCCGCGACGCCGCGCGCTCGCTGCCCAACGTGTCCGTGGCGCGCAGCCCGGCGCGCTTCACGCTTGCGGGCCAGGCCACCGGCAACGGGCGCGACCAGAACGCGGGCTTCAACATCCGGGGCCTGGACGGCAACCGCGTGCTGATGATGGTGGACGGCATCCGCCTGCCGCGCAGCTATGCCTTCAGCGCCAACGCCTTCGGGCGCGACTACCTCGACATCGGCCTCGTGCAGCGCATCGAGGTGGTGCGCGGCGCCACCTCGGCGCTCTACGGCTCCGACGGCATGGCCGGCCTCGTGAACTTCATCACCGCCGATCCCGCGCAGTTCCTCGAAGGCGGCAAGACCCTCGGCGGCCGCGCCAGCGTGGGCTATGACGGCGACGACCACGGCAAGCGCCTGGGCGCCACGCTCGCGGGCCGGCCGAACGACACCGTGCAGTGGCTGGTGGGCGCGAGCGTGTCGCGCTCGCGCGAGCTGGACAACCAGGGCACGAACGATTCGGCCAATGCCAGCCGCACGCGCCCCAACCCCGAGAAGGACGAGGGCCGCAGCCTGCTCGCCAAGGCCGTGGTGACGCCCGGCGGCGGCCAGCGCCACGTGTTCACGCTGGAGCACGTGGACAAGAGCGCCGACTACGAACTGCTGACCTCGCGCGCCACGCCGCCGCTCGCCGCCACCTCGGTGCTGTCGTCGAGCTCGTCCACCGACATGCGCCGCACGCGCGCCACCTGGGACGGCAACTGGCGCGTCAACACCGCCGTGGCCGACGAGCTGAAGGCCGTGCTGAGCTTCCAGGACGCCCACTCGCGCGAGCTCATCAACGAGGACCGCAACACCGCCGCCGACCGCGTGCGCGACGTGACCTACGACGAGCGCACCTGGCAGGCCAACCTGCAGGCCGGCAAGCTGCTGCGCATGGAGGGCGGCTGGTCGCAGAAGATCACCTACGGCCTCGACTTCACACGCACGCAGGTCGAGAACCTGCAGACCGGCGTGACGCCGCCCGTGGGCGAGACCTTCCCGCTCAAGCGCTTCCCCGACACCACCGAGACCAGCACCGCGCTCTACCTGCAGGACGAGATCGTCGCCGGCCGCTGGAGCATCACGCCCGGCGCGCGCCTGGACCATTTCCGCATCAAGCCGAGCCAGACGGGCTTCAACGCCACGGTGGTCTCGCTCTCGGGCACCGAGCTGAGCCCCAAGCTGGGCGCGCTCTACCGCGTGGACGACCAGTGGAGCGTGTTCGGCAACTACGCGGCGGGCTTCCGCGCGCCCAACGCCGGGCAGATCAACGCCTTCTTCGAGAACCCGGTGGGCAACTACCGCACCATCCCGAACGCGAACCTGAAGCCCGAGAAGAGCCAGAACTTCGAGGTGGGCGTGCGCGGCCGGATGAAGGACGTGTCGCTCGACGTGGCCGCCTTCACGGGCCGCTACCGCGACTTCATCGAGGACCTGCAGCAGGTGAGCGGCACGGGCGCGCCGGGCAACCCGCTGGTGTTCCAGTCGATCAACCTCGGCAAGGTGCGCATCAGCGGCTTCGAGGTCAAGGGCGACGTGCGCTGGGGCCGCTTCGCGGGCGGCATGCTCAGCACGCCGTTCGCCTACGGCCGCACGCAGGGCAAGGACACGGCCACGAACCAGCCGGTGAACTCCATCGACCCGCAGCGCCTCTCCGCCGGCCTGCGCTACGACACGCCCGGCTGGATGCTGCGCCTGGACGCCACCCACAGCGCGGCCAAGAAGGCCAGCGACGTGAACGGCGCCACGCAGTTCCTCACGCCTGCCTACACGGTGCTCGACCTCTCGGGCCAGTGGCGCATCCGCAAGGACCTGCGCCTCACGGCCGGCATCTACAACCTGACGGACAAGAAGTACTGGCGCTGGTCCGACGTGCGCGGCCTGGCCGCCAATGCCGCGTTCATCGACGCCTACACCCAGCCCGGCCGCTACGCCCGCGTGGCGCTGGTGGCCGATTTCTGACATTTCGCGAGGAGCACGCCTGTGTCCCACTCCCCTGAGACCTCCGACAACCCCCTGCTGACGCCCGAGGGCGCCGAGCCCGGGCTGCCCTGCGCTGAAGCGCTGCTCGCCGGCACGCTGGCGCTGATGACCGGCTACGCGCACAGCGATCGCGAGAGCGACCGGCTGGCCATGGGCCGCAAGATCGCGGCCCACCTGCAGAGCCTCTCGCGCATGGAGGGCCTCACGCCGCACTTCCGCGCGATGGTGGGCAACCTGCGCAACCGCTGGGCACGTCGCCTGGGGCTGCTGGAGCCCGATCCGCGCGATGCCGCGCCGAGTGCCGACGAGCTGCAGCGCCGCCTGTGGCACACGGCGCCGGAGGCACTGCAATGAGCGCCGTGCTGGCCGCCGACCCGCCCGCGCCGCAGGTGCGCGAGAGCTTCGCCGCCGCGCGCGCTGCCGGGCGGCGCGCGCGCGACGCGGCGCTGCACCTGGGCCTGTCCGAGGGCGCGGCCATCGCCGCCCACGCCGGCGAGCACGGGCACCCGATCAAGGCCGTGCCGCTGCAGGGCGCGTGGGTGGAGATGCTGCAGGCGCTGGGCGCCTGCGGCCCGCTCATGGCCCTGACGCGCAACGAAAGCACGGTGCACGAGAAGACCGGCACCTACCAGAACATCTCGGCCACCGGGCCGCAGGGCCGCATCGGGATCGCGCTCGGTGCCGACATCGACCTGCGCCTGTTCTTCCAGCACTGGCACGCCGGCTATGCCGTCACCGAGCCCGGCCGCGCGGCCGACCAGCCGCCCGCGCGCAGCCTGCAGTTCTTCGACCCGCACGGCGACGCCGTGCACAAGGTCTACCTGCGCGAGGCCAGCGACGCCGCCGCGTTCGATGCCCTGGTGGCGCGCTTCGCCCAGCCCAGCGCGGGCTACGTGTTCCGCCCGCGCCCGCCCGCCCCGGTGCCCCGGCCCGACGCGCACATCGACGCCGCCGGCTTCCTGCAGGCCTGGTCCGAATTGCGGGACACGCACGACTTCTTCGGCCTGCTCACGCGCTTCGGCGTGGAGCGCCAGCAGGGCCTGCGCCTGGCCGAGGGCCGCTTCGCGCGCCGCCTGGGCCCGGACAGCGTGGCCGCGCTGCTGCGATCGGCCGCCGACGGCGCACTGCCCATCATGGTCTTCGTGGGCAATGCCGGCTGCATCCAGATCCACACCGGCACGGTGCACCGCGTCGAACCCCTGGAGACGCCCGCCGCGCGCTGGATCAACGTGCTCGATGCCGGCTTCAACCTGCACCTGCGGGCCGACCGCATCGCCCACGTGTGGGTGGTGGAGAAGCCCACCGCCGATGGCGTGGTGACCTCGGTGGAGGCCTTCGATGCCGACGGCGAGGTGATGGCCATGTTTTTCGGCGAGCGCAAGCCGGGGCGGGCGGAGCTGCCCGGGTGGCGCGCCCTGGTGGCGCAGCTGCCGTTGCCCTGATCCCCATGACGCTCCCTTCCGCGATGCCTTCCATGCCTTCCGATCCGCTTGCCTCTCCCCTGCCGCGCCGCGTGGTGCTGCGCGGCGGCGCGGCGCTTGCCGCCGCCACCCTGCCGTGGCCGCTGCGGGCCCAGCCGGCGCGAGCGCCCGCGCGACGCATCGTGTCGCTGGGCGGCGCGCTCACCGAGATGGTCTATGTCCTGGGCGCCGAATCGCTGCTCGTGGGCACCGACACCACCAGCCTCTATCCCGAGGCCGCGCAGAAGACGCCCAAGGTGGGCTACATGCGCCAGCTCTCGGCCGAGGGCCTGCTCTCGCTGCGCCCCGACTGCGTGATCGGCACGCACGAGGCCGGCCCCGCCGTGGTGCTGGAGCAGTTGCGCGGCGCGGGCGTGGCGGTGGAGATCGTGCAGGCCGACCACACCTGGGACGAGGTGCGGCGCAAGGCCCTGCTGGTGGGCCGCGTCGCGGGCCGCGAGCGCGAGGCGCAGGCGCTGTGGGCGCGGCTGGACGCCGACTGGCAGACCACGCGCCAGCGCGTGGCGGCCGCGCCGCGCCGCCCGCGCGCGATCTTCCTGCTGTCGCACTCGGGCAGCCCCATGGTGGCCGGCGGCGGCACGGCGGCCGATGCGCTGATCCGCTTCGCCGGCGGCGTGAACCCCGTGGGCGAGGCCTTCCAGGGCTACCGCCCGCTCACCGCCGAGGCGCTCGCCGGCGCCGCGCCGGACCTGTTCCTGAACACCACCCAGGGCATGGAGGCCCTGGGCGGGGCGGACGCCTTCTGGCGCCGCCCCGAACTGGTCCTGACGCCCGCCTTCCGCCGCAAGGCCCTGGTGGCGATGGAGGCCAACCACCTGCTGGGCTTCGGCCCGCGCCTGCCCGGCGCCGTGGCCGAACTGCACGGCCGGCTGCTCGACGCCACCGCATGACGGCGGCCTCCGTCCGCGCGTCGGCGCCGTCGCGTCGCCTGGGACGCGGCGCGGCCCTGGCGCTGGGCGTGGCGCTGGTGGCGGCGGCCCTGGTGTTCGGCGCGGCGCACGGCGCCTACGCCATCGCGCCCGGCCAGTGGCCCGCGCTGCTGGCCGAGGCCCTGCGGCCCGGCGCGGCGGGCGCGAGCCCGGAGCACCTCGTCTTCTTCCACATCCGCCTGCCGCGCCTGGTCCTCGGGGCGGTGGCGGGGGCCGGCCTGGGGCTGGCCGGCGCGCTCATGCAGGGGCTGTTCCGCAACCCGCTGGCCGACCCCGGCCTCGTGGGCGTGAGCAGCGGCGCGGCGCTGGCCGCGGGCGCCGCCATCGTGTTCGGCGGGCTGTGGTGGCCGGCGCTGCCGCGCGGCCTGGGCAGCGGCGCCCTGGTGGCCGCGGCCTTCGGCGGCGGGCTGGCGGTGACGCTGTTCATCTACCTGCTCGCGCAGGCGGGCGGCGGCACGCGCATGGCGCTGATGCTGCTGGCCGGCGTGGCGGTGAACGCGCTCGCCATGGCGGGCCTGGGGTACTTGAGCTTCATCTCCACCGACGAGCAGCTGCGCAACGTGCAGATGTGGCTGCTGGGCAGCCTGGGCGGCGCGCGCTGGAGCGCGGTGCTCACCGTCTCGGCCCTGGTGGCGGTGGCGGGCGGGCTGGGGCTGCGGCTGGCGGGCGCGCTCAACGCCATCGCCCTGGGCGAGGCCCAGGCCGCGCTGCTGGGCGTGCCGGTGGAGCGCACCAAGCGCCTGGCCGTGCTGGCCGCCGCGCTGGCCGTGGGCGCGGTGACGGCCACCACCGGCATCATCGGCTTCATCGGGCTCGTGGCGCCCCACTGGGTGCGGCTGGCGGCCGGGCCGGACCACCGCGTGGTGCTGCCCGGTTCGGCGCTGCTGGGCGCGGCGCTGGTGCTGGTGGCCGACGCGGCGGCGCGCACCGTCGTGCAGCCGGCCGAGCTGCCGCTGGGCGTGCTCACGGCCTGCATCGGCGTGCCGCTCTTCCTGGCCATGCTGCGCCAGTTCCGGGAGCGGGTGTGAGCGCCGCCGGCACCCTGGCCTGCGAGCGCGTCGCCGTGGGCGTGCGCGGGCGCGCGCCGCTGGCCGTCGTCTCGGCCGCGTTCCGGGCGGGGCGCGTGGCGGCCATCGTGGGGCCCAACGGCGCTGGCAAATCCACGCTGCTGTCCCTGCTCTCGGGCGAGCGCGCGCCGCTGGCCGGCCGCATCGCGCTCGACGGCCGGCCCCTGGCGGACACCGCCGCGCCGGCCCTCGCGCTGCGGCGCGCCGTGTTGCCGCAGGAGGGCGCCGTGGCCTTCGACTTCACCGTGCGCGAGGTGGTGGAGCTGGGGCGCTTTCCGCACCGCCTGCGCCCCAGCCCGCGCGAGGCCGCCATCGTGGAGCAGGCCATGGACGCCACCGGCGTGGCGCACCTGTCCGGGCGCGGCGTGCAGCGCCTGTCGGGCGGCGAGAAGGCCCGCGCCCACCTCGCGCGCGCCCTGGCGCAGCTCTGGGAACCCCTGCCGGACGGCGCCGCGCGCTGGCTGCTGCTGGACGAGCCCACCGCCGCGCTGGACCTTGCCTGGCAGCACCGCTGCCTGGGCCTGCTGCGCCAGCGCGCGCGGGAGGAGGGCGTGGGCGTGGTGGCCGTGCTGCACGACCTGAACCTTGCGTTGCGCTACGCCGACGATGCGCTGCTGCTCGGCCCGGCGGCCGGCGGCGGGGCCGTGTTCGGCCCGGTGGGCGAGGTGCTGCAGGCCGGGGCCATCGAGCGCACCTGGGGCGTGTCCTGCACGCCCGCCATGGCTGCCGATGGCACGCCGCAGTTCCTCATCGGCGGCTGATACGGCTTCGCAATCAAAAAGATAACGGCGTTGCTTCGCTTTGCCGTGCGACTGCACTGTCTGCAGCTTCGCGCCTTGTTCTCTTTTTGATTGCAAACCCGTATGGAATGCCTTGGAATGAAGAAAACCGCGGCCACGTCGCCGTGTTTTCTACATAGTTTGCTATCAAAAATGTAGTGCCGGGGCGCCGCCGCCTTCCGGCGGCTCAATACACCAGCCGCTCCGGCCGCACCTCCTGCAGGATGGTGGTGGCGATCTCCTCGATGCTCTTGGTGGTGGTGGAGAGCCAGCGGATGCCCGAGCGCCGCATCATCGCCTCGGCCTCGGACACCTCGTGGCGGCAGTTGGCGAGGTCGGCGTATTTCGATCCGGGCCGGCGCTCGTTGCGGATCTGCGAGAGCCGCTCGGGCTGGATGGTCAGGCCGAAGATCTTCTTGCGGTGCGCCTCCAGCGCGGGCGGCAGCTGGCGGCGGTCGAAGTCCTCGGGGATGAGCGGGTAGTTGGCCACCTTCAGGCCGCACTGCATGGCCAGGTAGAGGCTGGTGGGCGTCTTTCCGCTGCGCGAGACGCCCACCAGGATCACGTCGGCGCCGTCCAGGTCGCGGTGGCTCTGGCCGTCGTCGTGGTCCAGGCTGAAATTGATCGCCTCGATGCGGTCGGTGTATTCCTTGCTCAGGCTCACGTCCGCGAAGCGGCCCACGCGGTGCAGCGACTTGATGCCCAGCTCGCCCTCCAGCGGGCGGATGAAGGTGCCGAACATGTCCAGCAGCATGCCCTTGCAGTTGTCCTGGATGATGCGCAGCACGCTCATGTTGACCAGGGTGGTGAACACGATGGGCTTCTTGCCCTCCAGTTCGGCCGTGTGGTTGATGCGGCGCACAGCCTGGTGGGCCTTGTCCTCGTCGTCGATGAAGGGCAGGCGCACGTGGCGCGGCTTGATGTCGAACTGCGCCAGGATGGCGTTGCCGAAGGTTTCGGCGGTGATGCCGGTGCCGTCGGAGATGAAGAAAACGGTGCGCGTGTGCATGGGGCGGGTGCTTCCGGAAAAGGGCGGGCCGGCCGTGCCGCGCGAGCGCCTCGCGCCCGGCCGGCCTACAATCGCGCCCATTATTCCCATTTCCACCATGCATTCCGCCGGCCTACAACCAGAACAGCCAAGCCAGAGCGCATGCAGGGGTGACAGCAGCGCCAGCCCGCCTTCGCGCGCGGGCCTCTCTCGGCGCGCAGACCCGGTTTCAACTTCTGGAGCTTTCCCATGTCTGCACTGTTCGATCCGACCGCCCTGGTCGTTCCGTTTGAAAACCTGAGGATGACCGACGTCGAGTCGGTGGGCGGCAAGAACGCCTCCCTCGGCGAGATGATTTCCCAACTGCCCGAGGGCGTGCGCGTGCCCACGGGCTTCGCCACCACGGCCCACGCGTTCCGCCAGTTCCTCGCCCACGACGGGCTGGCCCAGAAAATCAGCGACCGCCTGAAGACCCTCGACACCGAAGACGTGCGCGCCCTGGCCGCCGCCGGCGCCGAGATCCGCGCCATGGTCGAGGCCCAGCCCTTCCCGGCCGACCTCGAAGAAGCCATCCGCGGCGCCTTCGTTACGCTCTCCGGCGGCAACGCCGAGGCCTGCTTCGCCGTGCGCTCCTCCGCCACGGCCGAAGACCTGCCCGACGCCTCCTTCGCCGGCCAGCAGGAGACCTTCCTCAACGTGGTGGGCATCGAGTCGGTGCTGCACAAGATGAAGGAGGTGTTCGCCTCCCTCTACAACGACCGCGCCATCAGCTACCGCGTGCACAAGGGCTTCGCCCACGACGTGGTGGCCCTCTCGGCCGGCGTGCAGCGCATGGTGCGCTCCGACCTGGGCGCGGCCGGCGTGATGTTCACGATCGACACCGAGTCCGGCTTCGACCAGGTGGTGTTCATCACCTCCAGCTACGGCCTGGGCGAGACGGTGGTGCAGGGCGCCGTGAACCCGGACGAGTTCTACGTCCACAAGCCCATGCTGGCCGCCGGCAACCAGGCCGTGATCCGCCGCAACCTGGGCAGCAAGCTGATCCAGATGGTGTTCGCCTCGCCCGAGGAGAAGAAGGCCAGCGGCAAGCTGGTCAAGACCACCGACGTGCCCACCGAGCTGCGCAACCGCTATTCGCTCACCGACGCCGACGTGGAGCAGCTCGCGCGCTACGCCCTGCTCATCGAGCAGCACTACGGCCGCCCGATGGACATCGAGTGGGGCAAGGACGGCACCGACGGCCAGCTCTACATCCTGCAGGCCCGCCCCGAGACGGTGAAGAGCCAGTCCAAGGGCCAGGCCGAGCAGCGCTTCAAGCTCAAGGGCTCGGGCACCGTGCTGGCCGAGGGCCGCGCGATCGGCCAGAAGATCGGCACCGGCCCCGTGCGCCTCGTGAGCGACATCGCCGAGATGGACAAGGTGCAGCCCGGCGACGTGCTCGTCACCGACATGACCGACCCCAACTGGGAGCCCGTGATGAAGCGCGCGAGCGCCATCGTCACCAACCGCGGCGGGCGCACCTGCCACGCGGCCATCATCGCGCGCGAGCTGGGCATCCCGGCCGTGGTGGGCTGCGGCGACGCCACCAGCTTGCTCAAGGACGGCACGCTGGTCACCGTGAGCTGCGCCGAGGGCGACACCGGCCGGATCTACGACGGCCTGCTCGAAACCGAGGTGACCGAGGTGCAGCGCGGCGAGATGCCCGAGATCGCCACCAAGATCATGATGAACGTGGGCAACCCGCAGCTCGCCTTCGACTTCTGCCAGCTGCCCAACGAGGGCGTGGGCCTGGCGCGGCTGGAGTTCATCATCAACAACAACATCGGCGTGCACCCCAAGGCCATCCTGGACTACCCCGCCGTGGACGCCGACCTGAAGAAGGCCGTGGAATCCGTGGCGCGCGGCCATGCGTCGCCCCGTGCCTTCTACGTGGACAAGGTGGCCGAGGGCGTGGCGACCATCGCGGCGGCCTTCTGGCCCAAGCCGGTCATCGTGCGCCTGTCGGACTTCAAGTCCAACGAATACCGCAAGCTCATCGGCGGCAGCCGCTACGAGCCCGAGGAAGAAAACCCGATGCTGGGCTTCCGCGGCGCGGCGCGCTACATCAGCCAGGACTTCGGCGAGGCCTTCGCGATGGAGTGCGAGGCGCTCAAGCGCGTGCGCAACGGCATGGGCCTGTCCAACGTGCAGGTGATGGTGCCCTTCGTGCGCACGCTGGGCCAGGCCGAGCGCGTGACGAAGCTGCTGGCCGAGCACGGCCTGGAGCGCGGCAAGAACGGGCTCAAGCTCATCATGATGTGCGAGGTGCCCTCCAACGCCGTGCTGGCCGACGAGTTCCTGCAGTTCTTCGACGGCTTCTCGGTGGGCTCCAACGACCTCACGCAGCTCACGCTGGGCCTGGACCGCGACTCGGGCCTCGAACTGCTCGCGGCCGATTTCGACGAGCGCGACCCGGCCGTGCGCGCGCTGCTCTCGCGCGCCATCGCCGCCTGCAAGGCCCAGGGCAAGTACGTGGGCATCTGCGGCCAGGGCCCCAGCGACCACCCCGACTTCGCGCAGTGGCTGGCGGAGCAGGGAATCTCCTCGATCTCGCTCAACCCCGACAGCGTGATCGCCACCTGGCAGAAGCTCGCCGGCTGACGGCGGCAGCGGCGCGCGAGGCCCCTTCTTCTCCATGGCAGCCCGCCCGCCCCATCCGCAAGCCGAGGAGGGCGCCGCGGGCGCGCCCTTTCCGCCCGACCTGCACGACGCGCGCCACCTCTGGCTCAAGGCCGTGCTGCTGGCGGTCTGGGCGTCGGTCTCGTTCGGGGCCTGCTATTTCGTGCGCGATCTGGCATGGCGCGTGGGCGACTGGCCGCTGGGCTACTGGATCGCCTCGCAGGGGGCCGTGCTGGTCTTCATCGGCATCGTCGTGGCCTATTGCGTGGCGATGAACCATTTCGAGCGCATGGATGCCCGCGCCGCGGGCGCCGCACCCCAGGCCCCCGCCGCGCCGCCGGCCGCACCGCCCGGCCATGGCTGAGGGGCGCGGCGCCGGCTGGCGGCTGCACCGCATGCTCGCGCTCTATGCGCTGGGCGTCGTGGCCTTCCTGGCGCTGATGGCCTGGGCCGAGCAGCGCGGGCTCTCGCGCCACTGGATCGGGCCGATCTTCCTGTTCCTGTCGGTGATGGTCTATGCCGCCATCGGCGTCTATGGCCGCACGACCGACCCGGACGAGTACTACGTCGCGGGCCGGCGCATCCCGCCGTTCTACAACGGCATGGCGGCGGCGGCCGACTGGATGAGCGCCGCGTCGTTCATCAGCCTCTCAGGGGCGCTGTACCTGCAGGGCTTCTCGGGCATGCCGGGGCAGGCGGGCGGGCTGGCCTACCTGCTGGGGTGGACGGGGGGCTTCTGCCTCGTCGCGCTGCTGATCGCGCCGCACCTGCGCGCGATGAACCTCTACACCATCCCGGAGTTCTTCCAGGTGCGCTTCGGCGGGCGCTGGCCGCGCGTGATCGCGGCGCTCTCGGCGGTGCTGTGCTCGTTCACCTACGTGGTCGCGCAGATCTACGGCGTGGGCCTGATCGCCTCGCGCCTCACGGGCGTGCAGTTCGAGATCGGCATCATGCTGGGCCTGGGGGGCGTGCTGCTGTGTTCCTTCCTGGGCGGCATGCGGGCCATCACCTGGACCCAGGTCGCGCAGTACGTGGTCATCCTGCTGGCCTTCCTGATCCCCGTGTCCTGGCTGGCCTACAAGCAGCTCGGCAACCCGGTCGCGTCAGCGGTGTACGGCGCCCAGCTCGGCAAGATCGCGGCGCTGGAGCACGGGCTGCTCGACTCCCCGGCCGAGCGCGAGGTGGTGGCCGCCTACGAGCGCCGCGCCCGCGAGCTGCAGGAGCGCCTGCGCGACGTGGGCACGGCGCTGGAGCGCGAGCGCGAGGCGGCGCGCCTGCGCATCCACGCGCTGCGCGACCAGAACGCCGACGTCGGCCTGATCGTGGCGGCCAGCCGCGAGCTGGCGGCCCTGCCGCAGAGCGAGGAGGCCGCGCGCGAGCGCTGGACGCGGGAGATGCGCGAGAGCCTGGAGCGCATCCATCCCCTGGGCGGTCTGCCGCCGCACGGCCAGGCCTACGCGGGCGACCCGGAGGGCACGCCGGCCGAGCGGCAGGCCTACGAGGCATCGCGCCGCAATTTTCTCGCGCTGATGTTCTGCCTCATGGTGGGCACGGCGGGCCTGCCGCACCTGCTCACGCGCTACTACACCGTGCCCTCGGTGGCGGCGGCGCGCTCGTCGGTGGCGTGGTCGCTGTTCTTCATCGCGCTGCTGTACCTCAGCGCGCCGGCGCTGGCGGTGCTGGTGAAGTTCGAGGTCATGCAGAACCTCGTGGGCAGCCGCTTCGACGCGCTGCCCGGCTGGATCGGGCAGTGGTCGCGCGTGGACCCGGCGCTGCTCTCGGTGGAGGACGTCAACGGCGACGGCATCGTGCAGTTCGGCGAGATCCGCCTCGGGGCCGACCTCATCATGCTGGCCACGCCCGAGCTGGGCGGGCTGCCCTACGTGGTCTCGGGGCTGGTGGCGGCCGGCGGGCTGGCGGCTGCGCTCTCCACGGCCGACGGCCTGCTGCTCACCATCAGCAATGCGCTGGTGCGCGACCTGTTCTTCCACGGGCGCCGCCGGCCGGTCTCGCCCGAGCATCGCGTGATCCTGTCCAAGTTCGCGCTGCTGGCCGTGGCGCTGCTCGCGGCCTTCGTGGCCGCGCTCAAGCGCTCGGAGATCCTGCCCATGGTGTCGGCCTCGTTCTCGATCGCCGCGTCGGCCTTCGTGCCGGCGATGGTGCTGGGCATCTTCTGGCGCGGCGCGACGCGCCAGGGCGCGGTGGCGGGCATGCTCTGCGGCCTGGGGCTGTCGGTGTACTACCTGGCCGCGCAGACCGAGGCCGTCCACGCCGTGGCGCCCGCGTGGCTGCGGCTGGACGCGCCCTGGTTCGGCATCGATCCGGTTTCCGCCGGGGTGTTCGGCGTGCCCGCGGGCCTGCTCGCGACCTGGATCGTGAGCCTGGCGACCCGGCCGGCGCACCCCGGGCCTGCGGCGCCGCCCTGATCGCGGACCGCGCCCGCCCGGCATGGACAGAAACCCCGATTCACAAACCGCGGGGCCCATGCGACTCTGCTTCGCACTTCGCCGCGCCGCGGCTCCCGTGACCCAAGGTGAACCGTGCTTCTCGTCAAAACCCCCGCGGGCCAACTGGCCCTCAAAGACCGTAACGGCGGGCTCACGTCGCGCCAGCGGTCGGCGTTCATCTTGTTCGACGGCCAGCGCACGGTGGCCCAGGTGCTCGCGGCCACGGCGGCGATGGGCATCTCGATGGAAGACGTGCAGACCATGGTCGATCAGGGCCTGCTGGAGTCGCCGGGCGGCAAGGTGCCGGTCCTCCGGGCGGGTGCGCCGGCGGGCGACGCGGCGGCCGCGCCCGCACCCTCGCCCGGCGTGGGCATGGCCCTGGCGGACCGCTACCAGAACGCCTACCGGGTCGCCACGGAACTCACGGCCAGCCTCGGGCTGAAGGGGTTCCGCCTGAACCTGGCCGTGGAAGGGGCGCGCAGCATGGAAGAGCTCGCGGCCCTGGC
Organism: Paracidovorax anthurii; assembly: GCF_003269065.1. Lineage (GTDB taxonomy): Bacteria > Pseudomonadota > Gammaproteobacteria > Burkholderiales > Burkholderiaceae_C > Paracidovorax > Paracidovorax anthurii. Next base: position 50,427 of record NZ_QLTA01000030.1, read on the forward strand.
GCCGAAGATCCGCGAGCTGGTCGGCGACGAGAAATACCGGCGCCTGCAGGAGGCGCTGTTCGGCTGACCGCGCGCCGGGGCGTGCCCGGCGCGGCGACCTTCGCGCCAGCGGGTCAGGGCTGGATGTCGACGCGGCCGTAGGCGCCGTTCACGCCCTTGTTGGGGCCGGCGATGTAGAACAGCGTGTTGAGCGGTTGCTGGTTCAGGCCATTGCCGAACGCGATGCCGCGCAGGCCGTCCACCCGCAGGACCGTGCCGTCGCGCCGGGCCAGCGCGCCGTTCCAGCGGCCGGTGGCGAAGTCGAAGGCATTGATCGTGCCGTCGCCCTCGTTGGCGATCAGCAGATTGCCGCTGGCGCCGCCGAAGTTGGCCGGTGCCAGGGCCACGCCCCAGGGGGCGTTGAGCGGTGCGCCGGGCGGCAGCAGGCGCTGGGCCAGCGTGCCGTCGGTGTTGAACACGTTCACCGCGCCCAGGCCGCTGCCGGCCACGGCGTTGCGGCGGTTGGTGTCCTGCTGCGCATAGGTCACGACGATGCGCGTGCCGATGGCCTGGATGCCGTAGGGCGCGTAGTCGGCGGGCAGCTGCGTGTCGGAGAAGCTGCCGGCCAGCTGCACCTTGCCGAACGACGCATTGAACACATCGACCTTGCGGTTGCGGAAGTCGGTGGCGTAGATGAAGTCCGAGCCGCCGTTGGAGGCGATGGCCAGGCCCTTGTACACGGCGCCGCCCGTGCCGTCGCTGTAGGTGACGATGGCGTTGTTCAGGTCGGCCGCGGGGCTCCAGCCGGAGATGCTGCCGTCCTCGCTGGAGAAGATGAAGCGGCTCGGGCCGGTCACTCCGCTCCTGGTGACCTGGAACCCGTTGCCGCCGCTGAAGACGATGCCCGTCGGATTGGCCGGGGCGCTGCCGGCGCCGGGCACGGTGACCACCAGCGTTTGCGGCACGCCGTTGCCGTCGTAGAGGGTGGACTTCTGGGTGGCCGTGGCGGTCACCCACACGAAGCCCTGCGGGTTGAAGGCGATGCCCCAGCCGTTCTTGAGATTGGCGTCCGTCTGGGTGGAGGGGATGCTGCCGTCCGAGACGACGGCCCGGGCGGTGAATGCGGTGGCGGTAGGGGCCGAATCGCTGCCGCCGCAGCCGGCGACGAGGAGAGCGGCTGCGGGGGCCAGGCCCAGCAGGAATTTGGAAAATTTCACGTGTACTCCACTGGATGTTGGCAGGAGGGGTCCTGCGCGCGTGGGTGCCGGGCGGCGCGTGAAAGGTTGCCGTGGTGCGGAAAGTGGAGCGGGGCGGGCCCGTGGGGCGGGCGCTGCCCACGCCCCAGGGCCGGCGGAACGGGGGAGGCGGGCCGCGCCGCCCGAAGCCTCGCCCCTGCCGGGCGCCGTGGCCGTCAGTTGCCGACGGCCAGCAGCTCGACGTCGAACTTGAGCGTGGCGTTGGCCGGGATCACGCCCCCCGCGCCGCGCGCGCCATAGCCCAGGCTGGCGGGAATGATCAGGGTGCGCTGGCCGCCGATCTTCATGCCCTGCACGCCTTCGTCCCAGCCCTTGATGACCATGCCGGCACCCAGGTGGAATTCGAACGGATCGTTGCGGTCGCGGCTGGAATCGAACTTGGCGCCCTGCTGGCCGTCGTTGTAGAGCCAGCCCGTGTAGTGCACGCGCACCGGCTGGCCGCGCGTGGCCTCGGCGCCTTCGCCCACGGTGGTGTCTTCGTACTGCAGGCCGGACGGGGTGGTGGTGAATGCCATCGCGAAACTCCTTGGTTTGCTATTGAAAATGTAGCTGCATGTCTAGCAGATACGGCGACATGAGCCCTGAATGGACCAAACCCGCGCGGGGGCGCGGGTCGGTGGGGTGGAGCGGGGCCTGAGGGGTATCAGGGCTTCGGCACCTTGGCGGCGCGGGCCGCGACCCAGCGGGTGGCGAAGGCCTGCACGTCGCTCAGGCGCTTGAGCAGGTCCACGCCCGAGGGGGTGACGATGTAGCCCTCGCTGCCGTGGTCGAGCAGGCCGGCCTCGCGCAGTTCCTTGATGCGGGTGTTGAGCGTGTTGGGGGTGATGCCGCCCACGCTGTCCTGCAGCAGCCGGAAGGTCTGCGGGTGGCCGTCGCGCAAGGCCCACAGCACGCGCAGCGCATAGCGGCATTCGAGTTTCTCGAAGAGCTGGTTGATGGCGGCGTTTTCCTTGGAGCTCATGGAAGCTTCTCCTTGCGCGGTAGAGAGAGACGGCGTCGCGTCAGGGGGTGCCCCCGGGACGCCGGGGAATATAGCGTGGAAATGATTTTGCTACAAGTTTAATAGCTCCAGAGGTATATCTGGCAGGCGCCTAGCGCAAAAAACTCAGGTGTTACCGGGTTGTTGCACTTCAGCCACGGGCCTGGTGGGGGCCGGCGGAGGGGGGGGGGGCGGGCCGGCGCCGCGGCGGGCCAGGTAATCCGCCAGCAGGGCCGCGGCGGCGGGCAGTTCGTCCTGCGCGCGCGAGCAGATGGCGAACCGCCGCCGGGCCCAGGGATCGCCGAGCGGCACCACCCGCACGCCGCCGAGGGCCGCGAAGGGCTCGGCCACCTCGCGCGGCACCACGCTGATGGCGAGGTTGGCGCGCACCACGCGCAGCGCCGCATCGAAGTTGGAGACGAACACGCGGTGCACCAGCGTGCGCCCCTCCAGCGCGGCCGCGCGCGCGAGCAGCACCTGCACGGCGCTGAGCCCCGGCATGCTGACGAACTCGTGCTCCAGCACATCGGCGAAGCGCACGCTCCCGTGCCGCGCCACCGGATGGGAGGGGTGGGCCGCGATGGCGAGGTGGTCGCTGCGGTAGGCGCGCGTGTGCAGGCCCTGCAGATCGGCCGCATCCCAGCAGATGCCCAGCGAGGCGCTGCCCTCGCGCACGCCGCGCACCACCTCGGGGCTCACGCGCTCTTCCATGCTCACCTGGATGTCGCGGTGGGCCGGGTCCTGCAGGAACGCCGCCACGTCGTCGGCCAGCGATTCGGCCATGACCGAGGCCGTCACGAGCATGCGCACGTGGCCGCGCACGCCGGAGGCGAAGCCCGCCATGTCCCGCTCGATGCGGCCCATGGCGGCGAGCATCCCGCGCGCGTGCTCCAGCAGCGTCTCGCCCGCCGGGGTGGGGGCCACGCCGTGGCGCTTGCGCACCAGCAGGCGCGTGCCCACCGCATCCTCCAGTTGCGCGAGCCGCTTGCTGACGGCCGAGCCCACGATGGAGGCGTGCTCCGCCGCGCGGGCGATGTTGCGGTGCTCGCACACGGCGACGAACAGCCGCAGGGTCTGCAGATCGAGAGGGCGCATGGATTGAGGTGTTCCGTAATGGAAATGCTGGGCTTCCAAGATTGATTCCATGGAGTTTGTGGGAATTTCTAGAATGCCCTCACCATCGCTAACCCTGGATGGCGCGAGGAGACAAACCTTATGACCCGGATTTCCCACGAGGCCGGCACGCCCGGCCCCACCGCGCCGCAGCGGCCGCGCGCCCAACTGCGCGAGGTCGGCCTGCGCGACGGCCTGCAGAGCATCGCCACCATCCTGCCCACGGCGCGCAAGATCGAATGGATCGCCGCGGCCCACGCCGCCGGCCTGCGCGAGATCGAGGTCGGCTCCTTCGTGCCCGCGCGGCGGCTGCCGCAACTGGCCGACACGGCCGAGGTGCTGGCCTTCGCCCTCGGGCTGCCCGGCATCACGGCCTCGGTGCTGGTGCCCAACCTCCAGGGGGCCGGGCGGGCGCTGGAGTGCGGCGCGCACCTCATGGTGGTGCCGCTGTCGGCCAGCCATGCCCACAGCCTCGCCAACCTGCGCAAGACCCCCGACGAGGTGGTGGCCGAGGTGGGCCGCATCCGCGCCGCGCGCGACGCGGCCGGCCACCGCACGCTCATCGAGGGCGGGGTGGGCACGGCCTTCGGCTGCACGCTGCAGGGCGACGTGGCCGAGAGCGAGGTGCTGCGCCTGATGCAGGCGCTGCTGGACGCGGGGGCCGACCGCGTGAGCCTCGCCGATACCGTGGGCTATGCCGACCCGGACGGCGTGCGCCGCCTCTTCGAGAAGGCCCGCGCCCTCGTCGGCGACCGGCTGGCCTGCGCGCATTTCCACGACACGCGCGGCATGGGGCTGGCCAACGCCTATGCGGCCTGGCAGACCGGCGTGACCCGCTTCGATGCCAGCCTGGCCGGCATCGGCGGCTGCCCGCACGCGCCCGGCGCCAGCGGCAACGTGTCCACCGAGGACCTGGCCTTCATGCTGGAGCGCATGGGCGTGGACACGGGCCTGCAGGTGCCCGCGCTGCTGGCGCTGCGCGGGCACCTGCAGGGCTGGCTCGCCGGCGAGACGCTGCATGGCACGCTCTGGCGCGCGGGCCTGCCCACGGGCGGCCTGGTGGCGCAGGCGCCATCGCGGCAGCCCGCGCCCGCTCCGGCCTGAGGCAGACTCCGGCCCGGCGCTTTGCGCGCCGACCTTCCTGATCCGTTTTCCGCTTCGCGCTCCGGAGCCGCTTTCATCATGACCGCACCCGATACTTCGCCGCCCGCTTCCGCCCATCCCCTGCCGCTGGCCGGCCTGCGCGTGGTGGAGTTCACCCACATGGTCATGGGCCCCACCTGCGGCATGGTGCTGGCCGACCTGGGGGCCGAGGTCATCAAGGTGGAGCCCGTGGAGGGCGACCGCACCCGCCACCTGCTGGGCGCGGGCGCGGGGTTCTTCCCCATGTTCAACCGCAACAAGAAAAGCATCGCCATCGACCTGCGCAGCCCCGGGGGGCTCGAGGTGGCGATCCGCCTCGCATCCTCGGCCGACGTGGTGGCGCAGAACTTCAAGCCTGGCGTGATGGCGAAATACGGCCTCGACTACGCGGCGCTCTCGCGCCTGAACGAGCGGCTGGTGTACGTGAACCACGCGGGCTTCCTGCCCGGGCCCTACGAGCACCGCACGGCGCTCGACGAGGTGGTGCAGATGATGGGCGGCCTCGCCTACATGACCGGGCGCCCGGGCGATCCGCTGCGCGCGGGCACGAGCGTGAACGACATCATGGGCGGCATGTTCGGCGCCATCGGCGCGATGGCCGCGCTGATGCAGCGCGCCGCGACGGGGCGGGGCCAGGAGGTGGACTCCGCGCTGTTCGAGAACAACGTCTTCCTGGTGGGCCAGCACATGATGCAGTACGCCGTCACCGGGCAGCCCGCCGCGCCCATGCCGGACCGCATCTCCTCGTGGGCGGTCTACGACGTGTTCAGCGTGCAGGGGGGCGGGCAGATCTTCCTCGCGGCGGTGAGCGATGCGCAGTGGAAAACCTTCTGCGACGCCATGGGCTACGCGGACCTCCTGGCCGACCCCGCGCTGGCCCTGAACAACGACCGCGTGCGCGCCCGCCCGACGCTGCTGCCCGAGCTGCGCCGCCGTCTCGCGGAGCACACGGCCGAGGCGCTGGCGGCGATCTTCGAGCGCCACGGCCTGCCGTTCGCGCCCATCCTGCGGCCCGAGCAGCTCTTCGACGATCCGCACCTGAACGCCACCGGCGGGCTGGCCGAGGTCACGCTGCCCGACGGCGAACGCGCCGGCCAGACCGCGCGGGTCACGCTCATGCCGCTGCGCATGGATGGCGAGCGCCTGCCGGTGCGCACCGATCCGCCGCGCCTGGGCCAGCACACGCGCGAGCTGCTCGAAGGCCTGGGCTATGCGCCCGGCGCCATCGCGGCGCTGCAGGAGGCCCGCGCCGTGGCCTGACGACCGACCGATTCCCCCGGGCCTTTCCCCGACCAAGCGCGGCGTCCGTCCGCGCGGCCCGCCACAATGATGGAGACATCCGCATGCCGATCCCGCACCCGAACCCGCTCGCCGTGCCCGTGGGGGCCGCCGCTTCGCTCACCCGCCGCAGGGCGGCCGCCTGGACCGCCGCCCTGGTGGGCGCCGCGGGATGGGGCGGGCTGCGGCCCGCGCGGGCCCAGCCCCCGGCCGACAGGCCGCTGCGCGTGATCCTGCCGCTGTCGGCCGGTTCGGGCGCGGACGGCGCCATCCGCGCGATCGGCAACAGCCTCTCCCGGGCGCTGGGCCAGCCGGTGGTGATCGAGAACCTGCCGGGCGCGGGCGGCATCACGGGCACGGCGCAGATCGTGCGGGCGCCCCGGGACGGCTCCGTCATCGGCGTGGTCTCCAACAACCACGTGGTGAACCCGAGCGTGTACAAGAACATCCCGTTCGATTCGCTGGCCGACATCACCCCCATCACCATCCTGGGCGCCACGCCGTTCGTGCTGATCGCCCATCCCTCGGTGCCGGCCACCAACGTACGGGAGCTGATCGCCTATGCGCGCTCGAAGCCCGGCGTGCTCAACTACGGATCGTCCGGCAACGGCACGATCCTGCACCTGGGCGCGGCGATGTTCGTGGACCAGGCGAAGCTGGACATCAGGCACATCCCGTACAAGGGCATGGGGCCGCTCATGAACGACATCCTCGGCGGGCAGGTGCAGCTTGGCGTGGTGGCGGCGGCACCGGCCGCGCCGCACATCAAGTCCGGGGCACTGCGGGCGCTGGGCGTGACCACCGCGGCGCGCGTACCCATGCTGCCAGGGGTTCCGACCATCGCGGAGCAGGGCCTGCCGGGCTTCGAACTGGACGGCTGGATTGCGCCCGTGGGGCCGGCCGGGCTGCCCAAGGCCGAGCTGGCGCGCCTCTATGCCGGCTTCAAGGCCGCCATGGAGATGCCCGAGGCGCGCGACGCGCTCGTCGCCCAGGGCTACGAGATCAAGCTGACACCGCCCGAGCAGGCCGCGGCCTTCTTCCGCAGCGAGGCCGCGCGCATGGCGCAGGTGGTCAAAAACGCCAACGTGCACATGGATTGATCGATCCGGGAGGGGCGGACGGCACGGCCCCTGGTCTGGTTTCACGGTAACGGGCCGTCAGATTGTGCAAATCTTCTAATGCACTGCATGCCATGCCGGCATGCGGCGGACGCTAGGCACGCCCCGCGAATCCGCCCGCAGGCCGCATGCCGCAAGGGTTTCCGGGGTGCGGGACCGGTGCGGCGCTGGCGGGCGGGGGCCGGTCGGCGTGAATCGGGTTGATGGTGTCCCGCATGCGACAGCGCCTACCATCGGCCCGCCGTCGCGCATCTGCCCGCCTTTCGGGGGCTGCCGCGCGTGCCGGCGCCCCTCTTTCAACCGTCCACCCAGGAAGGACTTCCATGACGACCCAGAACCGTCTCCGCACCCGAACCCTCGTCATCGCCTCGGCCCTGTGGGCCGCCTGCGCCGCGACCGCGCATGCCGATGACAAGCTGAACACGCTGGCCGCCATCCAGCATGCCCTGGAAGACGGCGACAGCGTCGCGGTGGCCATCGATCTTTCGCAGTGCGTGCCCCAGGGCGATGCGGCGCCTTCGCAGACGCGCGGCGGGCGCCGCATCGAGGCCTACCGCATCGTGGCGGACGGCACGCTGTCCTTCGGCGAGTCGCACACCACCGTGGCGCGCGACGGCCAGCCCATCCTCCAGTTCATGCGCTACCAGGTCCGTCCGGACCAGACGGTGGACTTCACCACCTACATGTTTAACCTGCCGGGCTACGACCAGAGGACCGTGCCGGCCACCTACCGCTGCGCCATCGGCCAGGGCATCAAGTTCCGCAAGGACTGATCGGGCGTTATCGGCCGGCGGGCGGAACGCCCGCCGGCGCGATGCCGGCGGCGTCGCGTCCCGCCGCCAGGCTCCAGAGCGTTTCGGCGGCCTCGGCCATGCCCGCGCGCTGGCGGTAGAGGCGGATCTCCACGGGCACGTCCCACGCGGCGGGCCCTGCGGGCACCAGGGTGCCGGCCCGCAATTCCTCCGCGATCAGGCTGTGGGGCAGCCACGCGAGGCCCCGGCCTTCCAGCGCCATGGTCTTGAGCAGGGCCGCATGGTGGGCGGTGAAGACCACCGAGATGTCGCAGGCGATGCCGGGCGCGGTGCCGTCCTCGAACACGCCCTTGAGAAGCGCCCGCATGATGCGCCCCAGCCCCGAAGCATCGCTGTACGCCAGCACGCAGAGCGTGCCGCGACCGGACGCCGGTTGCGGGCTGTCCAGGGCGTGCAGGGGCGTGCCATCGCTGCGCGGCACCGACACGGGCCGCAGCATGTCGTCCGCGAGGCGCGCCACGGGATAGCCCGCCTCGTCGAGCCGCCCCGGCACGGCCGCGTGGCCGTGGCAGAGCACGAACTGCACGCGGCGCTGCAGCGCCAGGTCCTCGCAGGCGCGGTAGCTGTCGGACACGGTCTGGATCGGGCCCAGGCGCAGCTGCGACTCCAGGCCTCCGAGCCAGCGCGGGAAGAAGGTGAGCGAGAGCACGTGGGTGGCGGCGAAGCGCAGGCTCGCGGCCGCCTGTTCGTGCGCCGCGCGGGCCTTGATGCGCGCGGCCTCCAGGCGCGCGAGCACGTCTTCGAGCAGGGGCTGGAAGCGCTGGCCCGCCGCCGTGAGCGCGGCGGGGTGCGCGCTGCGGTCGAACAGCTCCGTCCCGACCCATTCCTCCAGAGCCCGGATGTGCCGGCTGAAGGCCGGCTGGGCGATGGAGCGGGCCTCGGCCGCGCGCGAGAAATTGCCGCTCTCGGCCAGGGCGAGGAAATCCTCCAGCCATTCCAGATCCAGCGGTCGGTTGCCTGGGCCCATGCGTCTCCTCGAACGGGATAGTTGTATGCGATTCGGGTATTGGACGGCCCGCCAGGGCCGGGGAATGATCCGTGGCGTCTGCTTCCACACACCACAACGGAGACTGTTGAATGCCTTCCATCGCGAATTATCGCGGGATCATCCCCGCCATCTCGTGCCCCTTCACCCCCGACCACCGCATCGACGAGCCCGCCCTGCGCAAGCTCGCCTCGTGGCTCGCGGGCCATGAGGGCGTGGTGGCCATCATGACCAACGGCCATACGGGGGAAGTGTTTTCCCTGACCCCGTCCGAACGTGCCGAGGTCACGCGCATCGTGGCCGACGAGCTCAAGGGCCGCATGCCCGTGATCTCCTCCATCGTCTGCGAGGGCCTGGCCGAGGCGGCCGAGCATGCGCGCGCCGCCCAGGCCGCGGGCGCCGTGGCGCTGGACGTGATGCCGCCGCACCACTGGCTGCGCTTCGGCTTCACGCCGGGCCACGCGCTGCAGTATTTCGAGGCCATCCACAAGGCCGCGCCCGGCCTGGATCTCGTGTGCCACGTCTATCCCGCCTGGACGCGCGCGTCGTATTCCTCGCAGCTGCTGGCCGATCTGGCCAAGCTGCCCTATGTGCAGGCCTTCAAGGTGGGCCAGCGCGACATGAACAAGTACGCCCGCGACATCCAGGCGATCCGCGAGGCCGATGCCTCCAAGGCCATCCTGACCTGCCACGACGAATACCTGCTGGCCTCGATGGTGCAGGGCGTGGACGGCGCGCTGGTGGGTTTCGCCACTTTCATCCCGCAGCTCATCATCGACCTATGGAACGCCGTGAAGGCGGGCGACCTGAAGCGCGCCATGGAAGTGCAGGCCGTCATCACGCCGCTCAAGGACGCGGTCTACGGCGGCGGCGAGCCCACGGGCGAAGCCCATGCGCGCATGAAGGGCGGCATGTACCTGGCCGGCGTGATCGCCGACGCCACCGTGCGCCCGCCCACCGAGGCGCCCAACGCCAAGGAGATGGATGCCCTGCGCGCCGCCGTGAAGCAGGCGGGCCTGCTCCAGCGCTGACGGCGCTGCCGCCGGGGCCTCCCATGCGGGCGGCCCCGGCGGCGAACGCTCCGCACGGAGCGCGGTCCGAGAAACCATAAGAGACGACAGGAGACAAGCACATGCAACGCAAGCACTTTCTTCGCATGGCGCTGGGCGCCGTGGCCCTGGCGGCCGCGGCGGGCGGCATGGCCCAGACGTATCCGAACAAGCCGGTGCGGGTGGTGATCCCGTTCCCGCCGGGGGGCACCCTGGACGCGGTGGGCCGCATGCTGGCCCAGAAGCTCGGCGAGCAGATGGGGCAGTCCTTCGTGATCGACAACAAGCCCGGCGGCAGCGGGGTGATCGGCGGGGACGCGGTGGCCAAGGCCGCGGGCGACGGCTACACGCTGCTGTTCAGCGCATCCACCCTCACCACCGCGCCGATGACGCTCAAGTCGGTGCCCTACAACGTCACGCAGGATTTCGCGCCGGTGGCTCTGGTGGCCAAGGCGCCGCTGTCGGTGGCGATCAACAAGGACCTGCCGATCACGGACGTGAAGTCGCTGATCTCGTACGCCAAGGGCCATCCGGGCAAGATGACCTTCGCCGTGGGCTCCATCGGATCGGCTGGCCACCTCTCGACCGAGCTGCTCAAGCGCGCGGGCAAGATCGACTACCTCATCGTGCCCTACAAGGGCACGGCGCCGGCCTTCCAGGACCTGATCGGCGGGCAGATCGACGGCTTCATCGACCCCATCCTCGGATCGCTCCAGTACCACAAGAGCGGCATGCTGCGCGTGGTTGCCGTGACCTCGGCCCAGCGCGTGCCCAACCTGCCCGACGTGCCCACGGTGGCCGAGACCATTCCGGGCTACGAGTTCTACAGCTGGTACGGCCTCTGGGCGCCCGCCAAGACCCCACCCGCGCTGATCCAGCGCCTCAATGCCGAGGTGAACAAGGCCCTGGCCGAGATCGGTCCCAAGCTCAAGGAACAAGGCCTGCTGACCACGCCGGGCAGCGTGGAGGATTTCGCCAAGTTCCAGCGCAGCGACATGGAGCGCTCCCAGAAAATCGTGACCGAGGGCAACATCCGTGCCGACTGACACGCCCACCGGAAGCGGCCGGCGTGCCGCCGTGACGGGCAGCAGCAGCGGCATCGGCCGCGCCATCGCCGAATCGCTGCTGGCCGCCGGCTGGCGCGTGAGCGGCCTGGACGCGGCGCCCCCGGCCATCGCACATCCGGCCTTCGATGCGCTCACCGTGAACCTGGCGGATGGCGAGGCCATCGCGCAGGTGGTCGGCAACCTCGCGGACATCGACGCACTCGTGCACGCCGCCGGCGTGCTGCGCGTGGGCTCCCTGGGGCAGTTGGACCTGGCGGGCGGCGAGCTGATGTGGCGCCTGCACGTGGACGCCGCCACGCGCCTGGCCGACGCCCTCGTGCCCGCCATGGCCGCGCGCGGCCACGGCCGCGTGGTCTTCATCGGCAGCCGCGTGGCCCAGGGCATGCCGGGGCGCGGGCAGTACGCGGCCACCAAGGCGGCGCTGATCGCGCTGGCGCGCAGCTGGGCGGCCGAGGTGGCCGGGCAGGGCGTGACGGTGAACGTCGTCTCGCCCGCCGCCACGGCCACCGGCATGCTGAGCGATCCGGCCCGCGCCGGCAGCGCGCCGCGCCTGCCGCCCATCGGCCGCCTCATCGAGCCCGCCGAGATCTCCGCGCTTGTGGGCTACCTGCTGTCGCCGCCGGCGGCGGCCATCACCGGGCAGGACATCGCCATCTGCGGCGGCTCCTCCCTGGCCCGCTGAAGTTTTTCACGTCCTCTTCTTTTCTCCGATCACCATGAAAATCGTCGACATCCTCGAATCCACGCGGCCCATCAAGTCCGACATCCGCAACGCCTACATCGACTTCTCGAAGATGACCCTGAGCCTCGTGGCGGTGGTCACCGACGTCATCCGCGACGGCCGGCCCGTGATCGGCTACGGCTTCAATTCCAACGGCCGCTACGGCCAGGGGGCGCTGATGCGCGACCGCTTCATCCCGCGCGTGCTGGAGGCCGACCCGGCCACGCTGGTGGACGACACCGGCGAGAACCTCGACCCGCACAAGGTCTGGGCCCGCATGATGATCAACGAGAAGCCCGGCGGCCATGGCGAGCGCTCGGTGGCCGTGGGCACCATCGACATGGCCGTATGGGACGCCGTGGCGAAGATCGCCGGCAAGCCGCTCTACCAGTTGCTGGCCGAGCGCTACGGCACGGGCACGCCCAATCCGCGCGTGTTCGTCTATGCCGCCGGCGGCTACTACTACCCGGGCAAGGGCCTGGATGGCCTGCGCCAGGAGATGGAGGGGTATCTGGCGCGCGGCTACTCGGTGGTCAAGATGAAGATCGGCGGCGCCACGCTGGCCGAGGACTGCGAGCGCATCGAATCGGTTCTCAAGATCCTCGGCCCCGGCCAGCAACTGGCGGTGGACGCCAACGGCCGCTTCGACCTGCAGACCGCCATCGACTACGGGAAGGCCCTCTCGCAATACCCGCTCTTCTGGTACGAAGAGGCGGGCGATCCACTCGACTACGAGCTGCAAGCCCGGCTGGGCGAGGTCTATGCCGGCCCCATGGCCACGGGCGAGAACCTGTTCTCGATGCAGGATGCGCGCAACCTCATCCGCCACGGCGGCATGCGCCCGGACCGCGACTGGCTGCAGTTCGACTGCGCCCTGAGCTACGGCCTCGTGGAATACCTGCGCACGCTGGACATGCTGAAGGAGAACGGCTGGTCGCCCAGCCGCTGCATCCCGCACGGCGGCCACCAGATGTCGCTGGCCATCGCGGCCGGCCTGGGGCTCGGCGGCAACGAGAGCTATCCCGACCTGTTCCAGCCCTACGGCGGCTTCCCCGACGGGGTGAAGGTGGACAACGGTTACGTGACCCTGCCGCCGCTGCCGGGCATCGGCTTCGAGGGCAAGTCCGACCTGATCTCGGAAATGCGGGCCCTGGCCGCGTGAGGTGAAATCGCTCCCTGGCGAGGGGCGGCGGCGCCTCGCCAGGAGCTCCTGCCGAGGGCAGCCGTGCAGCACCCCCCGACCCTGCACAGCAATCGGGTGCTATCTAATTGATAGCTACATGTCGGTGTAAATACTGAGGCATGGTGCATTTCTGCTCCACAATCGCGCTGTCCCAACTCTTCCAAAGCCTGGCTCCGCGGCGCGTTGCCGGGCTTTGCGCCAATGGATCTGCGCACGCTCCGAGTCTTTGTGGAAATCGCCCGGCGCGGCAGCCTCGCCGAGGCGGCCAAGGCCGTCTGCGCGACGCAGTCCGCCGTGAGCAAGGCCATGAAGGGCCTGGAAGCGGAGATCGGCGTCCCGCTGCTGGTGCGGTCCGGGCGCGGCAAAGTGCTGACGCCGGAGGGTGAGGTGCTGAGCCGCCGCGCGCTCAACATGCTGCACGAGTTCGAGGCCCTGCAGGGGGAGCTGTCCGAACTGCAGCAGCTGCAGCGCGGCCGGCTGCGCATCGGTTTTCCGGGCATGGCGCCCGGCTCGTGCCACGCGGGGCTGTTCTCGGAGTTCCGCGAGCGATATCCGGGCGTCGAGGTGGCTGTGTCCGTGGAGCCCATGGACCGGCTCGATGAGCATCTGCGCTCCGGCGAGCTCGACCTGGCCCTGCTCGTGGCGCCGCGCAGCCCCGATCTCGACTGGCAGTATCTGTGGACCGAGCCCATGGTCGCCGTGCTGCCGGGCGATGGCGTGCCCGACCGGGTGTGGGGTATCAGGGCAGCCGCGCTGGCGCGGTGGCCGCTTCTCCTTTTTCGGGAAGGCCGCGCCGTGAACGAGGCGCTGCTGGGGGCCTTCGGGCGCAAGGGGCTGAAGCCCCAGGTGTCGCTGATGGCCGCGGGGCCGGCGGAGTTCGTGCTGGAGCTGGTGGCGCGGGGCCTGGGCGCGGCGATCCTGCCGAGGGCCGCCGCGCGCTGGAGCGAACGGGGTGACGTGCGCTGCCTGCCCATCGAAGACATCGCATCGATCTGGCATTTCGCCCTGGCCTGGCGCCGTGGGTCCATGCCGTCGAGCGCGGCGCGTGCCTGGCTCACCCTGGCCGAGGCGCATGCCCAGGGCCGGCGCCGCGAGGGGCTGCACGTGCCCGGCATTTGCCCCGGCGCCACCTGGGATTGAGGGTACCGCGTCAGCTCACGGCCAGCAGGCGCACGTCCGGCACGGCATGCCCCAGCGCGGCGGCATGGGGCGCCTGCGGCGGGAGCGCGTGCGCCGTGCCGCCCGCATCCTGTGGCAGGCGGAACTGGGCCACCACCTTGGCGAGCGATTCGGCCTGGAACTTCAGGCTGTCGGCCGCTGCGGCGCTTTCTTCCACGAGCGCGGCGTTCTGCTGCGTGACCTGATCGAGCTGCTGCACCGCATCGCCCACCTGGTTGATGCCGCTGGACTGCTCGGCGCTGGCGGCGCTGATTTCCGCCAGCAGCGTGGAGACCTCGGTGACCTGGGTGACGACGTCCTCCATCGTGCGGCCCGCCTGGGCCACGAGCTCGCCCCCCGCGTTCACGCGCGAGACGCTGGCCTCGATCAGTCCCTTGATTTCCTTGGCGGCCTCGGCACTGCGCTGCGCGAGGCTGCGCACCTCGCTGGCCACCACGGCGAAGCCGCGGCCCTGCTCGCCGGCCCGGGCGGCTTCCACCGCCGCGTTCAGCGCCAGGATGTTGGTCTGGAAGGCGATGCCGTCGATCACGCCGATGATGTCGGCCATCCGTCCGGAGCTTTGCTTGATGTCGTCCATGGTGCGGACCACGTCCTGGACGACCGTGCCGCCTTGCGAGGCGACGGTCGATGCCCCCGACGCGAGCTGGTGGGCGCGCCGTGCCGCATCGGCGTTCTGCTGCACGGTGGAGGTGAGTTCCTCCATCGAGGCGGCGGTCTCTTCGAGGTTGCTCGCCTGCTCTTCCGTGCGCTGGCTCAGGTCGGTATTGCCGTTGGCGATCTGCACCGAGCCCGTGGCGATGGAGTCCGAGCTCATGCGCACGTTGCCCACGATCCGCACCAGCCCCGTGTTCATGTGTGCCAGGGCCGTCAGCAACTGCCCCACTTCATCGCGCCGCCCGGTGGCGATCCGCGAGGTGAGGTCGCCGCCGGCCACCGCCTCGGCCACCTGCACCGCGCTGCGCAGCGGGTGCGTGATGGAGCGGGCGATGAGCCAGCAGAGAGCAAAGGCCAGCAGTGCCGCCGCGCTGGCGATGGCGGCGACGGTGATGCGGCCCGTATAGACCTGCTGATCCGCCTGGTCGCTGGCGTCGGTCATCACCTTCTGCTGGTGGTCGGAGAGCTTGTCGATGGAGTCCATGAACTTCAGCTGGGCCGGCCGCAGCGCCGCCTCCAGATGCTCGCGGGCTTCGGGGGACTTGCCATCGCGCATCAGCTGCAGAAAACGGTCCACCTCCTGGAGGTAGGTCTTGCGTGCCGTCTGGGTGACCGCCAGCAATTCCGCGCCGGTCTGGGAGCGAACCAATTGCGACAGTTGCGAGAAGAGGGATGTGACGTTTTCCCGGCTCTGGAGAATGTGGCGGGTTTCCTGCGCCCGCGTTTCCGCGGCCTCGAAGATGACCATGTTGCGCGCGTAGCGCGCCTGGGCGTCCACTTCGTCGCTGATTTCCGAGAGCAGTTTCACCTTGGGGTAGGCATCGCGCGTCACCATGGTGAGGGCGCTGTTCACGCTGTTCAGCGCACCCAGCGAGAGGGCCGCCACGAGGCCCAGCATGGCGATGACGGCCAGGAAGGCCAGGCCGATGCGGTAGCCGATGCGGATGTGGCCGAAAAATGAAGTCTTGTCGCTCATCACCGTTGTACTCCTGCGAAACGAAACAAAGGAAGGGAGAACGCGCCGTGCGGTAAGCCGCGCGCCGGCAGGCAATGCCGGTGCGATATGCGCCAAGGCGCACGCGGATGGCGGAGTGGCGATCAGGAGTCCCGTGTGCGGTACTGCCGTCGTGGGGCAGGCCTTGTCCTTTTTCTGCTTTCTGACCTTGCTGGCTGCAAGGGGGACATGCACGGCATGTGCCGCCAGAAAGAGTTTATGTTTCTTTCTGAAACATGGAAAAGCGAATTTTTGGAAAGTCAGCCATGATCCGGTGGAAAGTGTCAACCTGCCGCCGGTCGGTCCGCTCCGGCCGGCCACCAGTGCTGGGTCGGTGCCCGTGACTGGCGGCCCTGAAAGAAAGCCCCCATGCTCCCTCGGTGCCCCCCAGGAGCGCGCTTGTCATCTCGGGGCGGCTCGGCGATGAAAAAGGGCCCCCACGCTCCCTCGCTGCGCGGGGTCGCTGCCCCCCAAGGGCAATGCCAGTCAGATAAGCCCTTGGAAGTCTGATGGGAGCTAAAAAGGGAACGTGTGCAACACGTTCCCTTTTTGCTTTGCGCCTGCTCGAAAACACCCTG
>NZ_QLTA01000031.1 GCF_003269065.1 Paracidovorax anthurii
TCAGTTTTCCACGGCGCTGCGCGCCACCCACATCGCATGAAACTGGCGCGGCCCAGGCGCGGGCAGCCGCGCAAGGGCCGCCCCGCCGCGCTGGCTGCGTCCCTCTTCCCACGCGCAGCGTGAGAGAAGGGGGAAGCCGCGAAGCGGCTCAGGGGGTTGTCGTCTCATTTCAGCTATTGATCTGCGCCCAGAGCTTGTCGAGCCGCTTCACGCTCACCGGCTGGGGCGTGCGCAGTTCCTGCGCGAAGAAGCTCACGCGCAACTCCTCCAGCAGCCAGCGCAGCTCCTGCATGCGCGCATCCACCTGCCCCTTGCGCTCGGCCACCAGCCGCCAGTAGCGCTGCTCCTGGGGCCGCAGTTCGGCCAGGCGGGCGGCATCGCGCGCCGGATCGGCGCGGAACTTGTCCAGGCGCAGCGTAACGGCCTTCAGGTAGCGCGGGAAATGCGCGAGCTGCGTCCAGGGCGCGGCGGCCAGGAAGGCCTTGGGCATGAGCCGCTGCAGTTGCTGCTGCGCGTCCTGGGTGGCCTCGGGGGCGTTCCGGGTGTCCTTGATCTTGCGCGCCGCCGCCGCGTATTCGGCCAGCACCGTTCCGGCCAGCCGCGCCACCTCGTTGGCGATCAGCGTGAGCCGGCCGCGCCCCTCCTGCACCCGGCGCTGGAAGTCGGCCTCGTGGGTGGGCAGCGGATCGCCCAGGAAGGCGCGGTCCAGCGCCACGTCGATGATCTGGCCGCGCAACTCCTCCTGCGTGCCCAGCGGCATGTAGGCCACCGCCATCTTCTGCAGGTCCGGGATGTTCTTCTCCAGGTACTTGAGCGCGTCCCGGATCTGCAGCGCGAACAGCCGGCGCAGGCCCGCGCGGTGCCGCGCCGCCGCCACCTCGGGTTCGTCGAACACCTCGATGGTGACGGCATCGCTGCCGTCGATGAGCGCGGGAAAGCCGATCAGCGTCTGGCCGCCCTTGCGGATTTCCATCAGCTCGGGCAGTTCACCGAATGTCCACGCGGTGTAGCGCTGCCCTGCCGGCGAGGCGGGCGGCGGGCTGGCGGCCGCGCGTGCGGAAGCGGATGCCTCGCCTTTCACTCCACTTTTGATAGCAGACTTTGCAGTATTTTCGGCGACATGCGAGGGATTCGGCTCGGACTGCGTGCCCGAGGGCACCAGCTTCAGGCCCGCGAGCGCCTGGAAGGCGCCGCGCGCCTTGGCGCCCCATTCGGCCTTGAGCGCGCCGAGATTGCGCCCTTGGCCCAGCTGCCGGCCGTCCTCGTGGACGACGCGGAAGTTCATGAACAGGTGCGGGCTCAGCATGTCGAGCTTGAAGTCGGCGCGCTTCACGTCCAGCGAGGTTTCCTCGCGCACCTGCCGCAGCAGCACGTCGATCAGGCCGCCCTGCCCGAAGCGCTCGGGCGTGCCCAGCAGCTCCGCCAGCCGCGCGGCGTTCTCCGGCAGCGGCACGAAGCGGCTGCGCGGGCGCTGCGGCAGGCTCTTGAGCAGGGCCTGGATCTTGTCCTTGAGCATGCCGGGCACCAGCCACTCGCAGCGCTCCTCGCTCACCTGGTTGAGCACGAAAAGCGGCACGGTGACGGTGACGCCATCGCGCGGGTCGCCGGGCTCGTGCAGGTAGGTGGCCGAGCAGTCCACGCCCCCTAAGCGCACCATGCGCGGGAACGCGCTGGTGGTGATGCCCGCGGCCTCGTGGCGCATGAGTTCGTCGCGCGTGAGCTTGAGCAGGCCCGGCTGCGCCTGGCCGGCTTCGCGGTACCAGGCCTCGAAGTCCGCGCCGGTGCAGATCTCCGCGGGCACCTGCTGGTCGTAGAAGGCGTAGATCAGTTCGTCGTCCACCAGCACGTCCTGGCGCCGCGACTTGTGCTCCAGCTCCTCCACCTTGGCGATGAGCTTCTGGTTGGCCGCCAGGAACGGCAGGCGCCGCTCCCAGTCCTGCGGCCACTGGCCGCCCACCAGCGCCTCGCGGATGAAGATCTCGCGGGCCGTGCGCGGGTCCACCTTGCCGAAGTTCACGCGCCGGTTGTTGTAGATGACCAGCCCGTAGAGCGTGGCGCGCTCCAGCGCCGAGACCTGCGCGGCCTTTTTCTCCCAATGCGGGTCGAGCATCTGCTTCTTGAGCAGATGCCCGCCCAGCTCCTCGATCCACTGCGGCTCGATGGCGGCGATGCCCCGGCCGAAGAGGCGCGTGGTCTCCACCAGTTCGGCCGCCACGATCCAGCGGCCGGGCTTCTTCGAGAGGTGCGCGCCCGGGTGCTTGTAGAACCGGATGCCGCGCGCGCCCAGGTACCAGTCCTCCTCGTCGCTTTTCACGCCGATGTTGCCCAGCAGGCCGGAGAGCATCGAGAGGTGGATCTGCTCGTAGCTCGCGGGCTGGGGGTTGAGGCGCCAGCGGTGCTCGGTGACCACGGTAAGCAACTGCGTGTGGATGTCGCGCCATTCGCGCAGTCGCCGCACGCTGATGAAGTTCTGGCGCAGCAGCGCCTCGTACTGGCGGTTGCTGAGCTTGTGGGTGGGCGCCACGGCGGCCGTGGCGGTGGCTGCCTCTGCCGCGGCGGCCCGGGCCTGCTGCCGCTGCGCCACCGGCAGCACGGCCTGCGATGGCGCGCCCTTGCGGGCCGCCTCGCGCTGGACCCGCGCCGAGGGCAGGCTGGGCGCGCCGCCGCGCGCCTCGTTCACCCATTTCCAGAGCTTGAGGTAGCCGCTGAATTCGCTTTTCTCGTCGTCGAACTTGGCGTGCGCCTGGTCGGCCTGCTGCTGGGCTTCCATCGGCCGGTCGCGCACGTCCTGCACCGACAGGGCCGAGGCGATCACCAGCACCTCGTCCAGCGCCTGCCGCTCGCGCGCTTCCAGGATCATGCGGCCCACGCGCGGATCGAGCGGCAGCCGCGACAGCTCCGCGCCCATGGGCGTGAGTTCGTTGGCCTCGTCCACCGCGCCCAGCTCGGCCAGGAGCTGGTAGCCGTCGGCGATGGCGCGGCCCGAGGGCGCCTCGATGAACGGGAACTGCGCCACGTCGCCCAGGTGCAGCGATTTCATGCGCAGGATCACGCCCGCGAGCGACGAGCGCAGGATTTCCGGGTCGGTGAAGCGCGGCCGGCCGTTGAAGTCGGCCTCGTCGTAGAGCCGGATGCAGATGCCGTTGGCCACGCGGCCGCAGCGGCCCGCGCGCTGGTTGGCCGCCGCCTGGCTCACGGGCTCGATCAGGAGCTGCTCCACCTTGCTGCGGAAGCTGTAGCGCTTCACGCGCGCGGTGCCCGCGTCGATCACGTAGCGGATGCCGGGCACGGTGAGCGAGGTCTCGGCCACGTTGGTGGCCAGCACGATGCGCCGGCCGGTGTGGCCCTCGAAGATGCGGTCCTGCTCGGCCTGCGAGAGCCGGGCGAAGAGCGGCAGCACCTCGGCGCCGCGCATCACCGGCTGCTGGGCCAGGTGCTTGCGCAGGTGGTCGGCCGCCTCGCGGATCTCGCGCTCGCCCGGCAGGAAGACGAGGATGTCGCCGCCCGCGTTGCCGGCCCAGAGTTCGTCCACGCCGTCGGCGATGGCCTCGTTCAGGCCGTGGTCGCGCGACTCCTCGAACGGCCGCCAGCGCTGCTCCACGGGAAAGGTGCGGCCCGACACGTAGATGACGGGCGCCGGCCCCTTCGCACTTTCAAAATGCCTGGCGAACCGTTCCGCATCGATGGTGGCCGAGGTGACCACCACCTTCAGGTCGGGCCGGCGCGGCAGGATCTGGCGCAGGTAGCCCAGCAGGAAGTCGATGTTCAGGCTGCGCTCGTGGGCCTCGTCGATGATGATCGTGTCGTAGGCCTTCAGCAGCGGGTCGGTCTGCGTCTCGGCCAGCAGGATGCCGTCCGTCATCAGCTTGACCGAGGCGCCCTGCGAGAGCCGGTCCTGGAAGCGCACCTTGTAGCCCACCACCTCGCCCAGCGGGGTCTTCAGCTCCTCGGCGATGCGCTTGGCGACGCTGCTCGCGGCGATCCGGCGCGGCTGCGTGTGGCCGATGAGCTGGCCTTTCTGCCCCGGCCTGGCGTTGCACCTGCCGCGGCCGAGCGCCAGCGCGATCTTGGGCAGCTGCGTGGTCTTGCCCGAGCCGGTCTCGCCGCACACGATGATGACCTGGTGCGCCTGCAGCGCGGCCATGATCTCCTCGCGCCGGGCCGAGACCGGCAGCCCCGGCGGGAACTCGATGCGCGGCGGCGCCGCCGGCGCGGCGGCCCTGGCGGGCGGGGAAGACGGGGCGGGGAGAGAGGAAGAAGGAGGAGGCGCGGAACCGGTCATAGAGGCCCGCATTATCCGAACGAACCGTTGGCCCCGTGCAACGCGGGGCCCCGGCAAGCGGGCGCGCGTCTTGCCCGCCCGGCGCGGGCCGGCCAGAATCCGCGGCTTCGCTTCACCCGCCGCGCCAACGAACAACCTTGCCGCGGCCCCCACCAGGAGCCCTTCCGATGACCCATCCGTTCCACCCCACCCTCTGAACACGGTTCTCCGCCCCGGCTGAACCGTGTGTCTCGTTTCCACACACGGTCCGGCCCGAGGCCCGCGCTGCCCTTCCTACCGAAGCGGCAGGCCCGCACAAGCCCCGGCCCGTCAGCCGGGGCTTTTGCTTTTGAGGAACCGCACGCATGAGTGCACAGAAACGCTCCCGCGCCTTCGCCGAAGGCCGGGTCAAGGCCCTGCGCCGCATGAAGCAGCCGATGGCGCTGCTCATCGAGGCCAGCGCGCCGCCCCGCAACCCCGTCGCGCGCGCCCTGGCGGCGCGCAGCCTGGGCGGCGGCGGAGGCCGGCACATCCGCAGCCAGGGCGCCCAGCGCCGCACGGACCGCATGGCGCTGCAGCGCGCCCTGCGCGACGGCTGGCAGGACTGACCGCCACCGCCCGCCCCCACCGGCCCCGGCACGCGGGGCCATGAAGAATGCAGAAAGGAACCCACCCATGACACCCCACCGCCACCCCATGCCCGCCCGGCCCGCCGGGCGGGCGGGCTCTTCGCGCCGCCCCTTCGGCGGCCGGCACGGGCCGCCGTGAAACCGGGCGCGCCGCCCACGTGGCGGCGTGCTTCGCGCCCTGCGCGCTTCATGGAAAAATACGGCGCTTTTTCCCCACTCACCCCTACCCCATCCCTTCGCCGCCCCACGACCGAACGCCCGCCATGTCCGCCGTCTTCAACTTCACCTTCGTGCCGTGGTTCCGCTCGGTCGCCCCCTACATCCACAAGTTCCGCCACCAGACCTTCGTGATCGGGCTCACGGGCGAGGCCATCGCGGCCGGCAAGCTGCAGGCCATCGCGCAGGACCTGGCGATGATCCAGGCCATGGGCGTGAAGATCGTGCTGGTGCACGGCTTTCGCCCGCAGGTGAACGAGCAGCTCGCGGCCAAGGGGCATGCCGCGAAGTATTCGCACGGCATCCGCGTCACCGACTCGGTGGCGCTCGACTGCGCCCAGGAGGCCGCGGGGCAGCTGCGCTACGAGATCGAGGCGGCCTTCAGCCAGGGCCTGCCCAACACCCCCATGGCGGGCTCCACGGTGCGCGTGATCTCGGGCAACTTCCTCACGGCGCGGCCCGTGGGCATCGTGGACGGCGTGGACTTCAAGCACTCCGGTCTGGTGCGCAAGGTGGACGTGGCGGGCATCCGCCGTTCGCTGGACATGGACGCGCTGGTGCTGCTCTCGCCGCTGGGCTTCTCCCCCACGGGCGAGGCCTTCAACCTCACCATGGAGGAAGTGGCCACCTCGGTGGCCATCGCGCTCAAGGCCGACAAGCTGGTGTTCCTCTGCGAGGTGCCCGGCATCCGCACCAACCCCGAGGAGCCCGAGGGCGAGGACAACCCCATCGACACCGAGCTGCCGCTCGCCCAGGCCCGCCAGCTGCTCGCCCGCATGCCGCCGGGCCAGAGCCCCACCGACACGGCGTTCTACCTGCAGCACTGCGTGAAGGCCTGCCAGAACGGCGTGGAGCGCAGCCACATCATCCCCTTCGCGATCGACGGCTCGCTGCTGCTGGAGATCTACGTGCACGACGGCATCGGCACGATGGTCGTCGATGAAAAGCTGGAGGAGCTGCGCGAGGCCACGCCGGACGACGTGGGCGGCATCCTGCAGCTCATCGAGCCGTTCGAGAACGACGGCACGCTCGTCAAGCGCGACCGCACCGAGATCGAGCGCGACATCGCCAACTACACCATCATCGAGCACGACGGCGTGATCTTCGGCTGCGCCGCGCTCTACCCCTACCCCGAGGCCCGGACGGCCGAGATGGCCGCCGTCACCGTCTCCCCGCAAAGCCAGGGCACGGGCGACGGCGAAAAGCTGCTCAAGCGCATCGAGCAGCGCGCCCGCGCCATGGGCATCGGCAGCCTGTTCGTGCTCACCACGCGCACGATGCACTGGTTCATCAAGCGCGGCTTCCAGCCCGTGGACCCCGACTGGCTGCCCGAGGCGCGCAAGAAGAAATACAACTGGGACCGGCGCAGCCAGGTGCTGGTCAAGAAGCTTTGAGAACCCACCGCGCGGCCAGCGCGCCCACCTCGGCGATCGCCGCGTCGCGCCGCTCGGCCGATGCGGGGCTGCCCGTGAGATAGCAGCTCACCATCACCGGCCCGCGCCCCGGGGGCCAGAACAATCCCGCATCGTTGCTGGTGCCGCGCGGGCCGGTGCCGGTCTTCTCGCCGATGCGCCAGCCCGCGGGCATGCCGGCGCGCAGCCGCTTGTCGCCCGTGCGGTTGCCCACCAGCCAGGCCCGCACCTGCTCGCGGCCAGCCTCCGTCAGGGCCGGCCCCAGCGCGATGGCCTGCACCGTGCGGACCATCGCCCACGGCGTGGTGGTGTCGCGCACCTCGCCGGGCGGCACGTCGTTGAGTTCGGGCTCCCCGCGGTCGAGCCGGGTGTGCCCGTCGCCCAGGGTCCGCAGCCAGGCGGTGAGCGCCAGCGGCCCGCCCTGCGAGGCCAGCAGCAGGTTGGCGGCGGTGTTGTCGCTGAGGGTCACGGCGGCCTCGCAAAGCTGCCCGACGGTCATGCCGCCGGCATCCGCATGCGAGGCCGTGGCGGGGGAATACTCCACCAGATCGGCCCGGCGGTAGGTCACGCGGCGGTCCAGCCGCTCCTGCCCCTGGTCCACGCGGTGCAGCACCTGCGCGGCCAGCAGCAGCTTGAACGTGCTGCACAGGGGAAAGCGCTCGTCGCCCCGGTGCGCCGCCTGCCGGCCCGTCTGCGTATCGAGGACCGCCACGCCCAGGCGGCCGCCCACGGCGGATTCGATGCGCCCCAGCGCCTGCTCCAGCGATTCCGATGCAGGTCCCATGGTTTTCTGGTCCTCGGCATGGCCCGTGGGCCACCAGCCCGCGCCCGCCCCCACGGCGGCGGCGGCCAGGAAGATTCGTCTCTGCACCATTTTTCAAGCTCCATTTGAGTCAACGATGGCCGCGACGATACGCAGACCACCGGCCTTTGACCATCGACAATAATCTCCGCCTCCCCCCAGAAAAACTCATGCCTCGGAACCTTCCGCCATGCACCTGCCGCTGAACGCCCTGCGGGCCTTCGAGGTGTCGGCCCGGCACCTGAACCTCACGCGCGCGGCCGAGGAGCTGCACGTGACGCAGACCGCCGTGAGCCAGCACATCCGCAACCTGGAGGAGCGCCTGGGCAAGCCGCTGTTCCGGCGCCTGCCCCGGGGCCTCGCGCTCACCGACGAGGGCCTGGCCCTGCTGCCGGCGCTGGCCGATGCCTTCGACCGCATCGAGCGGGCGCTCGCGCAGTTCAGCGATGCACGGCCGCGCGAGGTGCTCACCGTGGGGGCCGTGGGCACCTTCGCCGTGGGCTGGCTGCTGCCCCGGCTGCGCGACTTCCAGCAGCGCAGCCCGTTCGTGGACCTGCGGCTGCTCACGCACAACAACCGCGTGGACATGGCGGGCGAGGGGCTGGACTGCGCCATCCGCTTCGGGGACGGCTCCTGGCACGGCACCGAGGCCGACCGCCTGCTGGACGCACCGCTCTCGGCCATGTGCTCGCCCGCGCTCGCCGAGCGGCTGAAAACCCCGGGCGACCTCGCGCGCGAGCCGCTGCTGCGCTCCTACCGCGCCGACGAGTGGGCGGCATGGTTCCACGCCGCCGGCGTGCCCTGCCCCGTGGTGCGCGGAACGGTATTCGACTCGTCGCTGGCGCTGGCCGAAGCGGACGCGCAGGGGGCCGGCGTGGCCCTGCTGCCCGCGCGACTCTTCGGGCGCGAGCTGCGCCAGGGCCGGCTCGTGCGGCCCTTCGGCACCGAGATCGCGCTCGGCGCGTACTGGCTCACGCGGCTGCGGTCCCGCGCGCCCACGGCCGCCATGCAGGCCTTCCGCGACTGGCTGATCGCCGCATGCGCGGCCCCCGACGCTGCGCCCGCGTGAGCCGGCACGGCCGGTATCATCCCCGCCCCATGCCCGAGATCCTCACCGCCGCCCTCTACCACTTCGCTGCCCTGCCCGACTGCGAGGCGCTGCGCGCGCCGCTGCAGGCCGAGTGCGACCGCCACGGCGTGCGCGGCCTGCTGCTGCTGGCGCCCGAGGGCATCAACGGCACCATCGCCGGCCCAGCCGAAGGCGTGCGGGCGGTGCTGGCCTGGCTGCGCGCCGATCCCCGGCTGCACGCCCTGCGGCACAAGGAGGCCCTGGGCGATCGCATGCCCTTCTACCGGATGCGGGTGCGCGCCAAGCGCGAGATCGTCACGCTGGGCGTGCCGGGGCTGGACGCGGCGCGCGACGCCGGCACCCACGTGAAGCCGGAGCAGTGGAACGCGCTCATCGACGATCCCGGCGTGGTGGTGATCGACGTACGCAACGGCTACGAGACCGCCATCGGCAGCTTCGCGCGCGCGGTGCGGCCGGGCACGCGCAGCTTCACCGAATTCCCGCAGTGGGTGGAGGAACAATCCGCGCCCGGCGGCCTGCTGGCCGGCAAGCCGCGCGTGGCGATGTTCTGCACGGGCGGCATTCGCTGCGAGAAATCGACCGCCCTGCTGCGCATGCAGGGCTTCGGCGAGGTCTATCACCTCGATGGCGGCATCCTGCAGTACCTGGAAGACGTGCCTGCGCAGGAAAGCCGCTGGGAAGGCGATTGCTTCGTGTTCGACGAGCGCGTCTCGGTGGGCCACGGCCTCGCGCCGGGCGCGCACCGCCACCTGTGCCGCTCCTGCCGCATGCCGCTGGGCCCCGACGACCTGGCGTCGCCCCACTACGTGGCCGGCGTACGCTGCCCCCATTGCCACGGCACGCGCACGGCGCAGCAGGAGCGCGCGCTGGCCGAGCGCGAGCGCCAGATGGCGCTGGCCCGCGAGCGCGGCCACGAGCACCTGGGCGCGCGCCAGCCCGGGCCGCGCAATGCAGGCCCTGAACCCGGCCCGGCCGGCCACGGGGGCGCCCCGCTGCCCGTGCTCTACTCCTTTCGCCGCTGCCCCTATGCGATGCGCGCCCGCCTGGCCATCGCCGCCAGCGGGCAGCTCTGCGAATGGCGCGAGGTGGTGCTGCGCGACAAGCCCCGCGCCCTGTTGGACGCCTCCCCCAAGGGCACCGTGCCGGTGCTGGTGCTGCCGGACGGCACGGTGCTGGAGCAGAGCCTGGACATCATGCGCTGGGCGCTGGAGCGCCACGACCCCGAAGGCTGGCGGGGTGCCGGCGACCCGGCCGGCGTCGCGGCGCTGATCGCGGAATGCGACGGCCCGTTCAAGCAGGCGCTGGACCGCTGCAAGTACCCCGAGCGCCACCCGGATGCACCGCCGCAAGCGGCCCAGGCCCGGGCCTCGGAATGGCTGCAGGGCCTGGACCGGCGCCTGGAGGCCGGCCCCTTCCTCTGCGGCGAGCGGCCCTCGCTGGCCGACGCGGCGCTCATGCCCTTCGTGCGGCAGTACGCGGCCATCGACCGCGCCGCGTGGGCCGCGCTGCCCTGGCACCGGCTGCAGGCCTGGCTGGCGCGCTGGGAAAGCAGCCCGCTCTGGGCCCGCGTGATGGAGAAGACCCCGCCCTGGGCCGAAGGCACGGCAACGGTGGTGCGGTTTCCGCCCCCGGCCCCGCAGCCCTGATCCGCCCGCCCCGGCGGCCCCCAAAACAAAGGGCGCCCGAAGGCGCCCCGTGTTCCTGGCGGATGGTCCGTCAGGCGGCGGCGAAACCGCCCGCGCCGCCACGGCCCTTGCGCGCGCCGCGCACCAGCAGCGCCAGCAGCGCGATGGCCATCAGCGTGAAGCAGATGAACGACCAGTTCGCGATCGAGCCGCCGAGGAAGGTCCAGTCGATGGCCGCGCAGTCGCCCGAGCCCCGGAAGATCATCGGAATGGCCCGGCCGATGGGGAAGTGCTCGATCATTCCGTAGAAGTCGCGCCCGCAGGTCGCGATCTCGGGCGGATACCACTGCAGCCAACTCTGGCGCGCGGCCACGAAGGCGCCGAACCCCGAGGACAGCAGCGCCAGCACGCCCCACGACATCCACCAGCCCTTGCGGCCACGCACGCTGCCCAGGCCGGCGAAGACCGCCACGCCGATGAGCGCATAGCGCTGCACGATGCACATGGGGCACGGCTCCAGGCCCACGACGTGCTGCAGATACATGCCGAAGGCCAGCATCGCCACGCAGGCGGCGGAAATGAGAGCCAGCACGCGGCGCGGCGCGGCATCCAACCAGTTCGAAACCATGGAATCGTGTCCTTGAAAGCCCGGGCACCCCGACGGCGGCACCCGGCAAGGGCGCGTGCGTCAGATGCCCGCGGCGTGATCCAGAAAAACCCGGGCGCGGCGCGGCGTGACCACCAGCGTTTCACCCTCCCTGAAACCCATCTCCCGGAACTGCTGCGCAGGGATCTGCGCCTCGATCACGGGGTCGGGCTCCGCATTGTCCGCTGGTTTGTGGTCAGCATCGGGGATAAGTTCCAGGCGCGCGATGGGCCCGACCACGATGGCGCGCGAGAGCTGCGCCACGATGCCGCGCGGCCGGCCACCGGCATCGACGCCCTGGCCCGGCGAGTAGCGCTGCACGTCCAGGTCGTGCGGGCGCACGTAGGCGAAGGCGCTGGCGTTCTGGGCCTCGGCGTGCTCCGGCGAATCGATGGCCATGCCCTCCACATGCACCAGCCCCTCGTGCGCGCGGCCCCGGAACAGGTTCACATCGCCCAGGAAGCCATACACGAAGGGGCTCGCGGGCTGGTCCCAGACCTCCTGGGGCGAGCCGCTCTGCTCGATGCGCCCCTGGTTGATGACCACCACGCGGTCGGCCACCTCCAGCGCCTCCTCCTGGTCGTGCGTGACGAAGATCGAGGTCACGTGCAGCTCGTCGTGCAGGCGGCGCAGCCAGCGGCGCAGCTCCTTGCGCACCTTGGCGTCGAGCGCGCCGAAGGGCTCGTCGAGCAGCAGCACCTTGGGCTCCACCGCCAGCGCGCGCGCCAGGGCGATGCGCTGGCGCTGGCCGCCCGAGAGCTGGGAGGGATAGCGGTCGGCCAGCCAGTCGAGCTGCACGAGCTTGAGCAGGTCGGTCACCTTCTGCCGGATCGCGCTCTCGGCCGGGCGCTCGCCGCGCGGCTTCACGCGCAGGCCGAAGGCCACGTTCTCGAACACGGTCATGTGGCGGAACAGCGCGTAGTGCTGGAACACGAAGCCCACGCCCCGGTCGCGCACATGCACGTCGGTGGTGTCCTCGCCCGAGAAATGGATGCTGCCCGTGTCGGGCGTCTCCAGCCCCGCGATGATGCGCAGCAGCGTGGTCTTGCCGCAGCCCGAGGGCCCGAGCAGCGCGATGAGTTCGCCGGACTGGATGTCCAGGCTCACGTCGCGCAGCGCGTGGAAATCGCCGAACTGCTTGCTGATGTTGCGGATTTCGATGCTCATGTCTTGCCTGGGTCCTGGTTCAGCGGGGGGCGGCGGTCACGGCGGCCGGCGGCGCCGGGCGCTCGGGCGGCAGGTTGGCGGCGGCCTTGCGCTCCTGCTCGCCGCGCCATTCCGCGAAGGTCTTGATCACCAGCGTGACCAGCGCCAGCAGCGCCAGCAGCGAGGCGGCGGCGAAGGCCGCGACGGACTGGTACTCGTTGTAGAGGATCTCCACGTGCAGCGGGATGGTGTTGGTCTGGCCCCGGATGTGGCCCGACACCACCGACACCGCGCCGAACTCGCCCATGGCCCGCGCGTTGCAGAGGATCACGCCGTACAGCAGCCCCCACTTGATGTTGGGCAGGGTCACGTGCCAGAAGGTCTGCCAGCCACTCGCGCCGAGCACGATGGCGGCCTGCTCCTCGTCGCTGCCCTGCGCCTGCATGAGCGGGATCAGCTCGCGCGCGATGAACGGGAAGGTGACGAACACGGTGGCCAGCACGATGCCCGGCACGGCGAAGATGATCTTGATGTCGTGCTCGGCCAGCCAGGGGCCCAGCCAGCCGTGCGCGCCGAACAGCAGCACATAGACCAGCCCCGCCACCACCGGCGACACCGAGAACGGCAGGTCCACCAGCGTGGTGAGGAAGGCCTTGCCCCGGAACTCGTACTTGGCGATGGCCCAGGCCGCCGCCACACCGAACACGAGGTTGAGCGGCACGGCGATGGCCGCGGTAATGAGCGTGAGGCGGATGGCCGACCACGCATCGGGCTCGCGCAGCGCCTCCAGGTAGGCGCCCAGGCCCTTGCGCAGCGCCTCGGTGAACACCGCCGCCAGCGGCAGCACGAGGAACAGCAGCAGGAACGCGAGCGCGATCGTGATCAGCGTCCACTTGACCCAGGCGGCTTCGGTGGTGCCCGCCTGTGCACGGCGGACGGTACGTGTTGAATGGGTCATATCCACTTTCCAGGGCGCACGGCATAGGCCACGGGCGCGGCCCAGGCCAGGGCAGCCGTGGAACGGGCTTCGCCCGGCCACCGGCTGCGTCCCCCTCCGGGGGAAGGCGCGAAGCGACTCAGGGGGTGTTTCATGTGCTTCGCCGTTGCCAGGCTTGCAGCGCGTTGATGACGAGCAGCAGCACGAAGGAGATGACCAGCATCACCACGGCCACGGCCGTGGCGCCGGCGTAGTCGTACTGCTCCAGCTTGCCGATGATGATGAGCGGCGTGATCTCGGAGATCATGGGCATGTTGCCCGCGATGAAGATCACGGAGCCGTATTCACCCACCGCCCGCGCGAAGGCCATGGCGAAGCCCGTGAGCAGCGCCGGCGTGATGGAAGGCAGGATCACCTTGGTGAAGATCTGCCAGCGGGTCGCGCCCAGGCTGGTGGCGGCCTCTTCCAGTTCCTTCTCGGCATCCTCCAGCACCGGCTGCACCGTGCGCACCACGAACGGCAGCCCGATGAAGATGAGCGCGATGACCACGCCCGCCGGCTTGAAGGCGAGCTGGATGCCCAGCGGCTCCAGGTACTGCCCCACCCAGCCGTTGCCGGCCAGCAGCGCGGTGAGCGAGATGCCCGCCACCGCTGTGGGCAGCGCGAAGGGCAGATCGACCAGCGCGTCCACGATCTTCTTGCCGGGGAACGAATAGCGCACCAGCACCCATGCGATCAGCAGCCCGAACACGAGGTTCACGAGCGCGGCCAGGAACGACGCGCCGAACGTGAGCCGGTACGAGGCCAGCACGCGCGGCCCGGTGACGGCCGCCCAGAACTGGTCCCAGGTGAGCGTGAAGGTCTTGAAGAGCAGCGCCGAGAGCGGGATGAGGACGATGATGCTCAGGTAGAAGAGCGTGTAGCCCAGCGTGAGCCCGAATCCGGGCAGCACGCGCCGTGCACCGCCGCGCCGGCCACGGCCCGGCGGGGGCGCCACGGCGCCCGGGGAAGGGATGGCAGCGCCCATGGATCAGCGGCCGCCCGGCGTGTAGAGCTTGTCGAACTGGCCGCCGTCGTTGAAGTGCACCTTCTGCGCCTCGCCCAGCGAGCCGAAGTACTTGGCCACCGTGAACTGCTTGAGCGGCTTGAACAGGTCGGCATGCTTCTTCAGCACGGCCTCGGAGCGGGGGCGCAGGGCATGCTGCGCGGCGATCTCCTGGGCCTCTTCGGAGTAGAGGTAGTTGAGGTAGGCCCTGGCCAGTTCCGACGTGCCCTTCTTGACCACCGTGCGCTCCACCACGGCCACGGGGTTCTCGGCCACGATGCTCACCGAGGGATAGACCGCATCGACCTTGCCCTTGCCGAACTCGCGGTCGATGGAAAGCACCTCGGATTCGAAGGTGATGAGCACGTCGCCGGTGTTGCGCTGCAGGAAGATGCTGGTGGCGTCGCGGCCACCCTTGCCCAGCACGGGCACGTTCTTGTAGAGCTTGCCCACGAACTCGGCGGCCTGCGCCTCGGTGCCGCCCTTCTCACGCACGTAGCCCCAGGCGGCCAGGTAGGCGTAGCGGCCGTTGCCGCCGGTCTTGGGGTTCACCACCACCACCTGCACGCCGGGCTTGATCAGGTCGTCCCAGTCCTTGATGTTCTTGGGGTTGCCGTTGCGCACCAGGAACAGCATCGTGGAGGTGGTGGGCGAGGCGTCGTTCGGGAACTTCTTGGTCCAGTCCTTGGCGACCACGCCGTTGCCGGCCAGGAAGTCGATGTCGGTGGTGGTGTTGAAGGTGACCACGTCGGCCGCCAGCCCGTCGTTCACCGCGCGGGCCTGGGCGCTGGAGCCGCCGTGCGCCTGGTCGATCTTGACGTCCTTGCCGGTGGTTTTCTTGTAGTGGGCGACGAAGGCCTGGTTGTAGTCCTTGTAGAACTCCCGGGCCACGTCGTAGGACACGTTGAGCAGCGTGGCGGTCTGCGCCGAGGCCACGCCCGTGGCCGCCAGGGCCAGGGCGGCCAGGAAGGTTTTGAGTCTCGTCCGGGAAGTCATGTATGCGTCACCCACGGTTAGGCTGTAAATGCAACCGATTGTGGATGCCGGTGCTTCAAACTCAAAAGAATAGATTCTTGTTTATTAATCAAGCTGGCGAATAAAGAGAGCTTCCGCGCGGCCCAGGGACGCCCTGGCGTGCACATGAGAGCCAGAAAGGCTCCATGCCGCCGTCTTTGTTAGCTTTTTCGCTATAGAAAGATAAGCACTCAGGCGGCCGAACGCGCGGGCTCGGCACCCGGCCCGAGGCCCCACTCGGCCCCCTCGATGAGCGAATGCAGCAGCGCCCAGCCGAGCGGCCATTCGCCGTGCCCCGACTCCACGTTGACGTGCCCGGCCTGCTGCAGCCGCACGAACTCGCTGCCCCAGGCCCGCGCGTAGGCGCCCGCGAGGCGGATGGGGCAGTACGGGTCGTTGCTGCTGGCCACGAGGATGCTGCGGCAGGGCAGCGGCGCATAGGGCACGGGCGCGAAGTCGCTGAGCACCGCGCGCCGCTCGGGGTCGGCGGGTGCCACCAGCAGCGCGCCCTTCACGCGGGCCATGGCCTCGGGCCCCATGTGGACGGCGGCGATGCACCCCAGGCTGTGGGCCACGACGATGACCGGGTGCGGCGCTTCCAGCACGGTGCGCTCCAGGGTGGGCACCCAGGCCTTGCGGATCGGCGTGATCCAGTCGTCCTGTACCACGCGCCGCGCGCCGGGCACGCGGCCGGCCCAGAGGCTCTGCCAATGCGCCGGGCCCGAATCGCGCCAGCCCGGCACGATGACCACCGACACCGCCCCGCCCGTGGCCCCGGAGCCCGCGGGCAGCGCGGACACACCCGCCCCGCTCATGGGCGTCCGCCGTGGGAGGCGGGGAAACATGTCGGCGGGCAGTGCCGACAGCGCGGCGCGGAGAACAAATCGTGGGCCATGGGC
The DNA here is from genome assembly GCF_003269065.1 of Paracidovorax anthurii. Taxonomy (GTDB): domain Bacteria; phylum Pseudomonadota; class Gammaproteobacteria; order Burkholderiales; family Burkholderiaceae_C; genus Paracidovorax; species Paracidovorax anthurii. Next base: position 15,723 of record NZ_QLTA01000031.1, read on the forward strand.
GAATCCTCAGCGGTCGATGCGCACCCATTCTGCGAGGCCGCCCTTAAAACCCAAACGACTATATTTTTCTGAATTTATCGCTAAAACATCTGATGAGGCCCTGCCTGAGCACCGCGCTCAGGCACCATCCCGCGCCAGGGATTGGCGCCCTTCCACCGTGTTGCGGCCGGGAACCATCTCCCCCAGGAAGTCCAGGAAGCGCCGCACGGCGGGCGCCAGCCCGCGCCGCGACGGAAACACCGCATGCACCACGCCGCGCGGCGGCGCCCAGTCGGGCAGCAGGCGCACGAGCCGGCCGCTGCGCAGGTCGTCGTGGCACATGTAGTCGGGCAGCCAGCACATGCCCACGCCCGCCAGGGCCGCGTACCGCAGCGTGAGCAGGTCGTCGGCCACGTAGCGCGGCGTGTGCAGCAACACCTCATCGCGCCCGTCCGGCCCCACGAGCCGCAGCGAGGCGCGGCCGTCGGCGGTGGACATGGCCATGCTGTCGAGCCGCGCCAGATCCGCAAGGGCGCCGGGCACGCCCTGGCGCGCGAGCTGCGCGGGGCTGGCGACCAGGACTTGCTCCACGTCGTCCAGGCGCTTGACCACCATGCTGCTGCTCTCGTCCATGCTGAAGCGCACGCGCAGGGCCACGTCCACGCCCTCTTCCACCAGGTTCACCACGCGGTTGCTGACCTGCATGTCCACGCGCACCTGCGGGTAGCGCTGCAGGAAGACCGGGAGCAGCTCGCCCACCACGGTCTGCGCCAGCGTGACCGGGCACACCACGCGCACCGTTCCCCGGGGCTCCGTCTGCACCTGCGCGACCGTGTCCGCCGCCGCCTGCGCGGCCTCGCGCACCGCCTGGCAGTGCCGCAGATAGGCCTCGCCCACCTCGGTTAGGGACAGCCGGCGCGTGGTGCGCTGCAGCAGGCGCACGCCCAGCTGCGCCTCCAGCTCCGAGACCCGGCGCGAGAGCCGCGATTTCGGCACCCCCAGGGCCCGGCCCGCAGCCGCGAAGCCGCCGCGCTCCACCACCTCGGCGAAGAAGAGCATGTCGTTGAGATCCTGCATGGTGGCGCGCTCCATTGTTCCGTTTTCGAAACAATCTATCGCAATCCGGCCACCTTATCAAACATTGGGATCACCCACACAATCTATCCAAGCGCGCACCGTCGGCTTGACAGGCCGCCCGTCGCACTTCGTTGACCCCATTCCCCTCAGGAGCCTTGCCATGCAACTGCTGCACATCGATTCCGCCATCACCGGCGAACAGTCCGTCTCCCGCCAGCTCACCGCCCGCACCGTGGCCGCATGGGTGGCCGCGCATCCCGGCACGCAAGTGCAGTACCTCGACCTCGTGGCCGAGGCGCCCGGCCACTTCACGATGGAGGCCATGGCCCCGCGCACGGGCCAGACCGACGGGCTGAGCGACAGCCAGAAGCGCGAGAACGCCGTCTCGGAACGGCTGGTGAGCCAGTTCCTGGCGGCGGACGTGATCGTGGTGGGCGCACCCTTCTACAACTTCGGCATCCCCACCCAGCTCAAGGCCTGGATCGACCGGCTGGCGCAGCCGGGCCGCACCTTCCGCTACGGCGCGAACGGCCCCGAGGGGCTGGCCAAGGGCAAGACGGTGATCGTGGCCTCTTCGCGCGGCGGCGTGTATTCCACCAGCGAGGGCGGCCGGGCCATGGAGCACCAGGAGAGCTACCTGCAGACGGTGTTCGGCTTCTTTGGCATCACCGACGTGCGCTTCGTGCGCGCCGAGGGCGTGTCGATGGGCCCCGATGCCAAGGCCAAGGCCCTGGCCGGCGCGGAGGCCGACATCCAGGCCCACGCCACGGCCCCGCGCGAGGCACTGGCCGAGACGGCCTGACCCCGCGCCGCCGACCGCGCTAGCGCAGGTCGAACCGCACGGTGGCGACCTTGCCGCCCCGGCTCACCTGGGCCAGTGCCTTGGTGCCCGGCGCCACCTTGAAGCTGCCGCGCGCCTCCAGCCGGTCGCCCGCGGGGGCCAGGGCCACCTCCTGCTTGTCGGAGCCCGCCAGCAGCGTCAGCCGGGCGCTGGCCTGGGCCACGTCCACGGGCTTGCCATGGTCGCGCAGGTAGAGCTGCAGCACGTCGGCCTTGGCCACCAGTTCGTAATCCATGTCCTTCACCTCGACCACGGTGCCGCCGTGCAGGGGCTGGTGCGCATGGCCGTGGGCATGTTCGCCGGCGGCCCGCGCGGGGGCGGAGGCCAGCAGGGTGGACAGCGCGGCGGCCGCCATGAGGGTGCGTGCAAGGGATCGGGTCATCGGTCGTTACCTCCAGGTTGAAGAAAAAGAAGAAAAGCCATCGGAATCGAAGCCGCCGCGGGGCGGCACAGGCCCCGCGCCCGGGGGCGCGGGGAACGGCGGGGAACGGGATACGCAGGGTGGTCAGAACGCGCCGGCCTCCCGGTCGTCCACCAGCCGCTCGGCAGGCTTGCGGCCGAAGAGCCAGAACATCGCGGGCGTGAGGTAGGTGTCGAGCAGCGTCGAGCTGATGAGCCCCGAGAAGATCACCACCGCCACGGGATGCAGGATCTCCGTGCCGGGTCGCTCGGGCTCGAAGAGCAGCGGCGCGAGCGCGAAGGCGGTCACCAGCGCCGTCATGAGCACCGGGCTCAGGCGCTCCAGCGAGCCGCGCACGATCATGCGGGGGTCGAAGCCCTCGCCTTCCGTGCGCATGAGGTTGATGTAGTGGCTCACCTTGAGGATGCCGTTGCGTACCGAGATGCCGGCCAGGGTGATGAAGCCGATGAGCGCCGCCACCGACAGCGGCTGGCCCGACAACCACAGCCCCAGCACCGCCCCCACCAGGGCCAGCGGAATGTTGGCCATGATGAGCGCCGACAGCACCACCGACTTGTAGCGGCTGTAGAGCACCACGAACATCAGCACCAGCGACACGATGGACAGCAGACCCACCAGCCGGGAGGCCTCCTCCTGCGCCTGGAACTGCCCGCCCAGGGTGATGAAGGTGCCCTCGGGCAGGCGCGTCTCGGCCACCACGCGGCGGATGTCGGCCACCACGTCCGACAGGGGCCGGCCCTGCGCGTTGGCCGAGAGCACGATGCGCCGGCGGCCGTCGTCGCGGCTCACCTGGTTGGGGCCGTCGCCCTCCTCGATCTGCGCCAGCCGCGCGAGCGGCACGCGGCCCGTGGGGGTCTCGATGAGCACGCGGCCCAGGCCCTCCACCGAGCGCGCCGTCTCGGGCAGGCGCACCACCAGCGCGAAGCGGCGGTTGCCCTCCACGATCTGCGTGATCTTCTCGCCCTCCACCAGGTTCTGCAGCGCCGCCAGCACCTGCGGCGTGGGCACGCCATAGTGCGCGGCGGCCACCGGGTCCACGCGCACCTTGATCTGCGGCGCCAGCACCTGCTTCTCGATCTCCAGGTCGGCCAGGCCGGGGATGCCTGCCAGCCGCGCGCGCAGCGCGTCGGCCTGCCCGCGCAGCACGTCCAGGTCCTCCCCGAAGATCTTGATGGCGATCTGCGAGCGCACGCCCGAGAGCATGTGGTCGATGCGGTGCGAGATGGGCTGGCCGATGCCGATCGCCGCGGGCAGCGGCGCGAGGCGCGCGCGGATGTCGCCCGTGATCTCGTCCATGCTGCGCGTGAGCTGGGCCGCGGGCTTCAGGCCCACGTCCAGCTCGCTCACGTGCACGCCCTCCGCGTGCTCGTCCAGCTCCGCGCGGCCGCTGCGCCGGCCCACGTGGGTCACCTCGGGCACCTGCCGCACCAGCACCTCGGCCTGCCGCGCGATGGCGGAGGATTCCGCCAGCGTCACGCCGGGGTTGAGCCGCAGGCCCACGAGCAGCGTGCCCTCGTTGAACGGTGGCAGGAAGGTGCGCGGGAAGAGCGGCACGGCCACGGCCGCGACCAGCACCGCGATGCCCGCCACCGCCATCGCCGCCCGGGGCCGCGCGAGCACCGCCTCCAGGCTGGAGCGGTAGCGGGCCTTGAGCCAGGCGAGCACGCGCGTGTCGCCATGGTCCAGCGTCTTCATGCGCGGCAGCAGGTAGTAGGCCAGCACCGGGGTGATGGTGACCGACACCAGCAGCGACGCCAGGGTGGAGACGATGAAGGCCACGCCCAGCGGCACGAACAGGCGCCCCTCCATGCCCGGCAGCGCGAAGAGCGGCAGGAACACCAGCACGATGATCACGGTGGCGTAGAGGATGGCCGAGCGCACCTCCATCGACGCGCGGGCCACCACCTCCAGCGGGTGCAGGCGGTGGTTCGGGTGCCGGGCGCGGTCGTCCTTGAGGCGCCGCATGATGTTCTCCACGTCCACCACGGCGTCGTCCACCAGCCCGCCGATGGCGATGGCCAGCCCGCCCAGCGTCATGGTGTTGATCGACATGCCGAAGAACTTGAACACCAGCGCGGTGATGAAGATCGAGACCGGGATCGCGGTGAGCGCGATCAGCGTGGGCCGCACGGTGCCGAGGAAGAAGAACAGGATCACCGCCACGAACACCGACGCGCCGATCAGCTTGCCCTGCAGCGTGTCGATCGAGGCCTCGATGAAGCTCGCCTGCCGGAAGGTGACCTGCGGCGCGTTCATGCCGGCGGGCAGCGATGCCCGCATGCCCTCCAGCGCCGACTCGATGGCGCGCGTGAGCTGGATGGTGTCGGCCGTGGGCTGCTTCTGCACGCCCAGGATCACGGCGGGCACCCCCTCGAAACCGGCATCGCCGCGCTTGATCGCGGGCGCGAAGCTCACCCGGGCCACCTGCCGCAGCAGCACCGGCTGCCCGCCCCGCGCGGTGAGCGCGAGGTTCTGCAGGTCTTCCAGGCGCGAGGTGCGGCCCAGGTGGCGGATCAGGTATTCACGGCCGTTCAGCTCCAGGAAGCCACCCGAGGTGTTCGACGAAAAGCCCTTCAGCGCCGCGTCGAGGTCCGCCAGGGTGATGCCCAGCTCGGCCATGCGGGCCGTGTCGGGCTGCACCTGGAACTGGCGCACCTCGCCCCCGATGGGGATCACCTGGGCCACGCCCGCGATCGCCATGAGCCGGGGGCGCAGCACCCAGTCCGCATACTCGCGCACCTGCATGGCCGAGAGCGCGGGCGCGCCGGGTGCGTCGGCCTTGCCGCCCGCCGGCGCGCCGACGGGAATCGCGATCTGCATGATCTCCCCCATCACCGAGCTGACCGGGCCCATGCGCGGCGTCACGCCGGGCGGCAGGCCCTCCTCCATCGCGCCGAGGCGCTCGGACACCATCTGCCGCGCGCGGAAGATCTCGGTGCTCCAGTCGAACGTGACGTAGATGAACGACAGGCCCGCGCTGGACACGGAGCGCACGCTCTCCACGCCCGGCAGGCCGTTCATCGTCGTCTCCAGCGGGAAGGTGATGAGCTGCTCCACCTCCTCGGCCGCCATGCCGCCCGCCTCGGTCATGAGGGTGACGGTGGGTTTGTTGAGGTCGGGGAACACGTCCACCGGCGTGCGCGACAGCGTGAACGCGCCATAGGCCATGACCACCAGGCTGGCGATCACCACCAGCAGCCGGTTGGCCAGGCTGCTTTCCAGAAGCCACTTGAACATGGGAAAGGCTCCTCGGCGTCAGCGGATCTGGTTGAGCAGCGTGGCGGCCTGCGTGACCACCCGGTCGCCCGCGGCGAGACCCGAGGTCACCGCCACCGACGCGCCGTCCAGCGGCTCCAGCGTCACCGTGCGCGGCGCGAAGGTCTCCGGCGCCGTCTTCACCCAGACGATGGACTGGTTGGCCGCGTTCCTCAGCACCGAGGCGCTGGGCACGCGCAGGCCCGGCACCGTCGCCGCGCCCTGCACGAACACCGTCACCGGCTGCCCTACGGCCAGGCGCGCGATCCGCTCGCCGGACGCGCTGAACAGCATGGGCAGGGCCTGCTCGCGCAGGCTGCGGCCCGCGCCCACGAAGGCGAGCGGCACGCGCTCGCCCTCCACGGCCATGAAGGCGCCGGCCACGTCGCGCGCCACGGCGGCGTCATAGGCCAGCGCCTCGATGCGCAGGCGCTGCGGGTTCACCACCTCGAACACCAGCTCGCGCGCATCCACCACCTGCCCGGCCACCGCATTGGCGGAGGCGATGACGCCATCCACCGGCGCCACGAGCGGATCGCGCCCCGAGAGGCCCATGCCCAGCGCGGCGATGCGCGCGGCCAGGCTCGCGGACTCGCTCTCAGCTGCCTCGATGTCCTTGCGCGGCACGGTCTCGCTCAGCTCGCGCAGGCGCGCCAGCCGCTTGTCGGCCAGAGTCTTGGCGGCGCGCAGCTCGGCCACTTGCGCCATCTGGCCGGACCGCTCGATGGCGCCGTTGGCCGGCTGCACGTGGGCCAGCACCTCGCCCCGGCGCACGGCTTGCCCCACCCGCGGCAGGCCGCGCGGGCCCGGCTCCAGCCGCCCCGCCACCATGGCCTGCACCTTGCCGCCCGCGTTCGGGTCCATCACCACGCGGCCCGCCAGCTCGTGGGTCCGCGCCAGCGCCTCCTGCGCCACGGGCTGCGTGCGCACCTGCAGTTGCCGCTGAGCGGGCTTGGGCAGGAACACGCTGCCGTCCGGCAGGCGGCGCGGGCCGTTGCCGGTCACGGCGGCGGGCTCGTCGCCATGATCATGCCCTGGCCCCGCCAGGGCCGGCAGCGCCAGGGTCCAGGCCAGCGCCACGCCCAGCAGGCCCGCCGCGCCACGGCTCCGGAGGGAAGAGAGACGATTCGGCGTCTTGTTGGGAATGCGCGCGTTCATGCGGCACCTCCGATCACGCCCGTGCGGCCCGCGCTGGCGCGTCGGCGCCAGGCCACCGCCAGCCCCAGGGCCAGCACCACGCCGGCGATCCAGGGCGCCAGGGCCCGCCACCGGGGTCCCGAAGACGCGGCCCCGCCTTCGGCATGCGCATGCACGTCGAGCGTGCCTGCGAGCAGATCGGTGTCCGCCCCCGCCGCCACCATGGCGGCCACGGCCACCTCGCCTTCCGGCAGGGCCCCGGCCAGGGTCGCCTCGAACTGGCCTTCGCCCTTCGGGGTCACCGCCACGGGGCGGCCGTTGATCTCCAGGTCGAGCCTGGCGTCCTTCGCAGGGCGGTTGTCGGCCGCATGGTCCAGGTACAGCGACAGCCGCTGGCCGTCGAGCACGCCCACCAGCTCGAACGCATCGGACACGGCCGCGAAGCGGGGAGATGCCTCGGCACCGGCTGCGGCGCCGGGCGCCTCGTCATCGTGGCCTTCGTGCGCGGTGGCCCAGACGGGCAGTAGCGCCAGCGCGGCAGCCAGGCTCCAGGCCCGGAAAAAAGGAAAAGGTTTCGTCATCGTGTTCGCCATGGAAAAAGGGTTCGCGGGCACTCAATGCGTGCCGGAGGAAAGGGATGGAATGCCGGTGCCCGGCGGAACGAGCCCGAGGGCCTGCCGCAGCGCGGACACGGCGGCGTCGCGGTCCAGGCGCGCGCGCAGCGCCTCCCGACCCGCCTCGGTGGATTCCTGCTCGATGCGCAGGCGGGTGGGCAGATCGGTTTCGCCCAGCGCGAAGGATTTCTGCACGAAGCCCCGCGTGGCGGCCGCCAGCGTCTCGCGCTGGCGCGCGGCCTCCCACTGCGCCTGCGCGGCGGCGTGGCGCGCGCGCGCCGAGCCGATGTCCGCGCGCACCCGCGCCTGCTCGCGCTCCAGCTGGGCCTCGGCCTCGGTCGCATCGGCCAGCGCGGTGGCCAGCCGGGCCTCGTGCCGGCTGCCGCCGCCAAAGGGGATGCGCACGGCCACGGTCAGGCTTTGCTGGTAGGCCTCGCCCCGGGCGCCCCGGTCGCGGGTGGTAAGGACGGAGAGTTCCGGGTTCGTGCGCTGCTGCACCGCGATGAGGTCCGCCGCGCGCCGTGCCACGTCGGCCTTCTGCCGCAGCTCCCGCAGCGCGGGGTGCGCATCGCCCTCGGGCGCCGCCCCGGCACTGGGGGGCACAAGCTCCACCACGCCGGGATCGTCCATGCGCAGGCCGTGCGACTCCAGCGCCGCCAGGGCACCGGGCGCGAGCGCGTCCAGCCCCAGGCGGGCGGCGCTCACCGCCCCTTCGGCCTCGGCCACGCCCGCCGAGGCGGTCGCCACGGCGCCCTCGGCCTGGTGGCGGTCCACCAGGGCCAGATCGCCGGCCTGCACGCGCCGCGCCACGTCGCCCGCGAGGGCCCGGGCGTTCTGCAGTCGGCCCTGGGCCAGTTCCAGCCCGGCGCCGGCGCGCAGCCACTGCCACCACGCATCGCGCACCAGGCCGGCCGTGCGCAGGCGCGCGGCTTCCAGGCGGCCGCGCTCGGCGTCCTCCTCGGCCTCGGCGAGCCGCGCGGTGCGCGCGCGCTCGCCCGGCAGCCACAGCGGCAGGGCCACGCCGGCCTCGTACTCGCGCGCCCCCTCCCGGCCATTGAAGCGGTCGGTCTTGGCGGACAGCGAGACGGCCGGCGAGTCCGCCGTCCATTGCCGCGCCGCCTGCCGGCGGGCCGCCGCGGCGCGGGAGCGCTCGCCCGCGGCCAGCGCCTCGGGCTGCGCGGCCCAGGCCGCCTCGAAGAGCCGCGCCAGCGGCGTGCCCACCGGCTCCCGCGCGGCGGTGGCCTCCAGGGCCTGCGGGGGCGCCGCCGTCTGTGCCGGCGCCATGCCGGCCGATAACCCAGCCAGGGCGCCAAAGAAGCCCCAGCGAACGATTGTTCGATGCATCCGATTTCTCTCCATCCAAGTCATGAGCGAAGCTATGGATCGGAGAGGCGGTGCGGCCCTGTCCCCGCCGCGCGGCGGCACGCCTGCGTGCGGCATGCCCATGCACGGCCACCGGCCATGCGTGCGCGGGGCACGCCATGCCGGGGCTCAGTGGGGAAGGTTCGGGGCCGGGAAAGCCTCGCCGATCAGGCGAGGCGCGGCCAGTTGGGCCGTTCGGGCAGCGCGGGAGGCGGCGCGAGGGGCATGCCCTGCGCCTGGGGCACGTGTTCGGCGCGGATCACCTGCGCACCCGGCAGCGACCGGGCGATCAGGGCGATGGCGCAACCCGCATGGCAGGCGCCGCAGTCCTGGTCGGCGTCGCCGGAAAAGGACGCATCGTGCGATGCGCCGGCCGAGCCATCGTGCTGGTGCACGTGGTGGCCGAAATGCTGGCTGGCGGCCGTGGGCTCATGGGCGCAATAGCCGGCGGCCTCCGCCCAGGTGAACTGGAGCGGCAGCACGGTCAGCAGAAAGATGAGCAACCAGCGGCGCATAACCAAAAATTGTAGCGGGAACCCCTGAAATCCCGTGGCTTCATGGGGCCATACCGGCGCGCTGGCGCCCTCTCCTGCCCCGCGCGGAGCGCCACGGGATGCGGGCCTCATACGGGTTTGCCATCGAAAAGAGAACAAGGCGCAAAGCTGCAGACACGGCTGTAGCACGGCAAAGCGAAGCAACGCCGTGAGCTTTTCGATGGCGAAGCCGGATCAGGCCTGCGCGTGCCGGCGCACCCAGGCCGCGTACTTGTCCACCCAGGTCTGCAGGAACTGCCGGCTGCCCTCGCCGATGCTGCCGTCCTCGTTGAAGAGGCCGTCCTTGGCCTGGATGAAGGCCTCGGGCTGGCCCAGCGTGGGCACGTCGAGGTAGGCCAGCACGTTGCGCAGGTGCTGCTGCGCGAGGGCCGTACCGATGGCGCCGACCGAGACGCCGATCACGCCGCCGGGCTTGCCGCCCCACACGCTCTGGCCATAGGGGCGCGAGCCGTGGTCGATCGCGTTCTTGAGCACGCCGGGGATCGAGCGGTTGTACTCGGGCGTGACGAACAGCAGGCCCTGCGCCCGGGCGATCTCGGACTTCAGCCGCCGCACGGCCTCGTGCGGGTGGCCGTCGTCGTCCTGGTCGTAGGGCGGCAGGTCGTCGATGCGCACCTGCGCCAGCGTGAAATCGGGCGGCGCCAGCTTCGCCAGGGCATCGGCGAGGCGGCGGTTGAAGGAATCCTTGCGCAGGCTGCCCACGAGGACGGCGATGGTGTATTGGCTCATGGAAACTCCTTGGAGGGATGGACGGAAAGCGGAACAGCCCGCCATCATCCGGCGCGGCGGCACGCGCGGCTGTCAGGCAAGCGCGCATTCGCGGGGCCCCGCCGGGAACGAAAAAAGCCCCGGGGCCATGGGGCTCCCGGGGCTGCGGCTCGATGCGCGCTACCGCTGGCGCGCGGCCAGCCGCTCCACCACCGCGACGAGGCGGTCGATCTCCTCGAACGTGTTGTAGAAGGCGAGCGAGGGCCGCACCGTGGCCTCCACGCCGAAGCGGCGCAGGATGGGCTGCGCGCAGTGGTGGCCCGTGCGCACGGCAATGCCTTCCGCGTTCAGGGCGTCGCCCACCTCGGCCGTGGTGTAGCCGGCCAGCACGAACGACATCACGCTGGCCTTGTCGGCCGCGGTGCCGATCAGGCGCACGCCACGCACCTCGCCCAACGCCCGCATGCCGTAGCAAAGCAGTTCGTGCTCGTAGCGCGCGATGGCCTCGATGCCCACGCGGCCCACGTAGTCGATGGCCGCGCCCAGGCCCACCGCGTCGGCGATGTTGCCGGTGCCGGCCTCGAAGGTGTTGGGCAGCGGCTGGTACACCGTCTTCTCGAAGGTGACGTCGGCGATCATGTTGCCGCCGCCCTGCCAGGGCGGCATGTCTTCCAGCACCTCCCGCTTGCCCCACAGCGCGCCGATGCCCGTGGGCCCGAACACCTTGTGGCCGGAGAAGACGAAGAAGTCCGCGCCGATGTCCTGCACGTCCACCCGCATGTGCGAGACGGACTGGGCGCCGTCCACCAGCGCCTTCGCGCCCGCGCGGTGCGCCATCTCGACGATCTGCTTGACCGGCACCACGGTGCCCAGCGCGTTGGACACCTGGGTGACGGAGACGATCTTCGTGCGGTCGTTCAGGAGCTTCTGGTATTCGTCCAGCCGCACCTGGCCGGTGTCGTCCACCGGGATGACGCGCAGCTTCGCGCCCTTGGCGGCGGCGAGCTGCTGCCAGGGAACGATGTTGGCGTGGTGCTCCAGGTGGCTCACGATGATCTCGTCGCCCTCGCCCACGTGCTGGCGGCCCCAGCTCTTGGCCACGAGGTTGATGGCCTCGGTGGTGCCGCGCACGAAGATCACCTCGTTCACGTCCGGCGCGTTGATGAAGCGGCGCACGCGCTCGCGGGCGCCTTCGTAGGCGTCCGTGGCGCGGGCGGCCAGTTCATGGGCCGCGCGGTGGATGTTGGAGTTCTCGTGCTCGTAGAAGTGGCTGATGCGCTCGATCACCGAACGCGGCTTGTGCGTGGTGGCGGCGTTGTCCAGCCAGGCCAGGGGCCACCCGTTCACGCGCTCGGCCAGGATGGGGAAGTCGCGCCGCACGGCATGCACGTCGAAGCCGCCGCCCGCCGGCGCCGCCACGCGCGGCACCGCGTCCGGGCCCTGGCGGGCCGGATGGGCCGGCGTCACGAAGCCGTCGGGCAGCGTCACCGCATCCACGAAGTAGAAGCGGGGGTCCGCCAAAGGCACGGCGGAAGGCACGCCCGCCGCATCCCGGGCCGGCGCCACGCGCGGCACCTCGGGCACCGCGAACGGCAGGCGGGCCAGGGCGTCCAGGCCGCCGCTCTCCCCCACCGCCGCCAGCCCGGGCCGGGAGGGGTCGGTGAAGTAGAACGGCGATGCGGCCGCCCCCGCGGGCGCGGCGGGCGCCACGGCCCCGGGCACGCCGGTCACGGCCCCGCCGATGCGGGGTTCGTAGGCCGGCAGCGCGCCCAGCACGTGGTCCGGCACGCCGTTGCCCGCCTGCGCATGCGGCAGCAGCGCGGGCGCACGGTGGGCGAGCGAGGCCAGGGGCGTGGGCGATGCGGGCAGCAGGTTGCTGCCGGGGATCTGGCCCAGCGGCACGGGCGTGCCCGGCACGCCGGGCGAGAGGCCCGCGGGGCTGGCCAGCGGCGAGCCGGCCGGCGCCACGTTCACCGGCGCCTGCACGCCCGGCACCGGGGCCAGCGCCGCTTGCCCGGGCGCGGCGCTGAACAGCGCATTGGCCATGCGGGCCAGTTGCGCCACGTCCAGCGGCGGCTGGGCCGCATCGGCCGCTCCGGGCAACGGAGAGGAAATCGAGGAGGAAATCGCCATCGTTCCGACCCGCTGCTTACTTGTAGGTATCGGGGTAGTCGTGGTACTTGTTCACTTCCACGTCGTCCAGCACGGCCAGCGCGTCGGGCGTGAGCACCGCCAGCGAGCAGTACAGCGAGATCAGGTAGGACGCGATCGCGTGGTTGTTGATGCCCATGAAGCGCACCGACAGCCCCGGGCTCTGCTCGCCCGGCAGGCCGGGCTGGAACAGGCCCACCACGCCCTGGCGGCGCTCACCCACGCGCAGCAGCAGGATCTTGCTCTTGCCGTCGGCCACGGGCACCTTGTCGGACGGGATCAGCGGGATGCCGCGCCACGTGATGAACTGCGAGCCGAACAGGCTCACCGTGGGCGGGGGCGTGCCGCGGCGCGTGGCCTCACGGCCGAACGCGGCGATGGCCAGCGGGTGGGTGAGGAAGAACGCGGGCTCTTTCCAGACCTTGGTGAGCAGCTCGTCGAGGTCATCCGGCGTGGGTGCGCCGGTGAGCGGGAAGATGCGCTGCTCTTCCGCCACCTGGGCCAGCAGGCCGTAGTCGGGGTTGTTGATGAGCTCGCTCTCCTGGTTCTCCTTGATGGTCTCGATGGTCAGGCGCAGCTGCTCCTTGATCTGGTCGTGCGGGCTGCTGTAGAGGTCGGAGATGCGCGTGTGCACATCGAGCACGGTGGAGACCGCGTTCAGGAAGAACTCGCGCGGATGCTCCTCGTAGTCCACGAAGGTGCGGGGAAGCTGGTTCTCTTCTTCCTTGGCCGTGCACGTCACCTTGATGGATTCAGGGTTCTTGACGCTGTTGAGGCGGTAGATGCCCGCCTCGACCGGCACCCATTGCAGCAGGTGCGTGAGCCAGCGCGGGCTGATGGTGGACAGCTGGGGCGCGGTCTTGGTGGCGTTGGCCAGTTGCCGTGCTGCGTTGTCGCCGAGTGCGGTGGTGCCACCCAATGTTGCCGACATGTAGAAAACTCCCTGTGGTTCGGATCAGTGATGAGAAAAAAACCCGCCGAGTGTCCCGGCCTCCACCGCCGGCTTCAACATGCTATAGACGCCAAGCTGATACCCTGCACCAGTTGCGCCTGCGCCACCTGCTCGCCGCGCATCACCAGCGTGGAGGCCGGGATGTCGAGCGACACGGCCAGCTTGGCGACGGTCACGAGCGACGCGATGGACGCGCCGCGCTCGATCTCCCCCACGTACGAGCGGTTGAGGTTGGAATATTCGGCCAGCCGCTCCTGCGACCAGCCCAGGGCCTCACGCGACTGCCGCACGGCGATGCCGAAGCTCTTGACCAGATCCGTCATGCGCGCGACTCCCGCACCGCGTCGCGCGCGGTCAGGGCGCCGGCCACCGGCGCGAGCGTGGCGGCGCTCTCGCGCGCCATGGCCTGGGTGATGTGCGCACCCGGCGGCACATCGGTGGTGACCCACACGTTGCCGCCGATCACCGCGCCCTGGCCCAGGGTCACCCGGCCGAGAATGGTTGCGCCCGCGTAGATGACCACGTCGTCCTCCACGATGGGGTGGCGCGCCAGCCCCTTCTGCGGCCGGCCCTCGGCGTCGGTGGGGAAGCGCTTGGCACCCAGCGTCACGGCCTGGTAGAGGCGCACGCGCTCGCCGATCACCGCCGTCTCGCCGATCACCACGCCGGTGCCGTGGTCGATGAAGAAGCCCGCGCCGATGCGCGCGCCGGGATGGATGTCGATGCCGGTCTGCGCATGGGCCAGCTCAGCCACCATGCGGGCCAGCAGGGGCAGGCCGAGCCGGTAGAGCACGTGCGCGAGCCGGTGGTGGATCATGGCCAGCACGCCGGGATAGCACAGCAGCACCTCGTCCACGCTGCGCGCGGCGGGGTCGCCGTGGTAGGCCGCGAGCACGTCCGAATCCAGCAGCCGGCGGATGGCGGGCAGCGATCCGGCGAAGGCACGGGCCGCGTCCAGGGCGGCCTGCCCGGGGGTGGCCCCGTCGTCCACGGCGGCAAGCTGGCGCGCGCTCTGGCCCCATTCCAGGGCGATCTGGCCGTGCAGCGCCTGCAGCGCGGCGTCCAGCTGGTGGGCCACGAACAGGTCCTCGCTCTCGGGCCTCAGGTCGTGCGGCCCGAGGCGCAGCGGGAACAGCGCGCCCTTGAACTGCTCCACGATGCGGGCCACCGCGTCGCGGGAGGGGAATTCGCGGCCGGCGGGCTCCTGGGCGCGGTTCTGGGCCTCGCGCCACTCGCGGCGCACGGCGTGCAATTGCCGGCCGATGCCGGCGATGTCGAAAACGGGCATGCGTGAGGGCTCCTGCGCGCGGCTCAGTCCTGCACCCACGGCAGGCCGTGGAAGCGCCAGCCATCCGAGCCGCCGCGCTGCTGCAGCGCGTCCAGCTCGCCCTCGAAGCCCTCCAGCACGTTGAACACCGCGCTGAAGCCCGCCTGGGCGGCGGCCTGCGCGGCCAGGGCCGAGCGCTTGCCGCTGCGGCACAGCAGCAGCGCCACGGCATTCCTGCCGCCGTGGGGCGCCAGCCGGGCCTCCAGCTCGCGCACGAAGCGGGGGTTGCGCGTGAGCGCCGTGCCCGTGGCCCAGGGCACGTGCAGCGAGCCGGGCACATGGCCGACGAACTTGCGCTCTTCCGCCGAGCGCACGTCCACCAGCACGGCCGATCCCTGCTGGTGCAGCCGCCACGCGGCCGGCGGCGCCACGCCGCCCGCATGGGACAGCCCCTCAGACTGCGCGCGCTCGCGGGCGGCTTCCAGTTCGGGTGGCAAAACGAGGTCGGGGGTGGCGGTGGGCGGCATCAGCGGGGTTCTCCTCAAGCAGGCTGGGCATGGCGGCCCCGGCAGAGGGCTCGCCTTCCGTGGCACTGTAGGTCCGCACCCAAAAAGCCCAAAAGAATAAAAAATCGAATTCTCAAAACAAAAACATCCATCGAACACCCTGCCCCGCGCATGCGAAAAAGCCGCGCGCAACCCATCGGGTCGCGCGCGGCCTGGCACGGATCGCGGGGCCCTGCGCCCCGCCCGGCTTCGAGGGAATCCGCCCTGGCGGGCTTACCAGCCCGCGAGCACGGCCCCCTTGAACTGGGTCTCGATGTACTGGCGGATCTCGTCGGAGTGGTAAGCCTTCAGCAGCCGGGCCACCCAGGGCTTGTCCTTGTCGGCCTCGCGCACGGCGATGAGGTTCACGTAGGGGCTCTTGGCGCTTTCCTGGGCGATCGCGTCGGTCTTGGGGTTGAGGCCGGCGGAGAGCGCAAAATTGGTGTTGATGGCGGCGGCGTCCAGGTCGTCGAGCGAGCGGGCCAACTGGGCGGCATCGAGTTCCACGAACTTGAGCTTCTTCGGGTTGGAGGTCACGTCCAGCGGCGTGGCCTTCAGGCCCGCGCCCTCCTTGAGCTTGATGAGGCCCTTGTCCTGCAGCACCAGCAGCACGCGGCCGCCGTTGGTGGGGTCGTTGGGGATGCCGAAGCGCGCGCCCTCCTTCAGGTCGTCCAGCTTCTTGGCCTTCTTGGAATAGAGCCCGATGGGGAAGTTGACCGTGTAGCCCGCGGAGACGAGCTTGTAGCCCCGGTCCTTGACCTGCGCGTCGAGGTAGGGCTTGTGCTGGTAGCTGTTGGCATCGAGGTCGCCGGCGGCCAGCGCGGCATTGGGCTGCACGTAGTCGCTGAATTCGACGATCTGGATCTTGAGGCCGTCCTTCTCGGCCACTTTCTTGACCTGCTCGAAGATCTGCGCATGCGGGCCGGCCGTCACGCCGATCTTGAGCGGCTTGTCCTGGGCCAGCACGGGAGCGCACAGGCCGGCGGCGAGCGCGAGGGCCAGGGTCGATTGCAGCAGGGAGCGCTTGTTCACGGAAATCACCTTGTCGAATGGGAAAAGCGTGCATCTTAGATTTCACGCCATACAACCCATAACAATAAGTTTTCATTCCCTTAAAACACGGGAACATAAACCAGTCCATGGCGCACAACCCCGAGAGGGGTGGCATCCCGTCCGTGAAAGCTGCGTGACCGGAAGCATGGCTGGTACGTACGCCTTGCAAGCCGCCATCGATGCCGGAGCCGAACGCAGCGTGATCGCTCAGTGCTGCGCACTGACGGATTTCATCGCGGGTTACTACCGATCCCACACAGATTGTTAACGTTAACAATTCGCCTTCATCGGACTGTTAACGTTAACAAACTCACCCCCGAGATTGAAACGGTGCCGCTTGAGGCACCTTTTCAGACGCCTGACCGGGCTTGGCGAACGCCCATTCAGAACAGTTCCCGATGCAGCGGCCATTGCCAGGGCCGCACTTTTCCGCTCTCGCTCGCAATGACAAGAAATCAACAGGAGACAAACCATGAACTCTGCACTCACAGACTGGCGTTCGCTGAGTCTGCTCATCTCATCGGTCGCCATGCTGGGCTGCGGCGGCAGCGGTAGAGGAATCGACGCCCCGCCATCGGGTGCCGCAGCCGTCCGGTCGGCGGGGCTGGTGTACGCGGAGCCCACCGTGGGCTCCGATGCGTCGGGCAATCAGACGGTCAGTGTGGCCATCCTGTCGCAAAGCGGCGTCCGGACAGTGACCACCGCAGCCGTGAGCTCCAGCAGCGTGGATTCGATCAAGGCAGCGCTGGTGCCCGGCAACCTGGTGGACTGGATTCCCAACGGGACGGACAAGGCCACCGTGCCCGAGAACACTGCGCAAACCTTCAACGTGATCCTCGCGAAGGGGAATTCGTCGGCAGCGCAGTTCAACTTGCAGAAGTATGGTGCGTCGGTGAGCCGGCATGGCAACGCCCCAGGGCCGATGGTGGCTGCCGGCTGGGTCTACAACAAGAGCGCAGGCTCGATCACCATCGGGGACGGCACCACGGTGACGGCCGACCAGGCGGGACGCGCGTTCGAGCGCCCCATCCGCCGGTACGAGGAGACCTACTCCGTTGCGCCCGACGCCGTCGTGTTCAACGTGAATACGGACGACTACGCCAAGAGCGCTGCGGCGGACTTCACCGCCATCCCCGTGACGGTGAACTACGACTACAGCACGACATCGCGCCAGGCTGCCTACGTTCTGTTCGACAACAACTACCTGAGCGCCGATTCCGCCAAGGTCGTCGCGATCTGGTATTTCACGCCGCAGTCCAAGTCCGACGGCAAGCCCGTCTGGGAAGTCCCGTCCCAAAGCCCGATGCTCGCGGACAAAGGCAACGACCCCGTCTCCGGGCAGCCGTTCATGAGCATCAACGCGACCAGCCCCACCTCGGCGCCCTACTCCCGCAGCACGGAGCCCTTCGAGATGATCAAGGACACCCTGTACTACGTCGGCGACAACGAAGTGGCCTCGTACCTGCTGAAGGCAGACATGGGCACTCCCGACGATCCGTCCGACGACAAGGTGATCAAGGTGGACGCGGGCTGGCCCAACAGCGGCTACCAGTATTGGAAGAACATGGAGCTGATGGGTGTGGACCCGCGTTCAGTGACCGACATCTGGCTGACCCATGGCCACAGCGATCACTACGGCACCGTCGTCGAACAGCTGAAGATGATGGACAACGCCGGCAAGAAGATTGCGCTGTGGGCATCGAAGGAGGATGCGGTCGCGGTGACGTCGGACATGCAGGGCAACACCTGGAACATTGCGGGGGCCCTTCCCGCATCCGAGACGGTGATTCGCGCGCGAACCACGAACTCCTACGAGTACGACAAGTGGTACGACTACGGGAACGTGAAGATCATGGTCATCTGGTCGCCCGGCCATACCCCCGGAACGACCAACATGCTGTTCCAGGTGAAGAACCCCACGGACGGGAAGTTCTACACCTTCGGCTATCACGGCGGCTACGGCTTCAATGGCTTGAACACGCCCACGGCCAGCAACGGCTGGCTCCGCCTGTCCTTCCAGCATGGGTTCAGCTATCTGCAGAACACGGTGAACGTGGATTTCGTCTCGCCCCAGCACACGAACCAGTTCCCGATCGTCGAGGTGTATCAGGCACTGAAGGCATACAACCGCGATCCCGCCAATGCCGGCAGCCAACTGACGATGCTCGACGCCATGTCCTCGCGGGTCTTCGACTCCCCGAGCGTCAACGGCGCGAAGATCACGAGCGAGTTCTCCAACCAGCTTGAGAAGCGCCGTTCGGTGGCCTCCTATCGCGCCAGCGATGCGGCCAACACCAGCTACAAGAGCATCGAGACGTCCGGTCCCTTCAAGCCCGGGCGCGAGAGCGGGCTTGCCGCGGTACGCGCCACCGTGCTGGACGAAGGCCGAATCATCCAGGGGTTCGTGGGCCCCCAGAACAAGAACCCCCGCATACCGCTCCTGGCCAACGGCATCGTCACGGCGACGGATCAGTACACCAACGATCCCGGGGGCTTCTACGTGCAGGTCGCGCTCGATGTGCAGGATTCCGGCTACAAGGGATACATCCCCGAAGGCTACTCGCAGTTCAGCCCCGGCATGAACGCGACGATCGCATATAAGGGCGGCCCGGTCGAGTCGGTGCACGCGGCCAAGGGCACCTACCATCCGCCGGAGTACCTGCGCACGCAGCGCGTGAACTCCCTGGCTGAAGCCCAGACGATCCTGCAATCGATCAAGAAGGGCCGCACGGTGACGTTGTCGCTGACGCCCGCGAGCGAGATCGTCGTGCCGTCGAACATCTCGCAAACCTTCCAGTAGCGACCCGGTGGTGCATGCGGCCGATTGCGCGCGGCCGCATGCCCCCCCCATCCAGCCATCCCCGATCGATTGAAAGCCCGATGTCCATGAGCGCACTCCGCCCATTCCCGCCAAGAGTCCTGCTGCGAAGCCTCGCTGTCGTGGCCTCGTTGCAGTGCGCGGTCATGCCGTCTTTCTCCGGTGCGAATGCACCTGGTGTCGCGGCCATGCCATCCGCATCCGATCCGGGCAATGCGCGTGCAACGCATGACCTGGCCAATCGCTACAGAGACGGAACGGGAGTGCCCATCGACAGGCAGAAGGCTTTCGAGCTGTACACGTCGGCGGCGGACAAGGGGGTGGCCGATAGCCACTACGAACTCAGCAAATTCTTCAATGGAGGATCCGGCAACCAGATCGACATGGCGCGCAGCCGCATGCACCTTCTGAAAGCGGCAGAGCTGGGCCATGGACCAGCGCAGGCGGAACTCGGGTTTGCCTATCTCAACGGCGCGGGGGCTCCCAAGGATTTGGCGCTTGCATTCAAGTGGTTCGATGCTGCGGCCATGAACCATGTGGTCCTCGCACAGTGCATGCTGGGCGACTTCTATCGAGGTGGTCTGGGCGGGGTCCGGCAGGACCATGCCGCGGCGGTTCGCTGGTACCGGAAGACGGCCATGACCCGTGATCGCTGCGCTCCCAAATCTCAATACGAACTCTACGTCAGCTATGCCGCAGGACTGGGCGTCAACAAAGACCCGGCGACGGCTATCGCATGGTTGAAGCGCTCGGCGAATGCGGGCAACCCGCAAGCGCAGAAGGCACTCGGCCAGGCCTACCAGCGTGGCGCGGGGGTTCCCGCGGACCCGGCGCTCGCGAAGAAATGGTTGCTGAAATCCCGGGAGGGAGTGGCGCCTCATGATGACCACGAACACGATGATCCGGAGGAAAGCGCCGCGAATGCCCCAAAGCATCGCAGCGCACACCCACACGCTCACTGAAGCCACGACCAGACGGCCGCTTTCCCGGGGCCATCCATCTGGCTGCGCCTGTGGCCTGGCGCATTGGACGGCACGCCTGAGATCGTGAACACGTGCTTAGCGGAACAGCGACAGGTCGATGGCATCCGCCATGGCCTGGTAGCCGGTGTCGTTGGGGTGCAGGTGGTCGCCGCTGTCATAGGCCGCGCGCAGCCTGGAGGGCGCGTTCGGGTCGCGCAGGGCAGCATCGAAATCGATGACGCCGTCGGCCTGCGATGCACCCGAGCGGACCCAGGCATTCACGCGGGCGCGCTTGGCATCGCCTGCCGGGTCGTAGTAGGGCGAGGGCTGCCCGTCGGGCCCCAGCGCGTGGTCGAACGGCAGCAGCGTGCCGAGATACACCTTGAGCCGGGCGGCCCGCGCGCGCTGCACGAGGCCCGCGAGCCCGGCGATGACCTCGTCGGCGCTGACCGCCTCGGAGGGCACGAGGTTGGAAAAGCCGATGTCGTTGATGCCGATCAGCACGATCACGTGCGTGGCCCCGGACACCTGCAGCACGTCGCGGTCGAACCGGCCCGCGCCGCGCGGGCCGGCGCCGTCGTGCAGGATGCGGTTGCCCGAGATGCCGGCATTCGCCACGCTGAATCCCGGCAGCGACGGATCGGCCGCCACGCGGCGCGCGAGCGCGTCGGGATAGCGCCGCGATCCATCGACGGTGGAGGCGAAGCCGTCGGTGATCGAATCGCCGAACGTGACGATCGTGCCCCGGGTCGAGGTGTTCCGGACGTCGATGCCGCTGATCCAGTAGTACGAGGTGGTCGGCGGGTCGGCCGGCGCCACGTCCGTGGCCTGGGTCACGTTGCCCGCGGCCATGTACGTGTTGCGCATGCCGAGCTGGTGGTAGGTACCCAGGGCCGTGCGCGGGCCCACGTACAGCGAGACGGCCACGTCGGACAGGCCCTCCAGGGGCATCGCCGCCACGTCGCTCCAGATCTCCTGGCCGGCAGGAACGGTGACGGACGCCTGGCCGCCGAAGGTCAGCGCCACATCGGTCCCCGGCTGGGTGCGCGTGCCGCCGGCGCTGCGCGCGATGCGCAATTGGCCGACCGGCAGCGCCGCGGGCCCGAACAGGTTGGAGACGCGAACGCGCACCCCGTCCCCTCCAGCGGCGATGCGCATCACCTGGCGGATCGTCCGGTTCTCGGCGAAGGCGGGCGCCAGGGCGCCGATGGGCGAGACGGCGTTGTAGTCCGACACCGGCGCGGTCCAGGCGGCCTGCAGGGTGGCGGAGCCGCCGCCGCCACCACCGCCGCAGCCCTGCAGGACCGCGCCCGCGCAAAGCGCCCCCAGGAGGGTGCGGCGGCGCATTGGGAAAGAAGAGGAAGAAGGGGGCTGGGGTATCGCCATGGGCTCTGTCTCCTTGGAATGGTGTCACCGGCATCCGGGTGGCAGGCACGGTAGCGCGCGGCCACGGCCCGGTCTTTCAAGAACGTACGCGCACGTTCAAAAATCAACCCAGGGATCACCCTGATCCGGGAGCGGCGCCGCTGTCAGCTTTCGGCAAGCCTGGCCGACTACCTTGCGCGCATGGATGCCCCCGCCTCCTGCGCCGCCGCGCCCTGCGCGAACACGGCGCAGCTCACGCCCCCCGCCTGGCCCGGCCCGCCGATGGGCCGCTTCCGGCTTGCGCCTTCGGGCGCCACGCAACTCGGACCGGTGGCGGTGGACACGCTCACGCTCTGGACCGGCGGCGCCTGCGAGGTCGAGATGCGCTGCGACGGCCTGCGGCACGGCTGGCGCCGCACGAGCGGCATGGTGGACCTGCTGCCCGCGGGCACGGTGGTGAGCGACGTGCGCTGGAGCGGCGACGCGATGCACTGCACGTGGCTCCATCTGCATGGCGCGCTCACTCCGCGCCACGAGGGCATGCCGGGCATGCCGGGCGTGCCGGCGCGCACCGGCGTGCAGGACCCGCACATCACGGACCTGCTCCAGCGCCTGGAAGCCCAGGCACTGGCGGCCATGCCGCTGGGCGCGGCCTACGTGCAGGCCCTTGCGCTCACGCTCGCCACCTACCTGCGCGGCCGCTATGCGGAAGGCCCGCGCTGCGGCTGGCACGGCGCCGAGCCGCGCGTACAGTGGGAGCGCCTGCGCGCCTACATCGACGAGCACATCGGGCAGACCGTCTCCGTGGCCGAGATGGCGCGCACGATCGGCTACAGCACCAACCACTTCGCGCGGCTGTTCCGGCGGTCCTTCCAGAAGTCGCCGCACCAGTACGTGATCGACCGGCGCATCGAGCGGGCGCGGCATCTGTTGCTCGACCCCGACCGCCCCATCGCGGAGATCGCGGCCGAATGCGGGTTCGCCACGCAGGCCCACCTGAGCAGCGCCTTCAGGCGCCGCCTGGGCCTCACGCCCGGCGAGTTCCGCGCGGGCAGGAACTGAACGGCGGCCCCTGCGGGCTGCGCGCGCGAAGGGCTGCCCCGGACACAGTGGCTTCAGCGGTGGCTCAGCCGGCGCACCGCCCAGTCGCCCAGGCTCTGCACGGCCTGCACGAAGAAGATCAGCACCACCACCACGGCCAGCATGATGTCGGGCAGGAAGCGCTGGTAGCCGTAGCGGATGCCCAGGTCGCCCAGGCCGCCGCCGCCGATCGCGCCGGCCATGGCGGAATAGCCCGTGAGGCTCACGAAGGTGATGGTCAGGCCCGCCACGATGCCGGGCAGCGCCTCGGGCAGCAGCACTTTCCAGACGATCTGCCAGGTGGTGGCGCCCATGGCCTGGGCGGCCTCGACGAGGCCGTGGTCCACCTCGCGCAGCGAGGTTTCCACCAGCCGCGCGACGAAGGGCGCGGCGGCGATGGTGAGCGGCACCACGGCCGCCGCCGTGCCGATGGACGAGCCGGTGATGAAGCGCGTGAGCGGGATGATCGCCACCAGCAGGATGATGAAGGGCGTGGAGCGCACGGCGTTCACCACCCAGCCCATGGTCTTGTTGAGGGCGCCGTTCTCCAGTACGCCGCCCCGGTCGGTGAGGCGCAGGAACACGCCCAGCGGGATGCCGATGAGCCCGCCCACAAAGCCCGAGATGCCCACCATGACGAGCGTCTCCCACAGCGAGGTGGCGAACAACTCCAGCATCATTTCCGAAAAGTTCTCGAACATCGCCTCAGCCCTCCACGTCCACGTTCACTTCTTCCACCACCACGCCCTCGGTGCGCAGCTGCGCCACGGCCTGGTCCAGCCGCGCGCCCTCGCCGCTCGCATAGACGGCGAGCGAGCCGAAGGTCTGGTTCTGGATCTCGTCGATCTGCCCGTGCAGGATGGACAGGTCCAGCCCGTGCTCGCGGATCAGGCGCGAGAGGATGGGCTGGTAGGCCCGCTCGCCCGCGTACGCGAGGCGCAGCAGCCGCCCCACGCCGCCCTGCCCCGACGCCGCCAGCTGGGCCGCGAGGTGGCGCACGTGGTCGAGCACGCTCTCGGGCAGATCCTGCGGCACGATCTCGTCCACGAGGCTTTTCGTGATGGACTGCCGGGGGCGGGTGAACACGTCCAGCACCAGCCCCTTCTCCACGATGCGGCCGGCGTCGATCACGGCCACGCGGTCGGCCACCTGCTTGATGACCTGCATCTGGTGGGTGATGAGCACCACGGTGAGGCCCAGCTCGCGGTTCACCTGGCGCAGCAGCGCGAGGATGGAGCGCGTGGTCTCGGGGTCGAGCGCGGAGGTGGCCTCGTCCGAGAGCAGCACCTTGGGCCGGCTCGCCAGCGCCCGGGCGATGCCCACGCGCTGCTTCTGGCCGCCGCTGATCTGCGCCGGATAGCGGTCCGCGAGGTGCGACAGGCCCACGAGTTCGAGCAGCGGGTTCACGCGCTCGCGGATGGCGGCCGGCTCCATGCCCGCCAGCTCCAGCGGCAGCGCGGCGTTGCCGAACACGGTGCGCGAAGAAAGCAGGTTGAAATGCTGGAACACCATGCCGATGTCGCGGCGGGCCTCGCGCAGCTGCGCGTCGTTCATGCGGGTGAGGTCGCGGCCCGCGACGATCACCTGGCCCGCCGTGGGGCGGTTGAGCAGGTTGATGACGCGCACCAGCGAGCTCTTGCCCGCGCCGCTGCGCCCGATGATGCCGAACACCTCGCCCGGCTGGATGTGCAGGTCGATGCCCTGCAGCGCTTCCACGGGCCCGGTCGGGCCCTGGTAAATCTGGGTGATACCCCGTAAATCGATCATGGCAATGCACTCCCGGCGCGCCCGGCGGCAGCGCCACGCGAAGACGGGAACGGTTCAGAGAAAAAAGGAGACGTCGAAAAAAGCGGCGCAAGACAGGGGCGCGGAGCGCGAGGCCGCGGCGCACCAGGCGCAGGGCCGCGCGAGCGCGACTGTACGGGCTGGCCCGGCCGCTGCCAACGATCCATACATTGAATGCAAAGACGCCAGGGTTATGAGCCCCGAGCCCCCGCCGCCGAGCGGGCCGCATTTTGCTACATCTTCAATAGCAAACAAGATAGCGGACACGCCGACATGGTCATCAAAAGGCCCCAAAACCGCCTTTACTTGCCCGCATCGCCCCCCGGGCGCGGACCCACCATGTCCAGCACCTTGCGCACGAAGGCCTGGGCATCGAAGGGCTTCACGATGAGCTCCATCCGGTGGCTGCCGAAGAAGTCCGGGTCCATGGCGGCCCGCTCGGCGTAGCCGGTCATGAGCAGCACCTGGATGCCCGGCAGGCGCTCGCGCGCGTAGTCGGCCACCTGCCGGCCGTTGGGGCCCGGCAGGCCCACGTCGGAGACCAGCAGGTCGAAGTGGATCGCGCCGGAGAGCAGCGCCATGCCCTCCGCGCCCGTGGTGGCCGACATCACCTGGAAGCCCAGGTCGCGCAGCAGCTCGCAGACGAACCCGCGCACGGTGGCGTCGTCCTCCACGACGAGGATCGAGTCGGCGCGCCGGGCCGAGGCGGCGGCGTCCAGCGCCGCCGGGGACTCGGCCTGCGCCTGCTGCCGCGAGCGCGGGAAGTACAGCGACACGCAGGTGCCCTGCCCCACCACGCTGTCCAGGGCCACCGCGCCGCCGGACTGGCGCAGGTAGCCGTAGATCATCGACAGCCCCAGGCCCGTGCCCTGCCCCAGCGGCTTGGTGGTGAAGAACGGGTCGAAGGCCAGGTCCATGACCTCGCGGGACATGCCGTGCCCCGTGTCGCAGACCCGCACGCGCACCAGCTCGCCGGCCGGCAGGCCCAGCGCCTCGCGCTCCTGCGCCGGCAGGCCGGCGGCGCCCTCGGGCTGGTTGTCGGCGGCGATGCGCAGCCCGCCGCCCTCCGGCATGGCGTCGCGCGCGTTGATGGCGAGATTGAGCACCGCGCTCTCGAACTGGTGCGCGTCGGTGAGCACGGGCCAGAGGTCGGCGGGCAGGTCGAGGTCCAGGCGGATGTTCTCGCCGCAGGTGTTGCGCAGCATCGGCTCCAGGCTGCGGATGGAGGCCGCCACGTCCAGGGGCCGCACGTCCAGCGGCTGGCGCCGCGAGAACGCCAGCAGCCGCTGCGTGAGCGCGGCGGCGCGCCGGGCCGAGGCCAGGCCCGCCTCCACGTAGCGCGGGATGTCGTCCATCTGCCCGCGCGCGTGGCGCTGGCCGATGAGCTGCAGCGGCAGCACCACGCCCTGCAGCATGTTGTTGAAGTCGTGCGCGATGCCGCCGGTGAGCTGGCCGATGGCCTCCATCTTCTGGCCGTGCCGCAGGCGGTCCTGCGACTGCAGCAGCGCCTCGGTGCGCGCGCGCTCGTCGGTCACGTCGCGGCCCACGGCCTGCACGAAGCCGTCGCCCGGCACGGCCGTCCAGTCGATCCAGCGGTCGGCGCCGCCCTTGTGGCGAAAGCGCAGCGTGGCCTGCTGGCGCTGGCGGGACTCGGCCAGCCGCTGCACCTCCTGGGGCACGCGCGCGGCCTCGTCCGCGTGCAGGAACGAGAGCACGCTGCGGCTGAGGGTCTCTTCCTCGCAATAGCCGAGCGTGGCCTGCCAGGCGGGATTGACGGCGGCGATGGTGCCGTCGAGCCGCGCCACCACCAGCATGGCATCCGACAGCAGCCAGAGCCGGTTGCGGTCGGCCGTGCGGTCGGCCACCTGCTGCTCCAGCGATACCGCCAGCTCCTGCAGCCGCCGCTGCGCCACGAACTTGCCGGTGGTCTCGACCACGGTGTCCATGAAGCCGGCCACGGCGCCCGAGCCGTCGCGGACCGGGCTGTAGCAGAAGGTGAAATAGGCCTGCTCGTCGTAGCCGTGGCGGTTCACCCGCAGCGGAAAATCCTCGAAGAACACCGACTCGCCGGCCAGCGCGCGTGCGGCGATCGGGCCGATGGTGTCCCAGGCCTCGGCCCAGACCTCGGAGAACGGCCGGCCCAGCGCGTCGGGCTTGGCGCCGAGGATCACGCGGAACGCGTCGTTGTGGATCACGGCCATCCGCGGGCCCCACACCAGGCACTTGGCGAACTTCGAAGCCAGCACCATCTGCGCGGCCACGCGCAGGGCCTCGGGCCAGGTGTCGATGGGGCCCAGCGGCGTGGCGGCCCAGTCGTGCCGGCGCACGCGCTCGCTCATCTCGCCGGCGATGGAGGGAAAGGGAGCAGGAGGCGGGAGGAAAGGGTCGGCCATGGAGGAAGAAACGGTGGTGTGTCCGGCAGGCCGACCGCCCGGGCCCGCAGGTCCGGCATGGCCGCGGCGCGGGCGACCCGCCGGCACGCTCCAGTCTATTCGCACCGGCGGGCGGCACGGGCCCCGCCGGCCATGCCCCACGCTGCCGTTCCAATGAATGGAACTGGCGCCGTCACGCCACGCGCCCGGCCAGGAGCATGGCGCCATCGAATGCTTCTATTTTCATAGCAAACATATCAGCGTGGACGACGACATGGAGCCGATCCGGCTTCAAAAACCCCTCAAGAGCCCCCTGCCGGCACCCGGAAGGCCCCGCACGGGCGCAGGCCTCGCCGTCTACGCCTCGGGAACGGCAAAGCCCGTGTCGAAGGTCTCCCGCACGTCCAGGCGCCGGCGCAGCAGGCCGGCGGCCAGGTAGAAGTCGGCCGTGCGCTGCTGGTCGGCCAGCACCGCGCCGTCGATGGGCAGCCAACGCGTGGCGCGCCGCTCGAACTGCAGGCGCGCCGCCTCGGCCGGGATGCCGATGATGCGCGCCAGCGTGTCGCCGAACGGCCCGGCGTTGCGGTAGGACCACTGCTGGGCCCGCTCCACCCGCGCCTTGAAGTCGCGCAGCGCCTCGCGCCTGGTGGCCAGCGCCTTGTCGGTGGCGGCCAGGAAGCTCAGCCCGCTCGACAGCCCCCGGCCGCTGACCAGTACGCGCGCGTGGCCGCTGGTCTCCGCCAGGGCCGTGTAGGGCTCCCAGGTGGCCCAGGCGTCCACCGCGCCCTGCGTGAGCGCGAGCTTGGCCTCGGCCGGCGGGATGAAGCGGATCTGCGCGTCCTGCGGCCGCAGGCCCGCCGACTCCAGGGCCTTCAGGGCCACGTAGTGCCCGATGGAGCCCCGGTTGGTGGCGATGCGCAGGCCCTTGAGGTCTGCCGCCGAGCGGTACGGCGCATCGGGCCGCACCAGCACGGCCGTGCCGTAGGGGTCGGAGCGGTTGGCGGCGAAGGCCTTCACCGCGCTGCCGGCGGCCAGCGTGAAGAGCAGCGGCGCATCGCCGATGGGCCCGAAATCCACGGCGTCGGCGTTGAGCGCCTCGGCCAGCGGCGCGGCGGCTGGGAACTCGCTCCACTGCAGGTCGTAGGGCAAGGGCTGGCGCAGTTCGCCGGCCGCTTCCAGCAGGGCGCGCAATCCGCCCTTCTGGTCGCCGGCGCGCAGCGTGGTGCGCGCCGCCGGCTGGGCATGCGAGAGCGCGGGCGAGAGGAACGAGGCCGCGGCGGCGGCGCAGGCGCTGGTCAGCCAGAGGCGCTGGAACTGGCGGCGGTGCAGGGTCATCGGGAAGCTCTCCTGGTGGATGGGGGGAATCGTCAAAGGCCCAGCGCGCGGCGCCCGGCCGCAAGGTGCACGCTGTCGTCCTGCGGCGTGTGCACGCGGCCGCAGAGCACGTCGCGCAGGTGCCGCTCCAGCGGGTTGCGGCGCGAGAGGCCGTGGTTGCCGGCCAGCGCCACGGCGGCCTGCACGGCCTCGATGGCCTGGTGCGTGGCGGTGGCCTTGAGCAGGCCGCTGTCCGCCGGGCCGGGGATGCGGCCCGCATCCAGCGCCTCGGCCATGCCGGCGATGAGGCGGTCGTTGGCCCACAGCAGGCCCTCGATGCGCCCCAGCGCCTCCTGGGCGCGCGGCAGGGTGGCCAGGGGCGCGCCCAGGCTGGCGGGCGCGCGCTCGCGCAGGAAGTCCGCCAGCCAGTCGCGCGCCGCGCGGGCCACGCCGGTATAGAGCGCGCCCAGCAGCACCGCCATCTCCGCCAGCATCGCGGGCTCGGCGCCGTGCCAGTCCTGCGGGGCGCGCAGGTCCAGCGCCCGGACGGCGGGCGTCTCGCGCAGCAGCACGTCGTGGCTGCCGCTCGCGCGCAGGCCCAGGTGGTCCCAGGTGGCGTCGATGCGCACGCCCGGCGCGTCGGCCGCCACCAGGAAGCTGCCCACGCGCGGCGGCGTCTCGTCGGTGCGGGCCCAGACCACGTACCAGCGCAATGCCGGCGCGCCCGTGGAATAGACCTTGTGCCCCGTCAGCAGCCAGCCCTGCGGCGTGGCCTGCGCCACCGTGTCCGGCAGGCCGCCGCGCGCGGGCGAGCCCAGTTCGGGCTCCACGCGCAGCGCGTTCACCAGCGACACGCGCTCCAGCGCCTCGCCCACCAGCCGGCGCGCCAATGGCTCCGGCCAGGGCGATCCGGGGCGCCCCATGCCCCGGTGCTGGATGTACTGCATGGCCAGCACCAGGGCGGTGGACGGGCAGGCGTGGCCGATGGCGCCGACCACCTCCGCCAGTTGCGCCGCCGAGGCCGCCCCGCCGCCCAATGCGCGCGGGGCGGCCAGCGCCAGCAGGCCGGCGCGCCGCAGATCCTCGAAATTGCGGTGGGGAAAGCTCCCGTCGCGGTCGTGCAGCGGCGCGCGCCGCACGAACTCCGCCGCCAGCGCGCGCGCCAGCCCGCCGGGCGTCGGCGGCGCGTTCATTCGAGCACCTCGGGCTCCTGGCGCACCAGCACCTCGAACAGGCTGCGGAACGCGAAATGCGCCCCGCCCGGCCCACCGATCTGGCCGTGCGTGTGGCGGGCCACCGCCTCGGGAATGGGCCGGGGCGTGCCCGCCGCCTCGGCCAGCAGTTGCGCGTGGCAGGCGTTCTCCAGCGCGATGTACCACCACGCGGCGGCCTCCACGCTGGGGCCGGCCGTGAGGATGCCGTGGTTCTGCAGGATCACGGCCTTGCGGTGGCCCAGCGCACGGGCGATGCGGTGGCCCTCGTCCGTCTCCAGCACCACGCCGCCATAGTCGGCATACAGCGCATGGTCCCCGTGGAAGATGCAGGCATCCTGCGACAGCGGGTCCAGCAGGCGCCCCAGCGCCGACCAGGCCTTGCCGTAGGTGGAATGCGTGTGCGCGGCGGCGACGACGTCAGGCCGCGCCTCGTGCAGCGCCGCGTGGATCGCGAAGGCCGCGCGGTTGAGCGGCCCCTCGCCGATGGCGATCTCGCCCTGCGCGTTGACCAGCAGCAGGTCCGAGACGCGGATGCGCGAGAAATGCAGCCCCAGCGGGTTCACCCAGAAGTGGTCCGGCCACTCGGGATCGCGCGCCGTGATGTGCCCCGCCATGCCGTGGTCGAACCCGTGGCGCGCGAACAGCCGGAACGCCACCGCGAGCCGCTCCTGGCGGTAGCGGCGCTCGGCCTGCACGGTGGGGCGCGCGGCGGGCGGATCGAACCAGTCCCGGCGCCGGGGCTGGGCATGGCGCCCCGGCGAAGTGGCAGCGGGGATAGCGAAGGGTGGCGTGGCGATGGCGGTGGACATGGCCCTCACCATAGGCACGCCCGGCCCCGCGCCCAACGAAGAAAAGCGTCTGAGCACATGCGCTGGCGCGCAGGGCCGGGCAACGGGCGCGCGGCGCGCCGGGGCGGCGTTTTGCGCATAACCATGCGACGCATCCGTCGTTGGCGCGCCCGCCCCGGCGCCGCAATCTCGCGGGATCGTCCACCCGCTGCCACGAACCCATGACACCGCCCCGCTCCACCCGCCTTCCCGCGCCCTCCGCCCCCTCCGCCATCACCCACGACCCCGGTCGGCGCGCGCTGCTGCGCGGCCTCGCGGTGGGCGCCGCCGCGCCCGGGCTCCTGGGCACGGCCCTCGCCGCGCCCGCGCCGGCGTCCGCGCAGGACCTGTCCGGCGTGACCCTGCGCGTGGGCACCTACAAGGGACTGTGGCGGCCGCTGCTCGGCGCGGCGGGCCAGGCCGGCACGCCCTACCGCATCGAATGGCGCGAACTCAACAACGGCGTGCTGCACATCGAGGCCCTCAACGGCGACGCGCTCGACCTGGGCTCGGGCAGCGAGATCCCGGCCCTCTTCGCCGCGCGCCAGAAGGCGCAGGTGCGCTTCATCGCCGTCACCCGCGAGGACCTGCACAACCAGGTGACCCTGGCCCGCAAGGACGCGCCCATCCACTCCATCGCGGACCTGAAAGGCAAGCGCGTGGGCTACGTGCGCGCCACCACGGCCCACTATTTCCTGAGCCGCCAGCTCGCCGAGGCGGGCCTCTCCTTCTCCGACATCACGGCCGTGGGCCTCACGCCCGCCGACGGCCTCTCGGCCTTCGACCGGGGCGACCTCGACGCCTGGGCCATCTACGGCTACAACGGCCAGATCGCCCGGCTGCGCTACGGCGCGCGCGTGCTCAAGACCGGCGCGGACTACCTGTCGGGCAACTTCCCCATCTACGCCAACGCCCGCGCCGTGGCCGACCCGCAACGCCACGCGGCCATCGCCGACCTGCTGCAGCGCCTGCGCCGCTCCTACCAGTGGGCCAATGCCCACTACCTGGACTACGCGCGCGCCCAATCGGCCGAGACGCGGGTGCCGGTGGGCGACCTCATCGAACTCTGGAACAACCGCAGCACCGACTACGCGCTGCGCCCCGTGGACGACGGCGTGGTGGCCGGCCACCAGCGCGTGGCCGACACCTTCCTGCAACTGGGCGTGCTCGACGGCCCGGCCCAGGTGGCCCCCCTGTGGGACCGCAGCTTCGCCGCCGCGCTCGCGCCGAACGGCGTACCTGCCTGACGGCCCCCCCGCTCGGCGCGGTCAGCGCCGGTCCGCCAGGCGCACCGCCAGCGCGCCGGCCGATGCCAGCGTGGCCAGCGCCACCACGCCCGTCCAGCCCCAGCGCGCCAGGGCCACCGCGCCCAGCGCCGAGCCCGCCGCCATGCCCACGAAAACGCCCGTGACCAGCAGCGCATTCAGCCGGCTGCGCGCCGCGGGCTCCAGGCCGTAGACCAGCGTCTGGTGCGCCACCAGCGCGGCCTGGATGCCGAAGTCGAACCCCACGGCGCTCGCCACCAGCAGCGCCAGCTGCGCCCAGGCCGGCAGCCACTGCGCCAGGGCCAGCACCGCGAACGAGGCCAGCGCCAGCCCCGCGCCCAGGCAGGCCACCCGCTGCGGCCCCGCGCGGTCGGCCAGCCGCCCTGCCAGCGGCGCGGCCAGCGCGCCCGCCGCCCCGGCCAGGCCGAACGCCCCCGCCGCCGCACTGCCCCAGTGGAACCGGCTGTGCAGCATCACCGCCAGCGTGGACCAGAACGCGCTGAACGCCACCGCGAGCAGGCCCTGCGCCAGCGCCGCGCGGCGCAGCGGCCGATGGGCGCGCCAGAGCGAGGCCATCGACGCCAGCAGCGCGCCGTAGCCCAGGCGCGTCGTCGGCGCGAAGCCGGGCAGCCCGCGCCACACCGCCACCCCGAGCAGGGCCACGGCCACCGCCGCCGCGAGGTACACCGCGCGCCAGCCGAAGTGCTCCGCGCCCAGCCCGCTCACCACCCGCGACAGCAGGATGCCCAGCAGCAGCCCCGTCATCACCGTGCCCACCACCTTGCCGCGCCGGTGCTCCGGCGCCAGCGTGGCGGCGGCCGGCACCACGTCCTGCGCCAGCGTGGCGGCCAGCCCCACGGCCAGGCTGGCCGCCAGCAGCGCGCCGATGCCGGGCGCCAGCCCGCTGGCCAGCAGCGCCGCCGCCAGCGCGACGGCCTTGGCGAGGATGATGCGCCGCCGGTCGTAGCGGTCGCCCAGCGGCGCCAGCAGCAGGATGCCCAGCGCATAGCCCAGTTGTGTAAGCGTGGGCACGAAGCCCACCGTGCGCTCGGCCGCCCGGATGTCGGAGCCCAGCACGCCCAGCATGGGCTGGCTGTAGTAGAGCGACGCCACGCTCACCCCGGCCGTGGCCGCCAGCAGCAGCACCAGCGGCGCGGGCACCTCGGCGGCGGGCAGCGCGGGCGCCATGGCCCGTGCCGCCCCGGACCGGATATGCGCATCATGAATGGAAGACATCGATCACCTCTTGCGGAAACACCATGGCCCGCAGTGTGTCGTTCATGGGCGCCGCGCGGTAGTGGCCCGGCGTGCAGATCTGTCATACGCTCTGCGCATGACCAAGATGGACCCCACCCCGCCGTCCGGCGCCGACCGCATCGAGCTGCTGCAGACCTTCGTGCGCATCGTGGAAAGCGGCAGCCTCTCGGCCGCCGCGCAGCAGCTGGCCACCAGCCAGCCCACCGTGAGCCGCCGCCTGCAGGCCCTGGAGCGCAGCCTGGGCCTGCGCCTGCTGCAGCGCTCCACCCACGGCATGAAGCTCACCGAGGACGGCCGGCGCTGCTTCGCCCATGCCAAGGAGCTGCTGGCGAACTGGCAGGCCATGGAATCGGACCTGCGCGGCGCGCACGACACGCCCCGGGGCACGCTGCGCGTGCAGGCGCCCCACGCCTTCGGCCAGGACCAGCTCATCGCCCCGCTGGTGGAGTACCTGCGCCGCTACCCCGGCGTGTCGGTGGAATGGCTGCTGCACGACCGGCAGCCGGACTTCATCGCCGAGGGCATCGACTGCGCCGTGCAGGTCGGCCCCGTGCGGGACCCCTCGGTCATCGCCGTGCGCGTGGCCGAGGTGCCGCGCATCGCCGTCGCCGCGCCCGCGCTGCTGGAGCGCCACGGCGGCCGGCCCCGGCACCCGCGCGACCTGCAGGCCCTGCCCTGGCTGGCCCTGCGCACCTACTACCAGCGCGAGATCGTGCTGCACCCGGTGCGCGCCAGCGGCGGCAGCGGCGCGAGCGCGGCGGCGGGCGCCGAAACCATCGCCATCCACCCGCGCATGGGCACCGACAGCCTCTACGCCCTGCGCAACGCGGCCCTGGCCGGCCTGGGCGCGGCCCTGCTCTCCGCCTGGATCGCCCAGGACGACCTGCGCGCGGGGCGCCTCGCGCACCTCGTGCCCGCATGGCACGCGGCGCCGCTGCCGGTGCACCTGGTGTACCCGCCGGCGCGCCACCAGCCGGCGCGGCTGCGGGCCTTCCTGGAGGCCATGCGGGAGGCGATCCCCTCGATCGCGGGCATGCAGGTGCGGGGCACGTGACCGGGGCGGCCCGGCATCGCGGCCGCCGCCGTCCGCGTCACACCGGCAGCTCGGACGTGGACTTCACGCGCTGCATGGGGATCTCCGTCTTCACGCTCTGCACGCCGGGAATGCGGGTGAGGTGGCTGATCTGGAACTGCCGGTACGCATCCAGGTCCGCGGCCACGATGCGCAGCAGGAAATCGCAGTCCCCGGCCATCAGGTGGCACTCCACCACCTGCGGCAAATCACGGACCGCGGCGGTGAACCCGTCCACGGTCGCCGCGTCCTGGCCCTTGAGCCAGATCCGCGCGAAGACCGTCAACCCCTGGCCGATGCGGCCCGGGTCGAGCACCGCCACGTAGCGCTGGATCACGCCCGCATCCTCCAGCAGCTTCACCCGCCGCAGGCAGGGGGACGGGGACAGGCCGACCTCCCGCGCCAGATCGACGTTCTGCAGCCGGCCATTGCGTTGGAGCGCGCGCAGGATGCGGCGGTCGAGTGCATCGAATTCCATGCGGAAGATCATTCCACACTTTGATGCCAAATTGGCATCCAGCGCCAAAAATCCAAAAAAACAAGGAATGAACAGCACCCAATTCCAGGGAGGCAGGCAGAGAATTCCTGGCTGCCATGCATTCCGCCTCCCCCCTTCCATCCCCCGCCGGCCCCGACCCGCCGCCAGGAGGCCCTTCGCGGCCTGCGGGCCTCGCTGCCGGTGATGCTCGGCTTCATTCCCTTCGCCCTCGTCCTGGGCGCGCAGGCGGCCCGTAAGGGCCTGGGCGCGCTGGAAGTAACCCTCATGACCGGGCTGAACTTCGGGGGCGGCTCGGAGTTCGCCGCCATCCGCCTGTGGACGTCGCCTCCGCACGTGCTGCTCATCGTGGCGATGTCGTTCCTGGTGAACTGCCGCCACATCCTCATGGGCGCGGCGCTCGCCCCCTACCTGGAGCACCTGCCCCGGCGCCGCGCGCTGCCCGCGCTGTTCTTCATGTGCGACGAAAGCTGGGCGATGGCCCTGTCGGACGCGCAGCGCCGCGCGGCCCGGCGCATCAGCCTGCCGTACTACCTGGGCGTGTCGTCCGGCCTGTACGCCACCTGGGTGGCCTTCACCACGGTGGGCGCGGTCTTCGGGCCCGCAATCGGCGACGTGGAGCGGTATGGCTTCGACATGGCGTTCACGGCCGTCTTCCTGGTGCTCCTGCGGGGCATGTGGAAAGGGGCCCGGCGCAGCCGCCCCTGGCTCGTCAGCCTTGCCGCCGCGGCCCTCGTCCACCGGCTCGTGCCCGGCGCCTGGTATGTCGCCGCGGGCGCGCTCGGCGGGCTGGCCGGCGCCGCGCTGCTGGCGCCCCGGAACTGAACCATGGACACCACCACCGTCGTCACGCTGGTGCTCATGGCGGCCAGCACGTATTTCACGCGGGTGATCGGCTATCTGCTGCTCAGGGGGCGAACGCTCGGCCCGCGCCTGCAGTACGTGATGGAGAGCCTGCCCGGCTGCGTCCTGGTCTCCGTCATCGCGCCCGCCTTCGTGTCCGAGCGGCCCGCCGACCTGCTGGCGCTGGCCCTCACCCTGGCTGCGGCCACGCGGTTGTCCCTCCTGCCCACGGTGCTGATCGGTATCGTGTCGGCCGGACTGCTGCGACAACTGCTTCCCGCATGAACACCCCGCCCCCCGACGACGAAAGCCCTTCCCCGCCACGCGATCTGTGGATCGACCACCCGCGGGGCCGCCTCTTCGCGCGGCGCTGGAGCCCGGCGCAGGCCCCGCGCGCCCTGGCGCCCATCGTGCTGTTCCACGACTCGCTGGGCTGCGTGGACCTGTGGCGCGGCCTGCCCGCCCGGCTGTGCGAGGCCACGGCCCGCCCCGTCATCGCCTACGACCGGCTGGGGTTCGGCCGGTCCGAGGCCCGCGAGGGCCGGCCGCCGCTGGATTTCATCGCCGAAGAGGCCCGGGAGTTTTTCCCGGCGTTGCGCGGGCAACTCGGCATCGGGCGGTTCGTGGCGCTGGGGCACAGCGTGGGTGGCGGCATGGCGATCGAGTGCGCCGCCCGCTTCGCCCGCGACTGCGAAGCCCTCGTCACGATCGCGGCCCAGGTCTTCCCGGAGGACCGCACCCTGGCGGGCATCCGCCGGGCCCGGGAGCAGTTCCGCGACCCCGCGCAGGTGCAGCGGCTGATGAAATACCACGGGGACAAGGCGCCCTGGGTGCTGGATGCCTGGATCGAACGCTGGCTGGACCCGGCATTCGCGCCCTGGTCGCTCGCCGGCGTGCTGCCGGGAGTGGCCTGCCCGGTGCTGGCGATCCATGGCGGGCAGGACGAATACGGCTCCACCCGGCATCCACGGCGCATCGGCGAGCTGGCCGCCGGCGCGGCCGAGGTCACGATCCTGCCCGGCGCCGGCCACGTGCCGCACCGGGAGGACGAGCCCGGCCTCCTCGCCCTCGCCGCGCGCTTCCTGGCCGGCACCGCGGGGCCGGCCGCGCGCTGAGCGCACCCTTACTGCGTGCCGGCTCAGGCCACCTTCAGCGCCGCCAGCCCCGCGGCCACCCGCTCCCTCTCGGCCACCCGCGCCCGCACGCGCGGCAGCAGCTCGCGGCCGTATTCGATCGCGTCCACCAGCGGGTCGAAGCCGCGCACCAGGAAGGTGGTGATGCCCAGGTCGTAGTACTTCAGCAGCGCGTCGGCCACCTGGTCGGGCGTGCCCACGAGCGAGGTGGAATTGGAGCGCCCGCCGTTCTCGCGCGCGATGGCCGTCCACAGGCGCTCGTCCACGCGGTCGCCATGCGCGGCGTCGGAGAGCAGGCGGCGCGCGCCCTCGCTCTGCTGCGGGCCAGGGCCCCGGGTGTAGCCCTGCGCCACCTTCAGGCGCCGCGTGGTCTCCAGGATCTCCTCGGCGCGGGCCCAGGCCTCGTCCTCGGTGCGGCCCAGGATCGGGCGGAAGGAGATGCTGAACCCGATGCCGCGCCCATGGCCGGCGGCCTCGGCCCGCACGCGGCGCACCAGGTCGCCCGCCTGCGCCAGCGATTCGCCCCAGAGCGCGTACACGTCCGCATGCCGGCCGGCCACGCGCAGCGCGGGCTCCGAGGCGCCCCCGAAGTAGAGCGGCACCCCGCCGGCCTGCAGCGGCTTGACTTCCGACCACGCGCCCTGCACGCGGTAGTGCGCGCCCTCGTGGTCGAAGGGCTGATCCTCGGTCCACACGCGGCGCAGCAGGCCCAGGTATTCGTCGGTGCGCGCATAGCGCTCGTCATGGCCCAGGAAATCGCCGTCGCGGCGCTGGTCCTCGTCGGAGCCGCCCGTGATGGTGTGCACCGCGAGCCGGCCGCCGCTGTAATGGTCCAGCGTGGCGAACTGGCGCGCCGCCAGCGTGGGCGCGACGAAGCCCGGCCGGTGCGCCAGCAGGAACCCGATGCGGTCGGTGGCCGCCGCCGCGTAGGCCACGGTCAGCACCGTGTCCGGGCTGGTGGCGCTGGCGGGCACCAGGATGCGGTCGAAGCCCGCGTGCTCGTGCGCCTGGGCGAAGGCCCGCACATAGGCGGGATTCACGGCCGGGCCCTGGCGGGCGATGGTTTCGGACACCTCGTGCGGCTGGATCATTCCGATGAACTGGACGGACATGCGAACTCCTTTGCGGCCCCGGGGCGGGGCATGGGAAAAGAACGCCGGCATGATCCGCCCCGGCGCGCGGGCCGGCCAACGAAGGAAAACGTCTGAGCAACTGCGGTCCGTGCGCGCCCATGTGCATTCGTGTGTGCGTTCGTGCGCGTCCATGGTCCAATTCCAGCCATCGTCTCCCCCGGCCCCGCGCCCCGCCCCGACACCCATGACCCCGCCGCGCCCCGACACCCCTCCGCCCACGCTCCCCCACCTTGGCGCCCGGCCGGCCGGCGAGCCCCTGCGGGTGCTCATGGTCTGCATGGGCAACATCTGCCGCAGCCCCACGGCCCACGGCGTGCTGGAAAAAATGGTGGCCGACGCGGGCCTGGCGCACCGCATCCAGGTCGATTCCGCCGGCACGCACGACTACCACGTGGGCGAGCCGCCGGACCGCCGCGCGCAGGCGCACGCGCTGCGCCGGGGCTACAACCTCTCCGCCCAGCGTGCGCGCCATCTGGAACGCCGCGACTTCGCGGATTTCGACCTCGTGCTGGTGATGGACGACCGCAACGAATCCGCGGCCCGGGGCCTCTGCCCGCCCGCCCAACGGGAGCGGCTGCGCCGCCTGACCGACTTCTGCCGGCACGCCACGGCCCACGAGGTGCCCGATCCCTACTACGGCGGCGCGGACGGCTTCGAGCACGTGCTGGACGTGGTGGAAGACGCCTGCGCGGGCCTGCTGGCGGCCCTGGAGCCCGCGCCCTCCGCCAGCGGGCCCGGCGCAACCGCCTGAGCGGAGCGCCGGCCGGCGAGCAGGCAAGCGACCAAACCGCCGATCCATATGCGAAACCATCAGTACCCGGCCGCGCGGCCCGCTGCTGCAATCGGCACATGCCCCGCTCCGCCACCGAACCCACCGACCTCGCGCCCCTGCGGCATTTCGTGCGGCGCTTCACCCAGCTCATCGACCAGCGCCCGGCCGAGCCCGAGGTGATCGAGCGCGGCGGCGCCCTGCTGCGCGAACTGGTCGCCCGCGACGGCTGGCTGCCGGCGGACTATGCCCGCCCGGACGCCACGCGCTACCAGCAATACCTGCTGCACGCCGACGCGCTGGACCGCTTCTCGGTGGTCAGCTTCGTGTGGGGCCCGGGCCAGTCCACGCCCATCCACGACCACACGGTGTGGGGCCTCATCGGCATGCTGCGCGGCAGCGAGGATTCGCAGGCCTATTCGCAGGACGCGGCCGGCCGCTGGCAGCCGCACGGCCCCGCCCACCGCCTGCGGCCCGGCGACGTGGAGGCCGTCTCGCCCACGCTGGGCGACGTGCACCGCGTCAGCAACGCCCAGGCCGATGCCGTGTCGGTCAGCATCCACGTGTACGGCGCCGACATCGGCAGCGTGCGCCGCTCGGTGTACCCGCCCGAGGGCGGGCGCAAGCCCTTCGTCTCGGGCTACGGCAACGCCACGCTGCCCAACCTGTGGGGGGCCGGCCCGCCCTCCGCGTGACCGACGCACCCCATCCGCACGCACATCCGCTCCGCCTTCTCCGCACGCCATGCCCGCCCTGCTCTCCCCCGCCATCGCCACCACCCCCGTCCACGCCGTGCTGCAGGCCCTGCGCCAGCGCGCGGAAATCGCCCTCCTCGACGTGCGCGAGGAAGCGCTCTTCGCGCAGGGCCATCCGCTCTTCGCGGCCAACCTGCCGCTGGGGCGCATCGAGATCGAGGCCTGGGCCCGCTTGCCCCGGCGCTCCACGCCCATCGTGGTCTATGACGACGGCGAGGGCCTCGCCGCGCAGGCAGCGCGGGTGCTGCGGGAGCTGGGCTACACCGACGTCTCGGCGCTGGAAGGCGGCCTGCGGGGCTGGAGCGACGCGGGCGGCGAGCTGTTCATCGACGTGAACGTGCCCAGCAAGGCCTTCGGCGAATGGCTGGAAGCGCAGCGGCACACCCCCTCGCTCTCCGCCACGGAAGTGAAGGCCCTGCTCGACGCGAAAGCGGACGTGGTGGTGCTGGACGCGCGCCGCTTCGACGAATACCAGACGATGAACATCCCCGGCAGCCTCAGCGTCCCCGGCGCCGAACTGGTGCTGCGCGCGCGCACGCTGGCGCCCGACCCGGCCACGCGCATCATCGTCAACTGCGCGGGCCGCACGCGCAGCATCATCGGCACGCAGTCGCTGGTGAACGCGGGCCTGTCCAACCCCGCGGCCGCGCTGCGCAACGGCACCATCGGCTGGCTGCTGGCCGGACAGGCGCTGGAGCATGGCGCCGCCCGGCGCTTCGGGCCGGTGGACGGCCCCGCGCGCGCCGACGCGGCCATCCGGGCCCGCGCCGTGGCCGACCGCGCGGGCGTGCGCCGCGCCACCGCCGCCGATCTGCGGCGCTTCGCGGAAGAATCCGCGCGCCGCACCACCTACCGCATCGACGTGCGCCCCCCCGAGGAATACGCGGCCGGCCACGTACCGGGCTGGCGCAACGTGCCCGGCGGGCAACTGGTGCAGGAAACCGACCACACCGCGCCCGTGCGCGGCGCGCGCATCGTGCTGCTGGACGGCGAGGACACCACGCGCGCGAACATGACCGCCTCCTGGCTCGCGCAGATGGGCTGGGAGGCCTGGGTGTGGGACGCCGCCGACGCCGCCCGCACCGAGGCCGGTACCCCGCCGGCATTGGCGCCGGAACCCGCCGGCCCGCTCAACTGGGTATCGCCCCGGCAACTGGCCGGCTGGCTGGGCCTGTCCGCCGGCAGCGTGGACCGCGCCGACGGGCAGGCCGCGGCGGATGCGGCGGACGTGGTGGTGATCGACTTCACGGCCAGCGCGCGCCATGTGCAGCGCCACATCCCGGGCGCGTGGTTCGCCCTGCGCTCCCACCTGCCCGAGGCCCTGGCCGCCCTCCCCCGCGCCGGCCGCTACGTGCTCACCTGCGGCACCGGCTTCCTGGCCCGCTACGCCGCGCAGGACGTGGCCCGCGCCACCGGCGCCGCCGTCTCCGTGCTGGAGGGCGGCACCGAAGCCTGGATCGCCGCCGGGCTGCCCCTGGAACATGGCGAGGCCCGCCTCGCCTCGCCCCGCATCGACCGCTACCGCCGCCCCTACGAAGGCACCGACGCCCCCCGCGAAGCCATGCAGGCCTACCTGGACTGGGAATTCGGCCTGGTGGAGCAGCTCGCCCGCGACGGCACGCACGGCTTCTCCGCCCTCTGAGCCCCCGGGCGGAGCCGCGCCGAAAGCACAGGGGCGCGGCCCCCAGCCGGCAAGCCACCATCCGCCCCTGGCCAGGCCGGTGCCGGAACGGCCCAAAGTGGAGATAGAATCCGCCGGCTGAAGCCACTGCAACGGTGGCTTGCGCGGGTGTAGTTCAATGGTAGAACGGCAGCTTCCCAAGCTTCATACGAGGGTTCGATTCCCTTCACCCGCTCCACTTCTCCTACGTTGTTGATTCATAACGATTGTCAGGAGATGTGAAGTGTCACAAACCCGCCGATGACTGCCTGCACATTCACGTGCAGTTCAGGGCCGAATTTCCCCCAATCCATGGAACGCTCAGGCAGCGCCGACGCCACTGCCGTTGCGCGGGCGATGGAAACTTCGCGGTAGCGGGCATGATGGAGCGCGCCGGGCGTGCCGTCGTTCGACGTGGAAGCCTTGAAGCACGGCTTCCGCGAGATACGGTGGCCTTGAGAGCGTAACTGCTGCGTGACTTTTGGTTAAGCTGAGCGGTCTGCCGGTTCGTGGCCGGCGGGCGAGATCAAGGCACGGCTTCCGCGTGCGGGGCCGGCAACACGTCAATATCCATGAAGGGGAGAGGAATGCAGCGTTTGATGCACGGGGTGCGCTGGTCCGTGGACTGCGCCGTGGCTCGCGCCGTATTGCGCAGGTGGGAGGCGAAGCCTGCCTCAGGGGCCTGGGCGGCGCTGTGGCACTCCCTCATGGCCATGCTCCTGCTCCTGGGCCAGCACCCGCCTGCGCACGCGGCACTGAGCGCTGAATACATCTACTGCATGCCGGGGCGCGAATACTGCGGCTCGCCCTCCGACATGTCCGCGTACCTGCAGCGCACACGGCCCACCAAGCTCTGCACCTCGTACGGACCCGATGTGATCAAGCCCCTGACCTGGTCCACCCAGGTGCATCCCGACACCAGTGCACTCCTGGGGATCTACGAGTCCGCCGACTCCTGCAACCAGAACGGCCCCTACCGCGTGCTGGTCGTGTACGCCGATGCGGCCGGCTCGGCATGCCCCGCCAACAGCACCGCCGCCAACGGCACCTGCACCTGCAACGCCAACTTCACCGAAGACCCGCTGGGCAACGTCTGCCTCCCC
Organism: Paracidovorax anthurii; assembly: GCF_003269065.1. Lineage (GTDB taxonomy): Bacteria > Pseudomonadota > Gammaproteobacteria > Burkholderiales > Burkholderiaceae_C > Paracidovorax > Paracidovorax anthurii. Next base: position 56,862 of record NZ_QLTA01000031.1, read on the forward strand.
GCGACCCCCGACCCATCGCCCGGCATGTGCACGCCCTCGGGCACGCAGGCCGGCAACCCCATCCGCATGGCCAGCCAGGCCAAGGTCCGCACGGAGACGGACTGGAGCGGGCAAGGCCCCTCGGCCCTGTCCTTCACCCGCTACTACCAAAGCACCTGGGGCAGCGATCCCGCCCGCAGCGCAGGGCCGCTCGGCGCGGCCTGGAGCCACAACCACCACATCACCCTGAAGGCCAGCGCAGTGCCCACGGGCGATAGCGTCAGCATCACCGAGGGCGACGGCAGCCTGCGCGCCGCCTTCTTCAAGGCCAAAGGCACGAACACCTGGAACACCGCCGGCAGCGACGCCCTCACGCAGTTGCCCTCCGATGCCTGGGTCTACCGGCGCAGCGACGACGACGCCACCCTCGAATTCAGCAACGCCGGCCGGCTCCTCTCGATCACCGCCCGCAACGGCTGGGTCACCACCTACACCTACCACGCCTCGGGCCGGCTGGCCTCCGTCTCCAACGCATTCGGACAGACGCTCTCCCTCGCCTACGACAGTGCCGGCCGGCTCGCCTCCGTCACCGTGCCCGGCCCGCAGGTGATCGGCTACGCCTACGACGCCAGCGGGCGCCTCTCCAGCGTCACCACCCCCGACGGCCAGAGCCGCGCCTTCCTCTACGAGAACGGCGACTATCCGCAAGCCCTGACCGGCATCGTGGACGAGAGCGGAGCGCGCTGGGGCACCTTCGGCTACGACGGCGCGGGCCGCGCCACCAGCACCGAGCTGGCCGGCGGCGTGGAGCGCTACCAGGTGAGCTACCCGGCCGGGGACGGCTCTGCCGCCACCGTGACCGACCCCCTGGGCACCGTGCGCAGCTTCCACTACGGCCTGAACCAGGGCAAGCTGGCCGTCACCGGGGCCGACACGCCCGACGGCACCGGCCGGCCCGACGCCGCCAGCCGCGTCCAGAACGCGCTGGGCCTGGTCGAATCGGAGACCGACTTCCTGGGCACGGTCACCACCTACCAGTGGGACACGGGCCGGCGGCTGCCCCTGGGCACCACGCAGGCGGCCGGCACCCCCGAGGCGCGCACCACCACGACCGAATGGCACCCGCAATGGCACCTGCCCGTGAAGGTCACGGAAGCCGGACGCGAGACGGCCTACAGCTACGACGGCGCGGGCAACCTCCTCACCCGGACCGTCACCGACACCAGCGTCACCCCGGCGAGCACGCGCACCTGGAGCTGGACCTACCACCCCTCGGGCCTCGTCGCCACGGCCACGGAGCCGAGCGGCGCGGTCACCACCTTCGGCTACGACGCGCAGGGCCACCTCACCCAGGCCACCAACGCCCTGGGCCAGAGCGACACCTACACCCACGACGCGGCGGGCCGGGTGCTCACCCACACCGCCGCCACGGGCCTCGTGAGCCGCTACGCCTACGACCCGCGCGGGCGCCTGACGCGCCTGGAGCGCGGCGAGGAGGTCTCGCTCTACACCTACCGCCCCACCGGGCAGCTGGCCACCGCCAGCACCCCCGAGGGCTACCAGATCACCTACCAATACGACGCGGCCCAGCGCCCCACGGGCTGGAGCGACAACCGGGGCGCGAGCGCCAGCTACACGCTCGACGGCCTGGGCAACCCGGTGGGCGAGACCATTGCCGACGCGCAAGGCCAGGCCGCCTGGCAGCTGGCGCGCAGCATCAACGGCCTCAACCGCGTGGAGAGCGTGACCCTGGGCGGTGCCGGCAGCGGCAGCAGCAGCAGCGTGACCACCGGCTTCGGCTACGACGCCAACGGCGAGCAGGTGCGCAGCACCGAGACGGTCGATGGCGCCAGCCACAGCACCACCCTGGCACTGGATGCGCTGCGGCGCGTGAAGACCCTCACCAACGCGCAGAACGCCAGCGCCACGCTGGCCTACGACGCGCGGGATGCGGTGACCCAGGCCACGGACTTCCAGGGCGTGGCGACGGGATACACGCGTGATGCGCTGGGCAACGCGCTGCAGGAAAGCACGCCGGACGGCGGCCCGCTCACAACCACCTACGACGCGCTGGGCCTGCCGCAGGCGATCACCGATGCCTTGGGGCGCGCCAGCAGCATCACGCGGGATGCGCTGGGCCGGCCCACGCAGATCGTGAGCAGCGCAGCGGGAAGCGGCACGGGCTCCCGCACCACGGTGCTGCGCTACGACCTGCCCGGCGCCGACTACAACGCCGAGGGCGCGCCGCAGGCCAGCGCCGGACATTTAAGTGAAATCCAGGACCCGGAGGTCACCACGCGCTACCAGCGCGACGTGCAAGGGCGCATCACGCGCAAGGTGGAGATCCTCGCCAATGGCGACAGCCGCACACTGGGCTACCGCTACGTGGCCGCGGGCAGCGCGGGGGCGGGGCAGATCGGGGCGATCACCTACCCGAGCGGGCGGCAGCTGCAGTACCAGTACGACGCCACGGGCCAGCTCACGGGGCTGCAGTGGAACGGCCAGCCGCTGGTGGCGGGCCTCACCTGGAGCCCGCTGGGTCAGCCCACGGCCTGGCAGTGGAGCGGACTGAACCCGGGCCAGAGCGAGCAGCGCAGCTACACGGCGGCTGGCCAGCTGGCCGCGAGCCGGCTGCTGCCCGAGCTCGTGTGGGATGGCGCCGGGCGGGTGACCCGCATCCAGCAGCGCCACGCCCTGCCGGGAGCGGACAGCAGCCACACCGCCCAGCAGGCCACGCTCACGAGCGTGTTCACCTACGACGCCGTGGGGCGCCTCACGGCCAGCGCCCACAGCGCGCCGGCGGACCTGACCTTGCCCCTGGGCTGGGGCCTGGGCGACACGCTGGGGGCGACGGCGAGCGGCTACGCATGGGATGCGAACGGCAACCGCACGCAGGTGCACCATACGAGCGCGACGGGCGCGGGAGCGGACACGCTGGAGCGGGTCTACACGCGGGTGGCGGGCAGCAACCGGCTGCAGGGGTATGCGGAGACCTTCACGCCGGCAGGGACGACCGCCAGCAGCACCCAGGTGAACTACAGCCAGGATGCGACGGGGGCGCTCACGAAGAAGGGAGACACCTACCTGCACTACGGGGTGGATGGGCGCATCGCGAAGGTGGGTGCGAGCAGCGACCCGGCCAACGCCCTGGCCGTCAGCTACACGACGAATGCACTGGGCCAGCGGGTCTTCAAGCGCGATGCGCGCCTGTCAGGGGCAGACAACCCGGCCATCACGCAGCAGACGGTGTACGCGGAGGACGGCATCGGCAGCACGGTGCTGGGGCAGTATGGCAACCGCAGGAGCGGCGACAGCGCAGCGCCTCCAGGCGAGACGGACAGCACGGAGGTGATCTGGCTGCCGACGGCGACGGGCCCGATGCCGGTGGCCGCGCAGATCAACGGGAGGCTCTATGCGATCGATGCGGACCATCTGAACACGCCGAGGCGCCTGACCAATGCCCAGGGCCAGGTGGTGTGGCAATGGCTGATTACGGGCTTCGGGGAGGCGAACCCGACGACCGGGGCGACGGGCTATGCGCAGAGCGGGGAGGCAGGTCTGCGCAGCTATGGCGAGGCGGTGCGGTTCGACCTGCGGTATGCGGGGCAGGTGTGGGACGAGGAGACGGGGCTGAGCTACAACCTGCACCGGTACTACGACGCGGGGATGGGGAGGTATATCCAGGCGGACCCGATCGGGCTGGAAGGTGGGTGGAATCGATATCTATACGTTGATGGAAAGCCACTGAGCCACTCAGATCCGAATGGACTACAGCAGTACACGGGGCAAACGCCGCCTGAAAATATCCCTGGAGGACCATGGGAACCGAAACCAGGCCAACCGCCTGGTACCTTTCAGGGCCCGAAGCAACCGGGTGGTCGCGATATATGCAGATATGTGCCAGATGGAAACAATGGAGGCCCAGGTGGTGCCAGAAACGCCTATTGGAAGACAAAAGCACCGAGTACTCCATGGGCACGCTTTGACCTCAATGGCAATCCAATTACCCCAGAGCAAGCACATCCGGGGAATCCACAAGTCAGACTGCCTGCACCATTCACGGTACCTTGGAGTATTCCGCTATATCCATTGTTTTGCCCATTATGCAACGTACTTCTTCCACAGCCGAATAGTCCCGACTAATCATGGCAAAAGTTCTTCAATCCGAAATCGCAAATTCCTATTTCCTTGAGCAAGGTGTCAAACTTGGCCCATGGAATTGCTTAGAAACCCCAAAATCAGAAGGCTCTTATGTTGCCAGTTCCTTTTGTACGGGGAAAAGTACCTATGAGCTGATAGCATTTTCCCAGCATATAGCGGGTTGGTTGACCAAGGGGCGCTGGAAGATTATCCAGATAGATAACTCATCCCATTTTTATCCAGATCAAGAGTCAGTGCTTGGAGCGCTCTTATTGGGGCCCGCGCAGCCAATTGACCTGGCAAACAATCGAACGTACTTGTTTGAATTTGGTGCGAATGAAAGGATGAATTTCCAAGAAGAAGTGGTACTAGCATATGTAATAAATCTAATGTTAATCTATGAGGCTCATTGCTATGTAATCTCGTCTGGCGGAGAAATGGGGGAAATGATCGCAATACAGGATGGGGTCGTCTATTTCTATGGCAACAGAGTTCGTCTTTCACAAGCAAAAGATCTCTTGACAGAACTCCAGACCGATCCACTCCGACCCGCTGCGTGGACGCAATTATCGGAATCCACCTGAATATCCGATAGGCAAGAATTTTAATTTGATGCGAAATCGGTGTGCAGCAGGTCGTTCGAGAAATAAGATAAGCAGTACTTCCTCTACAAACGCGCAGGTCCAATTTTCCATATTTCTAGTGCAAATAGATGATAACAGCCTCTTCTTTATTGCTGCATTTCTAATAGCAAGCCATTGAATGAATCCGGTGACATGAATATGTTTTGGTTTTGACCAAACGGGTTCGCGCACAACTATCCGTCAGAGGCTCCGAAATGCCGCTGTCTGGAAGCGACACCCTGCAGCGGTTCACTGGCGTCTGGAGACTGGGGTTGTGGCAGTGGCTCATCACGGGTTTGGGGAAGTGAACCCGACCACTGGGCGACCGGCTATGTGCAGAGCGAGATGTATATCCAGGTCGATCCGATCAGACTCGACGGGGGATGGAATAGGCTCCTTTATGTAGACTGGAATCCATTGAGCTTTATTGATCCAGAAGGCTTGGTTGATTTGCACAACGATGGATTAATAAGTGTTAATGCTTACCCAGGAAAGCCTGCAGGCGGTAACGAGCACGCACGACATGGATTTGATCAGAATTATCACGTGCACATACGTGACTCTGCTGGCAGAGACGTCCGAATTTCTACGAAGACGTGGCGCCCTCTGACTTCACAAGCTCAAAAGCTCTACGATCAGTCAGAAGCTATCCGTAATTTCTGTGATGGCTTGTCCGACGGAGAGAAGAAATTCTTTGATCATGTTAATCGACAGGTGTTTCATAGGAGCTATTCAATAATCAATCAGATGCTACGGCTTTGGGGATGGCGTGGACGCGCTGCTGGACGATCAGAGGAGTTAATCGAAAATGAAACAGCAAAGAATCGTGAACTATGCCGTACCAGCAATGGCTGAATTCATCAAAGACCAATGGGCAGATGAAATTGCAGTGCTACTAGAAACTACCCCGGAGAGCGTCCGAAATGATGACTTCGATCTATTCACCGTCCCACTGACATCAGTGCGCATTGAATTGATGGATGGATCGTTCGCTGATTTTCGTTCCGCCTGTTTTCTTGTAAGCAGAAAGAAGAGAGCTATTGCAGTTTTAACTGAGCACTGTGGTTATCACATATTTCCAATTCATGAGGCCAAGATTTATTGCAATGGCAATCTGACTCACCAGCAGACTGGTGCAGATTATCCATAGGACGGACTTAGGTTCGAAGTGCAACACCTAAACCTCAAATAACTTGCACGGATGAATTCGCGATACACGCCGAGGGGCTGACAAAGCAGGGAGGCACTTGCCTGCACTACGGCGTGGATGGGCGCATTACCAGGGTGGGCGCGAGCAATGACCCGGAGGAGTTCTGAATGAAATCAAAATGGATAAACACATCCGGCGGACCATTGGTTGTCGCCTCAAAAATATGCGCTAATATTTGGATGGGAGTTGATGGAAGCTCCGCTGGCCACACGGATTCCGATTATGAACGCGCTTGTGATGTTGAAGATTATTTGGACGCCATAGACTGCGGCGACAGCAAAGTTCTAGTTCTTGGCGACGAACCATTGCAGTCTGCATTCTTTGTTGTTGATGATGTTTTATTTGTGCCGCGCTGGGTTTATTGTGAATCTTATGAATTGGCAGATTCCGTCATAAGAACAATCCCTGCCAGCAATCTTTGTGAATTGAGCGGAGTTCAATTTTTACAGAACGATTCAAGCATGATCCTGTTTGATTCCGCAACTAGCCTGAAGTTTAGCAATGGTGATTATTCAGAAATTGATGCACCTCCTGGAGACTACATCGTAACTACGGAGTCTTTGAAGAGAGATAAATCTCACGAATTCATCATCCACAGATTCATCAGAAGGAATTCTTCTGAGAAGGTATAAATAAAATCAACTTTCTGGAGATCTCAAAATACCCAGGGGTAGGTGGTGTGACAGTGACTGATCACGGGCTTTGGGGAGGCGAACCCGACGACGGGAGCGACGGGCTATGCGCAGAGCGGGGAAAGCGGGCTGCGCAGCTACGACGAGGCGGTGCGGTTCAACCTGCGGTATACGGGGCAGGTGTGGGACGAGGAGACGGGCTGAGCTACGCACCGGTACTATGACCAGAAGTCGGGGCGGTATGTGCAGGCCGATCCGATTGGATTGGACGGCGGGTGGAATCGGTTTAGGTATGTCAGTGGCAATCCGCTGAGCTATACAGACCCATAAGGATTGCAGGCTGCAGATGTTCTTCGTCCTGTGGTACCAGCATTGCCTGCAATTGGCGCCGCTTGTGCAGGTACAGGGTGTGCTGCTTGTGCTGCAGCAGCAATTGGAGCAGTTGGATACGGTAGTTATCGGCTTACTGATTCCTATGTGAATCCGTGGCTTCAGCCATTAATATCGCAAGGGATTGAAAGCTGCACTACCACAATCGATGATCTTCTAACATACGCCAAAGGTGGACGACAAAATGTGAGAGATACCGGTCTTATCGGTGGGCGGTCTCAAAACCGAAATGCAACACCCGGCATTTGCTGATCGATTAATGGATTGTCGCGTCGCGTTGCTCGACCATACCTTGCACGAGAT
>NZ_QLTA01000032.1 GCF_003269065.1 Paracidovorax anthurii
AAAGGGCCAAGGTGGAGCACGTGTTCGCCGGCATCCGGCACCTGGGAGGCAAGTTCGTGCGCACAATCGGGCAGGCACGGGCCACGGTGGGCATGACGATGATGGCTGCCTGCTACAACATGAAGCGGCTGGCGTCCTTCTTGGAGCGGGGGGTGGATGCGTTCTTCAAGCCAGCGGCTGCCAAGGCACGGGTGCGCCTGCAACCGGCAAAAGCGTGAGTCGCAGGGGCCGCGAGGCCCCGCGGGCACGGGGCTGCGCCCCCTGGGCAGGTGCCAATAGTGCATTCCAGGCGCTGGTATATGCCGTCTATGGCCTTGAGGCTCTTCAGGTCAGGGGTTGTGAGAGGTTCCCTGAAGTGTGGACGTCAGCAATGGGTCGGGACCGCAAGTTCAAACAGCAACGAAGCAGTCACTGGCGCAGCGCGAATCGTTTTGTGAAAGCTCTATGGCTGCTGTTCTTCATGGAGCCGCCATTCGGGCCAGCGCCTGTCGCCCACACCAACGACGGCTTGGGGCCAAGTAGCGTGAATACGACCGGCGGCAGCCACCGGCAGCACCCGCTGCACTGCCGACGTTCAGGTTGATGAAGTGGACGACAGCATAGGGCGCATTCCAGCCGTTGTTCACGATGCCGAAACAGCCGTCTCAGGAGAAAGTGCGTCGCTTTGCCCACGATTTTTTGGCGGCTCTGGACCGCCAGATTAAAGATCTGTCGGCATGGAGGATGGAGCTGCCTTCACTGAAGCACCTGTTCAGTTCGCCGAGTCAGGCGTTCACGTTTGCTGAGATGCCCAGCGGCAACGCACCCACCGCGTGAAACGCGGTGCAACCCCCGCCCAGGCAGGCGATTTCGGATGGCAATGCCACCGGCGCAGGCACCTCCTGAGCCGGCCGCTCCATACTGGCCGAGCTTCCCGTGGGCATCGCGTCCACCAAGCCTTCCTCGTGGCCCTGGCCGCGCCGAAGTCCAGCCCAGCTGGCGTCGCAGTCGTCACCTGCCCACAAGCTCCCCGGCTTCGGTCGGGGCGGTTGCTCGTGCAGCCGTGAGTTCCTGTCGGCCCCCGGGCTGACGCGTCCGCATGGTCGGCTGCTTCATCGCAGAAGGCCATTGAGCCCAGGGCCCGATACCGCAAGGTGTTGGGCCTCCATCCCATGCCGGCCCTTCAGGCCGGTATCCGAGCCGCCTCGCTTTGCGAGGCATACCCGAACGGGGACCCCAGTCCCCGCCAGGGTCGTTGGGCGTTCCCCTTTTTCCAAGGAGAACCCCATGCTTGCTGTCACCACAGCCGTAGAACCGCGCCGCATCCCGGTGCTGCTGGGTGGGTCCGGCCTCGCCGCCCATCCGTCCGTCCCGCATCGCAAACTGCCGGTGCTGCTGCGGCCCCAGCCTTGCCTCGGCAAGTGCATGGGCCATCCGTGCGCGCGATGCCGCGTCGTGGGTTGATCATGGCGATCGACCTGTACCGGCGCCGCGTCGCGGCCACCGTCGTCGAACTGGCCCGGGAAGACCCCTTCCTGGTCCAGGAAGTCATCGCACGCCTGCGGGCCGCAGGCGAGATCGAAGCCGAAGATCTGGTCTACCTCGATCAGATCGCCGATCGCTGGATCGCGATCGCCCAGGCCAATGCCCGGCAAGGCGCTTCAGCGCACGCGCGTCAATCGCGCGGGTAGCGTGGCTCCCGTTGCCGTGGCGAGCGCCCCGGCAATCTTGTCCAGCAGTTCCGGGCGTTCATCGGCCAGAACACCGACCCATCGGGTCAGTGCCTGGTCGAGATCGTCCTGTGTTCGCGCCCCGCCGATGTCGAGTCCGAGTTTTCGGAGATCCTCAATCTCGGCGGGCGTGAACCGGAGTGAGTGGCCTGCACGAAGCATGTGTGGGCAGTCCAAGGCGGGTGGGAGGCCAGCTTAGCAGGCCCTGGCACCACCGCAATGCAACCCTGGGAGACTGACGCCTCCCGCGGGGGGTATGGCGCATGCATCCCGCAAGCTAGGAGAAAGATGATGACCGTGAACGGACCGCGCGCCACGTCCAGGCGCCGAACCATCGCACAGGAGGAAGAGCGCGCGTGGGTATCCTTCTACCGCCGCGCCAAGGATGCAACCATCGCGTCCGAAGTATTGGAGCAGCTCGAGGCTGACCCGGAGATGAAGCGCGATCACCTTGCGCTGTATCTGTGTTGCCGCGAGGCGCTGCGCCTTCAGCAAGCCCGCGAGGCTCGTCAACAGCGCATTGGCCAGTTCGTGCGCTGGCTGTTCGGCGGGCTGTTCATGCGTGCGCCGAAGGCGGCACGCGATCTGGCCGTGGCATGCCTGCCCGAGACCCGCGTGGAGCCCGCCAACGCACAGGTCCAGCGGATGATTGCGAAGAACCCCAAGGTTCGCGCGTCGCGGGCCGCGTTCCAGGCCTCCGCCGGAGCACCTGCCGCACCGACGGGCGTGGATTCCGTGGATGCCGCGCCCCGAGTGGTTCAAGCCAGTGGCTGAGCCTTTTTTGCACCCCGTTCCCCCGGCCGCAAGGCCTGGGGAACGCCCGGGTGTGCCCGCCGTCCGATTCCCTCCTTCACGCCCCTCACACCCTGCCGGTGCGGGCTTCACGCCGCCAGGCACCGCGCCACCTCCTGGTCGATCATCCAGTGAAGGAACTGCGTATCCAGCGAGGCTCCCCAATAGTGGGCCTTGCATCGCGCAACGTAGGCCTGAAGGTCCGCCAGGGTGCGGATGCCCACCGGCTCGACGTCGGTGAGCCAGCGGAAATACTCGATCTCCTTGCGGGTCAAGCGGATCTGGGTACCGAGGCGGATCATGCGAACTCCGGAAGGGCTCCATCCTGCCTCCATTCCAAGCGACCGCAGGCGGCTGAACGGTCCCACAGCAAGAAATTTCTCTGCTGTCATTCCGATGACACCAAGACGTCATTGCAATGCCAATCATGGGTGCATGTACCCAAATCGCCACACTGCGGATTCCCCCTGGTCGACATTCGCCATGGCCAACCGACGGCTATCGCCCGCGTTCTCGGTACCGGCCCGCGCTGCCTTCTTGCCGGGCTCCCGCAGATCGATGAAACTCGGCCAATGCTTGTCCTGCCCTTCGAGGAGGCTTCCGGCCCGCGCCGGCGCCGCAGACGTTACCTGCATTGAGACCAGCGTGCCGACTCGCGTTGCGCACCCACATCCCACCGGGGACGCCGTCCCCGCGGGAACTGGCGTCCCCTCCATTCTTCCTTTTGGAGACCGCCATGAATGCCATCATGAGCCGCGAGGCTCTCATCGACGAGCTGTTCGCCACGGCCTTGCGCCCTGCCACCGCCATCGCCAGCGATGTCTGCGACCGCTCACGGGTAGCGCGCGAACACCAGTTGCACCGCGCCCTGGGCATCGCCAGGGAACTGCTTCTGGGAGATCTGCAGACCGACCTGCGGCACGCACCGCTGATGGACCGCCCTCAGGCCCTGCGCGAGTGGCTGGCCCTGCGTTTCGCGGGGCTGGACCGCGAGGTCTTCCTCGTCGTTTTCCTGGATTCGCAGCATCGCCTGATCGATTCGGACACGATGTTCCGCGGGACGCTGACACAGACCGCGGTCTATCCGCGAGAGGTGGTGCGAGCCGCCTTGGCACACAATGCGGCAGCGGTGGCATTCGCCCACAACCACCCCAGCGGTGTCCCCGAGCCCAGCCGTGCGGACGAAGTGCTGACCGCCACGCTCAAGACCGCCCTGGCACTGGTGGACATCCGCGTCATCGATCACTTCATCGTGGCAGGCGACCAACTGGTGTCGATGGCCGAGCGAGGCTTGATGTAGCCAGCGCCCTGCCCTCCGGTCGGCGGATCGCCGATCGCCACCTCCCGGACGGGTATTCGAGGAACCCGGCCCGGCCCCCCCACCGCAGCGGGGACCGGGCACTTTGTAGAAGGAGCATCCATGGACTCTGACTGGATCGATCGCCTGCGAGAGCTGGCCGAACCATTGGTCGCCTTGTCACTCTCACACCTCACGCCCTCCACGCGCAGACGCCTCAAGACGGACGATCTCTCCGTGAACGCCTATCCCACCGAATTCGGCGGCTTCGTCTTCGTCGGCGCGCCGCGCCACAGGAATCCCGTGGAAACGGACCTCGCCTCCATCTTCGAGGCCGCCGAGCGGGCCGGTGTGGTGTGGCTCAAGTTCGACTGCGAGGCCCCCGTGATCAGCGGGCTGCCGACGTTCGCCCCGGAGTTGGAATAACGCGCCACCGCGCCAATTCGTCGTCTCCGAGAGACTTGAAAGCCGGATCCGGTCCGGCGCGGGCCCTGGGCCAGGATTCGATGGTCCCGGGCCCGTCGACTTGGCTAAGCCCGAAGAGCCTCCAGACCTCGGTCGGCCCGACGGCGCCCACCCCGGCCGTCGACGCCCGACAAGTCGGCCATGCAGTCCCCGCCGATGGCCGGCGCGCACCCGCCGCAAACTCCCTCAGAACTCGATCTCGGCCACTACGGGACAGTGGTCCGATATCGCCAGCAGCGGGTCCGGGTACTGTGGCGGCTTCGCGGCGAGCGAAGCACCGAGCGGGCCGACAGGCACCTTGCGCGTGGACTTCACGCTGGCCGCGAGGGATTGCGAGACGAGGACGTGGTCCAGGCCGACCGGGTTGCGGCACCCGAGTCCCGTGGAGGCCACGAGCACGGAGCGCTGTGCGGACGTGAGTTTCGCGGTCTTCGACGCCTCGCAGGCAGCCACGACCTCCGCAGTGCCCGGACAGGTCGCCGACAGCAGTTCGGCTCTGGTCGATGCGGGCACGCCGTCGTTGACTTCCAGGACGAGGTTTCTCGTTACCACCGACGCCGCGCGCGGCTTTGACAGGTCGGTCTCGCCATCGCTGCGCACCGGCTCCGATCCCGCGACCTTGTTGGCCTCGTGCCACAGGTTGCGATTGAAGTCGCCCAGGACGATGAAATGGTCCGCGCCCACCGGCAACTGCTCCCACGCCTCCTCCAGCGGGCGCACCTGCTGCTGCAGGACGGGACAGGGATCGTCGGCCCCGGTATTGCCGTCGAGGCGATCGCCTTCCAGCGAGGACACGCAACTGGACTTCAGGTGCACGGTGAGAAAGCGAACCTTCTTTCCCCGGATGTCCAGGGTCACGGTGTAGCCGGGCCGCACCTGCTGCTGCGGTGCGAGTTGCGGCAGCGACAGCGCCGGTACGTCGGCGCAGGCCTGCGCCGCGCTGCCCAGCGTCTTGCGCCACGCGAACGCCAATCGCTGGACCTTGTACGCCCCATCAAAGGAGCAGACGTTGTAGTCGCCGGAAGCCGCACCGAGGGCTTCCCTCACGGCCTGGGTGCCGGACACCTCCTGGAAGGCGATGACATCGGGCCGGACGTCTGAGGACAGCACCCTCGCGATCTGCGCGAGCCGCTTCGCATAGGACGCCGCCGTCACGTCGATGCCTTGCCGCGACACGGTCGTGTAGACGGCACAGGGCGGCATCAGCGAAAGGTCCACGCCTTCCAGCGTCGCCCGCGATTCCGTGATCTCCCATCCGCGCCTGGCGTCCGGCGTCCCCGCGGGAGCGAGACGCCAGACCCCCTGGCCGTCCTTGGCATAGGTCTTCGAGCACTGCGCGATCCAGGGGGAAGCTCCTGCTGGGACACATGCCAGCCAAGGTTCCACGTGGCGATGCGCAGCACGTCGGCGCTGGCCAGCAACGGCATGCAGGACAGGGCAATGAGGCCCCATCGTCGGTGTTTCGGTTTCATGTTCTCCCCCTTGTGAGGAAGATCATGGAGGATGGTCTCCTGGCACGCAAGTCGTCCTTGCTGTCCTCATCGGCGGCCGTCGGCGAAAGCCTCCGGTGCGTCCCGCACCCTCCACCGCTCCAGGTCGATCACGGCATCCGCCATCATGGTCAGTTCCGGCGTCTGCGACACGAAATACTCGCGCTCATAGCCACCCAGGCGCAGAACCGCACGTTTCATGCTGAGGAACATGCGCTTGTGCTCGACGTCCAGCGCACCATCCGCCTCGTCCGTGAACAGCGTCGTGTACTGGCGCCCGGTGTGCAGCGCCAGGTAGAGGGCGATGGCACGGGTCATGCAGGCCTCGATCCAGGTTTTCTCCCCTCCGCTCATCAGGCCGACGCTCTTGGTCTCGCCCGTGGCTCCGTCGTGCACGACGATGTCGAAGCCTTCGCGCTGATCTCCCTTGCTGGTCTCCAGCAAGGTATGGATGGAGACCGTGAAGCGCGGTCCATAGCAGGCGAGCAGGAGATCGTTGGCCAGCGCCGACAGCGCGGGGCCGGCATCGTCGATCGCCAATGCGATCAGGCCATCGTTGCTCATGCAGCGTCCCAGAAGGGTCCAGTTCGCGATCTCGTTCTCCACCTTCGCACAGTGCCCTTCGGCGTGCGTGCGCCGCTGTGCCAGGGCCTTCGCCTGCCGGTCCAGGTCCTCGGTGGCCTGGACGTCGCGCAGGGCCTCCAGGCGCCGGCTCTGGCAGGCCCCCAGCGCCCCGCGCGCCTCGCTCACGGCGCTGGCCGCGCTCGCGAGCTGCCGCTCGTCGCACCCTTGCGGCAAGAGCGCGATCGAGCGGTCGATGCGCGCCAACGCATCCCGCGAACGCCGCGATTCCTGCGCCAGTTGCTGAGCGATCGTTGCTCGGGAGGCAGATATCTGCCGACGCTCGGCCTCCTCCTCTGCGGTCGGCTGCGATGCCGCGGATTGCGGCCCCAGCGCGTCCATCTCCTGCTCGACCTCGGCCAGCGTCACCGCGGCCTGGGCACAGGAGTCGACCTTGGTCGCGAGCAGCGCCAACCGGCCGGCACGCCCGCACGCCGCGGCCTCGCGGTGTTCGGCCCAGCTCAGCTTCCGGGGCGCGTCATCCAGTGCCTGGCACCGCCGTCGCGCCTCGGCCAGTTCGCTGCGGACCTGTGCCCTCTGGCGCGCGCACTGCGCCACCAGCGCACTCGCGTCGGGCAGCAGCGCCTGCGCTTCGCGCGCATCGCCCAGCAGCTTGCAGCGCCCCTGCAAGTCGGTCCCGGCACAAGGCACCTCGGAGACCAGACTGAAGCGGTGGCTCAATTCCTCGTTCCGCAGCACCGCCTTGCCAGCCTCCCGCTCGATGGCCGCCAACTGCTGCTCTGCCAGATGCGCCGCGTGGCGCGCCTGGGCCAACGCCTGGACCTGAGCGCGACACGCGAGCACGATCGCATGGCGTGCGCCCTGGATACGCTGTGCCACCGCCAGCCGCCGCGCCGCCCGCCGCACCGCGGGGGCCTGCGCGAGTTCCTGCAGGCACCGGCCCCGGGACCGCTCGAGCGATTGCCGGCGCTCCTGCTGCTGCGCCCGCCGTTGCCGCGCGCGTCGCTCCAACCTGTCGAGCCGCTGGCCTTCGGCCTCATCCTGGGCCTGCAGGGTCCGGATCGTCACTGCGCTCGCCTCCATCTCGGCCCGATGGTCCGCGCGCAACTGGCGGCGCTGCTGCTCGATGGCGCGCTGCCGCTCGAACGCGGCGGCCAGACGGGCATGCCGCCCCTGCGCTTCGTCCAGACAGGACTGCGCCGCCAACGTGGTGGCATCGGCCTGCGCCACCCGCGCCGCCGCGCCCTCCACGCGCAGCCGGGCGGTCGCGATGCGGTCCGCCTCCGTGTCCAGGGTCACCAGTTCCTGGCGCAGCAGCACGAGCCCCGTCTGCAGCAGGCGCGCCGTCTCGCCGGCCTGCAGTCCCACCCGGCGGATGGCCTCCTGCCCGAGCAGGTCACCCAGCAGGCTCTTGATCTCGGCGTTGCGGTAGGTGTTGAGCTGCCGCTTGCCCTGCGCGGCGAACACCGAGGCGAAGAACGTCTCGGCGCTGCCGCAGATGTGCTCGACGCACGCCGCGTAGGACTCCATGCGGCCGTCGGAGACGGTGCCGTCCTCCAGCGCGACCGGGCGCCAGGCGCCATCGCCGTCCAAACGGTGCAGGAAGGCTTCGGTCCTGCGCCGGCCCTGAAGCCGGATGACGATCTGGGAGCGGTAGCTTCGGCCCTCGTGCGCCCAGACCAGGTCCTTAGCGGACTCGGCAAGATAGACGTGGTCGTAATAGGAAAAGCCCCCCGCCCCGCCGGCCGACGCCCGGCTGGCCAGAAGGTTGTAGGGGGTGAGGTTGTCCATGACCGTGGTCTTTCCGCTGCCGTTGGGACCGGCGATGGCGATGAGCTGGGCGTCGTCCGCGAGGCGCTGGAGGTCCAGCGTCAGTTCGGACAGCCCCAGGCCATCGCGGATGCCGCGAAAGCCCTTGAGCGTCAGCATGAGAGGCTGCATGGGGATTCCTTTCCGATGAGAAGTCGATGGGGACACTCTCCCATCTGTGACCGTGCTTTCAAGAGGCGAGGGGCGCCGGGAGCCTGGCGCCCAACGGTGCGCCAGGATCGTGGAGACGAAAAGGCCGGCTGCCCGGGCACTCCCTGCCCGGGCCCTAGCAGCCCTAGCCCGGCACGGCGTGCAGGGCCTGCCCCGCGGCACGCATGCCCGCTGGCCGTGGTGCCGAGGGCAGCAAGGCGGCCGTATCGGGTGCTGCAACGCCCTGCTGCAGCACCCGCGCAGCGATGTCCTCGGGTGACGCCTCGGCCAGTGCCGCGAGACAGCCCAGCAAGGGCTCGGCACGCACCTCGGTGATCCGAGCCCACTCGCGCAGTTGGTCGTCCATGCGCGCCAGCCTCGAGATCCCTTCCGCGCGCGCACGTGTCACGGGCACGATGCGCCCCTCCAGCTGCGTGTCCGCCGCATCGGCCAGCACGCGCAGGATGGCATGGCGATCCACTGCGCAGCGCTCCTCCTCGGGCACCGTCCAGCGCACGCGCACACTGGCCCCGGCGACGTCCTGGCGGGCCACGGCATCCCGCAAGGCATCGAGATCGGGGCGCCCCTCGAAAACGATGTCGATCGTGCGGCGCGCCGGCGTCGCCTCGAGCCGGCACCCGGCGGCCTCGGCTTCCACCTCCCACAAGAGGAAGCCCTTGTCTCCGTCTTCGCCATGGTGGAAGCGTCCGATCGAGCCGGCGTACGCAATGGCCTGCACCCCCGCGTCGCCCTGCTGGGTCCATGCCTGGTGCCGGTGGATATGGCCGAGCATGACGGCCTGGGCCTGCGCGGCAAAGAGGGCCCCGGTGGTGAATTCATGATCGAAGCCGGCCATGGGAACACCATGCTCGGTCACGCAACCGAACACCGTGCCATGCGAGACCCCGATGGTGGGCAGGCCCTGCGCGCGCGCGAGGCGGTGCGACGGCGCGAAGCCCGCCAGCAACTGCGCGAGTTGCTCACCCACGGCCTGGGCCGCCTGCGTCGCGCCAACGGTGGCCGCCACGGTGGCCTTGTTGACGGTCGGCAGGCACGAAAAGATCGCGACCGCGCCGGACGGCAGGCAGGGGAAGCACCATTCGGGCGAAACCACCCACCGCCCCTCACGCGTCAGCGCGACCTGCTGGATGCGGTCGGCCACATGGATGGCGTGTCGTCCGCCGATCGAGCGGAAGATGTTGAGCGTCCCCGGGGGCTCGTGCGAGTACGTTCCCTGCAGCAGCAGCACCGGGCAGTGGTCGGCGAGCCTGCGCACCTGGGCCGCCAGCCGGGCGGCGGCGGGCGCGTGCAGGTCGAGCGCATGGTCCGTGGCGTCGCCCGAGATGACGGCAGCCTCGACGCCGAGCACGGCAGCCCGGTCGATGGCGGCGCCGAAGCAGCGCTCGGCCTCTGCCAGATTTTTAGCACCGTAGTGCAGGTCGGAGAAGTGTGCGATGCGCATGCGTTCCTCCGCCCTTCAGGCGCCCGGCCGCAGTTCGGCCTCGATCTTGTCGAGGTAGCCCTCCGGATCGCGTGCATAGCGCTCGAGCTCATCCCATGCCCGGCCACGGCCATGGGGGTTGACGCGCCAGCCCCGGCCCCAGCGGCGGTCCGCATACTCGCCAAAGCGCTCCGGGTCCATGCCCATGCCCTGAACACGCGCCATCACGGCCTCCAGCGTCGGGCGTCCGGAGCGCGGCTGCGGGCCCTCGCCACAGGCCGCATCCTCCAGGCCTCCGGCCCCTTCGACCGCCAGCCCACGCACCGCCGCAACCCCTCCTCCGAGTACCTGGGTTGCAAGCTGCGCCTGCGCAACGACCGTCTCCTCATCATCGGGCTCGCGCAGCAGCGCCGTCACATCGACGGGCGCCTCCAGTTCGATGATCCATTGGGGCACGCGCACGGCCCGGCCTTGCCCGTCGATGTGTGGCACCTCCTTGAGCACCTTGCTCAAAAAGAAGGTCGTCCGATCGCGCCCCAGGAAGCCGGAGATACGTCCGCCACGCATCATGGCGATGGCCTGGAAGCGCTGGGTGGCCGCGCTCATCGCATAGAAGCTTGTGGTGGGCAACTCCAGCGCGCTGATGGAGCGAATGCCCGGGATAAAGAACAGGAACCGTCCCGTCAGATTGCATTGGCGCGCCTGGTACTCAGGGCAGCATTCCGGGTCGCAGATGCCGCCGTTGTCTTCCCGCTGTACCGCTTTGCGCCCGCCGAAGATGCGGATGGTGCGCCGTCCTGTGTCGTCCACCGGCACCGGCGCATGCCGCATGCAGTGTCGCACCCGCCCATCGGGCGAGTACTGCGACCAGAAGCGCTTCTCGTGGGTACTCCATGCGGCGAGTTCGTGGGGCATCACGGTCTGCCAAAGGTCCGCGGGAAAGACGACGGGAAAGCGATAGAGGCGATGGCCCTGGCCGCGGTCCTCTCCGTAGGCGTCGAGAATCTCTCGCGCCATCTCCGGGTTCGCGAAATCCGATGCACGCACGGTGAACCACGGGACGTTGCGCGGCACGAGCGGGGACTTCAACTGCGGCAGCGCTTCGGCCAGCGTGCGCTCGATCTGCTCGAAGGACCGGCCCTCTGCCACACCCTGGGCGTAGATGGCCTTGGCCTGCGCATGTTCAGCCGCCTTGCGCGTGAGCACCATGATGCCGGGACGGATCCTGCCTCCCGTAGGGATACGCGCCGCGGCCTCTCCCAGCAGCGTGGGAGGGGCTGCAGGCGGGCCCAGTACTTTAACGACAGCATGGCTCATCGGACACTCCTTCATGAACATCGGGACATCCCGACGATTCATGCTCTCGCTCCAATAGGCCTCGTCAAGTTGCGTCCGGTAACCGGATCGTCGAACTGCTGCCTGAGCTGGAGATCGCGAAAGCCAGGCGATAGCATTGCTGGTATGTCAACCGCCAATCGCCAATACCAAGTCCAACTGCGCGGGGTTCAGACGATGGACGCATTCTCAGCCGCATTCAACGAGGGCCTCATAAACGGGGCGGGTGGTCATTGGAATGGCAAGAGCTGGGATGCCTTCAATGACTATCTGAGCTGGCCAGTTGAGGAGTCGTATGCCCTAGTCCTTGACGGCTGGACCAGCTGCAAGGCCCTGAACGAGCGCGACCGGGTGATCTTCGAAGAAATACTCACTGACAACTCGCACGTCTCCGTAAGCCGAACATAGTCGTGCCGAGCCGTCTAGACCGACGAAGCACCGATACAGCGGACGCTCGTGCAGTTCTTCCTCCATCGCCGGGTCGCTGAGGTTCCACCACAGCTGCAGGCAATGGATGCGCAGCATCGTCTCGATAGCGAATGGTGGTCGACCACTCAGTGCCCGGTGCGCGCCGCGCGCGTGGGTGGATGTAGCGGGCCAAGATAGACATGAATTTCGGCTCGTCTTGAACAGAGAGACCGAAAGATCTTGAACGGTCGTTTCGGCATCGTGATCAACAGCTGGAATGCGCCCGTTGCAGCCCATGAGCATACGGCGTCGAAGGTCAGCACCGGGACCGACTGCAGACGTTGGAAGTTTGTTCATCAGCGTTCAGTTTGGACGCTCGGGCTGACTTCCCCATTTGTAGGCGGCTCGACGCGCTTGCTGCCCCGTATAGACGGGCTCGATGCTTCGGTGAACTGCGAGTTGCTCAAGAACTGGTTCGCCGAGAGCAGTCAAGTGTCCAAAGTGCCCCGCGCGATGTCTCTTCGTACCACCGCGACCAGATTGAGCAACGCTGGAGAAAACTGTTTCGCTACCCGTGCCGCTGACTCTGCGGTCGACAAACTGAGGTTGAACACGTACGTAGCATCATCCACCGCCAATGGTGCTGCCAGCGCAACCACTTCAGGTTGCCAAGATGCTGAACAGTAACCCTTCTCGGCCACATCCATCCGTGCCCCCTCAATGGATCGCGCAAGTTCGCCCCACCCATCCGGGCGGCGGCTGCGAAACACCGCCATCAGCGCCTTGCGCCTAGGTTCCGGCGCGACTGCGAGATAGGCGCGCCCCAGCGAGGTCAGTTCCATCGGCACTCGCTGCCCGGACACCACATGCCGCAGAGCCACGCGCCGGGCGTAGCGGATCGACTCCAGATAGACCATTTCGTCGAGGTCTGGCGCGGCGAGCCCGACGTTGACGCGCTGGCCTTCTGCCAAAGCTCGCATATGAGGCGCGGCAACCGTCAACACGCGCGACCCTGAGCGCATAGCGTGGCCCAGGCTCAGCACGGCCGGGGCCAGTCGATAGGCGCGGCGGGCGGTGTCCAGTTGCAGCATGCCGGTGCCCACCAGCGTCTGCGTCAAACGGCTTACCGTGGACTTCGACAGGCCTGTGCGCTCGGCCAGTTCTCCGTTCCCCAGCAGCTCCGAGCCCTGCCGGAATGCACGCAGCAATTCGATGCCACGTTCAAGCGACCGGTTGGCAGGCGACTGGCCTGGCTTGTCTTCGGCAATCACATTTCGCGCAGCGTTCATGCGTGGCTCTCCTGTGGCAGATGGTACTTCGGTTCCACTGAATGGAATTGGCGGGGTTACTTTCTGGGTCGATCTTCCTAAGCTACGGCCACGGTGATCGCACACCGACGCCGCCACCCGCCAGGGCCTCGCGCGCCCCATCACGGAGACATTCACATGCGTCAGCCAAGCTTCCAACTCATCCGCACGTTCGCCAAGCCACTGCTCATCGGCGCCGTCCTGGCCGCAGGCGCTGCCTTTGCCAGCACCTTTCCGCAGAAGCCCGTGCGCATCGTCGTGCCGTTCGCACCTGGTGGCGGCACCGACCTGATCGCCCGCACGCTGGGTCAGGAAATGTCCAAGGACCTCGGTCAGCCCGTCATCATCGACAACAAACCCGGTGCCGGCACCATCATCGGCACCGATGCAGTCGCCAAGGCGCAGCCCGATGGCTACACCCTGGTGATGGCCAGCTTCGCGCATGCCGTCAATCCCAGCCTGCAACCCAAGCTGCCGTTCACCAACGACAAATCCTTCGCGCCGGTGATCCTGGTCGGCCGCGGCCCCAACGTTCTGGTGGTACGCCCGGCCAGCCCGTTCAAGACGGTGCAGGACGTGCTCGCCGCCGCCAAGGCCAGCCCGGGCAAGCTGACCTACGCGTCACAAGGCGCAGGCACTTCGGCCCATCTGGGCGGCGAGATGTTCGACAACCTGGCCAAGGTCAAGACCGTGCACATCCCGTACCGCGGCGCCGGCCCGGCGATGACCGACCTGATGGGTGGGCAGGTCGACATGTTCTTCGGCACGGCCGCCGCCGTGGCGCCCTTCGTCGAGCGTGGCCAGTTGCGCGCCATCGCCGTGACCAGCGCCCAGCCTTCGGCCGCGTTCAAGGGCATTCCGACCATCGCCGAAACCATCCCAGGTTATGCCGTAGAGAGCTGGTACGGGCTGTATGCCCCGGCCGGCACACCGAAGGATGTGATCGCACGCCTGAATGCGGCCGCCGCCAAGGCCGCGCGCGCTCCGGACTTCACGCGCAAGGTGGAGCAGGAAGGCCTGGCCATTGCTGCCGGCGACCCTGCGGAACTGGACGCCTACGTGCGCGGCGAGGAAAAGCGCTGGGCCCGTGTCGTCAAGGAGAACGGCATCAAGGCCGACTGAACAACCCCATCGAGGAGAACCCCATGAGCTTCACACTGATCAACCTGGACGTCGCGGCCGGCATCGCGACCATCACCCTGAACCGTCCCGACAAGCGCAACGCCATGAGCGATGCCATGCGCAGCGAGTTCATCGAAGCGCTGGAACAGGTGGCCGCCAACAAGGCCATCAAAGCCCTGGTGCTGACCGGCGCGGGCAAAGGCTTCTGCGCTGGCGGCGACATCGCCGGCATGGAAAAGCGCATGAACGCCCCGACCGGCGAAGTCGGTTTCAACGGCTGGCACCGCCAGCAACGCGTGCACCACACCCAGGCGCTGCTGCACACGATGCCCAAGCCAGTGATCGCTGCCGTGAACGGCGCAGCTTCCGGCTTGGGCGCCGATACGGCGCTGGCCTGTGACTTCATCATCGCCAGCGAGTGGGCCAGCTTCACCTGGTCGTACATCCACCGCGGCATCATCCCCGATGGCGGCGGCATGTACTTCCTGCCGCGCCGCGTCGGCCTCCCCAAGGCCAAGGAGCTGATCTTCACGGGTCGCGCCGTCAAGGTGGACGAGGCCGTGGCGCTGGGCATCGTGGACCGCAAGACATCGGGCGAGACGCTGGTCGCCGATGCTCAGGCCTGGGCCGCCGAGCTAGGCAAGGGCTCGGCCACGGCGCTGGCCCTGACCAAGACCATCCTGAACCAGAGCTTCGAACTGTCAGCTCACCAGGTTTTCGCCCAGGGCAGCCAGGCCCAGGGCATTTGCTACACCAGCACCGAGCACCGCGCCTCGGTGATGGCCTTCCTCGACAAGTCCGCAGCCGCCCCGGCCGCCAAGGAGTGATGACCATGAACGCCATTTCCCGCTTGCTCCAGCCGCGCAGCGTCGCCGTGATCGGCGCATCCGCCGACGCCGGCAAGACCGCTGGTCGTCCCGTCTCCTACCTCGTCAAGCACGGCTTCAAGGGCGACATATACCCCGTCAACCCCAAGGTCGACCGCATCGGTGAGCTGACCTGCTACCCCGACGTGGCGGCACTGCCTGGCGTGCCCGACGTGGCCATCGTGCTGCTGGGTGCCGAACGCGCGCACCTGGCCGTGCGCGACCTGGCCGCCCGGGGCTGCGCGGCCGCCATCGTGCTGGCCAGCGGATACACCGAGACCGGCGAAGATGGCGCACGCCGCCAGAAGCAGTTGATCGAGGCTGCCGGCAGCATGCGTATCCTGGGGCCCAACACCATCGGGCTGGTGAACCTGACCGACAACATCGTTCTGTCGGCCACAGGTGCGCTGGAGATGGAGCACTTTCCGGTAGGCGGCATCGGCGTGGTGTCGCAAAGCGGCGGCATCCTGGGTGCGTTGCTTTCGCGTGCGGCGGCACGGGGCATTGGTCTATCCAAGCTCATCTCCACCAGCAACGAGGTGGACCTGGAACTGGCCGACTTCATCGACCATCTGGCCGACGATGAGGCCACGAAGGTCATCGCGCTGTATGTGGAAACGGTGCGCGACCCCGCCAAGTTCCGCAACGCCTGCCTGAAGGCGGCTCAAAAGGGCAAGCCCGTGGTGGCGTTCAAGATCGGCCGCTCGGAAGCCGGCGCCAAAGCTGCTGTCTCGCACACCGGCGCCCTGGCCGGTGCCGACCGCATGTACGACGCGCTGTTCCAGCAGATCGGCGTGATCCGTGCGCAGACCTTCTCCGACCTGCTGGACATTCCCTCTGCGTTGGCCACGGGCCGCAAGCTGCACGGCAAGCGCGTCGCGATCCTCACCTCCACCGGTGGTGCCGGCACGCTGGTGTCTGACGACCTTGGCATAGCTGGGTTCGACACGTCCGCACCGGATGCGGCCACGGCCGAGGCACTGCGTGCCCTGCAGACCGGTGACCACGCCGTGCTGGACCGCAATCCCATCGACGTGACGCTCGCCGGCCTCAAGCCCGACCTGTTGCGCGGCGCCATCAACGTGCTGCTCAAGAGCGACAGCTACGACGCACTGACCATCATCGTCGGCTCTTCCAGCCTCGCCATGCCGGAACTGCTGGCCGGTGCCATCCAGGACTGCCTGCCGAACTCCGACAAGCCTGTCATCGCCTATGTCAGCCCGCATGCTCCTGAAGTCGGTGCGTTGCTGACGCAACGCGGCGTGCCGGCCTTCGCGGCAGCTGAGAGCTGCACGGCAGCGCTGCAGGCGATGTTCAAGGCCACGCAGCTCAAGCCCCAGGTCGATGCCAGCGCAGCGGACCAGCCGGTGGCGGTGGACGACCTGCCGGCCGGATCGCTCGATGAATACCAGGCCAAGCAGTTGTTCACGCGCTTCGGTGTGCCGTGCGCCGGCGAACGCATCGTGGCGACGCCGGCCGAGGCTCAAGCCGCAGCGCGCGAGCTGGGTGACCGTGTAGTCCTGAAGATTCTGTCGGCAGAAATCACGCACAAGAGCGACGTGGGAGGCGTGGCGGTCAACTTGACGGCCGACAACGTGGGAGAGCGCCTGTCCGCCATGACTGCCGAGGTCGAGGCCAAAGCAGGCGTGCGGCCCAAGCGCTTCCTCGTGCAAGAGATGGTCGGCGGCGGCACCGAGCTGATCCTGGGCATGCATCGCGATGCGCTGGGAACGGCCATCCTGTTGGGCATGGGCGGCGTCACCGCGGAACTGTTCAAGGACACCACCATGCGCCTGCTGCCACCGGAGGGCGGCCTGTCGCGCGCCGATGCCCTGGCCATGGCGCAGCAGCTCAAGACCTGGCCGCTGCTGGACGGCTTCCGTGGCCGTCCCAAGGCTGATGTGGATGCCCTGGTCACGGCCATCGTGGCGTTCTCTCAGATGGCGGCGCAGCTCGGTGAACGATTGGTCGAAGCCGAAATCAACCCGGTGTTCGTCCTGCCGCAGGGTCAGGGCGTCCGCGCGGCCGACGGCGTCGTGGTGCTGGCCTCATGAACGCCCCGGCAACGAACCAGGTTCGCCTGGAGCGCGACGGCGACGTCGCCGTCATCTGGATCGACAACCCGCCGATCAACGCCGGTTCGGCGGCGGTGCGCACCGGGCTGCTGCACGCCGTTGATGCCGTGGCGCGTGACGAAAGCTTGGTTGCCGCAGTGCTCATCGGCGCCGGCAAGACCTTCATTGCCGGTTCGGACCTGCGCGAATTCGGCCAGCCATTGGCTGAGCCGCAACTGCCGACGGTTATCGCTGCAATCGAGGCTTGTGCCAAGCCCTTCGTGGCGGCCCTGCAAGGGGCTGCACTCGGTGGTGGATTCGAACTCGCTTTGGGGTGCGATGCACGCGTGGTTGCGCCTGGCACGGTCGTGGGTTTGCCTGAAGTCACTTTGGGCATCATTCCCGGCGCAGGCGGCACCCAACGGCTGCCGCGCCTGGTGGGTGTGCCGCGTGCCATCGCCATGGTGTGCGCAGGCGAGCGCGTGAAGAGCACTGCGGCGCTCGCTTGCGGCTTGGTAGATGCGCAGATCGACGGGAATCTTCGTGCAGCTGCGGTCGAATACGCACGGGGCCTCGCCGGTAAAAAGCGACGCTTGCGTGATCGCGCCGTGCCGTTTTCCGAACCCCAGGCCGTAGAAGACGCCGCTGCCGCGGCACTGAAGACTGGCAAAGGCCGTCCGGCCGTCGTCGCTGCCATCGCAGCTGTGAAGGCGTCTGCCGTTCAGGAATTCGCTGCAGCGCTGGCCGGTGAGCGTGCGGCGTTCCAGCAGCTGCGCGTGTCGCCTGAGGCCGCAGCGTTGCGTCACCAGTTCTTTGCAGAGCGCGACAGTGCCAAACACCCATCTCTGGCGAAAGTGGTACCGCGCGCCGTGGGCCGTGTCGCGGTCATCGGCGCGGGCACGATGGGTACGGGTATCGCCATCGCCGTGCTGGATGCCGGCCTGGAGGTGCTGCTGCTGGAGCAGGACAGTGCGGCGCTGAACCGTGGCTCGACCCGCATTCACGACCACTACGCAGGCCGGGTCCGTGCCGGCAAGATGGCGCCCGAAGCGGCGCAGTCTCGCCTTGCGAAGCTGCGCAGCAGCTTGGAATGGAACGATCTCGCCGAAGCGGACCTGGTGATCGAAGCCGTGTTCGAAGACCTGGACGTCAAGCGCCAGGTGTTCGCGCGCATCGACGCCGTGGCCCGCCCAGGCGCCGTGCTCGCCAGCAACACCTCGTATCTGGACCTCGACGCCATCGCCAGCGCGACCACAAGGCCGCAGGACGTGATCGGCCTGCACTTCTTCAGTCCTGCCAACGTGATGCGGCTCATGGAGGTGGTGCGCGGCAAGGCGACTGCCCCCGATGCTCTGGCAACCGGCCTGGCCGCGGCCCGCAAGCTGGGCAAGCTGCCGCTGTTGACGGGCAATGCCTTCGGCTTCGTCGGCAACCGGCTCTACGCGGCCTACCGACGCCAGTGCGAGTTTCTGATCGAGGAAGGCGCCTGGCCCGAACAGGTGGACGCCGCCCTGCAACGCTTCGGCTTCGCCATGGGGCCCTTCGCCGTGGCCGACCTGTCGGGCCTGGACATCGCCTGGCGCATGCGCCAGGCCCAGGCCGCCACGCGCGACCCGTCCGCGCGCTACGTGAACATCGCCGACCGTCTGTGCGAAGCCGGGCGCCTGGGTCGCAAGACTGGCGCCGGCTACTACCGCTACCCCGAGGGGGGCAAGGCCGAAGTGGACGAAGGCACGCACGCGTTGATCGCGCGGGCGCGCGCCGAGAAGGGCATCGTGCCGCGGACCATCGACGAAGAAGAAGTGCAGCGCCGCGTGCTGCTTGCCCTGGTCAACGAGGCGGCGCTGCTGCTGGCCGATGGCGTTGCCGCGCATGCCGCGGACATCGACGTCGCACTGGTCAACGGCTATGGCTTCCCCCGCTGGGAAGGCGGGCCTGTGTTCTGGGCGCGTACGCGTGGCCAGGAAGCCCTGGCACGCGACATCGACATGCTCGCCGAGCGCAGTGGCCCGGGCTTCGTGCGCGGCGACCTCCATCAACTATTCCAATGAGACATTCACCATGACGCAACACGCCTACATCTGCGACGCGGTTCGCACCCCCTTCGGCCGCTACGGCGGCAGTCTGTCGTCGGTTCGCGCCGACGATCTGGGCGCCGTGCCCTTGAAGGCGCTGATGGCACGCCACCCCACGCTGGACTGGGAAGCTGTCGCGGACATCATCTACGGCTGCGCCAACCAGGCCGGCGAGGACAATCGCAACGTCGCACGCATGTCGGCGTTGCTCGCCGGCCTGCCTGTCGGTCTGCCTGGCAGCACGGTGAACCGCTTGTGCGGTTCTGGCCTGGATGCACTGGGCACGGCGGCACGCGCCATCAAGGCCGGCGAAGCGGAGCTGATGCTCGCCGGCGGTGTAGAGAGCATGAGCCGCGCGCCGTTCGTGATGGGCAAGGCAGAAAGTGCGTTTTCCCGCGCGGCAAAGATCGAGGATACGACCATCGGCTGGCGGCTCATCAACCCGCGCATGAAGACCTTGCACGGCGTGGACAGCATGCCCGAGACGGCTGAGAACGTCGCCACCGACTACGGCATCTCCCGCGTGGAACAAGACCGCATGGCCCTGGCCTCGCAGCGCAAGGCCGTTGCCGCACAGCAGCGCGGGTTTTTCGACGCAGAAATCGTGCCGGTCACTGTGCCGCAGAAGAAGGGTGACGCGCTGGTCGTGTCGCGCGACGAGCACCCGCGCGAGACCAGCCTGGAGGCATTGGCGAAGCTCAAAGGGGTGGTCCGTCCGGACGGCACCGTCACGGCAGGCAACGCATCCGGTGTGAACGACGGCGCCTGCGCGCTGCTGCTGGCCAGCGAAGGCGGTGCGGCGCGGCACGGCTTGACGCCGCGTGCACGTGTGGTCGCGATGGCCACGGCAGGTGTGCCGCCTCGCATCATGGGCATGGGTCCGGCGCCGGCGACGCGCAAGGTGCTGGCATTGGCCAGGTTGACGCTCGCGCAAATGGACGTGATCGAATTGAACGAGGCATTCGCTGCGCAGGGCCTTGCCGTGCTGCGCGACCTAGGCCTGGCGGACGACGACGCCCGCGTCAACCCGAACGGCGGTGCCATCGCGCTGGGACATCCTCTGGGTGCTTCGGGAGCACGTCTCGCCACCACGGCCGTCAACCAGCTTCACGTTAGCGGGGGGCGTTACGCCCTGGCCACGATGTGCATCGGCGTTGGCCAAGGCATCGCCGTGGTCCTGGAGCGGGTATGAGCCGGCGCATCAACCTGCGACGCGCGCTTCTGGCCGGTCTGGCTGCTGCCGTGGTCAGCCCGTGGGCCATGGGACAAGCATTCCCCGGCAAGCCGCTGCGGATGATCGTTCCCTTTCCTGCCGGCGGCGGTACCGACGCCATGGCGCGCGCCCTCGGCGATGCGCTGTCGCGCGACCTGGGCCAGCCTGTGATCGTGGACAACAAGTCTGGCGCCGGCACGGTGATCGGCAATGACGCGCTGGCCAAGAGTCCACCCGACGGCCACACCCTCTTGCTGAACACGAGCGCCATCGCCATCGTGCCCAGCCTGCACCCCAAGCTGCCATACCCTGCGGCGACCGCGTTTGCGCCGGTCATACTGCTCGGCCGCGCACCGAATGTGGCCGTGGTGCGGACCGAGAGCCCGCTCAAGTCCGCTGCGGAGTTCGTCGCGCAGGCCCGCGCCAAGCCTGGGCAGATGGCCTATGGGTCTGCTGGCAATGGCACGTCTACGCATCTCGCGGCTGAATTGCTCAAGAGCACGGCCAAGGTGTTTGTCACCCATGTGCCTTACCGAGGAGCCGCGCCGGTCATCAACGACGTGATCGCTGGCCAGATCGACCTGGCCTTCGGTACCCTGCCCAGCGTGGCGCCCATGCTCGCGGGCGGCAAGCTGCGCGCACTGGCCGTGACCAGCGCCGAGCGCTCGCCGCTGCTGCCCGATGTGCCCACTTTTGCCGAATCGGGCGTCCCTGGCTATGACGCGGACGTTTGGTACGGGGTGTTCGTGCCGGGCGCGACGCCGCCTGCCATCATTGAGCAATTGCACGCAGCGATCAAACGTGCCGCGCAGACGGAGGCCTTTCAGCGCCGCGCTGCTGCGGAGGGTTTGGCGCTCACCATGGACAGTCCGCAGGAGACCGCGCGCATCGTTCGCTCAGAGGAAGCCAAGTGGAAGCGTGTCATCAAGGACCAGTCCATCAAGATGGAATGAACCTGCTGCGCACCATGCAACACGACGAGCAACCTGCAGGCGACCGGATGGCAGCGCTGGAACAGCGCATGCAGCGTCATGTCGTGCAAAGCCATGGTGGGCAGGTCGTGTGGTGGACGTTGGGCTCCGGTCGACCTCTCGTGCTTTTGCACGGTGGACATGGCAGTTGGCGGCATTGGGTGCGCAACGTCGAAGCCTTGACCACGCACCGCAGCGTCTGGGTGCCAGACATGCCTGGCTATGGCGATTCCGACGCGCCTGCCGAGCCGACGATAGGCTCGTTGCTGGACCGGCTGACCGGTAGCCTCGATGCATTGCTGGGCCCGTCGACGTCCATCGACTTGGCCGGTTTCTCCTTCGGCGGGCTGGTGGCGGCCCACCTGGCAGTCGGTCGACGTGGAGTGGACCGGCTGGCGTTGCTGGGACCTGCAGGGCACGGTGGCCCTCGGCGCCCAAGGTCCGAGCTGGTGTCGTGGCGTCATGTAGTTGATGACGCCGCGGCGCTGGCCCAGGTCATGCGACACAACCTCCTCGCCCACATGCTCCACCAGCCAGACAGCGTCGACCCGCTGGCCCTGCGTGTCCACACCGAGGCTTGCCTGCAGACGCGTTTCAGGAGCAAGGGCATCTCACGCGCGGGCGGCCTTCAGGCCCTGTTGCACCAAGCTACTTGCCCGGTGCTGCTGGCTTGGGGCGCCCATGACGTCACCGCGACGCCCGAGCTGCTGGCACCAGAGCTGGCGGCCTGCCATCCGCGCAGCCGCACCGCCATCGTGGCGGACGCCGGTCACTGGGTGCAGTACGAATCTGCGCCGGCCATCAATGCGCTGCTGCGCGACTGGCTGGCCTGATCCCCAACATTTGAAAGACCATCACACCATGCACGCCACTGAAGTGTTCGGGCGCTACGCCGAAGAGTACCGCCACACCGTCCTCACCGATGACGTGATCCACCATGCCAAGCGCGCCGTCATCGACTGGTACGCCTCGCTATTCCCTGGCCTGGCTGCAGACCCGCTGGCCCAGCTCGAACAAGTGCTGGCAGAAGACCTGGACCATGGCCGCGCACGCCTGGGCAATGGACGCAGCGCCACAGCTCGAGCCGCGGCGCTGTACAACGGCACGGCCGCACATGCGGCCGAGGTGGATGACAGCTTCCGGGACGCGATGTACCACCCTGGCGCCGCCACCATCGCCGCAGCGTTGGCGGCCAGCCAGGATACAGGGGCCACCGGCCTGGACTTCCTGCGGGCGCTGGTGCTCGGCTACGAGGTCTCCACGCGCATCGGTGTGGTCATGGGCCGGCCTCACTACAAGTTTTGGCACAACACAGGAACCGTCGGCAGTTTCGGGGCTGCGGCCGCCGCTGGCGGCGCGCTCGGCCTGGGCGCGCAGCCTTTCGCCCATGCGCTCGCCACGGCCGCCACCTTCACTGCCGGCCTGCAACAGGCTTTCCGCATGGACTCCATGTCGAAGCCGCTGCACGCCGGTCGCGCCGCAGAGGCCGGCCTGCTGGCCGCGCAGATGGCTGCGCGCGGAGTGACCGGTTCGCCGGATGTGCTCGACGGCGAGGCCGGCCTGGGCAAGGCGATGAGCAACGGCCCGGACTGGTCTCAAGCAGGCGCGACCTTGGGCCGAGACTTCCACATCACGCGCCTGACCTTCAAGAACCACATTGGCTGCGGACACACCTTTGCCGCCATCGATGCTGCGCTTGCACTGCGCGAGCAGCACAGCCTGCAGCCGCAGGACATCGCCCATGTCCAGATCGACACGTACAAGCCGGCGCTGGACATCGCGTGCTACGAGCGGCCGACGACCGCCAATGAGGCCCGCTTCAGCCTACGCTACGTGGTGGCAACGGCGCTGGTGCGCGGCAGCGTGCGGCTGGCAGCGTACGAACCTGAGCAACTCGACGACCGCCGCACATGCGAGCTCATCACGCGCATTGACGCGCGCATCGATCCCCAGATCGACGCGGCGTTTCCGGGGCAGCGCGCCGCGCGGTTGGAAATCACGACACGTGGGGGCGAGAAGCTGGTGCACCTGCAGCCCAACCGCAAGGGTGACCCGGAGCTACCGCTGTCCGATGCGGAGCTGGAAAGCAAATTCCTCGAACTGGCGACGCCAGTGATCGGCGAGCAGCGTGCCACCGACTTGCTACAACGCATTTGGAGCCTCGACCAAGCCTCTGACCTGCAGGGCCTGGTCTGACGCCTGACCGCGTTCAGTGAGATGCGACCGGAGGCACTCAGCCCCGGTGCCGATCAAGGAAAGCGAGCAACGCCGCGGCAAGCTCCGGCCTGGCCGGCGCTGTGGAATGCGAGGCACCGTCGACAGTGACAAGCTCCATGGTCGGGTTTAACGCGCGCATCGCCCGGAACTCGGCCAGGTAGGGGTCGGCTGTGCCGACGATACCCAGCGTCGGCACACGGATGGCACTCACCTGCTCGTGCGAGAGCAATGCGCGCGCTCCACCTCGCCGAGATGCGGCCAAGGCGCGGTAGTCCTGCCCGGCCAAGTCCTTTGCAGACATCTGGCGGATCACTTCATCGGACGGCGCCGGCTGGTCCTTGGGCCACAGCCGCAGAATCTGCGATTTCTTCGATCCGACCTCCATCTCGGACGCTTCAATGTCCAGCTTGCGCTGGTCATCGGCCGTCCACCGAAAGCGCGGCGTCGCACCAGCGAGTACGCAGGTCTTGAAGCGCTCCGGCGACTGGACGACCTGGTAGCCCGTCAGGATCGCTCCGAGGGAGTAACCCACGATGTGCCCGCGCGCCTGGCCGACATGATCGAGCAAGCGAATGGCATCTTGCGCTGCCTGCGGGCCGTACTGCGCAGCATCGTGGGGCTTGCCGCTGAGGCCATGACCGCGGCCGTCGAGCGCGTACACCCGGTACCGCGCCGCGAGCTTTTGAAAAACGCCGGTGTCCACCCACTGCCGCTCGGCACTGCTGGAGAAGCCATGCGTGAGAACGACGGTTTCGCCTTCGCCAGCCTGCAGGTAGCTGATTTCGACACCTGCAGATTGGAAGCTGCGCCGAACCGGTATCCCCGCCGACGTTGCACAGCCTGTCAGCGCAACGAGCGAACCGGTCGCGCCCGCCAGCAGCGTGCGGCGCCGCATTCGCAGGCTGCTGGCATCAGGTGCGTTCAGTGAGAGGGCAAAGGGTCGAGTCAAAGAGGTCTCCTGGTTGAAGTGGTGCTGACTTGTACCGACAGCGATCTTCAAAGGACAGCCCCAAGTTCCATTCCTTGGAACTCGTCTGGAACCGACAGGGGTGCACCCTTCCAATAGCTGAACGACATAGCTGGTATAGGCGCTCATAGCTTTTGCTTGGGCTCTGCGAAGCCCAGACTGCGTTCCATGAACAACACAACGACAGAGACAAGTGGTGCGACCCGCCGTCTGGTCCACTACATACCGAGGTCTGGCGCGGAGCCGGTTCAGATCGAGTATGCGGATCAAGGTACTGGACCTGTTGTCTGCATGCTGCCTTCGCTGGCACGCTCCGGACGCGACTACGACGAGGTGGCTGCAATGTTGCAGCGTGACGGGTTTCGCGTGATCCGTCCCGAACCACGGGGTATCGGTCAGAGCGCAGGTCCGATGCACGCGCTCAGCCTCCATGACTTTGCCGCCGATGTTGCGGCCGTGCTCGACCAGGAAGCTACTGGGGCCATCGTGGTCGTCGGCCATGCGTGGGGCAGCCAGCCTGCTCGGATGCTGGCGGCGGATCGTCCGGACTTGGTCCGCGGTGTCGTCATGGCGGCTGCCTCGGCGGGCAAGCTGCCGCCCGGCTCGACCGAGAAGCCGTATAGCCGTCTGCGCGATGCTATCGACGGCGCCGGCGACATGACCTTGCCGGAGGCGCAACGTGTCGAGTGCCTGCGCCGGGCATTCTTCGCGCCGGGCCATGACCCCCGCGTCTGGCTGGAAGGCTGGAGCGCAACGGCGCATGAGGCACAGAGCCACGCCCGAAACAACACGCCTGTGGACGACTACTTCTCGGCAGGCACTCGGGTGCCCATCCTGGACCTGCAGGCCGAGTACGACGCCGTGGTCGTGCCGAACGTGATGCAGGCCTACCTGGGCGACCGGGTGACGGTGGAGACGATCCGCGACGCGGGCCATGCCATGGCGCCGGAGCAGCCTCAAGCCATGGCCAACGCCATCGCCGCGTTCGCTCGGCGCGCGTACAGCGAACCTGCCGCCGGCTGATTCGCCCATTCACACCAGAAGCCTGCAAGACCGCCGCCCCGACGGCGCGCCGCAAAACCATTCCACAGCCTCAAGGAGACATACTTGTTCAAGAACTACACCGCCGCCGCTCTCCAGACTGCTCTCGTGAGTGCGGCGCTGTTCAGCGGCGCGCTGGCCACCGCCCAGACCTATCCGAACAAGCCGATCCGTATGGTGATCCCGTACACGCCGGGCGGCTCCATCGACAACGTGGGCCGCATGGTGGCGGACCAGCTGCAGCGGCAACTCGGACAGCCCATCGTGATCGAGAACACACCAGGCGCGTCGGGTGTGCTTGGTGCTTTGAACGTGAAGAAGGCCAAGGCCGACGGCTACACGCTGCTATTCAACGCGTCCAGCCAGGCCTACCTTCCGTTGGTGGTTGCCAAGAAGACCTACGACGCCGAGCGGGACTTCACCCCTGTCGGTCAGATTGGCTTCGTTCCTTTGATCGTGGCGGTCAACAACGAGGTGCCGGTCAAGACCTTCACCGAGTTCGTCAAGCTTGCGAAAGCCAATCCCGGCAAGTACACCTGGGCAACGTCCGGTCTGGGCACGACCAGCCATCTGAGCGAAGAGATGGTCAACCGCGCCATGGGCCTGCAGATGGAAATCGTGGCCTACAAAGGCGCGGTCCCCCAACTGACCGACGTGGTCGGCGGTCATGTGTCGGCCGCGATTTCGCCAATGCCTGGCGTGACATCTTTCGTTCAGGCTGGCCGGCTGCGACCCCTTGCCGTGACCAGCAAGACGCGCATTCCTGCACTTCCCGACGTGCCCACCCTAGAGGAAAGCGGTATGCCCGGATTCGAACTGTTGTCTTGGTACGGCATTTGGGGACCTGCCGATCTGCCTCCCGCCATCGTCGAACGCCTGAACGCAGAAATTGGCAAAGCGGTGCAGGTTCCGGCGCTGAAGGCCAAGTTCGCGGAGCTGTCGTTCGTCCCGACGCAGTCCACGCCAGCCGAGTTCCGACAGCTCATTGCCGACGACCTGAACAAGATCGGCAAGGCCGTGAAGGAAGCGGGCATCCGCATCGATTTCTAAGCATCAGGACCACGACCATGTTCACCCTTGACACCACCGTGTCGCGCCGCCGCATGTTGCGCGCAGGCAGCTTGGCACCCGCTACGCTTGCCCTGGCCAGCGTTGGCGCTCGCGCCGCTGACAAATTTCCGTCGCGTACCATCCGCATCGTGGTGCCGTTCACGCCTGGCGGCGGTACCGACGTGGTTGGCCGTGCGCTCATCATCGGCATGCAGAAGGAGCTGGGACAGGCGCTCATCATCGACAACAAGCCGGGCGCCGGTACCGTAATCGGCACCGACCTGGTGGCCAAGGCTCCTGCAGACGGCCACACGCTGTTGATGACCACATCCGCCATCGCCATCAACGACTCGTTGGTCAAGAAGCTTCCCTACGACACGGACAAGGACATTACCGAGGTGGCCCTCATCTGCACCGGCCCCAATGTGTTGGTGACGAAGGCAGACAGCCCCTACAAGACCGTGGCGGATGTGATCGCTGCAGCCAAGGTCGCGCCGGGTAAATTGACCTATGCATCATCCGGCAACGGGTCTGCGGTGCACCTGGCTGGTGAGTTGTTCAAGACCATGGCCAAGGTCGACATCGCGCACGTGCCGTACCGTGGTGCAGGCCCCGCCTACAACGACCTGATCGGCGGCCAGGTTGACCTCCTGTTTGGAACCGCGGGCGGCGTGGCCAAGCTGGTGACAGGGGGCAAGATGCGGCCCATCGGCGTCACCTCCACCCGACGTAGTCCTGCTTACAAGGACGTTCCCACCATCGCGGAGACCTTGCCGGGGTACGAGGCTGACGTCTGGTACGCCTTGTTCGCGCCGGCAGGAACACCGCCTGACGTGATCGCGACCATCAACGCCGCCGTGCGCAAAGCCGCAGAGGCTCCCGCCTACAAGGAGCGCCTGGCGCATGAAGGCCTGACGGTTGCAGCCAACACGCCCGCACAGATGACGCAGCTCATGCGCGCTGAAGAGGCTCGTTGGCGCAAGGTTGTGGTGGAAGGCAAGGTCACCATAGACTGAGGCACGACATGCAAGAGAAATCAAAAGGAAGACTGCACGGCAAGGTCGCTGTCATCGTCGGCGCGGGCCAGTTGGCCGGCGACACGGTTGGCAATGGCCGTGCCGTTGCCGAACGCTTCGCGCAGGAAGGTGCCACCCTCCTGCTGGTGGACATCCAGGAGGAACTTGCACAGGCCACGCTGGAGGCAGTCGCAGGCTACGGACAGCCGGCGAGCGTGCTGCGTGCTGACATCACCCAGGAGGGTGATTGCCGCACCATTGCGGTGACTTGTGTCGAATGCTACGGTCGCATCGACATCCTGCACAACAACGTGGGACGGTCCAAAGGTGATCGACGGACCGCGGACATGGATGCACAGATGTGGGACGAGATCATGGCGATGAACCTCAAGGGCATGTTCATGACCTGCAAGCATGTGCTGCCCCAGATGGTCCATCAAGGTTCCGGCAGCATCATCAACGTGTCCTCCACCGCTTCGTTGGCGGCGCGGCCCACCGTGACCTACAAGACCAGCAAGGGCGCCGTCAACGCGTTCACGCAGCACTTGGCCATGGAGAACGCGGCCCATGGCGTCCGCGCCAATGCGATCCTGCCCGGCCTGATCGACACGCCCATGGCCATCGAGCGCAGGGCCATCGAGCGCGGTGTTTCGCGGGACGTGGTCCGCGCCGAGCGCGAGGCGCTGGTACCCATGCAGCACATGGGAACTGGCTGGGACGTTGCAAATGCTGCGGTTTTCCTGGCGTCGGAGGAGGCCCGGTACGTGACGGGTGTCCTGCTGCCCGTGGACGGAGGCTTGCTCTGCAAGCGGGGCTGAGCGCGTCAATCGGGGACTTGATGCTGCCCCCCCACCTGCCGACTGACGTTCTGCTGCTGCGCATGCGCGTTGCACCAGATGGGCTGAACGCCCTGCGTCTGCGCCTGAAAGGCGTGCCTGCCCTGCGTGATCTCGGCGCTTCGCCTGGGTGCTGCGCCTGGTCGAAAGACACGGGTCTGGCGTACGTCTACCTGGACCTTCCCGAGCGCATTGCGTTGCCAGTGCCGGCGCCCGAGAGCCTCGCGGGCCTATCGGGAGTGGGCGTGGACGTCGAGCTTTCCCGCCTGGCGCTCATGCAGAAGCTGGACGGCGCGAGCCATGGCCAACTCGCAACGGTCCACTACGTCGTAGAGATGACGCCGCAGGCCGGCTGGGAAGCGGAGTTGCAGCGCTGGTATGCCCGTGAGCACCTGCCGGGACTGGCTGGGGTTCCTGGCTGCGTGCGCGCGCAGCGGTTCATGAACTACGACACGGGGCCACGGTCACTGGCTTGCTACGACTTGGTGGATGCGCAGGCCATGGGGTCCCCACCCTGGCTGGCCGTGCGCAACACGGCGTGGAGTTCGCGCGTGCGGCCTCGGTTCACGGCGACGGTGCGCACGATGTTTTCCTTGCTTGACTAAAGGTCAGGCCTCTGCGCCTTCTTTTCTGTGTCCAAGCTCGCGGAGCAGCTTGGCAGTCTCTGCAATCAAGCGACTTGCTGGGCGTGCGCGGGGCATGGCAAGCACAAGCAGGTTTCGCATGGCGGGGGGACCGATAGGAGCGGAGTGAATTCGCGCAGGCCGCCTGCTCAGTTGCAAGGCGCTCTCGGGCAGGATCGAACATGCCAAGCCATCTTCCACCACGCTCAGCGCGGTGTGCACTGCGCCGACTTCCGCAACGACATTCAGGCTGATGCGACGAGGTAGCAACACGGCGTCCACCAGGCTGCGAATTGGGTTGTGCGAGCCCGGCAGCACCAAGGGAAACTCTGCCAGCGCGGCCAGCCCCACCTGCTTGTCCAGCCGAAATCCCTTCGGTGCAACCAGGACCATGCGCTCGCGGGTCAGGTCCTCATAGGCCAGAAGAGGTGTTGGAGCGGGGTCGAACAGCAGGCCAAGGTCAATGCGGCCCGCCACCAGACCTTCGCGCAACGACAAACTGAGCCCTTCGACCACCGACAGTAGCGCGTTGGGAAAGCGCTGACGAAATTGGCGGATCAGCGGCACCGCCAGACCCATTGCCACATGGTGCGGCAGCCCCACCACGACGCGCCCGACAGGCTTCGCGTGCATGTCCTTCAGGTCGGACAGCGCCTGCTTGGCAGCATTCAGCATCACGTGCGCGTGAGCCAGCAGGGCGTGACCTGCGTCCGTCGCTGAGACGCCGCGACCTGTGCGTTCAAGCAGGCGTTGGCCCAACTCTTCCTCCAGCAGCGCGATCTGCCGGCTGACGCTGGGCTGGGCCAGGTTAAGGGCCGTGGCCGCCCGGCTGAAGCTGCCTTGTTCGACCACGGCAACGAAATACTCCAACTGGCGTAAATCCATAGCGTTTGAACATAGTCGATATAGCTGTCATCGAGTTTAACTTTGGGACCCATCCCCGCAAACTTGATCCATGCAGCGAGTCGGCCACCTGCCGGACTGCTGAAACGACGAGGAGCAAGAGCATGAAGAGGTTTGGATCGAAGATCGCCATCGTGACCGGCGCAGGTTGCGTCGGCGCGGGTTGGGGCAACGGCCGCGCAATGGCAGTTCGTCTGGCGGAGGAAGGCGCAAAAGTTCTTGCCGTGGACCGCGACAAGGAGCGCCTGGACGAGACCCTGTCGCTCGCGGGCGATGCGGCGGCGCACATCACCACGTGCATTTGCGACGTGACCAGCGCCGCCAGCGTGCAGACCATGGTCGAAGCCTGTATCGCTGCATACGGCGCACCGGACATTCTGATCAACAACGTCGGCGGCTCGGCCGCAGGTGGCCCTGTGCAGTTGAGCGAAGAGGCCTGGGACAGCCAGATCGACATCAATCTGAAGAGTGTCTTCCTCACCTGCAAGTACGTTCTGCCGCTGATGGTGGAGCGCAAAAGCGGCGCCATCGTCAACGTCGC
Source organism: Paracidovorax anthurii (assembly GCF_003269065.1). Classification (GTDB taxonomy): domain Bacteria; phylum Pseudomonadota; class Gammaproteobacteria; order Burkholderiales; family Burkholderiaceae_C; genus Paracidovorax; species Paracidovorax anthurii. The sequence goes on from NZ_QLTA01000032.1 coordinate 30,281, forward strand.
CTCGACCTCCGGCATGCGCTGGACCGGCAGCGCGCAAGTGGCATACGCAGCGAGCAAGGCTGGCGTGATCCACCTTTCGCGGGTGGTCGCCGTACAGCACGCACCGGACGGTGTGCGCGTCAACACCGTGGTGCCAGGTCAGCTGCACACGCCCATGGTTGAGGTTCGGCTGGCCAAGCAGCGCACCGGTGGTGACGTCGAAGGGCTTCTCGCCTCCCGTGTCAAACGCATTCCGCTGGGCTTCATGGGCGATGGCCGCGACACCGCCAGCGCTGCCCTGTACCTGGCCAGTGATGAAGCTCGCTTCGTGACCGGCACCGAACTCGTTGTCGATGGCGGCATGACCGCGCGCTGCGACTGATACCCCATCCCTTGCGGAGACACATCATGAAGAAACGTCGCCTGCTCGCAGCCGCCATGGCTTTCGCCCTGGTTCCACTTGCCCAAGCACAGACAAGCGGCAAGCCGGTCCGCATCGTCAGCTCTTTCAGTCCCGGCGGTCCTGTCGACTTCGTTGCCCGCACCTTGGCTGAGCAACTTGCTCGCGAGCTCAAGCGGCCTGTCATCGTTGAGAACAAGCCGGGAGCGAACGGCGCACTCGGCGCGTTGGAGACGCTGCGGTCCGAAGCTGATGGAAGCACCCTGTGGATCACCAGCGTGGGCGCCGCAGCGATCAACCCGACCCTCGCGGAAAAGCCTGGGTACAACACGCAACGCGACTTCCTGCCCGTCTCGCTGGTGGCGAACAATGTGGAGGCGCTGGTGGTCAATGCCAAGACGCCGGTGACCGATGCCGCTGAGTTCGTGAACGCCGCCAGAGCCCGCAAGGAATCGACGCCCATGGCCTCTTCGGGCTCTGGCAGCATTCCGCACCTGGCCTTGATCCAGTTGGAGGAGTCAACAGGCGCGAAATTCCTGCATGTGCCGTACAAGGGCATGGCGCCGGCCTTCACCGACTTGATGGGCGGTCAGGTTCAGGGCGTGTTCGCGGATGTGCCGGCCATCATTTCTCAGGTCCAAGGCGGTCGCCTCAAGGCCATTGGCATCGCCGCCAGCAAGCGGCACCCGTCGTTGCCCGACGTGAAGACGTTCGAAGAGCAAGGCATCAAGGCGGTGGACACGAACAACTGGTACGCCTTGTTCGTTTCGGCCAAGACGCCGGCGGCCGTGGTGGAGCAACTGAACAAGGCTGTGCGCGACGCGATTGCGCACCCTGAAACCAACGCCAAGTTGTTGCGCGGTGGTGCCGAACCGAAGTCCTCCACGACGCAGGAACTTGCCGCATTGCTGAAGACCGACACGGCCAAGTGGGCCGCGTTGATCAAGGCACGCAACATCAAGGCTGACGAATGAGCACCGACCACATCCGCGTGCCGCTGGTGACGCCTGGCACACGACCCGAGCTGGCCGAGACCGAAGCGCGCATCCTGGCTGAGCGCGGCCGTATATCTCTCCTGTACCAGGTGCTGCTGAACAGTCCGGCCATCGCCGCCGGCTGGGAAGCCATGCTGACCGCGGTGCGAAACCGCACCGGCGTGCCGGCCGACCTGCGTGAAATGATCATCCTGCGCGTGGCAGTGCTCAACGACGCCGCCTTTGAATTCGACGCGCATGTCCCTCACGCGTTGAAGGCGGGGTTTCCACAGGCCAAGATCGACGCATTGCGCGAGGCCTCGCCTGGCAACCTGTTCTCTGCGGAAGAGAAGCTACTGCTGGAGCTGACGGATCACATGACGCGCGACGTCAAGGTCCCCGCCGCGTTGATGGCACGCGTGAACGAGGGGCGCGATCCGCAGGCGGTCGTGGAGCTGGTGGCCACCGTAGCAGCCTACAACATGGTGTCGCGCTTCCTCGTGGCACTGAACATCTCCCACTGAAGGAGGCTGCATGATCAACAAGATCAGCGAGTCTGTCGCACAGGCGTTGGCTGACGTCCGCGACGGCGCGACCGTGATGATTGGCGGCTTCGGCACCGCCGGCATTCCCAACGAACTGATCGATGGGCTGATTGCACAGGGCGCGCGCGACCTGACCATCGTCAACAACAACGCTGGCAACGGCGAAACGGGCTTGGCTGCGTTGCTGAAAACCGGCAGGGTGCGCAGGATCATCTGCAGCTTTCCGCGCCAAGCGGACAGCCAGGTCTTTGACGGGCTGTACCGGACCGGCAAGATTGAATTGGAGCTGGTGCCGCAAGGCAATCTGGCGGAGCGCATTCGCGCGGCGGGGGCAGGTATCGGTGCGTTCTTCTGTCCGACGGGTTACGGCACGCCGCTGGCCGAGGGCCGGGAAGTGCGCGTGATCAATGGGAAGCCCTTCGTGCTGGAGTATCCGATCCATGGCGATTTAGCTCTTGTGAAAGCAGAGCGTGGGGATCGCTGGGGGAACCTGAGCTACCGCAAGGCAGCGCGCAACTTCGGGCCTGTGATGGCAATGGCAGCCACCACGACCATCGCTACCGTGCACGAAGTCGTCGCTTTGGGCGAACTGGACCCGGAAACCATCGTCACCCCAGGCATCTTCGTTTCGCGCATCGTGCGGGTCGACCGCGTGGCGACCGAGGCTGGTGGATTCCGAAAGGCGGCATGACCATGACGACAAGCAACTATCAACGCCGCACCAAGGAGCAGTTGGCCGCACGCGTCGCAGCGGACATCTTCGACGGTGCCGTGGTCAATCTGGGGATCGGCCAACCAACGACGGTAGCTAACCACCTGCCGTCTGGCCGCGAAGTCATCCTGCACAGCGAGAACGGCATTCTGGGCATGGGGCCCGCCCCTGCTGCGGGTGAGGAAGACTACGACGTCATCAACGCCGGCAAGCAACCCGTCACCCTGATGCCAGGCGGAGCGTTCTTCCATCACGCCGACAGCTTTTCGATGATGCGTGGCGGTCATCTGGACATCTGTGTCCTCGGTGCGTTCCAGGTCTCTGTCACTGGCGATCTGGCCAACTGGAGCACGGGCGAGGCCGGCTCCATTCCGGCAGTGGGGGGCGCCATGGACCTGGCGATTGGCGCAAAGCAGACCTGGGTCATGATGGACCTGCTGACCAAACAAGGCGTCAGCAAGATCGTCGAGAGCTGTAGCTACCCGCTCACCGGCATCGGCTGTGTCAAACGGATTTACACCGACCTGGCGACCTTCGCTTGCACGACCCAGGGCCTGCTCATGATCGATGCAGTGGAGGGCATGACCTTGGCCGAGCTTGGACGTCTCGTTGGTCTTCCCATCTCGGCTTGATCTGGCCTTATCAACCTACCTCGACCTGAACATGTCCACCACTGTTGACGACACCACCGTCCCAATTCGAACGTTCCTCGAACAACCGACCATGCCAAGCCTACGCCTGCCTGCTTTGGCTTGCGACAGCCATGTGCACGTATTCGGACCGGTCGCGCGGTTCCCCTACGTGTCTACCCGGCGCAGTACGCCGGTGGAAGCCCCGAAAGAAGCCCTGTTCGCGCTCCATCGCCGCATGGGTATCCAGCGATGCGTAATCGTGCAGTCCATCGTGCATGGCACAGACAACAGCGCGGTCGAGGACGCCATCAAGGCGGGCGAGGGCCGCTACCTCGGTGTTGCGCTGGTGTCGCCCAATGTGCCTGATGAGGAGCTGCAGCGGCTTGCGCAAGCAGGCTTCCGCGGCGTGCGCTTCAACTTCATGCGACACATCGCCGGCAGCGCATCTGTCGATGCGGTGCTAGCGTTGACACCGCGGCTTGCCGCCGTCGGCATGCACCTGCAGGTGCATTTCGAAAGCGAACTTGTGCATGAGCTGGCGGCATCTCTGAAGCGCAGCAGCGTGCCCGTGGTGGTCGACCACATGGGCCGGGTAGATGCCACGCTCGGTATCGAGCACGCTGATTTCCAAGAACTCATGCGCCTGCTTGAAAGTCCAAACTTCTACGTAAAGGTCAGTGGTATCGACCGCATCGATGCGAAGGCTTCACCTGCACAGAGGTACCGCGACGGCGTTGCACTTGCGCGGGTCCTCGTCAAGCGCTTTCCTGAGCGCTGCGTTTGGGGGACTGACTGGCCGCATCCGAACCACACGCACGTTCCTGATGACGGCGTGCTAATCGATGCACTTGCGGAGATCGCGCCCACTGCGAACGCCCTGGAGCTATTGTTGGTTCAAAACCCGCAACGGCTGTACCAGTTCGCTGCTTAAATCCACGCCAAGCGCGCGGACCAATCCGTGAGCGTATTCCACGCCTGAGGCCAGCTCAAAAGGCGAGAGTCTTTTAATGCGAGGCTTGAGAGGAGCGCCAGTTGGCCCAGGCAGGCGGCCAAAGCGTTACGGTGAACGTCGCATATTTGACGGAGCTGTCATTCGTGGCAGCACTTCGAACGTCCGCTGGTGGCGGCGGATTCAACCGGTCGTTGCAACACATTCGCTGAACATCTCAGCGGGTGTGTGATAGCCGAGCGTCTTGCGCGGCCTCTCATTCAATTGCCTCGCTATTGCATTGTGAATCGCCCCGGGTTTTGAGGAGGCTTCAACTCTTGAGAAGATGAAGCCATGAAGAAGTCGAACAAGTTCTCGCCAGAGGTCCGTGAGCGTGCTGTGAGGATGGTGCTGGAGCACCGTGGTGCGTACCCGTCGCTGTGGGCGGCCATCGAGTCCATCGCGCCCAAGATTGGCTGCGTACCGCAGACGCTCAACGAATGGGTCAAGCGAGCCGAGGTCGATGCCGGCGGCTATCGCCGTATCGCACAAGAGCGTTTGACCCAAGGCGCACATTTCTCCCTACGGCTGTTCATCTGGGGTTTTGCCGACCTTCCCTAGGTATTTGAATCAGCATCAGCCGGCAGCTTCGTAAAGTGCATGCCGCCTTGAGTGGCGTGCGCCGAAAGCCTCCATTGCGTGCCATCAGGAGCTGCATAAATCTCTGCGATGCACTCATCGTCCCTTGGCCGATCAGCTCGAACCCGCTTGGAGTGCTGGCGCATTAGCCAGAGAACTCGGTGATAGCCCCGAATCTCCTCTTCACCTGGCTGTGGTGGGACGGCGGCTTCAGCAATCTTCGCTTGTCGCTCTTGAAACCACCCGGGCAACGCTCCAGTCTCGATGAAACTGTAGAAATCTTCCCAACCCGCTGGCTCAGGCCAGGCCGCCTTGTACCGTTCGCGTGCTGACGGCGCGGTCGCCTTGAACCAGGCGACCCACGCGTGCCAATAGTCCTCTCCCGCGCCCATGCGCCATCCAACGCTGCCCCAGGGAATCTTGGGGAACGCGATCCATACCGGAAGTTGAGGCTCAGTCATATCCACAAGTCTAGACCTGGGGTTCAAGAGGAGATGCTTGGACGCTTGCGCCACAGTTTCCGATGCTGGCGGTTGAGGACCGCGATGCAGCGGCCGGGGTGCAATGCCTGAAGCGAATTCCTGAGGCTGACCGGCCACGCTTCCGATCAACTGCATGCACTCGCAGCACACGGCCGTCGCCAATGCGGATCCAGGAGACGGGTCCGCGGCATCGAGATACGGTTCGCCCATCTCAAGCGCACGCTGAAACCGATCGACCGAGACTGTCGAGTCTCAGCGGGGCGCGCGATGCAATCCCGATGGCGGCCAGGGTCGAGAATCCGTGGCAGACGCCTCAAGGGTTGTTGCCATGCGGGCCGGGATCTGCAACCCAAGGCGTCTGAGAAACGTGCGGCTCATGGCAGCACGGGCATGGAGTTTCCTGCACACCAGCACCAGGCCCCGCTGCCCGCCGCCTGGACCACCCGCTCCTTGAACGCGCGGTCCTTTGCAGCAGAAAACCCGCTGATCAAATGCAGGCCCACCGGCGCATCCCCGCGATCGAGCAGCAACGCGTTCGGGAAAGCCGCGGCACTCCTGGCGTCGTAGCGCAGGGGCTTCAGAAAGCGCCGCTGGCGCTCGACCAGCGCCTCGATGAGCGGCAGCTCGTGCACGCCCTCGACGGGAATCCACTGTTCGCTGGTCAGCATCAGGCTGGCGACGTCGATCTCGTAGGTGAATTCGCGCCGCGCGTGGATCAACGCCGCCATGACCAGCCGGACCCGGTGGCCGGTGTCGGCATCGCGTGCTTCCAGCAGCGCCGCATGGGTGCGTGCGAGCCGGTCCCAGCTGCGCACCTCCATCAGCAGCGGGGCGTCCGGCATGTGCCGTATCCAGATGCGGCAGCCGTGGTCATTGCGCTCGCAGCCCTTGAACTCGCCGATTACCAGGGCCAGCGGAGCCTGTCCGTCGCGCGGCTGCAGGATCGCCAGCGTGTCGCGCCGCCGCTGGGCGATTTCCGCCCTGACCCCTTCCTGGAAGGGTTCGGGCACGTAGAGCCGGTCGGAGAGGGCCAGACCCTTCACCTCGATCTCGGCCGCGGCCGCCATCAGGTACTTTCGGAAGACCCCCTGGTTGCGCTTTCCGGCCATGGCGGGAGTCCAGCGATTGAAGCCGGCGCGCTCGAAGAGATAGTGCATCACCGCCCGCAGCGACATGCGCCGCCGCGGCACGGCGATCTCAGCGGGCTCGGAGGCCTCCGCACGCCCGATGGCCCGCCCATTCACGCGGGCCCACGGGAAATCCACGCGCAGCTCGATGCGCCCCGGCTGGTGCTCCAGCACCGCCTCGCCGACCAGTTCACCCAGCCCGGACAGCGCCCCGTCGGGCTCGTACGAAGGACAGGACGGATGGTGGTCCTTGCCACTGGCCGGCAGGCGCTTGACGAGATAGCGGAGATGCCGCGCAACGTACATCTCGACGCCGCCGTCCACGCACAGGCAGCGCGGCCGCTGCGCGGTCTCGTGGACCGCGGCCAGGGCTTCCTGGAATCCGGGATCGCTGGCCTGCCAGACCCGCCCCCCGATGGCAAACCGCTGCGTTCCCTGCGCGGGATCGCGGTCCATCCCCGCCATGGCGATCGAATCGTGCGCCGGGGCCATCCCGCTCATACCAGATCGTTGGTCAGCGCATCCAGCGTGGGCAGGCGCCTCGGGAACTGCTCGCGCACGGCGCTACGCTCGGCGATGCCCAGCAGCAGGCCGACCTGGGACTCATCCGCGCCTCTCGAGTACAGCCGATCGGCCACGGTGTGGCGTACCGTGAGCGCAGTGACCTGCTTGAGCTCGGCATAGCGGAACAGCTTGCGGTACGTCTCCTGGATCGCGCGGCAGCGGAAGCGCCGCTGTCCGTCCTCGCCGTAGGGGTGGATCACGAACCCCTGACCGCTGGCGGAGAGAAACAGCCGGCTGACCGGGTCCAGCCCCCGGTAACGCCCCTCCTCCCCCATGCCTCGGCGGAAGACGATGCGATCGGCCAGATAGGCGTCCAGTGCATCGGTCAGGTGGGTGCTGCGGAAATACACCGGGCGCTCACGTCCGGTGATGGCCACCTCGGCCCGGATCTCCGAGGCATGGCGGACGCCGCCGTCCGACGCGAGATAGTCCCGCACCTCCAGCCGGGCGATCTCCAGTGGCCGGGCGCCGGTGGCGAGCAGGAGGTAGTAGAGCGCCAGATCTTCCAGGGGCTGATGGCTGCGGCCCCGGATGCGCAAGGCACCCGTGGCGATCTCCTCATCCGTGAGGAGATGGATGTCCTGGTCCTGAGCCGGCTCCGCTTCGTCGAACCCTTCCAGCGCGCTCAGCACCGCGCTGCGGTGGGCGCGCAGCCGGCGGACCATGGCCGCCGCGTCGGTGTTCAGGCCCTCGATGCCGTTGGCGGCCAGGCGCACCGCCACGGCCTTGATCCGGCGTTCGACCGCGGTGCGGGTGACGCCGTGCTGGGCGGCGACGGCCTCGTAGGTACCGCCATCCAGCACCGCGCGCAGCATCTCGACCGACAGCGCCGAGGCACGCTGCCGCGCATCCTGGGTATCGTCCGGCCGTTCCTCTGCTTGCACGCCAGTCCCTCCTTATCGTTCCGACTGCATGTTCCCATGCTGACCGATCCCACCATCTTGCGCCAGCCGCATTGGTGCAGGATTTCAGGGGATTTCGGCGTCTGCGCTGGTCCACCTCCGGCCATTCAAAGTCAGCCGCAGCACCGCCCATAGCGGCCGCTCCGGCAAGGGCGGCGTGCGGACCCGGACCACCATGGCGACAGGGGAACGGGCTGGGATCCAAGCGGGGCGATGGGATGCGGGACAGGACACGGTCCCCGAGCCCTCCCCGGCCGGCTCCCGCGTCGCGGTTCGATATCCCCGCCACCGGCCATCGTGGCGGTTCGCGGCGTGGACGGCGGTTCCGGTGGCGAAGGCAACATGCCCTGGCCGAAAGGCCGCCACCGCCCGGTAGCCCAGGAAGACCTGCGCGCGGGGAACCGCAGCCCTCGCTACACCACGCAGTCTTCGAACTCCAGCAAGGTCCGTCGTGCGTCCGCGACCGCCTGGGCCCCCTCGCGGCACAGAGTGCCGTTGGCATCCAACGCACCCACCTGGGCCAGGCGCAGCAATTCCGCCGTGAGGGAGCGCATGCCGTAGCGGTTGCTTCGGAATCCGGCGTCGATGTCGACTGCGGCCAGGCGCTTGGGGTCCGCGCCGGCGCAGACGCGATGCGTCATGGCAACCAGGCGCCGGCCGATCTGGTCCAGCAGCCAGCTGAACTCGCGCAGCCGCAGATCCAGTCCCGAGAGCGCCTGCGCTGCGCTGTCGATCTGGTGCACTGCGTCGTGGTAGGTGGTCGGCAAGACCGGCACGGCCCCTCCCGTGGTCCTGGGCGTGAGCAAAGAGCCGAGCAAGCGCAGCAGCGCCAGATCGATCGCTCCACCCAGCACCGGCGATGCATCCCCGGACGCAGGCGCCGTGTCGCCCAGCGCGATCCACCGTATGGTGGGCATGCTGCAGGCTTCAGCGAGCTTGCCCGTCTCATAGCGCAGGCCGAGCGCCACTCTCGCGATGGGCGCGAACTGCTGCCAGTCTCGCTCGAGCATGTCGCACGCCCACGGCGAGATACAGGTGATGCGACCGGACAGCAGTTCGTCGGGCAGCGACCGGGGGGTTTCGCGGATCACCGAGATGAGAGGCGAGAGCGTGGGACCGAGCGCTCTGAGGCGATCGAGGCCGAGCGCCAAGGCCCGGTGCTTCAGATCGCTCCGAGCCCTCTCCAGCAAAGGGGCCACCATTCCCAGATGGTTGATCATCTCGGCATGCCTGGGTTCGGACAACGCCTGCAATTGGTGAACGGCTTCTGTCAGTGCTTTATGGGTATTTGCTTGCACTTTGCGTCTCCTGCATCCGACAGTTTCGGCCGAGGCCCGGCCTGCCCTCTGTCCAGGCATCATCGAAAGGGCCCCTAGGGGCTGTGTGTTCTGGCAGCAGGGACGCAAGGGCCCCTGCTGCGACTCAACGCTGTCCGTCGCCCACGGAAATCAGCTCGGCCCTCAGGCCACCCAGGCGCTCATGCACCCGTGCTCCATTGGACATGGCGAGCGCATAGAGGAGTTCATCCGGCCGCGGCCCGTCGGCAACGCCCACCTCCGCCACCGAGAAATGGCTCCTCACGTAGCAGGCCTCGATGTGGTGCAACGGGATGTGCAATCGCGTTCCCGCGCTGGCCACGATCTTGGCGGCCGGCACGATCGACTTGGCGCGTGGCAGGGCCGCCCGCATGGACCATCCCCCCGCCTCGTGCCAGATCGCGCCATGCTCGAGTTCGCCGTTGACTCCGACGATGGCGCCCTTGCCGTAGGCCTCGATGCGATCGGCGCCGCCCAGGGCATCCAGCAGTTCGGGCACCAGTTGCTTGGCCAGGCGGTGCGCGGCCTCCACCATCGCGGACAGGTCCTCCACGTAGCGGCCCGCATAGGGGTTATGGATCACCGCCGCGATGACGCCGGTGGTGATGGGCTCAGCGCGCGCGGGCCCACCCTCGTGGTAGACGCGCTCCAGTGTGAGCTGGGTCTTGCGGATCTTGATGAGCGACATGGCAGCCCTCCTCACTGCGGCGCGACACCGGCATCCCGCGCGATGGTGGACCACTTGGTGATGCCGTCGCTGATGAGCCGCCCGAACGCCTCGGGCGAGGAGGGGGACGCCGTGAGACCCGCGTTGTCGAAACGTTGCCGGACCTGCGGGTCGGCGAGCGCCTCGCGCAGGACCACGTTGAGCCGGGTGACCACCGCGGCAGGCATGTGTGCGGGGGCAGCCAGTCCAAACCAGACCGAGATGTCGTAGCCCGGCAGGCCCTGCTCGGCCAGCGTGGGCACGTCGGGTGCGAGCGGCGAGCGCTTGGCGGACGTCACTCCCAACGCGGTGACGCGTCCCGCGCGCGCGGCCTGCAACCCGTTGACCAGGTCCGCCACCACCCAGTCGATCGTTCCGCCGATGAGGTCCGTCATTGCCTGGGGAATGCCCTTGTAGGGCACGGCCGTCGCCGTGATCCCGCTCATCGAGACGAATCGCGCCGCCGACAGCTGGCTGCTGCCCGATCCATATCCGTACGAGAGCTTGCCTGGATGGGCCTTGCCGTAGGCGATGAGATCCTTCAGCTGGCCCACGGGCAATGCCTTGGCGGACACCAGCAGGAAGGGAGCATCGGCGATGAGGCCCACCGGCGTGAAGTCCTTGCGCGGGTCGTAGGGCAGCGCCTTCATGACGGCGAGATTGCTCGCGCCATTGGTCACGCCGACCATGAGCAGCGTGTAGCCGTCCGGCGCGGCGCGCACGGCCGCCATGGTGCCCACGACGTTGCCGCCGCTCGCCTGGTTGTCCACGACGATCGGCTGGTGCAACCGCGCCGCCATGGCATCGGCGAGGGTGCGCGCCACGACATCGGTGATGCTCCCGGCCGCCATGGGCACGATGAGCCGGATCGGCTTGTCCGGGTAGGCGAGCGCCGCCAGCGGCAAGGCGCAGATAAGCGATGCAAAGATTCTTCGTTTCATGGTTTCCTCCCTGGTTGGTGATTGGGTTTTCTTGGATTTCGTGTGGGGCTATCGCGGCGCGCCAGGACTCGGGCCGCTCAGGAGGCCGCGCCGCTGAAGACCACGCCCGCCTGCCGCTCGATGGTCTGGATCGCGGCGACGTTGTCGGCGTCGCCGAGGCCGTCGGCGATCGCGAGATCGAGGAGGTGCAGGGCCTGCTGCGTGACGTGCATGGGCACGCCCAACTCCTGCGCGGCGGCGAGGGCGAGGGCCACGTCCTTGCGCAGCAGCGCCATGGTGAATCGCACTGGAAAGCTCCGGTCCAGCGCGCCTTGCATGCGTTCCAGCGTGGCGAACGACCGGCCGCTGGACCGGTTGATGACGTCGAGCATCGTGCTGCCATCGAGGCCGGCCTTGGTGCCGCAAACCAACGCCTCGCAGCTCGCGATCATGTTGATCGCGTAGAGCGTGTTGTTGATCAGCTTGAGCGACTGCCCGAGGCGCACGTCCCCTCCAAGATAGAAGAGATTGCGGCCGATCACTTCGAGAACCGGCCGGGCCTGCTCGTAGGCCGCCTTGGTCCCCGCGGCCATCACGGTCAACTGGCCCTGCGCAGCGGCGACGGTGCCACCGCTGACCGGGGCGCTCAGAAAGGCGATGCCGGCGTGCCGCAGCAGTTCATCCACCTCCTGCGTCACCTTCGCGCCCGTGGTCGACAGGTCCACGACGAGGCCCGCGCGAGTACGGCTCGACGCGATGCCCCGGGCGACCTCCAGCACCGTGCCCGGCAGGGGCAGGCTCAGGCAGACCACGTCGACCTGCAGAGCGAGGTCTTCCAGGCTGGACGCGGCGTCCGCGCCCAGATCGTCCATCTGGTCCATGATGACCGGATTCACGTCGCGCACCACCACGCGATGGCCGGCATCCAGCCAGCGTGCCGCGAAATGCCCCCCAATATTGCCCGCACCCACCAATCCGATTCGCATAGGTTCTCCCGTTGAAGCTGTTGCGGGAAATGCTATGCCGCGGTGCGGAATTCGCCGATTGCTAAATCGCGGACCGGGTATGCGATTTGGTTAATTCCCCCGACCATTCAGAGGCAGGAGTGGCTTTCATTTATCAATTCAATAACCGGAAACAATGAATCAAACGGTGGAGATTCGATCTATCCGGGCCTGCTCCGTCAGTGCCGCCACGAAGGACTTGACATAGGGACGGTCCGCGCAGAGCGTGGAGCGCAGCACTGCGGGCGTGAGGACGATTTCTTCGGCCAGGGGGAGCATCCGCAAGTCTCCACACCCGAGTCCCTCCACCGTGAATTCATCGACGATCGCCACGCCCGCGCCGGCCCGAACCAGCGCACAGGCCACATCCATGTGGTGGATGTCGATCCGGGAATCCAGCGTGACGCCGGCCTTTTGCAGAGCGGTGGCGATCATCTGGCCGAAGGCAATACTGGGATGCGGCGCGATGGTCGGATGGGCAGCCAGATCGGCGAAGCTGACGGCCTCGGCGTTCGCCAGCGGATGATCGGTCGGCATCACGCAGACCATCCGTCCCTCGGTGAAGCGCTGTACATGGAGATGCACATGATCGAGCGGCAGCACCGCCACGCCCAGGTCCGCCTTGTTGCCGACCACGGCGCTGGGCAAGTCGGCCAGCACGCAGGCGCGCAGTTGCACATGGACCTTGGGATGGTTCGCCAGGAACCGCACGATCGCCCGCGACACCAGTCCACGGCTCAGGCAGTGGCTGGTGTAGATCGTGAGCGTGCCGGCCGACCCATTGCGCAGGTTGGCCGCGAAATCGTTCACCTGGATCGCATGGCGATAGAAGGCCTCGACCTCACCGATCAGTGCCTGGGCTTCCTGCGTCGCAGCCAGTCGGCCCTTGGTCCGCTGAAACAGCGCGAAGCCGATGGTCTGCTCCGTGTGGGCGATCGCGCGGCTCACGGCGGGTTGGGACATGCACAGCAGGGAGGCTGCGCCCTTGACGGAGCCGGTGAGCATCACCGCGCGAAAGACTTCCATTTGCCGGAGCCGAAATTGCAACATAGAGAGGGACTCGATATAAAACGTGGGGCGTGCCGGAGAGCGCACCGCCATCCATGGGGAATCAGGAAAGCATCCCCTGTATTCGTTCGCTTTCAACGGGGTCGGCAATGAGATTTCCGATCGGAACCGCCTGAAGGGAGAAAAATTATTCATACCCCGCAATGGCCATCAATACCCATTCGTCAATGCATCGAATAACCAATAGCCACTGATTCGCTGACCAAAGTGCAGCGCGATGGCCAGCCGCGGCGGCCCGGGCCGGCCCCGTGGCACGTCCTGGACGGACCTGTCCGCATCCATGGGTTGATGGGCACGGCAGCCCATTGCCGATCGCCCGGCGCCAGCGCTCCCGCTGTCGCTACCCGCGCTCCGCGATCCAGCGGTGCACCTCCTCCGCACGCCAGGCGGTGATGCCTTCCGACAGCCGCAAGGGCGCCGGAAACGCCCCGGCCTTCACCCGCCGCCAGAGCGTGGATTTCGAGAATGGAATGCACTGGAGCAGCAGCCGCTGGCGGATGAAGCCGGAGGCTGGCAAGGTCGGCGGCGGCGTTGGGCTCGCGGCCATCAGTTGCGCGGACGTGCCCATGGGCACAGGGGTGGGGGACGGGGATGCGATGTGCATGATCATTCCTTTCCCGAGCGTTCTGCCCGTGGGTGGAGGGGATGACCCGCTATGTCGCTGCGGATGTGGTCTGGAGAAGTGCCGCAGCCAAGGAACGCAATGCTCGTGTCCCCCCGCGTCGGCGTTCCGGTCGGTTGCGGGGTATCTGGAAAGGATGGCGCGCGACGCAGTCGCGTGCCGGGCAATTGCGCCTCAGGCACGAATGGATGGCGGGCGCGCATGCAGGCCGCGCGCAACGTCGTGAACAGGCTGGGACTACCTGCATTGGCAAGGCAGGAGGCTGAAGGCAGGTGACGACTGCGACGGGGCCGGCACAGGCCGGCGGAGCACACGGGGGCAAACAACGCGTGTCCTCCCGAACCACTGTACTGCGGGGCCGATCGCAGATGCGCCCCTGCCCGCCGTGCCGCATGGCAATCGATGGCCGGGCGGGCGTTTTCGGGTGGCGATGCGACGCCCTGGCCCTACCCGGGACTTGGCGCGACCTCGTCCAACCCCGCTGCCGCCGGCGATGGCGCGACCCCGGTGGCCTCGGGCTCCTCCTCCACGACGGCGACGGGCAAATCCTCCCGCTGCGGGGAAACGTCTCCGGGGAGCGTGTCCTCGCCGTCCGCGGAGGCCTCGCCCACCATCGGAGGGCGACGCACGTCGAGGGCATTCATTTCTCGGCGCAGCCGGGTGGCGAGATTGCGCGCTCCGTTGGCGACGTCGCGCACTTTGCGCTTCAGCGCCGCCCGCTCGATGTCGACGGCCTGGGTCGTGATGACCTCGTGGATCTCCAGCGTCTGCAGCAGCGGCATCAACTGGTCGAGCTTGCCCAGGATTTCCAGGTATCGCCGGCTGCTGGATGACAGTACCCCGACATCGAGCTCCATCGGCACCGTGTCATAGGTCGCTGCGCTGGTGATGCCATGGGCCTGGAAGAGGGCCTCGGCTCCGTCGATGGACTGGTTCAGTTGATCGGTCACCTTGTCCATCTGCTCGCGGATCAGTCCCTCGACCTTCGCGACGTCGTCGTGGTTGAGCCGCGTGCGTGAGATCACCGAAATGAAATGGATGCCCAGCTGGAAAGTGTTGAAGTACCGCACGAAAAGCCGCTTGCCTTCCGCGCTCGAGAAGCTCGCCCTGATCTTCAGGCTCGCGGCTTCGACCCGGCGGAAGTCGGCCTTCGTTTCTTTAGAAAGGATGCGCGCATTGACGCCCCCCTGGTCGTACTTGGCATGCTTGATGGATTCGCTGTCGGCCATGATCGGAACCTCCTGAGGCATCGCGCCGCACTCGAATGATCGGCAAGGGCCCCGCGCGTCGCCACGCGAAACAGGCTCGAAGTCGGCGTGATTTCGGCATTGGAGGCCGTTGCGGCCGCTGCGGGCATTGACGCCCGAGGACGGCGTGCCTACCGTGTGGTCCATGCAGTAGCTGGCCCTGCACTCCCCCGGCAAGCCCTGGAACTTCCCCGACGCGATGCGCAGCGCTGCTGCGCATGCATCGCTGCCGCGACCTTGACGCTTCTCACCGGCGGCTTTCGAAGCCGGGGTCGAAGACCCCTCGGCCTGGCGCCGAAAGCTTCTCCCTGCCGGTCGCTGGCACACCGGCCCCACGGCGCTCTCGCGCCGTGATCCCGCCAGCCCTGGAATCCCTGGTCCGCACCGCGGATCCGTTCACAACGTCCACCCCTTGGGGCCATCCGCCCCGACGGGTGCGTTGGCTCCTGCCTTTCCCAAGGAGCCCACCATGCTGGACCACAGCATCCCGTTCGAAACACATCCCGTCCCGCCGATCGGCGTCTTCCCGGGCACCGACCCTGCCGAGCATTCCGTCTTCCAGACCCTGCTCGAGAGGCTGCAATCCGGGGACGCCCACATCGCCCCGCTCGACACGGCTGCGGCCAAAGCCCTGTTCGATGGCGCGAACGACACATCGCCCATCGAATGGAGCGAAGAAGACATCGTGCTGCTCCATTGGCGCCTGTTGAAGGAGGTCCATCGCCTGGCCGATCCCGAGACACCGCTGGAGGAAAAGCTCGACACCCTGCGCTGGGTGTTCACCGAGCGCGACAAGGACCGCGAGCCCTTCAGCTTCGTTTCCTGCCTGCGCGTCGTGGGCTGCAGCCCGTTGTCGCCCCTGCCGTACTGCGGCCTGCTCGATGCCGAAGAGGTCCGCGATCGCATCCGCTGCACCGTGGGCCGCTGGCTGCACCAGACCCTGGCGCGCTACCCCGCCTGGGTACGCGAGGCCATCGTGGACCACCCCGATTGGGTCGAGGCCCGACTGGCACGCGACCCCCAGTGGATCAACGCGGAGATCCGGCGCATCGCCGTCGAGGGCGACCTGTTCGCCTGACCTCTTGTCCACCCATTTCTGAAAGGAGTCCGCCATGACCCATTGGAAGGACGCTCTCTGTCTGCTGACGATCTTCGTGGCCTACGGCCTGGCCGGCCACCTGGACTACCAGGACGCCCTCGCCATGGAAGAAGCCCTGCGTGCGGACATGCCGCAGCCCTGCTCCGCGCCCGATCTTGCGCCGGCAGGACCTGCACCGTCGCTCGCGACCGATGCCATGCCGATGCGCCTTGCCGCAGCGGCACCTGTTTCTACGCCGGCCTGCGGGCCGAACCACGAGTGAGGGTCACAACCATGCTTCACGCCACGCATCGACCCGCCCGTCCGGACACATTGCTTCCCGTCCGGGCCATGGGTGACATCGAATTCCTCGTGAAGGAGAGCGAAGTCCTCACCGGCCTGGCCGGCCGCAGCTTCGTCATCGCGGGTGCCGACCGCCTGGTCTACCGGGTGCATTGGCACCCGTTGGGCTTCAAGGTCGAGCGCCTGGACGTGCACGGCGAAGCCCTGGACAGCCGGCACGTGCTGCCCTGGGAGTTCGAGCGGCACGTGCTGGTCCAGGCCCTCGCCTGCGGCCAGTTGTTAACGGCGGCCCTCCCCCGCGTTGGGGGCAACTGCGACTGAATCTTGACCACCCCGCCAGCGGGCCGCCCGCTGTGCGGGACGGTGCCTGGCACTTCAGGAGATCTCCATGCAAATCCAAGTTCGCATCAACGAAGAGGGCGCGTTGCGCAACCAGCGCCACGCCTTCACCGATCGGTTCAGCCTGATCACTGAGCTGCTCCAGAACGCCCGCCGTGCGGGCGCGCTCCACATCTGCGTCGACCACGCGGCCGAGGAGCGTGTGCTGCGCGTGCGGGACGACGGGCACGGCATCGAGGACTTCCAGAAGCTCTTGAGCTTCCATGAGTCCGGGTGGGACGCGGGCACCGTGGCCCAGGAACAAGCTTTCGGGATCGGCTTCACGATGTGCCTCTACGCGGCGACCCGTGTCGTGGTCGCCTCGCGCCATCAGCGCGTGGACATCGACACCGCGGCGGCGCTGCGGCGCAAAGCCTTCGACATCGAGACCACGGCCCAGCCCGTGGAGGGCACGGCGATCGAGCTGTACGGGGTGGACATCGCCGGCCTGGCGCATCGCATGGAAGCGCTGTGCGAGGGCTTCCCGGTCGACGTGGTCTTCAACGGCCATCGGCTCGAACGCCGATGCGCAGAGGATCACCTGCAGTGCATGTCCACGCCGATCGGGGCCATGCACGTGGCGGGCCGGCGCGACGGCAAGCCCGGCCGGGACACCCTGGTGTTCCTGCAGGGCATCTGCGTGAAACGGCCCATGTATTGCAGCACCAGCGACGCCAATGTCGTGCACCTGGATCCCCGGCAGTTCATGGCACGGCTGCCCGACCGGGACACGCTGATCGACGCGGACCAGCAGGTCCAGAAGATCCAGGATCAGGTCAGGCAGTCCTGGCGGACCATCCTGGAAGCGGCGCGCGCGCAGATGTCCCCGGCGGAGTTCGTCGAGACCTATTTCGACGCCATGACGCACTGGGGCCATGTGGACCTGCTCAACGACATGGATGCACTGCCGGCGGCGCTGTTCGAGCGCATCGTCGGCTACCCCGTCCAGGCGCCCTACGATCAGCGGCACTATGTCGCGCCGGTCGAGGTCGTACCGAGTCGCTGCGACATCGAGGCCGGCCGCGTGACGCTCGTGTCGCTGGGCTGGCCCCGCGACGCAGAGAACACGGGGCACTGGATGCTCGCCAGGTACAAGCAGTGGCTCAATGTCAAGGCCTACGCCCTGCACCCGGACCACTGGCTTCGGCCCCATGTCCGCTACATCGAGAACCACGAGGCGCACATCGAAGCGCGCGGGGAAACGGCGCGCGCCACGCTGGAAGGCCGGTGGGCCTGGCCCCTGGTCATCCTCTGCCAGTCGGTGCGCATCCGCGTGGGCGACCATGTGGTGGACATCGTGGACGAAGGCGTGTGCCGCGGCGATGACATCCTTGTTCCCGTCGGCGAAGCCTCGGGCGAGCCGGTGCGCCAGCTGTCCGACTTCATCGACGACCACGATCGCTACCGCGAAGACGAGATGAATGCGGACCGCGACGCGCTGGCCGGTCTCATCCGGCGCCTGCGCTCCACGGATCCTGCGCAGACCCTGGCGTCGCTGCTGGCCGAACTCCACCTCGACAAGTACCCGCTGCTGCATGGCAGACACTTCGAGGTGACCGTGGGTGTCGGCGGCCAGCCCGGCTGCACGGTGGAACTCGCCCAGGGCGCCGGAGACCGCGATGCAGAACGCTGAGTACGCGGCGCGCATCGAGGCCGTCAAGCAACGCGCGCACGGCCGCTGGACCGAGATCCTCGGGGCCCTGGGCCTGGACGAGCGCCTGCTCAAGCGCAGGCCGATGCCCTGCCCCGTCTGCAAGGACGGGGTGGACCGTTTCCAGTACACCGACAAGTACGGCGAGGGGAACTACCACTGCCGCAAGTGCGGTCCCGGTGGCGGCTTCAAGCTGCTGCAGGCCTGCAAGGGCCTGGAATTCCATGCAGCGCTGTGCGCTGTCGAGAAGATGCTGGGCATGCTGCCGCCGGCCAGGCCTATCCCTGCGGCCGCTGAAGCCGCACCGGAGCGCATGAAGAAGCTGGTGCAGCGCATCTGGAACGAGGCGCGCGCCGTCACGCTCGGCGATGAGGTGGACCGCTACCTGCGGGGCCGGGGACTGTCCTTGAGCAGCTACCCCGCGTCGTTGCGCTTTCACCCGGCTCTCGGCTACTACCAGAAGGAAGGCGCGGCCAAGGCCCGCAAGGTCGCCGAGTACCCCGCGATGCTGGCCAGCGTGCAGGACGCGCAGGGTGCGGTCACGCTGCACCGCACCTACCTGAGCTCCGGCCGCAAGCTCGACGCGCCCGATGCCAAGAAGGTGCTGAGCAGCGGCTTCGCAGGCGGCGCCGTCCGGCTGGCAGACGCGACCGACGAACTGGCCGTCTGCGAAGGCATCGAGACGGGGATCGCGGTACTGCTGGC
The DNA here is from genome assembly GCF_003269065.1 of Paracidovorax anthurii. GTDB lineage: Bacteria > Pseudomonadota > Gammaproteobacteria > Burkholderiales > Burkholderiaceae_C > Paracidovorax > Paracidovorax anthurii. The sequence goes on from NZ_QLTA01000032.1 coordinate 49,163, forward strand.
ACACGGCAAGCCCGTGTGGTGCGCCTTGAGTGCGGGCAACCTGGAAAAGCTCTGGATCCCGGACTCGGTGCGCAGCGTGTGCATCTACAGCGACAACGATGCCGACGGCGACTACACCGGCCAGGCGAGTGCCTACGCGCTCGCACGCCGGCTCCGGCGCGAGCCGGCCGGCAGTGGACCTCGCACGGTACGCGTCTTCGTGCCGCGTCAGGCGGGCACGGATTGGGCCGACGTGTGGCGGCAGCGGCAAGAAGCCGTCCTGCTGCGCGCGGCTTGATCTTGGCTGGGGGTGGGCATCGTGCCCTCCCCCGCTTTTTCAGCGCAGGTTCAGGCTCCTGAGCCTGCACTGAAAAGGTTTCTCCCCCTGGTCGCTGCCAGACCAGGCCGCCACGGCATCCGTCGTGCGGCAAAGGCAGCCTCGGAAGATCACGCGCGGCCCCGGTCGCGCCCACAGCGGATCGGCCCATGCCGGTCCTTCACCCACCCTCGCGGGGACGCGCGTCCCCGCAGGGGGAGTGTCGTCCCCGTTTTTTTTGCAATCGGAGATTGTCATGAAGAACGGACGTACCCTGGTGAGCCTGGCGCAGGAACTGCAACGCCAGCTCGAGAGCAAGAAGGACCTGGTCGTGCCCTCGCCGCTCGTGCGCCACAGCACCAGCGAAAGCGGCGGCACGAGCCTCGTGATCGAAGAGGCCGGCGGGCCGGCCTCCTATGGCGTGACACCCCTGGCGCGGCGCCAGCTGGCCGACAAGCTGGGCATCCCGTACGCGTATTTCGAGCGCATGCGCGAGAACCATCCGGCACTGCTGGACCGCAACGTCAACACCTGGCTGCAGAGCGAAGCCGATCGGCGACTGCTGCGCACGCTCGACGGTAATGTGCGCGCCGTGCTGTCCGACCGCTATCGCCGCCTGGACAACTATGCCCTGGTCGAGCACGTCCTGCCGATCCTGCGGGGACTGCCGGGCCTGGCGATCGAATCGGTGGAATTGACCGAGACGCGCATGTACCTCAAGTGCGTCACGTCCCGGCTGACGTACGAGATGGCGCCCGGTGACATCGTGCAGGCGGGCATCGCGATCTCGAATTCGGAAGTCGGGCAGGGCACGCTGTCGGTGCAGCCGCTGCTGTTCCGACTGGTGTGCCGCAACGGCCTGATCGTGGCCGACCGCGCGCTGCGCAAGACACACGTGGGGCGTTCGCTGGCCCAGGAGGATGACGGCGTGAGGGTCTACCAGGACGATACCCTGCAAGCCGACGACAAGGCCTTCTTCCTGAAGGTTCGCGACGTCGTGCAGGCATCGGTGTCCGAGGTGAGTTTCCAGCAGGCGGCCGCGAAGATGCAGAGGACCATGGGCATCCAGCTCACCGGGGATCCGGTGCAGAGCGTGGAAGTGCTGGCCCAGCGCTACACGCTCAACGACGCCGAACGTTCGGGGGTGCTGCGCCATCTGGTGGCAGGCGGCGACCTGTCGGGCTACGGCCTGGTCAACGCGGTCACCCACTACAGCCAGGAAGTGGACGACTACGACCGGGCGACCGAGTTCGAAGTGCTGGGCGGCAAGCTCATCGAGCTGAGTGCCGCCGAATGGAAGCCGCTCGCCGAAGCCGCTTGATGCCGGTGCGCCGCCTCAGGACGCAAAGGGTTCCCCTTTGCCGTCCGGGCGGCGCCCGCGCTCCGGGCGCCGCGGCCAATGCGCCTCGCTTCCCGAATGGAGCGCCGCATGTGCTCGAGCCCGGCCACCGGACAAAGGAAGTCCGGCAAGCCGGGATCGCCTGGGTCCCGCCACCGGCGCAGGCTCTGCGCCGTCCGCCGGGTCGGTCCCCCGCCGTACTGCCATCCCTGATACGTAATGTCACAAATTCCGAAACCGGCCCGCAGAACGCGCCGTTTCCGGTGGCAACCGCATCGGATCCGAGCAGAGGCAGCAAATCTCGTGTCATTCCCCATGACAGACAACCTATCCTGCTTCGGGCCCCAGACCACTCCATAGCCTTTCGAGGACGTCGTGAATCATCGTTGACAACAGCCCCGTTCCGGGGACTACCAAGGAACCGACATGCGCCACCTGCTCTTATCCGATGTGCAATCCACCAACCTGCAAATGCTCCACGTGATCCTTCTGGGCGCGGAGCGGGACATGGTGGGCACCTGCCGCAAGTACGGCCTGCACGCCAGCCAGGCTGAACGCCTGCGCACCATGACGCCACCAGAGCTCTGGGCCCTCGTGTACGCCGTCGGTGAGACATCGCTGTTCATTCCCAGGAGCGACCTCGTCGCACTGATCGACTCGCCGCCGGCGCTGGTCGGCACCCTGGCTGCGGCGCACCCGCCCCACCCCACCAAGTCCAGGCCCATCCAGGCGCAATCATGATGCCCGTGCGCATCAATCAGCGCATGCGTGCGTTGGCGCTGGCGCGGGACTGCGCCCTGCTGGGAGCGCGCATCCGCACGATCAACCACCTCACCGGCCTGCGCCCGCGGGAGTTGCTGCATCTGCTCTTCAGCGCCCGCAAACCGCCGCCGCGCGGACGGGCTCCGGACACCCGCGAGTGGTACCACAGCGCCAACCTGCTCCATCGCACCGAAGCGTCCGTCGTCGTCGCGAACTTCGCACGCCTGCGCCAATTGGGGTTCCCGGCAGCCGAAGCCCTGATCGCCGCCTACCGCTACTACCAATCCGTCTACCGTCCGCCCTCGCGCATCAGCTTCGACCGCGCCTTCGATCTGGCAGCGCGTGTCGAAGGGCTGTGGATCGCGAGTGCCCCAAGCTTCCGCCTGGCGTCCTGCACCCGATGCGGCGCGGACTTTCTTGATGCGCTCAGCGGCTCGGACACGGCGGCGTGCCCCTGCCCCTTCTGCCAGTTGATGGAGCGCCACAGGCGCGATCCCCGCCTCACCGCGACCGTGGCGGCAGTGCCTCCGGTGAGCGACGAGATCATCGTCCACCTGGCGCCCATCCTGGGCACCGCCTCGCACGCCGACATCGAAACCCCCGCCTCTTGCGCTCCGTTTCCACCGGACAAGCGCTAGCGGTGCGCCCAACAATGGACCGCCCGCCTGAACGGGCACGGAGATCCATCGATGGCCCCTGGCATGTCCCCCGCGCACGGCGGCGCGCAATCCTTCGCGTCCTCGGACCCGGGCTTCGAGCCGCTACCGCTGGCGTCCCTGCTGTCTCCCCACGAGCAGTTGCTGGGCCGCATCAAGCTGTGCTTCGGCGCCGACCGCGCCACCTTCGAGCGCGAGCTGATGCCACTCGTGCAAGGCTACGCACGCTTCGTACACCTGCTGCCCGCGACCGCGGACAACTATTTCCGCGCACCGGGGGGGCTCCTGCAGCTGGGCCTCGAGACCGCGTTCTTCAGCCTGCAGGGCACGGACGCACACATCTTCTCAGGCCGCTCGACGATCTCCGAGCGCCGCGAGCTCGAACCCCGCTGGCGCATCGCAACCTTCATCGGCGGCCTGTGCTGCGAGCTGCACCGTGCCTTGAGCCATCTCATCGTGACGACCTCCGATGGTGACGAATGGCCCGCGTTCCTTGGTGGGCTGATGCCGTGGCTGCAGCGCGGCGCAGCACGCTATTTCGTGCGCTGGCGCCCCCACGCACGCGAGTCGCGCGGCCTGGGCCTCTTCGCACTGCCCCACGTCGTCCCGGCGGAGGTGCTGCAGATGCTCGCCCACGGCAACGCGGTCGTCGTGCCGCAGTTGATGGCCAGCATCGCCGGCGTTCCCCAGCACCGCGAGCACAACGTCCTCGATGAACTCGTGCGCCGCTCGATGGCGCTGGTCATCGATCGCGATCTGCTCGCCAGCGCCGACCGCTACGGCAAGCCCCAGTACGGCTCGCATCTGGAGCGCTATCTCGTGGATGCGCTGCGTCGGCTTGCCGCCGGCCACTCGGCCTGGACACCCAACCGCGACAAGAGCCGCGTCTGGCTTGGACCGGAGGGCCTGTACCTGGTCTGGCCCGGTGCGGCCGAGGATGTGATCGCGCTTCTGGAGGGCGACCAGCTGGCCGGCATCCCCAAGTCCCCGCATACCCTGCTGGACGTGCTGATCGAAGCCGGGGTCTTCGTGGTGCCTGATGGCGCCGCCCGGACCTGGCCGATCCAGCCCCCGGGCGCCAAGGCCCCTTGCGATGCCGTCAAGCTCGCCAATCCTGCAATCCTGCTGACCGGCCTCGATCCTCCGCCGCCCGCGCTGGGCACGAGTCTCCTCGCCCAGGTCGCCAGGACGCCCGGTCCTGTGCCATCGTCACCCGCTGCGCCAACGCCAGCGCCAGCCGCCCCGACGCCGACCCCGGCCGCAACGGACACGACCGCTCTCGGTACAGCGCAAGCACCACCGAAACCGCCTGCGGCCACTGCGGCCGCACAGCTGTCCCTGCTGGACGCCGACACCGATGTCCCGCCTCCCGCGGGGCCGCCCTCCATCATGGACACGCGGGCTCAGGCATCCGTCGAGGGCACGCCATCGGCTGACGCATCCGGCGTTTCCATTCTGAGTCTGAAAGCGCCGATGCGCCTGAACCCCACCGTGCGCAGCATCCTGGCCGACATCGTGGAGACGGCGAACGACAGTGCCCGGGCCGGCCAGGTCCAGGCCGTGGCCGAAGGTCTTTTCGTGGCATTGGCCGAGTTCGAGCGCCGCGGCATCCAGCCCGGCATGGCCATCCGGGCCCTGGACGAAGCCCGGATGCTCTGGCGCCCGCAGGCCAGCGGCCCTTCCACGGTCTCTCGCCCCATCGGCGAGAGCACCGTCCTGGGCGTGATCCTCGCGCCGGCGCATATCGAAGGGGCCGATGCACGGACCTTCACGTCCCTTGGCAAGGCAGCGCCTGCGACGACCTCTTCCTCTTCCCGCACCCGCCAGGGGCGACATTGACATGCTGGTGCGTCGTTACGAGATGCCCTGGCGCCGCGCCTTCGAGGCCTATGCCGGCCTGGCGTGGTTGATCGCGGGTCTGTACTTCGTGGCCATCACGATCCTCGGCCCATTGCCGACCGCGCCCGCGCTGGGACTTGCCACCGCCTGCCTTCTGATGGCACTGCGCAGGCTGACGCAGGCGGTGCGCATCCTGCGCCTGCGGGGCTCCCTCGGTGGGCGCCGCATTCAGGTGCTGACCAGCCAGGCGCTGGCACGCCTGTGCGTCGACCCGTCGCAGGTGCTTCTCGGGTTCGGCTTCGAGTGGCGGCCAGTGCATGCGCAACGGCTCTACGAGCTCTCCAAGGTGGACTACCGGGAATTCGCGGTACCGCGATGGGTGCTGCGCAGCCTCGGCCAGGGCGAGGCTGCGCAGCCCGACGCGGAGATCGGCCTTCCCTACATTCATGGGGTAGAACCTGTAGAGCACCCGCTGTACCGGCCGCTGCAGAACTTCGAGGGCGGCACCCTGCTCGTTGGCACGACCCAGTCTGGCAAGGGCGTGGCGCTGGCCAACCTGATCACCCAGGCCGTGCGGCGGGGCGATGTGGTCATCGTGATCGATCCCAAGAACAGCCGGCGCCTGAAGCGCGTCGTCGAGAAAGCCTGCGAGGACTACCGCGAGCCGGACACCTTCATGGAGTTCCATCCCGCGTTTCCGGAGCGCGGCGTGCGGCTGGACTTCACATTCAACTGGCAGAAGCCCACCGAGATCGCCTCCCGCATCCAGTCGATCATGCCGCCGGATACAGCGGGGGCGTTCTCAGCCTTCGGCTGGGACGCGGTGAACGTCGTGTGCCAGGCGCTGGTCGAGCTGGAGGAGCGTCCCAACCTGATCAAGCTGACCAAGTACATCGAGGGCGGCATCGAGCCTGTGCTCGAGGCCTCGCTGCGGCGCTTCTACGCCGAGCTCCTGGGCGGTGCGTGGCGCGAGCAACCCGAGATGCGCAAGCTGCTGCACGATGCCCACCGCGGCAACATGCGCAAGCCCTCCGAGGCCGCAAGCGCCGACCTGATGGCCTTCGTTGCCTACTACGAACACCAGGTCCCTCAGAACCAGCGCGACAAGGTCCTTGACGCCCAGGTCCGCGTGTTTAGGCACAACCGCGAGCACTACCAGAAGATCACGGCGAACCTGCTGCCCATCCTGTCGATGCTCACCTCCGGCGACCTCGGCCGCACCCTGTCGCCGGACCCGTTCGATGCGCAAGATCCACGGCCGATCATGAACTTCGAAAAGATCGAGCGCGGCGGCCACGTGCTCTACATGTGCCTGGATGCACTGCCCGATCCGTCGGTCGCTTCGGCCATTGGCGCGCTGGCCCTGGCCGATCAGGCGGCCCGCGCGGGCATGCGTTACAACCTCGGCACCTACCGGCGGATCGGCCTGTTCGTGGACGAGGTGAGCAACGTCATCAACCAGCCGCTGATCGAGATCCTGAACAAGGGAGCCGAAGGCGGCATCTTCGCCACCTGCGCCATGCAGACGCTCGCCGACCTGGCGCGGCGGCTGGGCAGCGAGGATGCGGCCCGCATGGCGCTCGGCAACCTCAACAACCTGATCGCGCTGCGCACCAAGGACCGCCCGACACAGGACTTCGTGGTCGAGACCTTCGGCAAGACGGCCATCCATACCGTGCGCGTTGGCCTGAGCCACGGCGCCGATGCCCACCTGGGCGACTTCTCGTCGAGCTACTCCGCCCAACTGGCCGAGAGCTTCGAGGAAGTCGTGCCGGCCGACGTCTTGGGCAAGCTGCCGAACCTGCAGTACTTCGCTTCGGTGTCAGGTGGACGGATCATCAAGGGGCGGTTTCCGATCATCGACCCCGATGCCAGCGGTGTCCTCGAAAGGAAGCAGGCATGATCCGCGCGGTCGCCGTGGCCTCCCTCGCGCTGCTGCTCGTTCTGGTGCTCTACGTGCCTTCGGCCCATCCTCCCGAGCGCTTCCTGGAGCAACTGCGCCATGAGCACGATGCCGCGGTCCGGTTCTGGGGGCCGGAGCCGGCCTACCGCATGCTGGAGCGCTCGATCGCGATGCAGTCCAACGCCGCAGACGTCAGCCCGGTGCCGGCGGTGCGCGATATGCCCCGCACGCCCGGGGTGCCCGGTGCCGTGGCCACCGAGATGGCCTCGGTCAATCAACGCCTGTTCAACAACCCCTACTTTCGGTCGGTCGACGCGCTGCTGATGCTGGCGAGCTACCGCCTGTCGGGTCTGCTTGAATGGCTGCCCTGGCTGATGCCGATGGGGTGTGCCGCGGGCCTCGATGGCGCGCTCTCGCGCGTCATCCGGGCCAAGGAATTCCTGCAGCACGATCCCGAGATGTTCGCGTTGTGGGCCGCGTTGCTCATCATCGCTGCCTGCGGCGCGGTGATCGCCATGGTCCTGCCGGTGGTGCTCCATCCCGCCACGTTGGCCGGGTTTCCGATCGCGATGGCAGTGATGCTCGGCCGCGCGATCACCCATTTCCATCGGCGCGCCTGAACGGCGCGCGCCGCCCTGGCTCCGGCCGCACGGCCTCACAGGAGTTCTTCCGTCCACGCACCCACATGGCGCGCGCGCCCTACAACTGCGCCTCGGCCATCAGTTCGGTGAGGGTCATTTCCATGGCGCCAGCGATGCGCGCGATGGAAATGATCCCGGGATTCTGGCCACCCCGCTCGATGCTGCTCATGTAGGACCTGTCGATCGCACTGCGGTGCGCGAGCTCTTCCTGGGAGATGCCCCGCGCACGCCGGCTGCGGCGTATCGCCTCGCCCAGTGCGGTGAGCACCGGGTCGTTGGCGTGCCGGGGCGAGGAAATAGGCATCCCCGCATAGTGGGTTTATGATGCCAATCACACCACGGATGATCTTCCACATCGCCATGGCCGCACCGCTGACCGAACCAGAAGTAGAAGAAGCCTTGCCATGCCAGGCAGGCGACATCCTGAGCGCACGCATGGACGAGTTGGCCGAACGAATCGCTTCCGTGTCGCTGTGGCACCTGCAGCCGGCCACTCGCGCGCTCCTGCGCCGCAACGCGCTATCGGTCCACGCCTATCCAACCGAGTTCGGCGGCCTGGTGTTCATCGGGGTTCCACGCCAGCGCGCTCCCGCGGAGCACGACCTCGATATGGTGACGGCCGCGGCCGAGCATGCTGGCGTCGCCTGGTTGCTGTTCGACGCCGAAGCGCCGGTGGTGGCGGGACTTCCACTGTACTGTGAGGGTGAGCTCCACCCCTGGACGCCTCGCGCGCGTTGAACATCTGTCGCTGTCGACGCGCGTACGCACGATGATCGCCGCCAAGCTGACCTTCGGTACGGCCCCCGGTGCCGCCGTGAGCGGCAAGACAGCGACGTACAGCAGCCGTCCGCGCGCCCGCGGAGCGATCGCCCACGGTCAATGACCGGTCGCGGCCAGCGCGACGGGCTCGCCTCGACCCGCTGCTGCCGTTCGTACCGCCCAGGCGCATCGCCGATAGGACTCATTGGTTGACCTGTCGGCCAATCACCTCGCTGGCGCGAAGCCAGCTTCCGTAGGTGCGCGTTCAAGCCTCTAGCGACGTTTGCTCGGGGCTATGCTGGCCCGCGCAGCGCCGCCCTCACTACCCGTTGTAATCGAACTCACAACGGGCCAGAGCCTCGGTGGGCTCGTAGCTCCCATATCTTCCGCGTGAGCGACCGGCCTCCGAGATGAGGTGCAAGTGCTTTCGAGCGCGCGAGGCCAGGACGTACAGCAGCTTGCTGGCTGCAACATCACCGTCGGAATCGCTGAAGTGGGGCACCATGCCCTGGAGAAGACCGAATGCGATGACTACGTCAAACTCCGCGCCCTTGACCCCGTGAATCGTCGACACGGTGATCCCGGTCCGTTCACGGAACACCTTCTTGAAAAACGACAGATCGGTGATGTAGGCGGCGCCGGAGTTCTGCAGCCTCTCCAGCCGCGCCAGGGAACTCGCAAAGAATGCCTCGCGATGCTCCACCAGCGCAGGAAAAGCACTCAGCTCGATCCCCAGGCGATCGAGCAACGCGACAAAGGCTTGGTCCAGATACGCCAAGCCGTCTGTCTCGGTAATGGCGAGCGAGTTGGACTCCCGCAGCAGTGATCGCTGCGTGATCCTGGACGTGTCGACGCCGAAGTCTCGCAGGTCGGCAATGACGTCCCTGGCCCATCGCATGCGTCGCACCAACATTTGGGGCGACGACTCTGTCAGCAAGATCTTGGAAAGCTTGAACCAAAAGTTGTCGGGATCATTGCTGAACGGCACCAATCCTGGACCGTCGAACTGCTGGTCGGGGAGCAGTGCTACCAGTTTCCGGGTGGTTGACGCAAGCAAGATCCACCACGGCGCCAGCACACAAATCTCTTCGGGCGCATGCCCCTCGGCTAAGCTCGTTCGAATGAGCCTGACCAGTTCGTCATGAAGGTCGTCGTGCGCAACGAGTCGGTTGTATGAGACTTGGCTGGGAAAGCCCGCCATCTTGCCCGCTCCCTCGATGTCGGTAGCGTGCACATTGAAGTTGGAGAAGTGCCCGATAATCCGCGCGCTTGAGCGGTAGTTCAATCGCAGCGCCATCTCCCGAATGGGGATGCCCGTGAGCGCGCGAAAGTCCGCCGCTGAAATGGCATAACCGCCAAGTGAGCCATAGATTGCCTGGTTGGGATCGCCCACGATAAACGTCTTGGTGCTGCCGGCGCCCGCCCGAAGAATGGCCCCTACCAAGTTGTACTGGATCTGCTTCGTATCCTGGTACTCATCGACGAGGACATAAGAGAAGACTTGCGAAAGCAGCGCTGCGATATGCGGCTGACTCCGGATCAGCACCTGGGAGTACCAGAGGATCAACTCGAAATCGATGCGTCTCGTGTCCGCCAGTTCTCGAAAGTACCCCGCCAGCACCTGGTGGATCGTGTCATGCTTCCAGGTGTCGGCACACCCCAGCCGGTAACCATCCCCTTCGAAGTAATAGTCGCAGTCCCACAAGGTCACGCCGCGGTACGGTGCGCACAGTCGCTCAAGCATCTTCTCGCGGTCGTACCGGTCCAAGACCGTGTACCCACGAGCCAGCTCTGGGACATAGATTCCGTAGGGCTTGATGATCCATTCGAGACAGAACGAGTGAATGGTTCCGATCCACAAGGCGGAGGTGTCGACGCCAAGGGCTTCGATTCGCTCCTGGATCTCGTCAGCGGCTCGGTGGGTATAGGTGATGGCCACGACGATGCGCTTGTCCGTGCGCTGGGACAGTTCATACGCGATCTTGTAGGTCAGTGTGCGCGTTTTTCCGCTACCAGGGCAGGCGACCAGGAAGACGCTCGACGGTTCTTCGACGGCGGCCGCTTGCTCGGGATTGAGCTCGGTGGCATCCCAGACAAACATCAGGTCATCCCGGCAAGGAACGAATGGACCACGTCGCCCGGCAACGCCGTTACGGCCGCCGCACGAAGAGTGGCTAGATCGATCTCCGAGCGCCCGAAACGCTCCACCTCAGAATTGAAGACCGTCAGGCGCGGACGCGAAGCGCGATCCGTGCCCAACAGACAGTTCACGCGATGCCGGAGGATTCGCATAATCAGCGGGCGCGAAAACGAGCCATGCGCGAACAGCACGGCTTCTCTGATGTAGGAGGGCATAACGGCTTGGTGATCCAGCGTTTGCGCGAGCAAGATGGCGAACCACCCCTTTCCTTCCTGCTCGGCCATCGTCAAGGTCCGGTAGCCACTTTGATGGATGAGGCCCGAGCGAAGTTCGGTCATTGCCTGCGCGATCATCCATGGGGCCTTGTAGACCTTGTTGACGCTGCTCACGAAGGCTTCATGGTTGCCCGCCCCGACCAGATCCACCTCGAAGGTATGCGTGGCGTAGAAGCTCCGCACCCAGGCGTTGCCCGCGCCAAATGCGTCCAAATCGATCTTTCGCTGCGCTCCAGCCGTTTGCGAGCCAATCGCCTTTCGCTTCCTAGCAGCCAAGGCGTCGCCGTCCGCCGGATTCGGTGTGGTGTCGAAGAAGATCGTGTCCAGGTCCGTGACGATCGCGCACCGCTTGCGGATCCGGGTGTCGTGGAACAGAACCGCGACGTTCTTGAACCCGGTGCTTCGGATGTTGATCACACTGATTCCCAACTCGTCCACGCTCAAACCCAGGACTCGCTTCACGAGCACAGGGATCAGGATCTCTTCCGCGTCTCCCTCCACCAAAATCACGCTCTTGGCGAACAGCAGGTTGCTCCGCACTGCGTCCAAGTACCGCTGGATGCTTGTCACCTGCGCAGGATCCAGTCCGGTCGCCGGCTGGTAAGCCTCACAGAACGAGCCGCGTCGACCCAGGATGTTGACGTTGCTCACATTGCTCACTTCGGAGATGTGTGTGGAGTGCGTCGTGTAGATGACCTGGGCATCCTCGTAGGCGATGCGATCAAATAGCGTCTTCTGGATATGGGTGTGGATATGCGCTTCGGGCTCTTCGATGAGCAAGAAGTTCGCGATCGCCATCTTTTCTCGCTGGTACTTGAACTCCAGCAGTTTGAGGGTCAGGTAGATCAAATTAGCACCGCCAAGGCTGAGCTCGTTGATCGTCCCTTCATATCCGTCCTCCGACTCCCCGACGAACAGGCGCAGTGCCTGAAACAGCTGCTCCGCATCCTCGGGCAGGTCCGACCGGATCGACAGCGAGGTCGGGGAGTAGGTTTCGCCGGCAGTGTCCTTGATGGTCTCTCGGATGTGCTTGCGCACCGACTGCACGTCCTCGAGCCCTTCGATGGCGCCATTGAGATCGCGCACCTTGTCCACGACGGGGACCAGGGCCGCCGCGTCGATCTCACCGCTCTTGCTCCTGAGCAGGGTGAGCAGCGGATTGGTGCGGTTATTGTGAAACTCGGCGACGACGTCGCGAAGTGCCTGGATGAAGGTGAGTGACACCTCCTTGGTGACGGACAGAAATCCTGGCACCTTGGCCCCAATCTCAGGGAACTCGGTTTCGTCAGAGAAGGAACATAAGTCGAAGTTTCCGACGATCCGTTGATACGTGGCCGGATCACCAAAATCAGCGCTGCTTCGTCCGGTGAAGATGGTCTCGTAGTCGTCGATGCTGATGCCTTCCCGAACTGCCCTCAACTCCACATTGTCAAAGTCGTCGAGGGCCGCCAGCTTCAGCCGGATCTCCTTCTTGGGACGGAAGATCAGGTTGTAGGTGGCCTTGGAAATCGGTCCAGCGTGGACTTCGGCTGTGCCGTGCAGGAACAGCGCCTGAACCGCCTCATCGGGGCTGAGGTCCTCGAACTCCATGCTGATGATGATCCAGTGGCCCTGCCATTGATCTAGCGCACGGCTGAAATCGGACTCTTCCAGCCGATAAGCTGCGCGGACCATGTTGTCGTCCAGGAGCAGCCGGATTGCGCGGAGAACGTTGGACTTGCCCGCGCCGTTCTCTCCGATGATGGTGTTGACACCGCGCTGAAACGTCAGACTGGTGTTCTTGAAGTTCCTGTAATTGACCAGTGTAAGTTTGGAGATGTGCATGTCTTGGGCCCTCGTGCTCCCTGGGGCGTTAGCGTCTATTTGTAAGCTATCGTAGCGTGGCGGGGACGGCGAGAACGCCGGTCTTCGCAGCCGATTGCCGCAAACCTGGAAGGAGAGAGGTCGTCCACACGAGAGCGCCCGGTCTGGACGGACGTCGATCGTGCCAGCCATTGACCGCGGAGAGCGGCAATGCTGCAGGACCAGCGGCGCATGAACCGGCGACAAGTGGCCGTGCCGCGTGCTTGGCAGGCATCTGCTGCCGCCAATGACTCTGATCAGCCTGATGCAGACGCGCCGCTAGAACTTGGCTGAAACAGCGGCCCGTGCCACGTCCTGCAGGCAGCCCGCTACCCGCAGCATCGGTCGATCCGGCACGCTATCACCGGCGCGGTGCTCACTTTCACCCAAACACGTTCATTGCCGCCGAGGGCCCATGTCGGGGCGCACCGCGCTGCTTCGCAATGCGCCCCGCTCGCCGGCATCGATGCGGTGCCCGGAGACACCCGCATCGCTTGCCCGCTCGCTACCTCCAGTTCGCCGCCAGCGTGGTCTCCAGGCTGCTCTGGTAGTTCGCCGGCAGTTGCGTCTGCCCCGCCGCCGGCGGCGAGAACGACGCCATCGCCTGCACCAGGCTCTGAACCTGATTGGCCTGCAGCGCCCTGCCATCGCCGGCCTCGAAGCGCTCCAGCTGGTACTGCGAACCCCGGTACCAGTCCGTCACCACGAACTTGTCGCTCGTGCCGATGATGCTCACCTCCAGGTTGTTGCCCGCCTTGCGGAACCAGAGCTGCCGCGACGACACGTCCCCCGCGAACTTCGCGATGTCCTGGTTGCCGCTGGTGCTGTCGTTCTCCTGGATCGTGTCCGTGCCGTGGCCTCGCGCCAGCCAGTACGTGTCGTTGCCCAGCCCGCCCACCAGCGTGTCGGTCCCGGCTCCGCCGTCCAAATAGTCGGCACCCGCGCCGCCCGTGAGGACGTTGGCGCCCGCATTGCCAGTGAGCCGGTTGTCCAGCCCGTTGCCCGTGCCGTTGATCGCGCCCGAGCCCGTGAGCACGAGGTTCTCCACGTTGGCCGCGAGCGTGTACGTCACGCTCGACATCACCGTGTCGGTACCGGCATTGGCCGACTCCACCACCCGGTCGCCCGTGTTGTCCACGATGTAGGTGTCGTCGCCCGCGCCGCCCGACATGGTGTCCGCGCCGGCCAGCCCGTCGATCGTGTCGTTGGCCGCAGTGCCCGTCAGCGTGTCGTTGCGCGAGGTGCCCGTGATGGTGGAGGCCTGCACGGTCACGGCGAAACGCTGCGCCGCCTGCGCGCCCCAGGGGTCCTTGGCGCTGACCGCGATCTCGTAGGTGCCCGTGGGTGCATTCGCCGCAGCCTGGAACGTCTGCGTCTGCGCATCGAAGCTCAGCCAGGCCGGCAGCGCCGCGCCGCTCGCGAGCGTCGCGCCGTAGGCCAGCGTGTCGCGGTCGTCGTCCACGAAGGTGCCCGCCGGTACCTTGAAGCTCCACGGGCCGCCCTGCTTGAACGACTGCGC
>NZ_QLTA01000033.1 GCF_003269065.1 Paracidovorax anthurii
CGGAAGGCGGGCACGTCGTGCAATGCTTCTTCCATGGCCGGGTCGCTGAGCTTGAACCACTGTTGCATGAAGTGGATGCGCAGCAGCGTCTGCACCGCAAAGGGCTGCTGGCCACGGCGGCCACTCTCGGGCGCGTGGGGCTCGATCAGCGAAACCAGCTCGCCCCAGGGAACCACCAGTTCCATCGCATCAAGGAACTCGCGCTTGCGGGTCCGCTTGATGGTGTTGCCCAGGCCCAGGCTGCTTTGCTTCATGCGCGTATTGTCTCGGCTTCAGGATTGCGCACGCACATCCCGATGGGATTCGTGCAGAGAATCCCTAACCCTACACGTTTTTTCAATTCCAGGCGTGTGGTCAGCCCGCTATCGCCTAGGGTGTGCGTCAGCTTCACCACCAGCCAGTCGGTGGCGTCGATCACGTCTTTGAACCCGCGCAGCGTCACCGGCGCACGAGGCACAAGGTCGGGCCGCCCCAGGGCCAGCGTCAGCTCCATGGTGGCTTTGCCCCGCTCGATGCGCCCGCGCTCGGCACGCGCGGCGGCCATGGTGAATCGCCCCGGCTTTGCTAGACACCTTCGAGCCTCAAACCTGAGGCTGAGGCCCAATAGGAGGTGCCATGACAAGCAAACAGCCCTACCCCGAAGAATTCAAGATCGAAGCGGTCAAGCAGATCACGGAGCGAGGCCACTGGGTGGCCGACGTCTCGGCCCGGATCGGCGTCAGCCAGCACAGCTTGTACAAGTGGATCAAGGTCTATGCAGAGCCTGTACCTGAGCGACGGACGTAAGAGGGAACCTCTCAAAACCTCCGAATTTGCAAGTTTGAGCGCCGTAACTTGTTGATTTATATGGGCGCTGCGTAACTGGGATCGGGGTTTTGAGAGGTTCCCAAGAGTCTCAGACCGAGGAGTTGCGGCGCTTGAAGGCCGAGCTCAGGCGCGTGACCGAGGAGCGCGACATCCTAAAAAAGGCCGCAGCGTACTTCGCCAAGTAGTCCGGGTGAGGTACGCGTTCATCGAGCAGCACGAGCAGGCATACAGCGTGCGACGCATGTGCCAAATGATGCAGATTCACCCCAGCGGCTACTACGCATGGAAGGCTCAGCCGCTGAGCCCGAGGGCCAAGGACGACCAGAGGCTGATGGGCTTGCTCAAACAGGCATGGCTGGGGAGCGGCGGCGTATACGGCTACCGCAAGCTGACGCTGGACATGCGGAACTTGGGCGAGCCTTGCGGTAAGTACCGAGTGGCGCACTTGCTCAAGAGCGAAGGCCTGCGCTCCCAGACGGGCTACAGCCGAAAACCCGGCGTGCGAGGCGGCAAGCTTGGCGTGGTTGCGCTGAACCACCTGCAGCGCCAGTTCACTGCGGCACAGCCCAACCAGTCGTGGGTCGCCGACATTACCTATATCCGGACGCACGAAGGCTGGCTCTACTTGGCGGTCGTGGTCGACCTGTTCTCCAGACAGGTGGTGGGATGGTCGATGGGCAACCGCATCGATACCGGTCTGGTCCTGGACGCGCTACTGATGGCCCTGTGGCGTCGCCAGCCGCAAGCCCCCGTGCTGGTGCACTCCGATCAGGGCTGCCAATTCACCGGCCACGAATGGCAGGCCTTTCTGCGCGAGCACAACTTGGTCAGCAGCATGAGCCGGTGCGGCAACTGCCACGACAACGCCGTGACCGAGAGCTTCTTCCAACTGCTCAAGCGCGAACGCATTCGTCGCCGCATCTACACGACCCGAGACGAAGCTCGTTCGTTCGTCTTCAACTACATCGAAATGTTCTATAACCCCCAACGCCGACACTCATCGACGGGCGGCCTCTTACCGGTTGAGTTCGAACACCAATATTCCCAACGGCTCAGGAGTGTCTAGAAAAGACGCGGCGATTCACTCCTGCTTCAAGTGAGATCAAAGTGAGATCAGCCAAACCCAGCATTCATGCGGTTGTAGTACTGATCTCACGCAAAAACACGGTTAGCGAAGAAGCGGGTTGCGACGGTGTGAGATAGCCCCCTGAAACCCCGGCCCCGTCCTATCGCTTATCTTTGAAGATAGGAGTAGGACTGTGAGTACGACCAGGCATACGGACACTGTTGAAGTCATCTTGAAAGACCAGCGCCGCAGGCGCTGGTCTCCTGCGGAGAAAGCCGCGTTGGTGCGGCGCACTTACGAGCCGGGCATGAGCGTCGCTGGTGGCGCGCCAGGAAGGCGTCGCTGCCAGCTTGCTGTTCCAGTGGAGAAAGCTCAATCGCCAAGGCGCCCTGACGGCCGTCAGTGCCGGCGAAGCCGTGGTGCCCGCATCGGAGCTGGCCGCAGCCCGCGCCGAGATCGCCAAGCTGCAGAGGGTGCTGGGCAAGAAGACGTTGGAGAATGAAATTCTCAAGGAAGCCGTGGAGTACGCTGCCGAAAAAAAGTGGATTGCGCGCTCGCCCTTGTTGCCCGGAGACGACCAATGAAGACGGTCTGCCGGGCGTTGGGCGTGGCGCGCTCGCATGTGCATCAGCTGCATCACCGCAGCGAGGACTGGCGCGATGGCCGCAAGGGGCGCACGCCAGCGGGCGATGCGCAGTTGCTGGCCGAGATCCGCCAGCAGATCACCGATCTGCCCAGCTACGGGTATCGACGCGCCTGCGCCCTGGTCAACCGCCAGCGCAGCGCGCAAACAGGCACACAAGGCAGCACACGGGTCAATCCCAAGCGTGCCTACCGCGTGATGGCCCAGGCCGGACTGCTGCTGCCCAAGACACCCCGACGGCGCCAGTCCAGCCGAAGGCACGAGGGCACCGTGGCGGTGGGGTGCAGCGATCTGCGCTGGTGCTCCGATGGGCTGGAGATCAGGTGCGACTCGGGGCAGACGGTGACGACCACGTTCGCCAAGGATTGCTGCGACCGCGAAGTGATCGCCTGGCGAGCCTGGGAGGGCAAAGGCTTGCCCGGTGAGCCGGTGCGCGAGATGCTGATCGAGGCGGTGGAGAAGCGCTTTGACTCGGTGGAGGCAGTGCCTGCCGACCACTGGCTGGAGTTCCTCAGTGACAACGGCAGCGCCTATATCGCGGCCGAGACGCGAGGGGTGGCCCGCTCACTGGGCCTCAAGCCGATCAACACGCCGGTGTGCAGTCCGCAGAGCAACGGCATGGCCGAGAGCTTCGTCAACGCGTTCAAGCGCGACTACGTGGCTCGCATGGACCTGAGCGATGCGGCCTCCGTGCTGGCGCAACTACCGGCGGCCTTCGAGCACTTCAACGAGGTGCATCCGCACTCGTCGTTGAAAATGCGTTCACCCAGAGAGTTCCGGCGGCATCAGGCCGCCCAGGCACGCCGCTCAACCGTCAAGGACGCGTCGTTACGTTGCGAATAGGACGGGTCCGGGAATACGGGGGCAAGGTCAGGTGAATTGCAGATGCCCATAAATGTGCATCCCTGGTGCGATGAGGTGAGACCAGGGGCTATCAAAAACCTGGGGCGATTGCGGACCAAGACCGGCCGCTTCTAGCCGCTCGCAACGCCGGGAAAAATGAGGGAGGGCCGAAGTCTGGGAGCCGCAAGGCGGAAACCGACCGCTTCCCCCCATTTTTGTACGCGCAAGTAGGGGTGGGGGCGCTGCAGATGTACCCCCACATACCCCTGGATTCCGGCGCACTTCGGCGCATATCTATGCACTGTTCGGAACTGCCCACTACAGGGGAAAAGAAAAAGACCGCACGTCTTTGGAACGATACGGCCTTCGGTGTGGTCCCCTCGACAGGAATCGAACCTGTATCTAGCGCTTAGGAGGCACTCGTTCTATCCATTGAACTACGAGGAGAAGAGGGCGGATTGTAAGGCCCGCGCGCGGGTGTCCCGGCGCGGCGGGGCCGCCCCGGGGTGACCCGGACGGTTCCGGGGATATGGGGATGGTGACTGTTTGGATATACAGTATGCTCATCCCTATGTCCTTCGATCAGATCGCCATTGCCCTCTTCGGTGCCCTTGCCGTCTGGCTGTCGCAGGCCCGCGCGGCGCGGTGGCGGCGGTGGGCCTGCGTGTTCGGGCTGCTGGGGCAGCCGTTCTGGTTCTGGGCCAGCTGGCGCACGGGGCAGTGGGGGGTGTTCGCGGTGTCGGGGCTGTATGCGCTGGCGTGGCTGCGCGGCGTGTGGGTGCACTGGCTGGCGCCCCGGGCGGCGCTGGAGGTGTCGCCGGCGGTGGGCACCATCCAGCTCGCGCCGGGGCCGCGGCGCTGAGATGGCTTCGCCATCAAAAAGATCACTGCGTTGCTTCGCCTTGGCCTGTGCTGCGGCACTGTCTGCAGCTTCGCGCCTGGTTCTCTCTTGGATGGCAAACCCTGAGATCGTGAACACGTTCTGAGAGGCCGCCCCGCCCCGGCGGGGCGGTGGTGTCGGTTGCTATTCTTTATGTAGCAATCCATGCAGCGTTTTCGGCGACATGGAGGCCTTTTCACTCATAACGAAGGGTGTAGATGAGGTCCACCGCGCTCTGCACGCCCGTCTGGCCGCGCAGGGTGAGCCGCTGGGTGAGGTCGTAGAAGATGTAGAGCGTGCCGAGGGCACCCGAGAGGCTGCGCTCGTAGGTCACGTAGAGGTCCTTGGAGAGCCGCTTGCCGAAGGTGAGGGCCGCGCCGGCGGCGTCCTCGCCCGTGGAGCTGGTGCCGCTGCTCGATCGCGGGCCCCGGAAGCCGATCTCGTCGAGCCCCAGGCGGTTGGCGAAGTTGCCCGCGCCGCCGTTGCCGCCGCCTCCGCCGAGCAGGGCGAGCGCGGCCTGCTGCAGCAGGGCCGCCTCGGCGCCGCCGGAGGCCGCGCTGCGGCCCAGCACCACCCAGGAGAGTTTCTCGGCGTCGGGCAGTTCGGGGTCGGAGTAGAGCGCCACGCGCGGCGCCTTGGCCGTGCCCGTGACCTGCACGCCCGCGCGCACGCTGATATTGGGGCGGATGGCCAGCACGTCCAGCGCGGGGTTGTCGTAGGGGCCGTTGAAGCGCGCGAGGCCGGTCTCCACGTTGAGCGACTGGCCCCAGGCGCGGTAGCGGCCTTCCACGGTGCGCACCTCGCCGGTGATGCGCGGCGGGCCGCCCAGCGTGGCGGCGCCCCGGATTTCGAGCTGGCCCGCGAGGCGCGTGGTGATGCCGTGGCCCTGCAGCGCGAAGTCGTCGCCCAGGTCGAGGGTGAGCGCGATGTCGGGCGGGCGCGCGGCCTCGACGCGGCCGGCCTGGGCACCGGCGCGTTCCGCGGCCCGGGCGTCCTCGCGGTCCTTGGCGGCCGAGCGCACGACCACGTCGCTGCCCAGGCTGGGCGCGCCGGCCTCGGCCAGGATGATGGTGGCGCGGTCGGTGGTGAGCTTGCCGCGCAGCGAGAGCTGGCCCTGGCGCAGTTGCGCCCGCACCTGGCCCGAGACGCTCACCTGCCGGTCGGCGCGCACCAGCACCTGCAGCGCGCGCGCCTCGGCGCTGAAATCCATGGCGATGCCCGAGCTAGAGCCCGTGGCCGCGCCGCCCTGGCCCAGCCCGGCCCACGAGACGCTGCCCGTGCCCGAGAGCGTGCCGCCGTCCTTGGGCGCGGCGGTGCGGTTGCCGCTGAAGCCGGCGATGCGCGCGCTGCTGCCGGCGCCGCCGTTCACGCGGAATTCGGTCACGTCGAGCCGGTCGCCGCGCAGGGCGGCGCGCAGGCGGCCGTTCTGCAGGTCCACGCCGTCCAGCAGCGAGCGCACCGCGAGCCGGTCGGCCGCGAGCGTGCCGCTCCAGCGCGGCGCGGCGCGGCTGCCCGAGAGGGCGACGTCGGCGTCGAGCATGCCCTGCACGCGCCAGCCCGGCGGCGCGAGGGCGGACCACACGCCGATGTCGGGCAGGCGCGCGCGCGCCGTGGCCGAGACGGGCGCGTCGGCGGGCCATTGCCAGCCGCCGTCGGCCCGGCCCAGGCGGGTGGCGGCCTCGGCCTGGATCTGCCCGGCGCGCTCGCTGTCCCAGCGCAGGCGCGCGCGCACGTCCTCGCCCTCGGCCTGCAGTTGCAGCTCGGCGGCGCGCACGCCGGCGGGCGTGCCGGGGCCTTCGCGCGTGTCCGTGGCGGTGGTGGCCGCCGCCGCGCGGGCGGCGAGTCCGGCCCCCGCGCCCGTTCCCGTGCTGGGGCCGCTGCTGCGCACCACGGTGGCGGTGGGCGCGGCGCCGGTCAGCAGGCGGAGGTCGCCGGCGGTGCGGCGCAGGCTGGCGCTGGCGCGCAGGGTGTCGCCCGCGTCCACGTCCCAGTCGCCGTCGAAGACGAGGTCGCCCTGCATCCCCAGGCGGGCGAGGGCGTCGCTGCCCTGGGCCACGGCCTCGGCCCAGGCCATGGGCAGCCCCTGGAGCTGGCCGCGCGTGCGC
This sequence comes from Paracidovorax anthurii, assembly GCF_003269065.1. Taxonomy (GTDB): domain Bacteria; phylum Pseudomonadota; class Gammaproteobacteria; order Burkholderiales; family Burkholderiaceae_C; genus Paracidovorax; species Paracidovorax anthurii. The sequence continues at coordinate 6,345 of NZ_QLTA01000033.1, forward strand.
AGCTGCAGGCCGCCGGCCGGCGTGCGCACGAAGCGCACGGGCTCCCAGCGCAGGGCCACCGCGCCGGGCGCGGGGCCGGTGACGCGCGCCTGCCCGCCCGAGGTCTCCACCCGCAGCGCGGGCGCGGTGTCCGCCGCCACGGTGAGCGGCTGCGCGAACTGCACGGTCCAGGGGCCGGGCCGCTGCCCGTCGCGGGCCTGCACGCGCAGCTCGTCGATCTGCGCGTTCCACCGGCCCGGCGCGGGCGCGCCGGCGGTGCCGCGCAGGTGCAGGTCGAGGCGGCGCTCGTCCAGCCGGGCCTCGCCGTCGAGCGCCAGCGTGGACCGGGGCACGGAGCCCGACAGCTCGGCGCGCACGGCCGTGAGCCGCACGGTGGCGGGGCCCGCGCCGGTGCCCGGCCGGGGGGGCAGGGCGACTTCCCAGCGCGGCGTGGCGAACTGCGCCTGCCAGTCGAAGGGGCCGGGCGCGGTGGCCGCCGCGCCGGCGGGGCGCGCCACGAGGCCCGCGGCCTGCAGTTGCCCCTGCAGGGACTGCCAGCCGCCGTTCCAGCGCCCGGCGAGCCGGGCCTCGCCCTGCAGCGCCGCGCCACCCAGCGCGGTGCGCAGGCCGGGGACGGACTCGATCCACTGCTGCACGCGCCGGGCGTCGGCCACGCGCAGCTCCAGCGTGCCGGCACCCGCGCGCGGGGCGATGCGGCCGTCCGCCTGCGCGGTGGCGCCGGGCAGCGTGGCCTGCAACTGGCCCTGCGCCGAGCGCGCGGCCGTGTCGATGCGCAGCTGCCGCGCGCGGGCCTGCGCCTGCAGCGCGTCGATCTGCAGCTGGGCCAGGGCGAGCACGCCGCCCTGCCACGTGCCTTCGGCCGCGATGCGGTCGATGCGCGGCGCCGCGCTGGCGGTGGAGGCGCCGGCGGCCCGGGCGGGGCGCGGGGAGCCCGTGGCGCCCGCGTGGATGTCGGCCGAGAACTGCACCACGGGCGGCGCGGCGGCGCCGGCCTCGGCGCCTGGGCTGCGCGCGCGGGCGCGGCCGGCCAGGGGCGCGGGGTCGAGGGTGCTCAGCACGGCGTCGGGGCGCACGCCGCGCAGTTCCAGGTCGCCCTGCAGGGCCTGTGTGGCGGGAGTGAAGGCGGCGCCTTCGAGCGCGATGCTGCCGCCGCCCACGCGCGCGGTGGCCTGGGGCACGGTCCAGCGGGTGCCGTCGAAATCCGCGCGGGCGTCGAGGGATTCGACGGGCAGCCGGCCCCGGTCCCAGGGGCCGGGCAGGGCGTTGCTCAGCTGGGCGGAGAGGGCCCAGCCGGTGGCGGTGGCCGGGGGCACGGCCGGGGCCGGGGCTGCGCCGATGCGCCCGCTCAGGCGCGTGGCCGGCGCGCCGGGCCAGAGGGCCGCCACGTCCAGGGCCTGCAGTTCGGCGCGCGCTTCCAGCAGGGGCTGCGTGGCCCAGGGGGCGATGCGGGCCTGCACGTCCGCGCGCATGGGCTCGGCGGCGGCGGGGGGCGATGCGGGCGCGGGCCGCGTGGCCGCCGTGCCGCCGCGTGGTGCGTGCGAGGCGGGGCCGGCCGGGGTGGAGGCGGCAGGGGTCGGGGCCGGCGTGGCCTGCAGGCGGGCGGTGGCGTCGAGCCGCGCGGCGGCCGTGGCCAGGGTGCCGCGCACCTCGGCGCGGGCCGTGGCGTCCAGGTCGGCGCCGCCGCCCGGCGCGGGCGTGCGCACCACGCCGTCGGCGGTCAGCACGAGCGCCATGGGCGCCTGCGCCTGCAGCGTGGCGCTGGCGGTGTAGCGGCCCTGGGCGAATTCGAGGCTGTCGAGCGTGGCGCGGTGCTGCTCGCCGTCGAAGCGGTAGCGGCCGGCAAGGTGGCGCACCGTCACGGGGCTGGCGGCGGCCCAGGTGATCTCGTCCACGCGCAGCGGCAGGTCGATGCGCAGCGGCAGCACCAGCTGCTCCAGCGGCTGCGGGGGCGTGTCGGGTTCGGGCCGCGCCGCCGGCCGGGGCGTGGCGACGACGCGCGCGGCGTGGACCTCGCCCAGCGTGAGTTCGCGCCGCAGCAGCGGCGGCAGGCTCCAGCCGATGCGCGCGTCCTGCACTTCCACGGCCAGGGTCGGGCTGCTCCAGCGCAGCCAGCCGATGCGGCCGCCCGCGCGCACCGAGCCGGTCACGTCGCGGGTTTCGAGGGTCTGCCCGGCCGGCAGGTAGCGGGCCGCCTGCGCGAGCGTGGTGGCGAGCGAGGTGCCGGTGCCGGCCCACCACCAGGCGGCCGCGAGCAGGGCGAGCACGAGGGCGCAGAGGCCGGCGAGGGCCCACAGCGCGATGCGCCAGGCGCGTCCCTTGCGGGGCGCCGGGGGGCGGGGGGCTGCGGCGGCGGCGTAGGGGTTCGGGGTCTGGTGCGTGGCCATCGGATCGCGCGAAAACAGTCAATGCCGGTCAGAAGCTGAAGCCCAGGCGCAGGTGCAGCCGCAGCGCCTTGGCCTGCACGCCGTAGGCGATGTCGGCCTGCAGCGGGCCCACGGGGCTGCGCCAGCGCAGGCCGGCGCCCACGCCCACGCGCGGGTCCAGGTCGCCCACGCGGTCGGCCACGGCGCCGGCGTCCACGAACACGGCGCTCTCGAAGTCGGTGCGGTTGCCGCGCAGCTCGATGGGCCGCTGCCATTCCATGCTGGCCACGGCGAGGTAGCGGCCGCCGTAGAGCGTGCCGTTGTCGGTGCGCGCGCCGATCTTCTGGTAGCCGTAGCCGCGCACGGTGGTGTCGCCGCCGGTGAGAAAGAGCTGGGTCACCGGGATGTCGGCGCCGTCCCGCGCGATCACCGCGCCGCCCTCGGCGCGCAGCGACAGCCGGCTCGCGCGCGTTACGCCCTCGCCCATGTCCACCCGGCCCATGGGCACGAAGGCCTGCCCGCGCAGGCGCGCGCGCAGGAACGGGTCGCGCTCGGGCCGCAGCGTGGTGCCCGCGCCCAGTTCCGCCGCGATGCCGTAGCCGCGCGTGGGGGCGGTGTCGCTGTTGAAGTAGCGGCCGGTCCAGCCGTAGTTGGCGCTGATGGCGCTGCTGGAGGGCGGCGCATCGGTGCCCCGGCTCTTGGCCGTGTCGTACTGCAGGAAGTAGCTGCGGTCGATGTGGCCGTCGCTCTTGGTGCGCCCGCCGCGCAGGCGGCTGCTGTCGGTGTCGTAGCTGCCGGTCTGCTCGCGCTGCAGTTGCGCGCCGCCGAACCAGCGCCAGCCGTCCTCGCCCGGCAGGTCGGTCCATTCGGTGGAGGCCAGCCGGGTCTTCCGGTCGATGGCGATCTTGCTCACCGCGCGCCAGCCGATGCCGGGCAGGCGGTTGTGGATGTGGTCCAGGCTCAGGCGCGGGCCGCTGTCGGTGGAGACGCCCACGCCGAAGACGACCTTCTTGAGCGGCGCCTCGCGCACCTGGGCCGTGACCGGCGCGGCCTGCGGATCGGTGCCCTCGGTGTCGAGCGCGAGGAACACGGCGTCGTAATAGCCGCTGCTGGCCAGGCGCGACTGGGCGTCGAGCAGCGCGGCCTCGGAGTAGTCGGCGCCGGTGGGCAGCCGCGCGATGCGGCGCGCGCCGTCGGGGTCGTAGCGCTCGCTGCCGCGCACGCGCAGCGGCCCGAAGCGGTAGGCGGGGCCGGGCGCGTAGGTCACGCCCAGCCGGGCCTCGGCGCGGTCGGCGTCGATCTCGGCGCGGCTCGCATCGATGCGGGCCGTGGGGTAGCGCCGCGCCTGCAGCTGGCGCAGGCCGTCGGCCTTGGCGCCGTCCCAGGCATCCTGCGTGAAGGGCTGGCCGGGCTGCAGCGGCCAAGCGCGCTGGATGCGCTCCTTGCGCCGGGCGAATTCGGGCGATTCCGCCTCCGGGCCGGTGAAGGCGACGTCGGTGCTGGTGACGCGCGCCATCGGGCCGGGCTCCACGTCCACGGTGATGGCGCGCGGGGCGGCCGCGCCGGGCGTCTCCTTCAGGGCGATGGCGAGCGTGGGGCTGAAGTAGCCCAGGGTGGCGAGCAACTCGCGCGCGTTCGCCTCGGCCGCGCCCAGCAGGCGCGAGAGTTCGCCGGCCTGCAGGTCCGGCAGGCGGCGAAAGCGCTGCAGCTCCATGTGGCGCGTGAGCAGTTCGCGCACGGCCTCGGGGCCGCGCACTTCGAGGGTGAACGCCTCGGCCCCCGTGCCGGCGGGGCCGGCATCGGAGGCGAGGGTGGCGGTGTCGTCGTCGCTGTCCGCCTTGTCGCGGGCGCCGGGCAGCAGGCTGCAGCCCTGGAGCGCCATGAGACTCAGAAGCAGCAACGCCGGCCAACGGGCCGGCGCTGAGGAAAGGCTGGGCATGAAGATTATTTTGACAGCAGCCGCATGGCCTCTTCGAGCCCCTTGAGGGACAAAGGGTGCATCCGCCCCCCCAGCAACTGTAGGATGAGGCCGATACTTTGCCGGTACTGCCACACGCCCTGCGGTTCGGGGTTGATCCAGGCGTGTTTCGGGAAGGCGTGCGTGAGCCGCTGCAGCCACTCGGCGCCGGGCTCCTCGTTGTTGTATTCCACGCTGCCGCCGGGCTGCAGGATCTCGTAGGGGCTCATGGTCGCGTCGCCCACGAAGATCAGCTTGTAGTCGCGGTTGTACTTGCGGATGAGGTCCCAGGTGGGGAACTTCTCCGCGAAGCGGCGCCGGTTGTTCTTCCACACGTAGTCATAGACGCAGTTGTGGAAGTAGTAGAACTCCAGGTGCTTGAACTCGCTGCGGGCGGCGGAGAACAGCTCCTCCACCCGCTGCACGTGCTCGTCCATCGAGCCGCCCACGTCCATGAGCAGCAGCACGCGCGCGTTGTTGTGGCGCTCGGGCACCATCCTGATGTCGAGCCAGCCCGCGTTGGCGGCCGTGCTGCGGATGGTGTCCGGCAGATCCAGCTCCAGCGCGTTGCCCTCCCGCGCGAAGCGGCGCAGGCGCCGCAGGGCCACCTTGATGTTGCGCGTGCCCAGCTCCTGGGTGTCGTCGTAGTCGCGGAAGGCGCGCTGGTCCCAGACCTTCACGGCGCTCTTGTTGCGGCCCTGGCCGCCGATGCGCACGCCCTGCGGGTTGGTGCCGCCATGGCCGAAGGGGCTGGTGCCGCCGGTGCCGATCCACTTGCTGCCGCCCTCGTGGCGCTCCTGCTGCTCTTCCAGGCGTTTTTTCAGCGTCTCCATGAGCTCGTCCCAGCCCATCTTCTCGATGGCGGCCTTCTGCTCGGGGGTGAGCTCGCGCTCCAGCACCTGGCGCAGCCAGTCGGTGGGGATCTCCTTGCGGAAGTCGGCCACCAGCTCCACGCCCTTGAAGTAGGCGCCGAACGCGCGGTCGAACTTGTCGAAGTGCTTCTCGTCCTTGACGAGCACGGTGCGCGCGAGGTGGTAGAAGTCGTCCTGGCTCCAGCCGCCCTCGGAGCGCGGGCCCACCACGCCCGCCTCCAGGGCCTCCAGCAGCGCGAGGTATTCCTTGACCGACACCGGCAGTTGGCCGGCGCGCAGCGCGTAGAAGAAGTCGATCAGCATGCTGGGCGCTCCGGTTCAGGCAAGAAGAGGCTCCATGTCGCCGGTTTTATTGGGGATGTTGCTCTAAAAGATATAGCAAATGGGCCTTCGTCTCGGGCCACTCGCCAGACCGGAGGCTGTACATCACCGTGTCGCGGATGGTGCCGTCGCGGCGCAGCGCGTGGCCGCGGAGCACACCGTCCCTGCGTGCGCCCAGGCGTTCGATGGCGCGCTGCGACGCGAAGTTGAAGTTGTCGGTGCGCCAGCCCACCACGTGGCAGCCCAGGGCGTCGAACGCATGCCCCATCATGAGCAGCTTGGCCGTGGTGTTGACGTGGGTGCGCTGCACGCGCTTGGCGTACCACGTGTAGCCGATCTCCACGCGGCGCACGGCGGGCAGCACGTCGTGGAAGCTGGTGGTGCCCAGCACCTCGCCGCTGGCGTCGTCGAGCACCGCGAAGGCGAAGCGGTGGCCCTGGGCGCGGCCGTCCAGCGCGGCCTCGACGTAGGCGCGCGTGGCGCCGGGTTCGGGCACGGAGGTGACGCGCAGGGTCCAGAGGTTGCCATCGGCCGCGGCCGCGACCAGGCCGGCTTCGTGCGACAGGGCCAGGGGCTCCAGCCGCACGCCGCGGTCCCGGAGGGTGACGGGTTCGATGAACGCCATGGGGGATCAGTCCTTGGTGGATGCCTGGCGGGCGGCGCGCCAGCGCCGCGCGCCCTGCAGGCCCAGGCCGCCGCCCAGGCCCACGAGGGCGATGCCCGCGAGGCTGGCGGCGCCGTAGCCCGGCGCGAAAACGTCCAGGCCCAGCCACTGGCCGAGCCCGTAGCCCGCGAGGGCCCCGCCGACGAAGCCCAGGGCGTCGGACAGGCCCTCGATCAGCAGCCGCCGCGCGTCGCTCATCGCGGGCCCCTCAGCGGTGGCGCTGGTTCATGAAGACCAGCTTCTCGAACAGGCCCACGTCCTGCTCGTTCTTGAGCAGCGCGCCCACCAGCGGCGGGATCGCCACCTTGTCGTCGCCGCTCTGCAGCGCCGAGAGGGGGATGTCCTCGGCCACCAGCAGCTTGAGCCAGTCGATGAGTTCGCTGGTGGAGGGCTTTTTCTTGAGGCCGGGCAGGTTGCGCACCTCGTAGAAAGTTTTCATCGCGGCCGCGAGCAGATCGCCCTTGAGCGTGGGGAAGTGCACCGCGACGATCTGGCGCATGGTGTCCGCGTCGGGGAAGCGGATGTAGTGGAAGAAGCAGCGGCGCAGGAAGGCGTCGGGCAGCTCCTTCTCGTTGTTGGAGGTGATGAACACCAGCGGCCGGTGCTTCGCGCGGACCAGTTCGCGCGTCTCGTAGCAGTGGAATTCCATGCGGTCGAGCTCGCGCAGCAGGTCGTTGGGGAATTCGATGTCGGCCTTGTCGATCTCGTCGATCAGCAGCGCCACGGGTCGCTCGGCCGTGAATGCCTGCCACAGCACGCCCTGCAGGATGTAGTTGCGGATGTCCTTCACGCGCTCGCCGCTCTCGGCATCGCCGAGCTGGCTGTCGCGCAGCCGGCTCACCGCGTCGTATTCGTAGAGGCCCTGCTGCGCCTTGGTGGTGGACTTGACGTGCCACTGCAGCAGGGGCAAGCCGAGCGAGCGCGCCACTTCCTCGGCCAGCAGGGTCTTGCCCGTGCCCGGCTCGCCCTTGACCAGCAGCGGCCGCTGCAGCGTGATGGCGGCATTCACGGCGAGCTTGAGATCCGCGGTGGCGACATAACTCTCGGAGCCTTGGAATTTCATGGCGAGTGCAGCGGCAGTGGTAATAGGGTAATCGTTGATAAATCGCCGGAACGGGCGCTGGCTATAATCATTTTCGCCCTTCGAGCACCGACAAACTCCTTTGGATTGTGCGCGCAAAATGAACAAGAAGTTGACCACGATATTCGCCGTCGCTGTCGCTTGCGTGACCTTCGGCGCCTCTGCCCAGGAGATCAAGGGCGACCCGAAGGCGGGCGAGGGCAAGATCGCCATGTGCATCGGCTGCCACGGCATCCCCGGCTACCAGGCGAGCTTTCCCGAGGTGCACAAGGTGCCCATGATCTCGGGCCAGGGCGCCCGCTACATCGCCGCGGCGCTGGAGTCCTACAAGAAGGGCGACCGCCGGCACCCCACCATGCGCGGCATCGCCGACTCCCTCTCCGAGCAGGACATCGCCGACGTGGCCGCCTACTACGCCGCCCAGCCGCGCCCGGGCGGCGCCCCCGCCAAGGCCTCGCGCGAGCCGAGCGCGCAGGTGGCGCAGCTGCTGCAAAAGGGCGCCTGCGTGTCCTGCCACGGCGAGAATTTCTCCAAGCCCATCGATCCTTCCTACCCGAAGATCGCGGGCCAGCACGCCGATTACCTCTTCGTCGCGCTCAAGGCCTACAAGACCGACAAGAACGCCCACCTGGGCCGCTCTAATGCCATCATGGCGGGCGTCGCCAAGCAGTTCTCCAATGCCGAACTGAAGGCGCTGGCCGGATACCTGGGCTCGCTCGACGGCGAATTGCAGGTGGTGCCGCAATCCCGTTTCCGTTGAGCTTTCTACCGCCCGGGGATATTCCAGGGTATTCACCCATTTTCAAATGGAAGAAAATGAAAATGCATTTCCTTCCATATTCATCCCGGTAGCGCTGGCGGGCCGCCGGATCTCCCGGCCCATGGGCTCGCCCGGCGGGCAAGCCCATGGGCGCGGGGCCCGTCACGACAGCGCGTTCGATGCCTTGGAGATCGGGCAGCCGAACAGGTCCCCAACCCAGTCCACCACCTGTTCCAGCGCGTAGCCCAGGGCCACCATGGCCTGCTGCACCTGCGCCGCCAGCGCGCCCAGGCCCTGCAGCAGGCTGGCCAGGGCCTTGCCGAGCTGCTGGAATTGGTCCTTGAGGATCTGGCCGATCAGCTCCAGGCCGTTGACGAAGTTGCGCCACTGGTCCTTGGCCCAGCGCAGGAAGTCGGCCAGGCTGGAGAGCACCGCCTGGAGCAGCTCCGACGCCTTCTGCTGCAGCACGGTGAGCAGGTGGCCGGCGACGTCCTTGAGGTGGGTGATGACGCCCGCCACGTCCACATTCAGCAGGGTGTAGGGGTTGCCCTGGTCGCCCAGGTGCAGGTCGAGCCCGAACAGGCTGAAGTCGAAAAAGCCCGTCACGACCAGCGACTGCAGCGAGGCGGAGAAGCCCAGCCCGGCGGCGACGCTGAAGTTCGGCAGCCGGATCTGGGGCACCAGCGTCACGCCCCACAGCGTGATCCCGTTCCATTCGATGTCCTGCCAGCCGAAGTTGAAGCTGAAGGAGGCGCCGAGCTGGGTCTTGTCGGGGTCGAGCAGGAAGGTGATGCTGTGCCCGCTCCAGGCGCCGCAGCCGCCGGCCGGCTGGCCGTTCTGCACCGCATAGTCCAGCTGGAACCGGTTGTCGGTGGTGGCGAGTGCGTACAGGTGGTCTTCCACCACGTCCAGGAACTGCAGGTAGAGCGAGGAATAGAAGCGCACCGGGTTCCCGCCGTTCACGCCCGGCACCACGATGCCCTCGGGCGTGGCGGCGATCGCCAGTTGCGGGCCCTGGCCGTTCGGCTTGCGCGTGTCGGGGTCCCAGCCGGAGAGCCGGAAGACCGAGCCCCAGGCGATGGCCTGCTGCACCAGGATGTAGCCGGAGAAGCCGGCCTTGGCGTTGGCCGCTTCGACCAGCGTGGCCGTGACCTGCACGTCCGGCTGGCCCAGCAGGGCGAAATCCGCCTGCAGCCCGAAGCCGGCCGGGAACGGGCCGTGGTCGCCGATCGACTGCAACTGCGCGCCTTCCACGAACCAGAAGGTGAACTGGCGGATGCTGATGATCGCGTCCAGGAACCGCACCACGTCGGCGATCGCGGGCTCGCCGTCGCGGTCCAGCGTCTGCGGGGAGAAATCGAGCGCGAATGCCGCGTTGAGCACGTTCGAGACCTGCATCGGCGCCTGGTCGGCCTGCGTCCAGAGCGCGATGCCGTTGGGCACCTCGAAGTCCACGACCTCGACCTCGAAGCCGACGTCGAACTCGTACTGCGGCGCGTCCGGGTTCTGCAGCTTCAGGGCGCCGCCCGCGCTCAGGGTCACGCCGGCCGCCGCCGCGCCCACCGTCACGGTGCCGTGCAGGTCCAGGATGTTCACCGTGCGCAGGCCGAAGGGCTGGTTCCAGTCCTTCACGCCGAGGGTCAGGCTCAGGTCGCCCTCGGACGGGACGATGCGGCCCGTGAGGCTGAGGTCGATGGCGGTGCCCGGCTCGGGATGGAAGGTGCCGGAGGCCTGGGCGCTGATGCTGCTGTTGCCTTGCCCGGGATCGTCCCAGGTGAGCTGGAAGCCGTTGAACGCGAAGATGCCGTTGTCCATGGCGCTGAACTTATTGTTCAGGACCGCCTTGAGCGACTTGTCGCCGCTGTCCTTGGCGTACGAGGCGAACAGATCGAGCTGCGAGACATCGCCCATGAAGTTCGCAACGGCCTTCAGCGAGTCGGTGAGCTGCAGCGAGGTGAACAGCACGAAGCCGGGCGCGATGTCGAAGTCGCCCGCGATCGCGGGGACGTCTTCGGCGCTCAGCAGGCCGAGCGACGACAGGCTGCCGGACTGGCCAGGGATGGTGGACACCACCACGCCGCTGTGGTTGAACACCAGGGCCGACAGCGGCTTCCACAGCGAGCCCGGCGACCATTGCTCCACCACGGCGCCGACCATGATGCCGGTGCCCTGGCTGGTGCGCTGCACGCCGAGCGCGGCATTCACGAAAGGCTGGCCGGAATAGAGCAGGCCGCCCTGCCCGGTGAATTGCACGGACGCGCCCGATGCGTAGCGCAGCGACAGCTGGCCACGGGAGAAGGCGATCTGGTTGGCGGGGCTCCAGTCGAGCATCGCGGGCCAGAGGCCCTGCAGCGGCCACTGCAGGCTCTGGCCCATGGTCGCGTCGAGCGTCATCTCCACGCCGCCATCCGCGCGGCTGAAGGTCAGCACCACCTGCGCGTCGGTGTACTGCGTGCTGCTCAGCGTCAGCGTGGCGCCGCCCTGGGTGGCCTGCAGGTCGAGGTCGGCGCCATCGAGCTGGGCCTGCAGCTGCAGCTGCAGCTGCTTGGTGGAGGGGTTGACCGTCAGGCTCGCGGCGGAGCCGAGCTGCAGCGTGATGCCGTTCAGGTAGTCGCCCAGCGCGGTCTGGATGGGGCCGGGGAACGCGTCCTGCGCCAGTTGCAGCAGCTTGGTCGTGTCGGTCGATTGCAGCGCCCCTTGCAGGGTGGTGTAGATGTCGTTGGTGCCCATGGCGTCACTGCCCCAGGTTGTTCAGGGCGGAGCGGGCGAACCGGGTCGCCGCCTCGCTGATCTGCGAAAGGTTCTGGCCGATGTAGTCGTTCAGCGCGGAGACGATGGCCTCGATGAGCTGCGACTGGCCGATGAAGGCATTGATGAAGGCGGCGTACTGCGCATCGGTGTCCGACAGGGTGATGGTGAGCGCCACGTCCTTGTCGCCGGCCACCAGCTGGATCTGGCTGTAGGTGAGCTGCAGTTCCTGGGGCGTGTCGCCGGAGGCGGTCAGCGAGGTCTGGATGCCGAGCGTGCCGCTCTGGTTCTGGAGGTTGAGGCTCAGCGTGCCGCTCAGCGGGATCGGCGCGTTCTGGCCGACCTGCACGTTCAGCGTGAAGGGGGTGCTGGCCGTGGCGGGCGGCGAGGGTACGGTGCGCGGCGTGCCCTTGACATTCACCGTCGGGCCCGGGTTCATGGAGCCCAGCAGCAGTTTCGCATTGGCCTGCTGGTTGGCGCCGAAGCGGAGGTTGTCCGGCGGCACGACCACGTTCGAGAGGCCATGGATGACCAGGTTCTGCAGCACGATGGCCGAGATGGAGATGTTGACGCTGCCGAACACCTGGGTGGTGAACGGGCCGGGGATGCTCAGATCGGTGGCGGTGTAGGGCTCCAGCACCGGCGACCCCGATCCCAGCACCAGCGTGGGAAGGTACACGTAGCTGTTGCGGTCGTTGAGCGCGCCGCGCGCGCGGTTGAACAGGTACTTGTCCACCGCGTTCGCATCGGTGTCCACGGTGCTGTTGGCCACCTGCGTGCTGCCGAAGATGTCGTTGAAGGCGCTGTCCAGCTGCTCGTTGAGCAGGGTTTGCACCTGGCCGCGGTTGCCTTTGTCCATCAGCGCGCCATTGACCTGGTCGGTCAGCATCTGCGACGCTTCGTTGGTGGACAGCACCTGTTTGAAGAACGCGCTCCAGGGCCCGTAGAAGGCGGTGGTCTGGATGTAGGACGGAAAGGGCACCGGCGCGATGCTCTGGTATTGCAGGTTCTGCAGCGTGAAGGCGGGCACGGTCCCCTGCACCGCGGTCAGCCGGATGGTGTCGAGGGCGATCTGCAGGGCTTTGCCGCCGCTGGCCACGGTCACTTTCGTGTCGGACACCACCTTGGCGTTGCCCATGGTCAGCAGGGCGATGCCGGTGGAACTGCTGTCGAAGCCGTTCGCGTGCCGGGGCGAGGGCGTGAATCCCAGCGTCGGCGGCGGAGCTACCACGTTGCCCTTCTTGTCGACGAAGCACAGGCACTGCGTCAGCGTGAAGCCCAGGCCATCGAAGGGCGTGGGAGGCTGGGTCGCGGGGTCCTGCCCCGCCTCCGGGCCCGCGAGCGCGAGCGCCTCGTTCCAGGCCTGCCCCTTGGAGGGGTAGGCATTGAGGTTCAGCGTGATCTGCGCGGCATAGCCATCGTTGCTGGAGCTGACCGTGGGCGGCTGCCCGCTCACCTGGATGTTCGCCAGGCCGTCGATCTCGATGCGGCTCACGTTCAGGTCGGGGCCGACGCCGGCATAGGGCTTCACGTTCAGGTTCTGCGTCCTGATGTAGGTGAAGGCCGCCTGGGCGTCGTCGATCATCTGCTGGGTGACCTGCGGGCCGGGTTTCGCCTGGCTCAGCCGGATGATCTGAGGCATCAACGCGTTGAACCAGGAAACGGCCAGGTCGTTCGAGATATCCACCGCGCCGCTGATGTTGTTCAGGTCCCAGTTGTTGCCCTTCAGCGGCAGGTACGGCGTGCCGTCCGACTGCTTCATGTTCGACAGCGCGACCGGCAGGAACAGGCTGTTGTCCGGCCTGTTGTCGTTCGCCTTCTGCATCAAGGTGTTGTAGACGAAGTTGAATAGCTGCAAGCCCATGGTGGCTCCCCTCTCTCTCGGAAAAATTGAATCAGTAGGGTCGGTTGACGACGTGCATCGTGATGTCGTGCAGGGCCCGCAGGTGCGGGCCGGCGGGCAGGTTCTCCAGGAACTGCACGGCCTGCAGTGCCGTGCTGCGCGCCTGCGCGTAGGCCATCGCGAAGGCATCCGAGCGGCGGATCTCGTCGACCCAGGCGTCGATCTGCTGCGGGGGCGGTGTTTCCTTGCTGCGCAGGTAGCGCACCATGGGGTGCTCGTCGCCGAACAGCTTCATCGCGTGGATGATGGGCAGGGTGATGCGGCGCTGGTGCAGATCGATGCCCTTGCTCTTGCCGGCCTCCTCGTCCGAGTGCGCCAGATCGAAGATGTCGTCCATCATCTGGAAGGCGCGTCCCATGTAGCGGCCGAAGGAGCCCAGGCGGCGCAGCTCGGAGGTGCGCGCGCGCATGAGCGCGGCGCCGGATTCGCAGGCCAGCCCGAACAGCACGGCGGTCTTGCGGTCCACCGTGGTGAGGTAGCGGCTCAGCAGGGAGTCCGGGTGCCAGTAGGGCTGGGTGGTCATCTCGTCGATCTCGCCGCGGCAGATGTCGAAGGCCGAGTCCAGCACCCACTTCACGAGCTGCATGTCGTTCATGTCCTCGATCGCATCGACGAAGCAGCGCACCGCCTGCAGGAACTGCATGTCGCCGATCAGGATCGCCATCTCGGTGCCGCGCGCCGCGTTCACGCTGCTGTGGCCGCGCCGCAGCGAGGCGTGGTCCACGATGTCGTCGTGGATCAGGCTCGCCACGTGCAGCATCTCCAGCGAGGCGGAGGCGCGCATCACCTTGTAGGGCAGGTCGCCCCCGGGCTGGAACACGCGGGCCGTGAGCAACAGCATCAGCGGCCGCAGCTTCTTGCCGCCCCGGTAGAGCGCCATCTCGGCGTCCGACAGGTAGCCCTTCTGCGGCTCCAGCGCGTCGGCCAGTTCGCGCTCGAAGCCCCGCATCTCCGCCGCCATCAGGTCCTGCAGGATGGCCTGGACCGGGTCCTGCCCGGCGGCAGCGATCCTCACGGTTGCGCGTCCACCAGGGCCTGGGCCAGCGGCCGGACCAGAGCGCGCTCCAGCGCGTCGGCGATGCGATCGTGCAGCAGGCTCTTGATGAAGCGCGCTTCCCCGAGCGCCTCGCGCACGGCCTGTGCGAGCCCCTGGCCCAGGGAGTTGTCCCAGCCGCCGTCGTCGAAGTGCAGATCGAAGCCGTCCAGCTCGACGCGCCCGTCGATCAGCACCGGCGTGCCATCCGCCTGCGCGCCGAATTGCAGGGACACATGGCAGGCGAGCCGCGCCTGCAGCCCGCCCGCGGTCAGGGCCACGGGCTTGAGCGCCGCCAGCCGCGCGGCGTGCTCGGCGATGTCGGCCTGCATCTTGCGCACGAAGGCGCGCTCGTCCTCGTTGAGCACCATGGTCCAGGTGTTGCCCTGCGCGTCGCGGCCGCCGATCGGGCTGCCGTTCAGGAACTGGTGCACTTCTTCCACGGTGTTGGGCTCCGCAGGGGTGCCGTTCTGCACCACGGTGTATACGCCGTCCTTGGTGAGCTGCGGAACGTTGTCGATCTTCTTTTCCACGTTCTTGTCGTGGATGGTGTTCTTGACGACGCTGGAGCCGAAGCTCAGCGTGGCCGCCGCCGCCTGGTTGTAGGGGTTGTTCGGATCGATATTGTTTTGCGGCGAGTTCGTGCTTCCGGCCAGCGCGGTCAGGGCGGTCAGCAGCGCCAGTTTCTGGGTCTGCGCGTTGCCGTTGTAGGTCGTGCCGCCGTACTGCTTGTCCTTGTCGTTGACGTAGCTGCCGTCGCCATTGCCGTTGCCGTTGTTCAGCGCGGTATGGGTGTCCTCCGCCATGTCGGAGATGGCCTGCGTGCCCCAGCCGGCCTGGAAGGCATAGGCCAGCGGATCGGTGAACACGTCGTTGAAGGCGGCGCGGTGGTTGGAATAGGTGGTCAGCAGCGTCGCGCCGTTGCCGCCGGGCACGTTCTGCAGCGCGGCGCGCTGGTCGTTCGCGGTCTGGATCCAGGCGGGATGCGCGTTGGTGTCGTCGGTGCCGCCGCGCCGCCGCGCTCCCGGCGGCAGGGCCGTGCCGGCTCCGTCCAGGTCGGCTTCCCAGACCTGCGTGCCCTGCACGGTGTACGTGCCTTGCAGCGCGATGCCTTGCAGGCGCACCGCCAGCACGCAGCGGCCCTGTGCGTCGCTGCTGTGTTCGATCACGGGCAGGCCGTCCTGGGGCAGCGACAGCTGCATGGCGGACAGCTCGATGCCCAGGGAGCCGCGCGCGAAGCCGGCCTGTGCGGGCATGTCCAGCGAGCGTGCCAGCGGCAGTGGCGGGACGTCGCTGATGCCGATCTGGCGGGGCAGGGCGGCATTCAGGGGGACGGTGGACCGATTTTTCCAGCCGTCTTGAAAAGCTTGCATTCCAGCGCTCATGAAAATTCTCCTCATTCGATTGACCGGAGCCGGTCGTGTCAGGCGATGTCGACGTTGGCCGTGACCAGCACGTGGTCCGCGTCCGCGGTGGAAATGTTCAGGTTCGAGGGGGTCAGCTTCAGGCTGATGCCGTCGAGCTGCAGGGGGATGTCCGGCACGCTGAACGAGGCGTTCTCGTTGAGGGCCTTCTGTGCCGCGCTCTGGGCGGCGGATGTGATGAAGGGCGTGGCCACGCCGATGATGATGTTGGCCACGTGCTCCAGGAGGCCGGCATTGAATTTCTCCCACCCGCTGCCATCGGCGGCATAGGTGATCGTGAAGGCGGGCAGCGGCTGGAGCTGCAGCTGCACCGTTTTCGATCCGGAGACGACGGGCGCGACGGTGACCGTCACGGGCGAGGGCTTGGTGCTGAAAGTGGCTTTTGCAAAATCAACCATGGTGTGGCTCCTGTCACAGCAGATTCGATGCGGCTTCGACCGCGCAGGCGGCGGGGACCAGCCACCACGAGACGCCGACCTCGGCGGTGGCGGCGAACGTGGCGGAGACGTTGACGTTCGGCAGGGTCGAGCCGAGCGCGACCGAGGCGTTGCTGATGCCGCCGTTCAGCGAGTAGCTGCCCGTCCAGTTGCTGTCGCTCTTGTTGATCTTGGCGTCGTCCATCTTCTGGACGAGTGCGCTGCTGTATTTCTGCAGCAGCGTGGACAGCAGCCGGCGCCCGACCAGCACGCCGAGCGGCTTCTGCGGCCATTGCACGCCGCTGATGTCCGGCGTGCCGTTCGCCAGCAGGTTGCTGGCCAGCACCAGATGGCTCCCCGTGACGGTCACGACCGGCGGCGTGAAATCCTGGCCCTCGATCGTGATGCAGGGTGGAATCTGGTAGGCCTTGAGCAGGTCCTGCACTTTCGTGAACACGATGCCGCACATCACCTGCAGCATGAACTCCGAGGCGCCGGTCGGATTGATCGGCAGCACCGCGACCGGGCCGAGCTGGATCTGGCGGTTGGACACCGTCACCTGGGCGAAGACGGTCAGCGCGAAATTCAGCTTCGACTTCGTTCCATCCTGCAGGTTGAAGGTGGTGGTCACGGAGGCCAGCTGCACCTGGAACATCTGGTCCGTGGGCTGGGGCGGCTTGGTCTGCCCGGAGGGCGTGAAGGTGTGCGGGTCGTTCCACTGGGTGAGGGTGGGCGGCGCCAGCACGAATTGCGGTGCGGCATCGATGCTCCAGTCCACGGAGGTGATGCCCATCTGGCCGACGGCCTCGGTGCCCTGGAAGAACTTCTGCCGGGCCTGGGCGTTGCCATAGAGCTGGGTCATCCCCTTGTTGAGGGTGCCGGCATCCAGCACCAGCGCTGCGTCGTAGTTACTCATGTTCCAACTCTCCTTTGCATGTCGGGTGTGTCGAACGGGGGCTGTGCGTCCAGTAGGTTTCCATCCACTCGCCGCCATGGCGGTAGTGCTGGGGGAAGTCGTCGAAATCGACCAGGGCACGGCCGCACTGCGGGTCGGCGACGGAGATCGCGCGCCGCGTGCGGCAGTAGCCGTCCACGAGCACGTAGTGCTGCGGCCCGGCCTGCCAGCGGATGGCGACCGCCATCGGGCGGCCTTCTTCCAGCTCGCGCATCAGGCGGCGGAAGGGGGGGCGCCCGCTGCTCCAGCCGGCCAGGCAGTTCACGTAGCGCAGCGTGCGTTCCATGGCGGCCTGCTGGTTGAAGCGCTCTTCCTGCAGCAGGCTGGGCGGCGGGGCGCTGTCGGGGCGCACGTCGTCCGGGGCCAGGATGCGCCAGGCCAGCGTGTCCTGCTGCCACGAGGTGTCGCCGTAATGGGCGGCGACGGCGCAGGTGACCGCGGCCCAGCACCAGTTGGAGCGCAGTTGCGGCTCCAGCGCCAGTTGCAGCTGCTGCTCGTCGCTGGCCTGCGCGGCGAGGGCGCCGGCGCGCACCGGGCCGATGCGCCGCGTGGTGCGCGCCAGCGGCTCGATCCTCAGCTTCATGGGAAGGACACGCACTGCGGCAGCAGCTTGTTCAGCTGCTGGCTGACGATGTCGTTGACCTGCGATGAGATCAGGGACCGGATGGCGCCCTTGGCGGCATCCAGGATCAGGTTCTCCACGGGCTGCAGCAGGTAGTTGAGCGGGCCGAGGTCGTTGATCCAGATCGAGGCGTTGCCGTAGTTGAAATTCGCGCTCATGCCGGAGATGCTGTTGAGGCACAGCTTCCCGCCCGAGGTGCTGGCCTGGAACTGGGCGCTGCCGGCGATGGTCGGGTTGTCGATGCGGATGTTGCCGGAGATGCCGGGGTGTACGAACAGCACGCGCACGGAGCCGCTCGCCTGGGCCGAGAGGGAACTGGTGAGCTGCGCGTGAAAGTTCAGGGTGCCCGAGAGATTGGTGCCGGACGCGTTGAGGTTGCTGACCACCATGTCCTGGATCTGCAGCGAGGAAATGCCGGTCAGGTCCGTCACCGAATACGAGGCGGAGCCGATCCCGATGCTGGTCGAGCCGGAGGCGACGTTCTGGTAGGGGTCGTAGCCCGCGCCGGTGATGGCCGGCTTGATCTCGCGGTTCAGTTGCGAGACGAGCCCTTGCAGGACCTGGTTGATGATCTGGGTGAACGGATCGTTGCTCATGCGGATTCCCTCTGATTCAAGGCGTGGTTGCTCTGGCGGAGATACCGCGGCAGGACCGGGGGGCCTGCGCGCGGATGCGGGACGCGGCGCCAATGGCGGCGGCGGGTGGTGCGTGGAAATGGGGGAAGGCGCCCGGGCCAGGGCTGGCCGGCAGGCGTTGGCGCCGCAGGGGCGCGATCCCGTTGCGGCGGCAACGGGCGACCGCCCCTGGCTTGCGGGCGGTCGAATGGTGGTGGCTTTTTGTCGGCACCGGCTTCTCGTTGTATTGGCGAACGGGCGCGCCCATCCCGGGCGCGCCACGCAGATCCTCACTCGGCAGACATTTGCCTGCCCCCTCCCTCGTCTTGTGCGAGTCGGTCCATTCTTGAGGCGCTGTGTGATTCCTGGAATGAATTCGTCTTAATTTTTATTAAATTTTCTGAATACAGCGCATAACCGATAGTTATGAATCGGTGCTTGGCCTTCCAGGAAAGGGCCATCCGCAAAGCAGCCGGCCGTGGTGCCTGTGTGGGGCACGGCAATGCAGCGCAGCCATTTCCGGGATGGGAGGTGCCGCCGCACGAGGCGGCTGTGCACGGAGCGCCGCCCCGCGCGCGGGTTGATGGCAAACCCGTGTCAGCGCGTGGTTGGCAGGTCGATCTGTTCCAGCGGCGCGGGCCGGCCGAAGAAGTAGCCCTGCGCATGCGCGCAGCCCATGGCGCGCAGGCGGGCGGCCTCGGCCTCGGTTTCCACGCCCTCGGCCACCACGGTGACGGCGAAGCCCTTGGCCATGCTGAGCACGGCGGTGACGATGGCCTCGTCCTGCGGCGAGTGCAGCAGGTTGCGCACGAAGCGCTGGTCCACCTTGATGCAGTCGAAGGGCAGGCGGCCCAGGTAGGCGAGCGATGAATAGCCCGTGCCGAAATCGTCGATGGCGATCTTCACGCCCTGCGCGCGGATGGAGGCCAGGCGCGCGCGGGTGACGCCGTCGTCCTCCAGCAGCACCGATTCGGTCAGCTCCAGCGTGAGGTGGTGCGGCGGCAGGCCGCTCTCGTCGAGGATCTGGCGCAGGGTGTCCTGGAAGTCGGACTGGATCAGCTGGCGCGCGGATACGTTCACGTGGATGTCGAAATCGGCGGGCAGGTGCGGTATCTGCCGCGCGATGGCGTGCGTGGCCGTGCGCAGCACCCATTCGCCCAGGCCGAGGATCAGGTCGGATTCCTCGGCCACCGGAATGAACACGCCCGGCGACACCATGCCCCGCGCCGGGCTGTTCCAGCGCAGCAGCGCTTCCGCTCCGATGGTCCGGCCCGTGGGCAGGTCCACCACGGGCTGGTAGTGCACGAGGAACTGGCCCTTGTCGAGCGCCTGCCGAAGCTCGATGGCCAGGCGCGCGCGCTCCATGGAGCGCTCCATCATCGCGGACTCGAACGCCACGCACTGGCTGCGCCCGAGCCGCTTGGCTTCGCCCAGGGCGATGCTCGCGTTGCGCAGCCATTCCGCGAGGTGCTCGCTGGACAGCGTGCCCGCCACCAGCCCGATGGACGCGGGCAGCAGCACCTCGTCGGCGCCCACCGAGAACGGCGCCGCGAACAGCTCCTGCACGGCCTTGCCGATGGCCTGCGGGGAGGCGGCATCCGCATCCAGGTACAGCAGCGCGAATTCATCGCCTCCGAGCCGCGCCACGAGGGCCGAGGCGGGCAGGGCGACCCGCAGGCGCGCGGCGATGGCCTGCAGCAGCCGGTCGCCCGTGTCCAGGCCCATGCTGTCGTTCACGGCCCGGAACGCGTCCAGGCCCGTCAGCGCCAGCACCGCGCGGCGCGGCTGCTCCCAGTCGGCCTTCTCCAGCAGGCCGCGCCGCGTGAGCAGTCCCGTGAGCGGGTCGCCCAGGAGCTGTTCGTGCAGCTGCTGGAAGGAGTGGCGCAGCCGTCCGGCCATGTCGTTGAACGCCTTGACCAGCACCGTGGTCTCGCGCAGCGGGCTGGCGATGCGCAGTTCGGTGCCCCAGTCGCCGCGCGCCATGCGCTTGGCGGCGTTGGCCGTCATGAGGATGGAGCGGGCGATCCTGCGCACCGACCAGAGGCCCAGCAGCAGCCCCAGCGCGGCCACGGCGGCCGTGGCGAGCAGCAGGCGCCGCGAGACCTCGCGCGTGTCGCCCAGCAGGTCGGATTCGGGCAGCGCGACGACGATGCGCCAGTGGATGCCGGCCACATTGGTGAAGGGCGTCACGCGCGCGAAGTAGCGGTCCTGCCCCACGCGGTAGGAAAACGCCGCCGCGCCGCCGCCCTGGGCCGCGGAGGGCAGGCCCTGCGCGGCCGCCCGGATGGCGGCGCTGGGGCTCTGGGTGCCCAGCCTGCGCTCGTGCTGCGGGCTGTCCGGCGCGCGCGCCAGGAGCACGCTGCCCGGATCGGACTGGGCGACGAGCCGGTCATCGGCATCGAGCACGAAGATCTGGCCCTTGCCCAGCAGCGGCTCCTCGCGCAGGAAGCGGTGCAGCGTGTCGAGCCGCACTTCGGCCTGCACCACGCCGACGAACTGCCCGTCGGCGATGACCGGGGAAGAGGCGGCGACGATCACGTCGCCGCGATCGCCCGCCGTGGTGTAGATGGGCGACCACATGGGCCGCCCGGACTGCTCCACTGGCGCATACCAGGGCCGCACGCGGGGGTCGTAGCCCGGCACGGAGGTGATCACCGTGTCGCGCGCGTCGCCCGTGCCGTGCACCTGGAGCAGGTCCTGGGTGGTGCGGTCCTTGAGCACGAGCCGCAGCCCGTCGTCGTCGCGCCGGATGCCGGTATAGGCGCCGTCGCGGGCGCCGAAGCCGAGCAGGCTGACCTGCTGCTCTTCCGTGTAGAGCGCGTCGAGCACCGCGCGCATGTATTCGTGGACCGGGCGCATGTCGCCCGCGCGGTAGAGGCCGTGGCGGCCGATCGCGTCGGCGGCGCCGCGCTGCATCTGGAAGGGCGTCGCCAGGAAGTAGGTGAGCCGCTCGCTGGCGGTGTGGGTCACCGCGTCCAGCAGGCGCACGCTTTCCTGGTCGATGATCGCCTCGATCTGCCGGTGCTGCGTGACGGCTTGCAGCGCCACGGTGCCGATGAACAGCGCCGCGAACGGCACGGCGATCGCGGTGCGCAGCGAGAGCTGCCCCCGGATGCGCACGTCAGCCTCGCCGGGCCGCGCAGCAGCGCGTGCGTGCCAGAGGGTGGGAGGTCATGGGGTGCGCCGCTTGTCGAACATGGGGGTTCTGGTTTTTCTGTCGTGGCCGGCGTGCTGCGGGGTCAATCCCGCGTGGCGCGGCGCTGCACGCAGGCGACGTAGGCGTCCCCATCGGGAGGGTGGCCTGAGCGCTGGCTTTCCCAGAGCATCCGGCCCAGGCATTCCATGGCGGCGTGGTGCGCGTCCTGCAGCGAGCCCAGGCGCGCGGCGAGCAGTTCCACCGCCTGCCGGATGCCGCGCGGCTGGTCGATGCTGCACTGCTCGCTGATCGAGAGGTGCATCGAGAGGTGCAGGAAGGGGTTGGCGCGGTCGGGCGTTTCGTCGTAGTTGCGGGCAAGGGCCGCGTCCACGTCGGCCAGTTCGGCGTGGTATTCGGGGTGCTCGGCGATCCAGAGGCTGGCCAGCGTCTCGATGGCTTCCATGGGCTGGCCCGCCCGGGCTTTCGCGTGCACGGCGCAAAAAAAGCGCCGCACATCGGCTTGCGTGGGGTGGAACATGATGGCGTGCAGGGTAGCACGGCAGGGTGGCGTTCCGGACCACTCCTGCTGGTGGTTTGCCCTATTCCGCCGCGCGCCCCGGAAGGGGCGCGCGGCGATCATGGGGCCGGCGGCGGTCAGGTTTTCCGTTCGTTGCCGTGTTCGCTGCTTTCCGCGCTGTTGGTCTCGTCCTGCTCGGTCACGGGATCCAGGTGGATATGGGGCTGGGCCTGGGTGGCGTGCTGCGGGGCCAGTTCCACGTCTCCCCCTGCCGGGGGCGCCTCCGCCGGTTTCGAGAGCGACTTGTAGAGGGCGGAGAGGTGGGCCTTGGCCACGATCCAGCCGTTCAGGCTGGTCCAGGCCATGGCGTTGGAGGCCGCGGACCGCTGGTAGTCGTTGTCGTTGCCGGACATCACCTTGCGCAGCGTGATCAGCGGCCCGAGCGGCAGCGTGAGCCCGAAATTCAGGAGCCCGCGTGCCGTGATGCCGCCCATCATGGTCTGCTTGTCGATCTGCTCGTTCACCACGTTGCCGGCCGTCGCTCCCGGGAGGAAGGACTTCACCAAGGTGCTGGTCAGGTCGGACACCGTGTCGGCGGTGGCGCTGATCGCGCGCTGCGCGAGGGCGCTGACCATCATGGAGATCGGCAGGGCCAGTTCGGGCGAGACACCGCGGTCCGTGAGCGATTTCTCGACCAGGGGGCGGAGCTCCGCATTCACCGCCACGTTGGTCATGGCGGCGGCGATGGCCGTCCACATGTCGTTGAAGCCCGCCATCACGCGGGGGCCCTCGCGCTGCAGGACCGTTTCGCTGGGCAGCAGGATGGCATCACCCAGCCGGGGCATGGTCTTCATGGTCTCGCCGATGGCTTCCTTCAGCACCGCGCTGGATGAACCGCCCACGAGGTTGGACAGGTTGGCGATGGCCTCCCGCGACACGTCGCCGTTGCGCGATCCCGCAAGGATGGCCACGGAGGCCGTCTGCAGGAGCCATGCGCCGGCATGCGCGCCGAAATAGGTCGCTGAGCGCTGGCCCAGGGTGGCGCGCATGGCCTTGAAGGTATCGCCCCAGGTCGGCGGTTCCGGCGGCTGCGTGTCGCCTGGAGGGGGCGCCTCGATGTCTCCAGGGGGCGCCGCCGTGTACATCGGGTGCGTGGTGTTCGACACGACGGAAATCCCCGAGTGGGTCGAGGAGGCGATGCTGATCTGGTCGATCTGCTGCCGCCGGGACACCTTGTTGGTGTCCAGCGGGCCCGAGAAACCCGGGAGGGAGCCGGAGAGATTGTCGATGTGGCGCAGTGCACCTACCCGCTCACCGGCATCGGCTGCGTGAAGCGCATCTATATCGACCTGGCCACGCTGGCCTGCACGCCGGAGGGCCTCGTGCTCATCGACGCGGTGCCCGGCCTGGAGCTGGCCGAACTCGAACGCCTCGCGGGCCTGCCCATCCGCGCGGCCTGAATCCCCCGGAGACCTCTTCCATGACCCTCTCCCCCTAAGCCTTCATCTGCGACGCCGTCCGCACGCCCTTCGGTCGCTACGGCGGCGCGCGCCGGACTGTCGCCAAGGGGCGATCCGTGTTTTCCGCAGACCGGATTCGTGCGGCTCCGCCTTCCGGGAGACCGCCACGTTGCTTCGCCGCAGGCCGTGCCGGCGGCACCGCCCGCGGCTTCATACCCTGTTCCCTCCCGGATGGCGCTCCTGTTTCAGACGTTGCGCCGGCTTTCCTCCTGCAGCTGCACGGGAGCTTCCACATCCTCCGTGATCTCTTTGATCGTCACGCCGCCGCGGCGCGTGACCTGGGTGGTGTGCGGCTGCGCGGTCTGCACGGGCTGCTGCCCGTCGCCCGGAGGCGGCGCGATGGCCGGGGGGTTGGCCACGGCGGAGCGCACCCTCGCGTGGGCCTGGTAGGTCTGGTTCGTGTTGCGGTAGGCGAGGCCGAACGCTGCGGCCGTCGTGGCGACTCCAAGGAACGAGGTGAGGTTCGGGGCTTTGTCGCGGAGGCCGGAGGCTGTGGCGATCTGCTGTACCGCGAGGTTGGCCATGCCCGCAAACTGGTTCCAGGAGAACCGCGCGACGGAGTGGTCGAAGACGCGGTCGTGGTCTGTCATGGGAAGCTTGTTGCCGGAGTTCCAGACCTGCTGCGCGCCCACCTGCTTGGTTTCATAGTGCTTGCCCAGGCCTGCGTCGATCACTTCCACCGACGTGTTGAACAGACCACGGATCAAGGCCACCAGGGCCGCGTTGTGCAGTTGAGGGTCGTTCACGGGGTTGTTCGAGTCGACTGTCTGGAACTGCAGTCCGTTGAGGCCCACGGAGCGTGCATTCAGCACGGCTGAGACCACGCCATCCGAGGCCGTGCTCGCGCCCATCGTCATCAGGGTGTATACGGCGGCCATGGAGCTCATGTTGGCGTTGTTGACGCCACTCGTTCCGGGCCCCTCGACGTTGACGAACTTGATGCTGGCCTGCATCAGTTCGCGCATGCCTGCGTAGATGACGTTGCGAATCTGGGTGGCCAGTACCCGGGCGGCCACCGTGGGGTCTCCTTCGGCGGCGGCGATCGTGCTCATGGTGAGGTTGCCCACTTCGGCCATGACCTGGTTGGCCGTCACGCGGCGCGAGTCCGCCTGTTGCACGGCGAGCAACTTCAGCCTGTCGTTATTGGGCATGTCTCTCCACTGGTCGTTGGTGAGCCCGAAGTGGCCCTTGACCGCGGCCGCTTGATCGCGGTCCATGCGGGCATGCCGCAGCTTGGCGTGCGCCACGACGGCCATCGTCGAGATGACGGCCTGCATGCCGACGATGGCGAACGGGTTGTCCTGGGCGAACTTGGAGTTCACGATGCCCCGGTAGATCTGCAGCATCGCGTATTCGCGGGAGAAGGTGGGAATCCCGCAGGTCAGCAGCTGCTGCAGCGTGTGCCCGGCGAAGGCGCCCGCCGCCGCGCGGCTGGGCAGCCGGTCGCCGATCAGATCCTGCGCGGTGCGCCGCGTGAAGGCGCTGGTGGCATTCCATCCATGGGTGGCCTTGTCCGCCGTGTAGTGGTAGCCCTGGGCGATCTTCTCCGAGGCGTACTGCCCACCCGCCACGGCTTTGTCCTTGGCATACGTGGCGCCTGCGGTGGCGGTGTCCTTGATCTGGGTCATCGACCCCTGGGCGAAATCCTTGGCGCCGGAGGCCAGTTGCTTGCCTTTCCTCCAGAGCCGTGCGCCTGCGCCGGGCGCGGGTGTTTCCTCTGCCTGCGCCGGTACGCCATGGCCGGCTTCGAGATCGACCTGGGTCCCGGCAGCGGGCGGGTGATCGAGACTGATACTGAATCTGGAGCTGGAGCCGGCGCTGGAGCTGCGGTGGCCGCTGGTGTTGACATGAGGCTCGGCAGCGGGCGGGTGATCGAGACTGATACTGAATCTGGCGCTGGAATCGGCGCTGGAGCCGCGGCGGCCGCTGGTGTTGACTTCGGCCATCCCAAAGCGCAGGGAGATTTCGCCGGGATGGGATGAGGGCGCGCTGTTGCGCGGGGGCCGGCTGGTCGACGTGGAGGCGGTGGAGCCTTGCCGCGCCATCTGCGGCAGCTCCGACTCCGGCATGCGCTGGCTGCCCTGCTTGTGGAGGGGCGATGTCGGCTGGCTGCTGGTCTGCATGCGGGTGCCGCCGGGCGAGGACAGCAGATGCTGCGGCGAGGAGGTAAGCGGCTTGGACGTGGTGCTCTTGACCATGGGGAACTCCTGGTATCTGGGGATCAGTGCACCGGCGCCGGTGCGTGGCTGCCGTCCATGCTGGCGGCGAGTGCGGCGAAGCCGTCGAGCTGGGCGGCCAGATCGCCGCCATCCAGGCCCGTGGCGTCCCAGCGCGTTTGCAGCAGGGTGCCTTCCGGGGTCATGCTCAGGCTGCAGCCGGCGATGAGCATCAGCTCCACGTTGGCCTGGAGTGCCGCGAGCCGCGTGGGCCCGTCGGCCAGCGGCCGGTCCACCAGGGCCGACAGCAGCAGCGTGTGGCCGTCGCCGCAGGCCACGATCTGCACGTGCGCCGTGCCGATCCGCACGCTGTCGCTCAGCGGGAGGTCATGGGTATCGGCGGAAGCGACCCCCAGCTCCTGGAAGGCCTGCTCCAGCAGGGGCTTGTGCCAGCGTGCGTCGATCTGCGACTGCACCGCGGCGGCCATGCCGGCCGGCAGCGGCGGAGCGGCGTCGGCGGTGTCGGCCGGCGGGGTGTCCTGGGGCGCGCCCTGGCGCCGGGCATGGGCGTCGATCATTTCGGGCAGATGGCCCTGGACCGCCACCGCGCTCTCGCGCAGCAGCCCGCTGAAGTAGCTGAGCTGGAAAAGATCCTGGGCCAGTCCCGATGCGTCTCCAGCGTGGGCGCCGGGCACGCCGTACACGACCACGGCCCTGCCGGTCGCATCCATTCCGATACCGAACGGCCCGGCGGCCATGGCCGTTGCATTGAGGTGCAGCAGCAAGGTGGTCCATACGGGTTCGGCCACGCCGATCGGCCGGGGCTGCGAGGCCACCAGGGCCCAGCGTTCCTCGGGCTTTTCGTGGATCAGCAGGGGGGAGAAGGTGATGCCGTCCTGCTGGACGGGGCGCGCGTTCGCGAACGACTCCGCAGTGTCCGGGTCGCTGAAGTGCAGGGCGGCTTCGCGCAGCCAAGCGACGGCTTCCGGAGAGTGGGAATACGATTCCTGGGAGGCGGTTGTGATGCCCATAGCGGTATCTCTTTCATCAAGGTGAATGTATTTTTTGCATGTCGACGAAAGAGGACCGAATCAGGGGCGAAGCAATGGGGCGCTCAGCGAAGGCGGCTGTCGCGCCGGCGTTTTTGGCGGCCGGCCCTGTGGTAGCGACCCCCTCGCGAAGGGGGCGTGAGCACAATCGTGAACACGTTCTCAGCCGCGCCGGGTGCGCAGCAGGCGCGAGATGGATTGCGCCGCCTGCAGCAGCTCCGGCAGCAGCTCGCGCTGCATCACTGCGGCACTGGTGCGGTTGGCCTGGCCGCTGATGTTGAGCGCGGCCACGGTGCGGCCCGCGCGGTCGCGCAGCGGCGCGGCGATGGAGATCAGGCCTTCCTCCAGCTCCTGGTCGATGAGGCACCAGCCCTGTTCGCGCGCCTCGCCCACGCGCTGGAGCAGCCCGGCGTCGTCCAGCACCGTGTGCGGCGTGAAGCGCCGGCGCGGCAGCTCGCGCAGCAGCGCGGCGAGCCGGTCCCCGGGCAGGTCGGCGAGCAGCATGCGGCCCATCGACGTCCAGAACGCCGGCAGGCGCGAGCCCACGCCCAGGTTGGTGCTCATGATCTTGTGGGTGTGCACGCGCAGCACGTAGACGATGTCGTGCCCGTCCAGCACGGCGGCGGAGCACGACTCGCGCACCCGGTCCGCCAGCGCTTCCATGGCGGGCTCGGCCAGGTCCCAGATGGGGGTGGACGACAGGTAGGCGAAGCCCAGGTCGAGGATGCGCGGCGTGAGGCGAAAGAGGCGCCCGTCGCTCTCCACGTAGCCCAGCGTCTGCAGCGTGAGCAGGATGCGGCGCGCGCCCGCGCGGGTGAGGCCGGCGGCGGCGGCCACCTCGCTCAGCGTCTGCTGCGGCGCGGCGGCGCTGAAGGAGCGGATCACGGCCAGCCCGCGCGCGAACGATTGCACATAGCTGTCGCCGGGGCGTGGCGCGGCGGGCGCACCGGGGCCTTCGCCGGCATCGGGGTTTTCCTGGAGGGGGGGATCGGTTTCCATGGGCACGGCGGTATGATTCTTTAATCGAACAAATGTTCTATATACGAACAATCATGCCACGTTCGCAGTGGCCGTGGTGGTTCGGGACGAAGGGTTCTTTCCATGATCGACAAGGTGGCCGGTTCGGTGGCCGAGGCCCTCGCGGGCGTGAAGGATGGTGCCACGGTGCTGATCGGCGGCTTCGGCACGGCGGGCATTCCGGGCGAGCTGATCGACGGGCTGATCGCCCAGGGCGCGCGCGACCTCACCGTGGTGAACAACAACGCCGGCAACGGCGATACGGGGTTGGCGGCGCTGCTCAAGGCGGGGCGGGTGCGCAAGATCATCTGCAGCTTTCCCCGGCAGGTGGACAGCCACGTCTTCGACGGGCTCTACCGCAGCGGCCAGCTGGAGCTGGAGCTGGTGCCCCAGGGCAACCTGGCCGAGCGCCTGCGCGCGGCCGGCGCGGGCATCGGCGCGTTCTTCTGCCCCACGGGCTACGGCACCGAGCTGGCCCGGGGCAAGGAGACGCGCGAGATCGGCGGCCGCCACTACGTGCTGGAGTACCCCATCCACGGCGACGTGGCGCTCATCAAGGCCGAGCGCGGCGACCGCTGGGGCAACCTCACCTACCGCATGTCGGCGCGCAACTTCGGCCCGGTGATGGCCACGGCCGCGCGGTGCACGGTGGCCACGGTGCACGAGGTGGTGGAGCTGGGCGCGCTGGACCCCGAGGCCATCGTGACGCCCGGCATCCACGTGAGCCGCATCGTGCGGATCGACCGGGTGGCCACCCAGGCCGGTGGTTTCAGGAAATCGGCATGAAATCCGCTCCATGTCGCCAAGGACACTGAATGAGTAGCTATCAAAAACGTAGCAAAGACGAATTGGCCCGCCGCGTGGCGCAGGACATCCACGACGGCGCCTGCGTGAACCTGGGCATCGGCCAGCCGACGCTGGTGGCCAACCACATCCCCGCGGGCCGCGAAGTCATCCTGCAGAGCGAGAACGGCATCCTGGGCATGGGCCCGGCGCCGGCGGCGGGCGAGGAGGACTACGACCTCATCAATGCCGGCAAGCAGCCCGTCACGCTGCTGCCGGGCGGTGCGTTCTTCCACCATGCCGACAGCTTCGCGATGATGCGCGGCGGGCATCTGGACATCTGCGTGCTGGGCGCTTTCCAGGTGTCGGCCACGGGCGATCTCGCCAACTGGAGCACCGGCGAGCCCGGCGCCATCCCGGCCGTGGGCGGCGCGATGGACCTCGCCATCGGCGCCAAGCAGACGTGGGTGATGATGGACCTGCTCACCAAGCAGGGCGCCAGCAAGATCGTGGCGCAGTGCACCTACCCGCTCACCGGCATCGGCTGCGTGAAGCGCATCTACACCGACCTGGCCACGCTGGCCTGCACGCCGGAGGGCCTCGTGCTCATCGACGCGGTGCCCGGCCTGGAGCTGGCCGAACTCGAACGCCTCGCGGGCCTGCCCATCCGCGCGGCCTGAATTCCCTGGAGACCTCTTCCATGACCCTTTCCCCCCAAGCCTTCATCTGCGACGCCGTCCGCACGCCCTTCGGCCGCTACGGCGGCGCGCTCTCCGGCGTGCGCACCGACGACCTGGGCGCGATCCCGATCCAGGCGCTGATGGCGCGAAACCCCGGCGTGGACTGGGCCGCCGTGGCCGACGTGCTCTACGGCTGCGCCAACCAGGCCGGCGAGGACAACCGCAACGTGGCCCGCATGAGCGCGCTGCTGGCCGGCCTGCCCGTCGAGGTGCCCGGCGCCACCATCAACCGCCTCTGCGGCTCGGGGCTGGACGCCGTGGGCTCGGCCGCGCGCGCCATCCGGGCGGGCGAGGCGGGCCTGATGATCGCCGGCGGCGTGGAGAGCATGAGCCGCGCGCCCTTCGTGATGCCGAAAGCCGAAACGGCCTTCAGCCGCGCCAACGCGGTGCACGACACCACCATCGGCTGGCGCTTCGTCAACCGGCTCATGAAGGCGCAGTACGGCGTCGATTCCATGCCCGAGACGGCCGAGAACGTGGCCGATGACTACGGCATCGAGCGCGAGGCGCAGGACCGCATGGCCCTGGCCAGCCAGCGCAAGGCCGTGGCCGCCCAGCAGGCCGGCCACCTTGCGCGCGAGATCGTGCCCGTGACGATTGCGCAGAAAAAGGGCGACCCGGTCGTCGTCCACCAGGACGAGCACCCGCGCGAAACCAGCCTGGAGGCGCTCGCCCGGCTCAAGGGCGTGGTGCGCGAGGGTGGCACCGTGACGGCCGGCAACGCCAGCGGCGTGAACGACGGCGCCTGCGCGCTGCTGCTGGCCGATGAAGCCACCGCCACCCGGCACGGCCTGGCGCCGAAGGCCCGCGTGGTGGGCATGGCCGTGGCCGGCGTGGCGCCGCGCGTGATGGGCATCGGCCCCGCGCCGGCCACGCAGAAGCTGCTGCAGCTCACCGGCCTCGCGCTGGACCAGCTCGACGTGATCGAACTCAACGAGGCCTTCGCCGCGCAGGGCCTCGCCGTGCTGCGTCAACTGGGCCTGAAAGACGACGACGAACGCGTGAACGCCTGGGGCGGCGCGATCGCGCTCGGCCACCCGCTGGGCGCCAGCGGCGCGCGGCTGGCCACCACGGCCGTCAACCGGCTGCACGCCACCGGCGGGCGCTACGCGCTGTGCACGATGTGCATCGGCGTGGGGCAGGGCATCGCCGTGATCCTGGAGCGCGTATGAGCACCCCCGCCGCGACCCCGGTGGCCGTCGTCACCGGCGCCAGCAACGGCATCGGCCGCGCCATCGCCGAGGCGCTGCTCGCGCAGGACCGCGCGGTGGTCAACCTCGACTACGCGCTGCCCGACTGGCGCCATCCGTTGCTCACCTCCTACCAGGCCGATCTCACCGACGAGGCCGCCACGCGCGAGGCCGCGCGGCAGATCGCCGAGCTTCACTGCGTGACGGCGCTGGTCAACAACGCGGGCGCCACGCGCCCGGGCAGCATCGACACGGCCACCACCGATCACCTGGGCGACGTGGTGGGCCTGCACCTGCGCGCGCCCCTGCTGCTGGTGCAGGCCTTCCTGCCCACGTTGCGCGCCTGCGGGCACGGGCGCATCGTGAACATGGCGTCGCGCGCGGCGCTGGGCAAGGGCGAGCGGGTGGTCTATTCGGCTACCAAGGCCGGCATGATCGGCATGGCGCGCACCCTGGCCATGGAGCTGGGCCGTGACGGGATCACCGTGAACGCCATCGGCCCGGGGCCCATCGCCACCGAACTCTTCCGCCGGAGTAACCCCGAGGGCGCGCCGCAGACCGAGCGCATCCTGCGGAGCATCGCCGTGGGCCGCATGGGCACGCCCGAGGACGTGGCGCGCGCGGCGCTGTTCTTCCTCGCGCCCGAGAACGGCTTCGTCACGGGCCAGGTGCTCTACGTGTGCGGCGGCACCACGCTGGGCGTGGCGCCCGCCTGAGCGCGCCGCGCCACGCCTCTTTTCCCCATACCTATTCCAACGCCGTTCCAGGAGACAAGCACCATGACGCATTCCCGCGCCGCATCCCTTCACGCGCCGGCCGCCCGCCGCACCTTCGTGCGCAGCGCGCTGGCCCTCGCCGCGCTCGGCGCCGCCGCCGCGCTGCTGCCGCGCCCCGCCGCCGCCCAGGCCTATCCGAACAAGCCCGTGACCATCATCGTGCCCTTCGCGGCCGGGGGCACCACCGACATCCTGGCGCGCATCGTCGCGCAGGGTATGGGCGCGGAGCTGGGCCAGTCGGTGGTGGTGGACAACCGCGCCGGCGCGGGCGGCAACATCGGCGCGCAGGTGGCGGCGCGCGCGCCGGCCGACGGCTACACGCTGTTCATGGGCACCGTGGGCACGCACGCCATCAACGCGGCGCTCTACAGGAAGATGCCCTTCGACCCCGTCAAGGACTTCGCGCCGCTCACGCGCGTGGCCAACGTGCCCAACCTGCTGGTCGCCAACCCGGCCCAGCCCTTCAAGAGCGTGCAGGAGCTGATCGACTACGCGAAGGCGAATCCGGGCAAGGTGAACTTCGGCTCGTCGGGCAGCGGCAGCTCCATCCACCTCTCGGGCGAACTCTTCAAGAGCATGGCCCGGGTGGACATGGTGCACGTGCCCTACAAGGGCAGCGCGCCGGCCGTGAGCGACCTGCTGGGCAACCAGATCGCCATCATGTTCGACAACATGCCCTCGGCCATCCCGCACGTGCGCGCGGGCAAGCTGCGCCCGCTGGCCGTGACCACGGCCAGGCGCTCGCCCGAGCTGCCCGACGTGCCCACCATCGCCGAAGCCGGCGTGCCCGGCTACGAGGCCACGTCGTGGTTCGGCATGTTCGCGCCGGCCGGCACGCCCGCGCCGGTGATCGCCAGGCTCAACGCCACCATCGTCAAGGTGCTGGCCCAGCCCGACACGAAGAAGAAGCTCGCCGAGCAGGGCGCCGAGGCCTACGGCGAGACGCCCGCGCAGTTCGCCGACTTCATCCAGAAGGAGAGCGTGAAGTGGGGCAAGGTGGTGAAGGAGTCGGGCGCGAGCGTGGATTGATACGGCTTCGCAATCAAAAAGATAACGGCGTTGCTTCGCTTTGCCGTGCTGCTGCACTGTCTGCAGCTTCGCGCCTTGTTCTCTCTTTGATTGCAAACCCGTATGACGGGCGCGGCCGGCGGGCCGCTCACCACATCCTGCGCAGTGCGTTGTCCCGCCGGATGAAGGCGTGCCACAAGGCGGCCGCGATGTGCAGCCCGATCACCCAGTAGAACGCCGTGCCGAGCCACTCGTGGGTTTCCTCGAACACGGTGGCGAGATCCCTGTCCACCCACGCGGTGGGCCACGGGATGGCGGCCGTGGTGAAGGGCAGCCCGATGCCGCGCCCGCTGAGCAGCCGGCAGGCCATGCCCAGCAGCGGCTGCACGACGAGGAAGGCGTAGAGCAGCGCATGCCCCAGGTGGGCGCCGATGCGCAGCGGCGCGGGCAGCGGCGGCTCGATGGGCGGCTGCGGCGAGCGCCAGCGCGCCACGAGCCGCAGCACCACCAGCAGCAGCACGATCATGCCGAGCAGGAAGTGCGACTCGACCATCAGCAGCCGCAGGTCGCTGCCGCGCTCGAAGGCGCGCCGCAGGTTGATGGATGCATAGGCCAGCACGACGAGCACGAACATCGTCCAGTGCAGCCGGCGCAGCGTCGCCGAATATTTTTGTGTGGGGGACATCGGGGGCTCCTCGGAGTGGGGCTTCGTTCAGGGAACGCACTGACTGGCAGTGGCGCCGCAGTGTGCCACGCTGCGGAATCACCATGCCGCCCCGGCTGCGCTGGCCGGCGGGTGGCCAGCGGCGCCAGGCCTGGAAGCGTCGCGAAATCGGACACCGCATGTCCCCGGTTCATCCAGTGCACCGTTGCGTGAATCGGTAAGTGCTTGATTCGAAAGGCGTGCATGCATGGCATGCAACGTGAATGGGAAGACACCCATGGCGCCATGTCAGGCCGCCGGAGTTCACCGATGGCCGATGGCGTGCATCTCGACGATCCGATTCCCTTTCCCGAGAGCGCGGTGGACGCTCGGTGCCGATGAGGTCGCCGTCGCGCAAGCACTGCGGCACGCTGGTGCGGTGGGGCCTGATCGCATGGGGCTGCGGCACGGGCGCGTTGTGCTTCGCGGGAACGGCGGATGCCACGGCGGACGTACCGGCGGCAGGGACCCTCTGGCGGGTCGATGCCGGCCTGGCTCCGAATGCGCCTGCGTCCGCCGCGATGGCTTCCGGCACGCAGACCCTCGCATCGCTCAGCGACCTGGCGTTGCGCACCCATCCGTCGACCCGCGCGGCCTGGTCATCCGCGCTTGCCGACCTTGCCGATGTGGATGCGGCCCGTGCCTTGCTCCGGCCCGCCATCAGCGCCGTGGCCCCGCTGGCACTGAACCACGGGTCGGGAGCCGCCGCGGGCGCGGCGGCGGCATCGGGTGGAGCGGGGCGCACCTTCTCGCCCAGTGCGGGTCTGGCCTGGGTGCTGTTCGACTTCGGCGCGCGTGCCGCGGGTGTCGAAGCGGCACGCTGGCGGGCGGCCGCCAGCCAGCTCGGCTACGACCGCGAGTTGCAAACCGTGGTCAGCGGTGTCGAGCAGGCGTATTACAGCCTGCTCGGGGCGCGGCGGCTCGAAGCGGCGCTGCGGATCGGTGTCGATGCGGCGCATGCCAGCCTCGATGTGGCCCAGGCGCGGCACAGCGCCGGGCTTGCAACGATCGCCGAGACGGCACAGGCGGAGGCGGCGCTGGGCCAGGCCCGGTTGCAACTCGTCCAGGCGGGCGCGAGTGCGCGCATCGCCAATGGCAATCTGGCCAATGCCGTGGGCGTGCCGGTGACGACCCCCATGCTGCTCGCCGACGACTTCACCTTCGAAGCGCCGCCACCGGCTCCGCGAATCGACGACCTTCTGGAGGCGGCCCACGTCTCGCGCGCGGATCTGCTGGCGCTCGACGCACAGGTACGCCAAGGCGAAGCCGAGGTTGCCGCCGCGCAGGCACAAGGCCTGCCCAGCCTGGCGCTGTCGGCACAGGTGGGCCGCCAGTGGTCGGGTCGGGGCTTGGCCGGCGCCACGCAGCAGGTGGCTCTGACGCTGACCATCCCTCTCTTTGACGGCGGGCTCGCGAGTGCCCAGGCGAGGGCGGCGCGTGCGCGGGTGGATGCATTGACGGCGCAGCGCGAGCAACAGCGCCAGGCGATCGACCTCCAGGTCTGGCAGAGCTTTCAGCTTGCCAGCAGCGGCGAGGCGACGATCGCGAGCGCCGAATCGTTGCTGCGCAGCGCTCAGGTCGCCGAGGACGCCGCGCGCGAGCGCTACCGTAGCGGCGTCGGCCTGCTGCTCGAACTCCTGACGGCACAGAGCACCGCGGCGCAGGCACGCGTGAGCCTCGTGCAGGCACGCTACCAGGCCCAGCTCGCGATGGTCCAGCTGGGCTATGCGGTCGGCGCCAGCATCGGACCTGCGGTTCCCGCGCCGCGCTCGTCCCTGGTGCCTCGCACTTCCTCGCCGGCAGGGTGACATGAACGACACAGGCGTTCCTCCTTCTCGCGGTGTTGCCGCACGGCGATCGCATCGCACGGCGTGGCTGCTCGGCATCGGCCTGATGGCGTGCGCCGCGGCCGTGGCCTGGTGGCTCTTCGGCCGCAAGCCGGCGGCGGCCGCAGCGCCAACGAAGCCACTGGTGCAGGTCACGGCGGTCACGCGGCGGGCGATGCCGGTCGTGCTGCAAAGTGTCGGCAAGGTGGTCGCGCAGGCTTCGGTCGAGATTCGTCCCCAGACTGGCGGTGTTCTTCGCCGCGTCTTCATCCACGACGGCGATCGGGTGGTGGCGGGCCAGAAGCTTTTCGAGCTGGAAACCCAACCGCTCGCCGCATCGCTCGCGCAGGCGCGCGCGCAGTTCGTACGCGACAAGTCGCTTGCCGACGACGCGCGCGACGCCGCTGCCCGGCTCAAGCCGCTGGCCGACAAGGAATACGTCACCGCGCGCGAATACGAGGCGGCCCTCAACATCCAGCGTTCGCTCGAAGCGGCCGCGGCCGCGACGCGAACGCTGATCGACCAAGCCCGCATCGCGCTGACCTATGCGACGGTCAGCGCGCCGATCTCCGGCCGTGCCGGCGCCGTGCTGGTCAAGCCCGGCACGCTGGTCACGGCCAACAACCCGACCGCGCTCGTCGTCATCAATGCGATCCGTCCGGTCGAGGTGGCCTTCGCGCTGCCTCAGGAGTCCCTGCACCGCCTGCAGGATGCGATGTCGGACCTGCCGCCGGGCGCGCGGCTGGAGGTCGAGGCGCGGGACAGCCTGACCCAGAAAATGCGTGCGAGGGGCGAACTCGTCTTCGTCGACAACGCGCTCAACGACGTCGCCGGCACGATCGGTCTCAAGGCGCGCTTCTCCAATGCGGACGAGGCGCTGTGGCCCGGCGAGTTCTATGCGGTACGGATCACGCTGAAGGTCGATGCCGACGCAGTGGTGCTGCCAGAGAGCGCATTGCAGCCGGGGCAGGGTGGGGCGTTCGTCTACGTCGTCGAAGGCGGCACTGCGAAGGTGCGCAGGGTCCAGACCGATCGGGTGGTCGACGGCCGTGTCGTCGTCACGTCCGGCCTGTCGGGTGGCGAGACGGTCGTCACGGCCGTGCCCACCGATCTTCGGGACGGCAGCAGGGTGCAAACGGAACCGGCGGCCACGGCAGCGCCCGCCGCAGCCACCGCGAGCGGTGCGCCATGAACTTCACCGCGATCTTCATCCGGCGGCCGGTGATGACGGCCATCCTGATGAGCGCACTCGTGATCTTCGGCGGATTCTCGTTTTTCCGCCTGCCGGTCAACGAGTTGCCGAACGTCGATTTCCCGACGATCAGCGTCAACGTCAATCTGTCGGGCGCGAGTCCGGAGACGATGGCCAATTCCGTCGCGACGCCGCTGGAGCGAAGCTTTTCCGGTGTCGAAGGCCTGGACTCGATGGCATCGACCAGCACCACCGGATCGACCCGCATCGTGCTGCAGTTCAAGCTCGATCGCAACATCGACGCCGCAGCGCAGGACGTGCAAAGCGCGCTGTCGCAGGCGCAGCCGCTGTTGCCCGCCGGCATCGAACCGCCCGAGCTGAAGAAGACGAATCCCAGCGACGCGCCGGTGATGCATCTGGCGCTGAGCTCGAAGACTTTGCCGCTGGCGGACCTGAATCAGTTTGCCAAGGACCGGGTGGCGTTGCGCCTGCAGACCGTCCGCGGCGTCGGGCAGATCGACGTGAACGGCGCGCAGCGCTATGCCGTGCGTGTCTATGTCGATCCTCGGGCGCTGGCGGCACGCCGGCTGGGCTTCGACCAGGTCGTCTCGGCATTGCAGTCCGGCAACAGCAATGCGCCTGTCGGCACGCTCGACGGCGCCGCCCGCACCTACACCGTCAAGGCCGATGGCCAATTGCACGACGCGGCCGGGTTCGGCCGGCTGGTGCTGGCCTACCAGAACGGCGAGCCGGTGCACGTGAGCGATGTCGGGCGTGCGGTGGACAGCGTCGAGAACGTGAAGACATCGGCGTTCGTCAACCAGCAGCGCGCGATCGAGATCAACATCCACCGGCAGCACGGTGCCAACACGGTGGCCGTGACGCGCGCGGCGCAGCAGGCGCTGGACGGCATCCGCGCGAGCCTGCCGGGCGATGCGCAACTGCAGGTGCTCTACGACCGTGGCGACTACATCCAGTCCAGCATCCGGGATGTCGAGATCACGCTCGTGGTTTCGTTGGTGCTTGTGGTGCTGGTGATCGTGCTGTTGCTGCGCAACCTGTCGGCGACATTGATCGTCGCGCTGGTGCTGCCGACTTCGCTGATCGGAACCTTCGGGGCGATGGATCTGCTCGGCTTCAGCCTCGACAACGTCTCGCTGCTGGCGCTGACGCTGGCGGTCGGGCTGGTGGTGGACGACGCGATCGTCGTGATCGAGAACATCGTTCGCCACCTCGAGACGGGCATGTCGCGCGAAGAGGCCGCGCTTGCCGGTGCGGCCGAAATCGGTTTCACGATCGTCTCGATCACCCTGTCGCTCGCGGCGGTGTTCCTGCCGATCGTGTTCATGGGCGGCATCGTCGGCCGGCTGTTCTCGGAGTTCGGCGTGACGATGGCGGTCGCGGTGCTGCTGTCGGGAGCGGTTTCGCTGAGCCTCACGCCGATGCTCGCGAGCCGCTACCTGAACACGCAGCGCAGCGTGTTCTTTCTCTTTCGCTGGTTCGAGGCCGGTTTTGCCCGCGCGCTGCGCGGCTACGAAGGCAGTCTTGCCTGGTGCATGGACCACCAGATCGCCATGGTGCTGGTGTCCGGCGCCGTGCTGCTGGGCACCGGCGCGGCCTACGTGGCGGTGGACAAAGGTTTCATCCCGAAGGTCGATTCCGGCAAGATCGACGGCAACACGCGGGTTGCCGAAGGCACGCCTTACCCGGTCTTTCTGGAGCAGCAGAACCGGATTGCGAAGATCGTCCAGGAGAATCCGAACGTTGCCGCCGTGATGTCCGTGATCGGCAGCGACGGCACGCTCGCCACCAGCGGCCGGCTGCTGATCGGCTTGAAGCCGATCGGCGAGCGCAGCGAATCGGCCGATGACGTGATCCAGCAGATCCGCGAGAAGGCCAGGTCGGTGCAGGGCATGGAGCTGCTGCTGCGCAACCCGCCGGCGATCGAGATCGGCCCGCCAGCGAATACTGCGGTTCAGTACGTGCTGCAGGCCACGTCCACCGATATGCTCTATCCGGCGTCCGACACGTTCATGCGGCGGCTCGCCACCGTGCCGCAATTGCAGGACGTCAACACCGATCTGCAGATCCGGAATCCGGAGATCCGCGTCGATCTGCGGCGCGACCAGGCTTCCGCACTCGGCATAACGCCCTCGCAAGTCCAAAGCACCCTGCAAAGTGCCTATGGCGGGCGCCGGGTGGGTTTCATCTTCGGGGCGACCGACCAATACCCCGTGCTGCTGGAGGTCGACAAGCGCTTTCAGTCGGACATCAACGCACCGGGCTCGCTCTACCTGGCGGGCCGCAGCGGCGACATGGTGCCGCTCGGTGCCGTCGCGCGGATCCGGGACGATGTCGGCCCGGTCGCGATCAATCACTATGGCGGCCTGCCCTCCGTGACGCTGTCATTCAACATGGCACCCGGCGTCGCGCTCGGCGAGGCGACGAACGCGGTGCATGCGGTCGCGGCCTCGCATCTGACGCCGCAACTGTCCGGCAACTTCGCCGGCACGGCGCGGGCCTTTGAGGATTCCCTGCGTGATTTGCCGGTGCTTCTCGCCGTCACGGTGCTTCTGATCTACATGGTCATGGCCGTGCTGTACGAGCATTTCGTCCACCCGGTGACGATCCTGACCGCGTTGCCCCTGGCGGGGTTCGGTGCCTTGCTGATGCTGTGGCTGTTCCGTCAGGAGCTGAACCTCTTCAGCTTCGTCGGCCTGATCCTCCTGGTCGGGCTGGTCAAGAAGAACGGGATCATGATGGTCGATTTCGCGCTGGGCCGGATGCGAGGCGGCGACCGCGGGGTGAAGCCGGCACGCGACGCGATGCTCGAAGCCTGCGCCACACGCTTTCGACCGATCATGATGACCAGCCTGGCCGCCATGCTCGGCACGCTGCCGATCGCGCTCGGAATCGGGGCGGGCGCGGAGTCCCGGCGACCCCTGGGCATCGCGGTCATCGGCGGGCTGGTGTTCTCCCAACTGCTGACGCTGTACATCACGCCGACGTTTTTCGTGACGATGGAACGCTTGCTGCGCAGACGGTGGGCAGTGCGGTGAAAAGCCCTGGGTGCCGACGCACCCTGGAAAGCGAAGCCGGGGCCGCGTCAGCCCCGCAGGGCCTGCGCCGCGAGGCCCAGCACACACCCCAGGATGCCGGCCGCGCCCAGGCGCCGCGCCCAGCGCAGGCTGCCCTCGGGCCACTGGTTCATCGCCAGCGTGAGGCCCCAGCCGAGCGCCATCCACGCGGCGGGCACCAGGGCCAGGCCCGCTGCCGGCCCGGCCGCCGCCACGGCCGCCGTGCCTTGCAGGGCCAGCGTGAGCAGTGCCGCGGCCAGGGCGCCGTGGCGTGCCCGGGGGCTGCCCTCGCCATCGCCCCAGGCGCGGGTGGGAACGGCGCGGGCCCATTGGCAAAGCGCCGCCAGCGAGGCCAGCGCGGCGCTGGCGCCGAGAAGCTCGTTCATCCCGCGCTCCGCGAGGGCGTGGCCGCCATGCCGTGCACGGGGGCGCGGATCGCCTGCGCCGCGGCGACGGCGCACAGGCCCGCGGCCAGTGCCCAGTGCGCCAGCCCGGCCCGAGCCGCAAGCCCCGCATAGGCCAGCGCGGCCAGCGCCCACAGGACCGCGCTGGTGCGCGGCAGCCACAGGCGCAGCGTGGCCGCCGGCAGCGCGACCAGGCAGGCCAGCAGCAGCCCCAGCATGCCCGCGGGGCGTGCTGCGCCCGCGGCGGCCAGGTGGGCGATCCGGAAGGATTCGAGCGCCAGGCAGCCCGCCAGCCAGAAGGGCAGGTGGGCGGCCATCGTCTGCAGGCGATGGCGCCACGGCCGCGCGCGCGCCAGCCCGGCCTTGTGCGCGGGGCCCGGGGCCCGCGCGGGGCGCGCCGCCTGCACCCGGTCCGGCCCGATGAACGCCGCGGTGCCGGCGCATGCCAGCCCCAGCACGGCCATGCTGGCGAGCATGGCCGGGGCCTGCGGCGCGCCGAGCGCCCAGCCCGCGCCGCCGGCCAGTGCGAGCAGCGCGCCGGCGGCCGCCAGCGCCACCCGCCACAGCGTGGTGGCGCGCTGCGCCAGGGCTGCCAGCAGCGCCGACATCAGCAGCCAGCCGGCGATCAGGGTCCACACGGCCCAGGCGGGGCGCAGGGCGAGCGGTTCCAGGCCGGACGGCGGCCACAGGTGCAGCAGCATGGCCGCCAGCAGCGCGGCGGGCACGGTGGCGTGCAGGGCGATGTAGAAACGGGCCATGGCGGTGCGTGCGCGGATGCGTTCAGGAGGCGGCCGCCGGGGCCCGCGTCTCGCGCTGCCGCTGCCGGCGCGCATCGAGCCAGATCAGCGTGCCCGAGACCGAGAGGAAGGCCGGCGTCATGCCCAGGATGAAATACAGCCACTTGAGCGCGAGCCCGCCGAAGTCGCCGAAGTGCAGCGGCTCCATGAGCCCGTCCACCAGCGTCCAGAAGCCTGCGTTGCGCGGGTCCTGCACCTGCCGCAGGGTGCCGGCGGCGTCGAACCCGATCCGCGCGTTGCTCGCCAGATGGCCCGCGATGCCGCCGGTGAATTCGGCCTCGGCCGCGCTGGTGCCCCAGCGCTGCAGCGAGACATAGCGCGTGCGCAGGCCCGGCACCGCCTGGGCGGCGGCGGCATGCAGGGTGTCCAGCGAGGGCATGGGCGCGGGCCGGGCCAGGGGCTTCGGGGCCGGCTGCGCCGGGGCGGCGGCCACGTAGGCCCAGCCCTGCACGAACAGGGGCGCGAGCCCCAGCCACGCGCCCGTGGCCGCGATGAGGATGTGGAAGCCCAGCCCCCAGATGCCCGCCGACTTGTGCAGGTCGGACATCACCACGCGCAGGCTGCGGCCCCAGCGCTGCGTGAACAGCTCGGCCAGGATCTTGCGGTGGATGACGATGCCGGTGGCGATCAGCACCAGCATCGCCACACCGAGGAAACCCACGATCCAGCGCGGCCCGAAGAACAGGAACACGTGCAGCATGCGCAGGTACTGGCCGAGTTGGCTGTCCACCGGGCCGATGACGGCGCCGGTGTCCGGCCGCAGCGCGATCTTCGTGCGCTGCGCGGCGGGCGCGCCGGCCTCGCGGATGAAGGCGAAATAGGCCGGGCTGACGGCATCGGGCAGCGCGATGGCGTCCACCGTGGCGCCGGGGTAGCGGGACAGCAGCTGCTCCAGCACGGTGTCCAGCGGCGCGGGCCGGTCCGGGCGCGGCAGCTGCGCCAGCGACGGGTTGGCCCACAGGTCGATCTCGTTCTTGAACACCACCACCGCGCCCGAGAAGCACACGATGCACAGCAGCAGGCCCGTGACGATGCCGGCCCACGAATGCAGCGTGAGCAGGCGGTTGAGTGTGCGCTGGCTGGGCATGGCGCAAAGGGTGTGCTGGATGGCGGGGCGCACGGGGCGCCCCGTGCGTGTCAGAAGAAGTAAGTCAGTCCGAGGCTGAAGCTGCGCGGCAGGGCGGGCGACACCACGTTGGCATTGATCGCGCCATCGTAGTAGGCCTTGTTGAACACGTTCTTCACCCCGGCCGTGATGCGGTAGCTGGGGCCGGAGTATCCGATGGAGAGGTCGGCCACGGTATAGGCGGGCAGGGTGAAGGGGTATGAGCCGATCTGCTCGCTCACGTAGCGGGCGCCGGCGCCCAGGGTGAGCCGGGGCATCTGCGGCACCTTGTAGGTGGCCCAGACCGCAACCGTGTGGCGCGGCGTGAGGTTGAGCGGCCGGCCGATGAGGGTGGTGTCGTTGTCGCGCGTGACCTGGGTGTCGGTGTAGGTGTAGGCGCCGGTCAGCTTCCAGTTCCGCTGCAGGTCGGCGCCCACTTCCAGCTCCACGCCGCGCGCGCGCTGCTCGCCGGTCTGCACGCTGAAGCCGGTGTTGACGGGGTCGGCGGTGGTCACGTTGCGGCGCGTGAGGTTGAAGAGCGCCAGCGAGCCGGTGAGTTGGCCGTTGGGCGCCTCGTACTTCAGGCCGGCTTCCCATTGCTTGCCGGTTTCCGGCACGAAGGGCGTGCCGGCCACGGTGGTGCCCGCCACCGGCAGGAACGATTCGCCGTAGCTGGTGTAGGCGGCCCAGCCCAGCGTGAATTCATACACCAGCCCGGCCGACAGGGTGGTGGCGGAATCCTTCTGGCGCGTCTTCTGGCTGGCGAGGCGGTCGTTGATGTCGTGGGTGGACCCGTCGCGGCGCAGGCCGACCAGGGCCGTCCACTGCGGGTTGAACTTGATCTGGTCCTGCGCGTACAGGCCCATCACGGTGAGTTTTTCGGGCGCGTCGGCCGAATAGCCCGTGGGGCAGGTGGCGGTCATGCCGTACACCGGATTGAACAGGTCGAGCGCGCCGATGGTGCAGCGCCGGTTGGCCAGCCAGCTGTGCCCGGTGCGCGCGTCCAGCCCCGTCACCAGGCGGTGCTGCACGCCCAGGGCCGAGAAGCTGGCCAGCAGCGAGGTGTCGGTGGCCAGGATGTCGTCGTCCATGTACTGGCGCGTGGCATTGCGGTTCTGCAGGCGCCGGTTGGCCTGCAGCGCCTGGTTGGCGACGAAGTTGCCGGTGCCCTTCTCGGTTTCGTATCGCACGTTCTGGCGCAGCGTGAACTGGGGCGAGAAGCGGTGTTCCAGCGCATAGCCCACCGAGGTGCTTTCCACGTCGTAGCCGCCGAAGGCCGGGTCGCCCGTGAACAGCGTGCGCGAGAGCGTGCCGTTCGGGTTGGGCAGCACGGTGCCGTAGGGCGAGATGCCCTGCTGGCGCATCCACTGGCTGGTGCTGTAGGTGGCGAACAGCACCAGGTCGGTCTGCGCGCCCAGGTCCAGCGACAGCGAGGGGGCGACCCAGCGGTCGCGCCGGTAGACGAAGTCGGTCGGATCGTCGCTGTTGGCCACCTGCGCGTTGATGCGCAGGGCGGCCTTGCCCGATTCGTTCAGCGGCCGGTTCAGGTCGGCCTGCAGCGTGCGCTGGCCGAAGCTGCCCACCTCGACGCCCACCTCGCTCAAGGCCTCGCGCTTGGGCCGCTTGCTCACGGCGTTGACGATGCCGCCGGGCTGCACCTGGCCGTACAGCACCGAGGCCGCGCCCTTGAGCACCTCGAAGCGCTCGTAGCCATACGGGGTGAGGCGCGTCCACATGCCGGGGCTTTGCACCAGGCCGTCGATCAGCACCGATTCGGTGGAGCGGAAGCCCCGGATGTTGATGTCGTCGAAGCCGCGCCGCCCGAAGTTGACGGGGCTCACCCCGGCCACGGTCTGCAGCGCCTGCTGCAGGTTGGTGATCTGGCGCGATTCCATCTGCTCGCGCGTCACCACGCTCACCGACTGCGGCGTCTCCAGCCGGCGCATGGGGGCCTTGCCGGCGGTCTGAGCCTCCACGGGCGCGAAGCCCACGTCCTTCTCGGTGCTGGCATTGATGCGCACCTCCTGCAGCTGCACCGCCGGGGCTCCGGAATCGGGGGCGGTGCCTGCCTGGGCGAATGCCGCTTGAGAGAGGCACAGCGCCAGGGGCGTGAGCGCGCACCAGCGCAGCGGACGGGCCGGGAAAGGACGCAGGAAGGCGGTGGCAATGGCGTGCTTGACCGCCGTGCCGAAACGGGGGTGGACCATGGAGAGAGGCGAGAGAGAAAAGCCGCTGGACGGGCAGCACGTGTGTGCCGGCCGGGGCGAAGAAAGATGCATGAATTATATTGAGAATAATTCGTATTTAAATTGATGTAAAGACGACGGCGAGGATTCCGACCCTGCTGCCTGAGGGGCGGAACGGGCCGATGCGTCAGCCGCCCAGGTCAGCCGCCCAGGTCAGCCGCCCAGGTCAGCCGCCCAGGTCAGCCGCCCAGGTGGCCCGCGACCCAGGCGGCCACGGAGTCGGCGCTGCGGAATTCGTCGCACGCGCGGGCGGGCGTGCCGGGGTGGCGGGTGTTCCACATCCGGGCGAGCGCCTGGCCCGGGCCCACCTCCAGCACGCAGCGCACCCCGCGCGCCTGCAGGTTCTCCATGCACTCGTCCCAGCGCACGGTGCGGGCGATCTGCGCGGCCAGCGCGTCCCGGGCCTGCGCCGCGGTGGCGATGCGGTCGGCCGCATTGCTGAACAGCGCGGTGCGCGGGCGGGCGAAGGGCACGTCTTCCAGCACCTGCCGGAAGGCCTCGGCGGCGGGTTGCAGGGCGGGCGTGTGCGAGGCCAGGCCCACGCGCAGGCGCGTGCAGCGGCCGCCCTGCTGTACGGCCAGTGCCTCGGCCTGTTCCAGCGCGGGCGGAGGGCCGCCGAGTACCACGCTGTCCGGTGCGTTGCGGATCGCCACCGCCAGTCCGGTGGCCCGCAGCAGCGCGTTGAGCGCGGCGGGCGCCAGGTGGCTCACACCCAGCAGGCCGCCGGGGTGCCCGGCCGCGCAGCGGTCCATCGCTTCCGCGCGGGCCTGGGCCAGCGACAGGGCCGTGGCCGCATCGAACAGGCCGGCGGCGCTGAAGGCGGCCAGCTCGCCCACGCTGTAGCCGGCCACGGCGGCGGGCGCGGGCAGCCGGGGGGCCAGCTGCTCCCAGGCGGCCAGGGCCAGCCCGGTCAGCAGCACCTGGGCATGGGTGTTGCGCGCGGCCCAGTCTTCCTGGTGCAGTGCATCGCGCCAGCCGGGCACGCCGAGCCGGTGGTTCACCGCGCGGGTCAGCCCGTCGTCGGCCAGCCAGGGCAGCATGCCGGGGTGCTGCAGGCCCTGGCCGGAGAACACGAGGGCATAGCTCATCGCGCGGGCGTCGTGATGCGCTCGATCCAGCAGGCGGCGGCCAGCAGGTCGGCCGCGCCGCCGGGCGAGAGCCGGCGTGCGACGAAATCGCGGCCGATGGCCTGCGCCGCCTCCAGCCCGCCGGGCCGTGCCGCGCCGCCAGCGGCCAGGAAGTCGCGCGCGCAGGCCTGGGCATGGCGCAGGCCCTGCAGGCCGCCCCGGTGGACGAGGTTGCTGTCGTCCAGCACGGCCATCACGGCGAACA
The DNA here is from genome assembly GCF_003269065.1 of Paracidovorax anthurii. Taxonomy (GTDB): domain Bacteria; phylum Pseudomonadota; class Gammaproteobacteria; order Burkholderiales; family Burkholderiaceae_C; genus Paracidovorax; species Paracidovorax anthurii. The sequence goes on from NZ_QLTA01000033.1 coordinate 50,652, forward strand.
GCGTGTCCAGCCGCGCGGGCTGGGCGCCGAGCCCGCGGGCCCGCGCGGCGCGCAGCGCGGGCACGGCGGTGTCGAACAGCACGGGAAAGCCGAGCGCCGCCTCCTGCGCCGCGCCGCGCAGGCCATGGCGGCGCGCGGCGATGCCGCCCGGCAGCCGCGGTGCTCGCTGTGCGCGCGCCGCCAGCGCTGCGCCCCAGCGCTCGCGCAGCGTGGCGCGCAGGGCCTCGGGCCGCAGGGGCGCGCCGTCGCGCGCCAGGGCCCCGGCCGCCGCGCACAGCAGGCCCAGCGTGAAGATCGCGCCCCGGTGGGTGTTCACGCCGCCCGTGGCCGCCGCCATGCGGGCCTCGGCCTCGATGCCGCAGCGCTCCAGCGCGGGGAAGGCCTCGCCCGCGTGGCCCAGCGCGGCGATGCGCACGAAGTAGCCGCGCAGCGCGAACAGGCTGCGCAGGAAGGTGCGCGCGTCCATGTCGGCGTGGCTGCCGTTGTCGGTGAGCGTGACCAGCCCGGGCTTGGGCGAGAGGGCCAGCTCGTCGTAGAGCGCGAGCGTGGCGGCGCGGCCGATGGCCTGCGGCGCAGGGCAGGCCTGCGCGGGCGAGGGCGCGTGCCACCGCGCGGCGGCGCTCATGGCGCGGCCTCCGCGGCGGTTTCCCGCACGGGCCAGAACGCCCCGTGCGCGATGTGCGCCCCGCCGATGCGCTTGACCAGCACGGACGCGGTGCGCCCCGCGCGCCAGGCGCTCCATTCGCGCCAGGCCACGGCGGCGCCGTCGGGGAACATGATTTCCCCGTCGAGCCGCAGCGGCGCCTCGGGGAAGGCCCGCAGCCGCTCGGCCACCGCATCGGCCTGCGCGGGGCCGGACACGGCGATGCACAGGTCGGCATCGGAGCCGGGGCGCAGGTGGTCCAGCCCGGTGATGAGCTGCCAGCCGTGGCTGCCGTAGATGCGGGCGGGCGCGCCGCTGTCGGCGAGCGCGCCGCACAGCCGGTCCCAGGCGGCACGGGAGCCGGCCGGCAGCAGGGGCCGGGCGCGCGGCGCGGGCGGGAACGCGTCGAAATACAGGATTTCCGTGCGCGCGACCCGCAGCGCCAGGCGGCACCGGCCCCAGCGGCCGGGCGCGGGCAACCCCAGCGCGAGGGTGCCGGCGGGCCTGGGCGGCTGGGTGGCCACGACGAGCGGCAGACGCTGGGCGGACCAGTAGGCCAGGCAATCGTGCATGGCACCGTCCCCGCCGGCGGCGAGCTGGCGCTGCCAGCCGGCGTCGGACAGATAGGCCAGCTGGTGGCGCTGCAGGGGCACGGCGGCGGGCGGCATGGCGCGGCAGGGCCCGTTCAGGCGGCGTCCAGCACGCGCTGCGCCACGGCGGCGGCCAGCCGGCGGCCGCCACGCGCGGCGCCGTCACGGGCGCGCGTGTCCTCGGTGGGGGCCTGCGCCAGGGCCTCGCGCAGCGCGGTGGGCAGGTCGCCCCGCCAGAGCGAGCGCACGCCGCCCATGGCCACGTAGTTGTCCACGCCGGGCGCGAACACGGGGTTGGATTGCGACAACTCCGAGAGCATCGCCTCGGGCAGCTTGGTCACGCGGGCCATCGCGGGAATGCGCATCACGCGGATCTCGGCCTCGGGCAGCGCATCGCAGGCGTCGGCGATCAGCCCCGAGGTGATGAAGCCGCCCGAGAGCGCCTGGTCATAGACCAGCCCGAGCACGCGGTGGCCGTGCCGCCGCGCGAGGTCGATGGCCATTCCCAGGTGCGCCATGGCGCGGTTGATGCCCAGCAGCTCGTCGCGCCGGCGCAGTTGCTGGCCCTGCGTGTCGATGAGCAGCAGGATGGGCCAGCCCGGATGGCGGGCCACGGTGTCGAGCACCACGCGGGCCTGTGCCAGCGCCAGCCGCACGCCGATGGGCGCGTGGTTCGTGGTGCCGATCACGGCCAGCGGCTGGCCGTCGAAATCAGGCGTGCCCGAGAGCAGGTCGCCATCGGCCGTGATGCCGTGGCCGGGGCCGAAGAGCTGTTCGGCCAGGGTGTTCCATTGCATGGGGGCTCCTCGTTCGGTCGTCAGGCGGGGCGCAGCGCCTGCACGGCGGCCACGTCCAGGTCGGGCACGCGGGCGGCATCGGCCACGCCCAGGGCTTGCCAGAGCGCGGTGGCCTCGTCGGCCGGGGCGCCGTCCGGCAGGTGCTCCAGGGCGGCCATGCGCGCGGCCAGCAGCGCGTGCTCGGCCTCCAGGGCCTGCAGCGTCACGGGCCGGGCCCCGCCGCCGGGGGCGCGCAGGGCGTCGATGGCGGCGGCGCGGAAAGCCGCCACGTCGTCTTCGACCAGCGCATCGCAGTCGCCCGTGAGCCAGCGGTGCTTGCCGCCGCTGGTGCGCCAGACCAGGGCGCGGTCGCGCGCGTCGTATTCCTCCACGCCGTGCGAGGCCTCGATCACCTCGGGGCCCGACATGGCGAGCCGGCCCACGTCGCTCATCACCACGTGGTCGGCGCAGCGCGCCACGATGCCCATGCCGCCGAAGCAGCCGTTGGCGCCGCCGATGAGCACGATCACTGGAATGCCGGCGGCCCGCGCATCCAGCACGGCGCGCATCACCTCCGAGACGGCGATCAGGCCCGCGTTGGCCTCGTGCAGCCGCACCCCGCCCGACTCGGCCAGCAGCAGCACGGCCGCGGGCCGGTCGCGCAGCGCGCGCCGCAGCAGGCCCGTGAGCTTGGCGCCGTGCACCTCGCCCACGCCGCCGCCCATGAATTCACCCTCCTGCGCGGCCACGAAGACGGGCTGCCCCGCCAGCGTGGCGCGGCCGATGGCCACGCCGTCGTCGAAGGCCGAGGGCACGCCCAGCTGCGCCAGGTGTGGGCTGGTCAGGCGCTCGGCCGGCGGCAGCCATTCATGGAAGCTGCCGGCATCGAGCAGGTGCGCCAGGCGCTCGCGCGCGCTGCATTCCGCGTAGCTCAGGCTCATGTCCGCGCTCCCGGCAGGGCGGCCACGGCCTGGTCGAGCCGCAGGCCCACCACGGCGGGCGTGGCGCCCATGTCGTTGATCGACAGGCGCACGCCGGCCAGCGGGTGGCGCGCGTGGAAGTCGTCCAGCACCGCCTGCCAGATGGGGCCGAAGCCGCGCGCCGAGGTTTCCACGCGCACGGCGCAGCCGGCGCCCTCGGCCGTTTCGAGCAGCACTTCGAGGTTGCCCGAGCCGACCACGCCGACCAGCACCGGCGGGAAGGCGCCGGCCGGCCGGCCGCCGGAGAAAGAGAATTCGAGGGTTTCGAGCCCTGCGGGGATGTCGCTCATTCTTGGCTCCTTAGAACGTGTTCAATGCCTTTTTGGAGATCGCGTCGGAGCGCAATCGGGATGAGTGGATGCTTCGGATGCGCCGCATGGGCTCGCGCCCATGCAAGCAGCCGGGGCGTCCAATCGCCCGATTGCGCTCCCACCCGAAGGGCAAGTGCCTTTTCGGGCGGTCTGCGGCGTTGCGGCGTTTGCCGATAGCCGAGCTATCGGCGGCACACCGCGCCTTGCATCCCCTCCCGAAAACACACTTGCGCGACTCGAAAAAGACATTGAACACGTTCTTACCAGTTGCGGAAGCGCCGGGGCGGCTGGTAGAGCCCGCCCGAGGCGCGCACGAGGTCGCGCATGCTGCGCGCGGCCAGCAGGTTGCGCGTGGCCTCGCGCGGGTCGATGCCCAGGTCCTGCGGGCGGCGGATCACGCCGCGGTCGCGCAGGTTCTCCACCGCGCGCCTGTCGCGCGCCAGGCCCACGGCGGTGTAGCCGGCCACGCCGCGGATGGCCTGCTCGCGTTCCTCGTCGGTGCGGCACAGCAGCAGGTTGGCGATGCCTTCCTCGGTGAGGATGTGGGTCACGTCCTCGCCGTAGATCATGATGGGGGGCAGGTCCATGCCGGTCTGCTCCTGCAGCGTCCAGGCGTCGAGCCGCTCGACGAAGGCGGGCTGCATGTGCTCGCGGAAGGTCTCCACCATCTGCACCACGAGTTTTTGCCCGCGCGGTGTGCCGGCCGCACCGCTGCGGCCCGCGCGCGCCTCGCGCCCGGCCTGCAGCCAGGCGGCGCTGGCGTGCCGGCGCCCGCGCGCGTCGGCGCCCATGTTGGGCGCGCCGCCGAAGCCGGCGATCCGGCCCAGCGTGGCGGTGGAGCTGTTGCCGTGCAGGTCGATCTGCAGCGTGGAGCCGATGAACAGGTCGCAGGCATAGTGGCCGGCGGCCTGGCAGAACGCGCGGTGGCTGCGCAGGCTGCCGTCGGGGCCGGTGAAGAACACGTCGGAGCGCGCGCGGATGTAGTCCTCCATGCCCAGCTCGGAGCCGAAGGAGTGCACCGATTCCACCCAGCCCGCCTCGATGGCCGGGATCAGCGCCGGGTGTGGGTTGAGCGCCCAGTGCCGGGCGATCTTGCCCTTCAGGCCCAGCGATTCGCCGTAGGTGGGCAGCAGCAGTTCGATGGCGGCGGTGTCGAAGCCGATGCCGTGGTTCAGCCGCTGCACGCCGTAGCCGGCATAGATGCCCTTGATGGCCATCATCGCCATCAGCACCTGGATCTCGCTGATCTGCGCCGGATCGCGCGTGAACAGCGGCTCGATGAAGTGCGGGCGCGGCGCCTGCACCACGAAGCTCACCCAGCCGGCCGGGATGTCCACGCGCGGCAGCGGGGTGCTGCGGCCATCGACCATCTCGTTGACCTGTGCGATGACGATGCCGCCCGAGAAGGCCGTGGCCTCGACGATGGCGGGAGTGTCCTCGGTGTTGGGCCCGGTGTAGAGGTTGCCCTCGGCATCGGCCGCCTGCGCCGCGATCAGCGCCACCCGGGGCGTGAGGTCGATGAAGTAGCGCGAGAACAGCTCCAGGTAGGTGTGGATGGCGCCGATCTCGATGCGCCCGGCCGAGGCCAGCCGCGCGATGCGCGCGCCCTGCGGGCCCGAGAAGCTGAAGTCGAGCTTCGAGGCGATGCCGTTCTCGAACACGTCCAGGTGCTGCGGCAGCGCCAGCACCGACTGCACCATGTGCAGGTGGTGCACGCGCGCGGGGTCGAGCGCCACCAGCGCGTCGGCCAGGAAGTCGGCCTGCTTCTGGTTGTTGCCTTCGAGGCAGACGCGGTCGCCGGGTTCGAGCACGGCTTCGAGCAGCGTGCCGATGGCCGCCGCATCGACCCGCTTGCCCGCCAGCGGCGTGCCCCGCTCGGCCAGCGCGCGCTCGGCCCGCGCGAGCCGGGCGGCGCGGTCGTTGGCGCGGGTGTTCCAGTCTCTGGGGTTCATGGCTGTGGAATGAAAAGGTGGAGGAAGAAGGCCGGCGGGCAGGGCGCTACAGCACCACGAACAGCAGCCACACCGCCACGGGGGCGATGAGCGTGACGGCGGCGCCATAGACCATGAGCTGGCGGAAGAACACGTCGCGGTCGATGCCGCGCGCATTGGCCAGCACCAGCGCGCCGTTGGTCGAGAAGGGGCTCACGTCGACGATGGTGGAGGACACGGCCATGGCCGCGATGAAGCCGACCGCCCCCACGCCGCCGTCGCCCTGCAGGAAGGGCACGGCCAGCGGGATCAGCGAGCCCAGCACGGCGGTGGACGAGGCGAAGGCCGACACCACGGCGCCCACGAAGCACAGCAGCAGCGCGGCCATCAGCGGCGAGGTGAGCCCCGCGACGCTGTGGCCCACGAAGTCGATGGTGCCCATCTTCTCCATCACGCCCACGTAGGTGCTCACGCCCACGATGAGCATGATCTCGGGCCACGACACCTGGCCCAGCGCGCGTTTCTGCAACTGGGGCGCCATGAGCGTGAGCAGCAGGCCGATGGTGATCGAGACGAAGCCGATGTCCTGCCGGAAGAACAGCGTGAGCACGGCCAGCGTGAGCAGCCCGAGCACGGTGGCGGCCTGGTACCAGCGCGCGCCCTGCGCCCCGGGGGCGGCGGGGGCCGCGTCCATCAGCGAATCGCCGGCGCCGCCCGGCCGGGCGGCGGTGCGGCGCTCCTCGCTCAGCGATTCGCCCTCGGCATCGCCATAGGCCTGGGCGCCGCCCTGGCCGTGGGCCACCGGATGCAGCCCGAACGCCGCGTCCGCGCCCTCCGCGCCGGCCCGCTGCCGCATCAGCCGCATGCCGCCCATCAGGCAGAACAGCAGCAGCGCCACGGCCAGGTTCACCGCGAAGCTCGCCGCCATCGTGGCGACCTCGTTGAGCGGCAGGCCGGCCTTGGCCACGATCTTGTTCGTGATGCCGCCGTAGATGCTGATGGGCGAGAAGCCGCCGCCTTGCGCGCCGTGGATCACCATCAGGCCCATGAGCAGCGGGTTGATGCGGTAGCGCGCCGCGAAGCCCAGCGCGATGGGCGCGATGATGGCCACGGCCGCCGGGCTCACGGCACCCACCGACGTGAGCGCCGCGGCGATGAGGAACATGATCCACGGAATGGCCGCGATGCGCCCGCGCACCGCGCGCACCGCCAGCCGCACCAGCCAGTCGATGGTGCCGTTGTTCTGTGCCAGCGCGAACAGGTAGGTGATGCCCACCAGCGTGAGGAACAGGTCGGCCGGAAAGCCGCCCAGGATGGCCTTGGCGTTCATGCCGGCCGCCAGCGTGCCCACGAGGAATGCACCGACGAACGCGATCACGCCCATGTTGATGGGCAGCACCGTGGCGACGACGAACATGCCTGCGAGCACGCAAATGGATACCCAGTGGGAAGTCATGGAACCTTGTCTCCTGCCGTGGTGGGTGCGCCGTTTCGCGGCGCCCCGTTTGTTGTGGTGGAGACGATAGGGGGCCGCCCCGGGCCGATCAATGCCAGGGGGCGCGCGATCCTTCCGCTGGCCGAAACGATCCGGGCGCGGGTCAGGCCAGCGCGGCCTTGGTGCCGCGGCACACGGCCAGCAGGGCCAGCAGGTTCGGGTCGCGCTCGCGGGTGCGCAGGAAGTGCAGGGCGATGGCCTGGCGCATGCGGTAGCGCGGCTGCAGCGGTATGAGCTTCACGTGGGGCGGCAGGGCGCCGCGCACCCGTCCGGGCAGCAGGGTGCAGCCCACGCCGCCGCCCACCAGGTTCATCAGCGAGAAGATGTCCCCGGTCTGCATCACCACGTCGGGCGTGAAGCCGGCCATGCGGAAGGTTTCCATGAAACCCTGGTAGGTGGCGAAGCCCTCGGTGAGGCTCACGAAGCGCTCGCTGCGGCAAGCCGCCAGATCGACGGGCTCGCCGGGCGGGTAGGGCGAGTCCACGGGCGCGGCGAAGAGGATGTCGTCTTCGAACAGCGGCTCGGACTCGACGTCCGGCGCATCGCCGGGGGCGGCCATCAGCGCGGCGTCGATGGCACCCTCGCGCAGCTTGCGCAGCAGGTCGGCGTTGGAGCCCAGCACCAGCTCGGTCTGGATCTCGGGCAGGCGGGTCTGGATGCCCACCACGATGGCCGGGACCGCGCGGCTGGTCAGCGAATAGAGCGAGCCGATGCGCAGCCGGTCGGAGGCATAGCCGGCCACGGCCCGCGTGGCGCGGATGCCCCGCTCCAGCGTGGCCAGCAGTTCGCGCGCCACCTCGGCCAGGTGGTGCGCGGCATCCGTGGGGTGCAGGTTGCGCCCCTCGTGGCGAAAGAGCCGGCAGCGCAGCGCGTCCTCCAGCGAATGCAGTGCGCGGTGCACGCTGACCGCGCTGATGTCCAGGCCCTCCGCGGCGCGCGCCAGGTTGCCGGTCTCCAGGAAGGCCAGCAGGATGTGCAGCTTGCGCAGCGTGATTTCGTCATCGGGGCGTTGGGGCAGGGCCATGCGGGGGCTCGATCGGAATCCAGACGGCGCGATTGCAGCACAGTATCGCGGCGCTGCCGCCGGGGCCGCCGGCGGCCCTGGCGCTGCGGGTCAGGCGCTGCCGGCCGGCGGCCCGGAGCCCTCGCCGGCGGGGGGCACGTCTACCGGGGCGGCCGCGCGTTCCTGCCGCTCCTTGGCCATCTGCTCCACCAGCTGCTGGCGGCCCTGCTTGGCCACGGCGATCATCTTGGCGCGGTCCTTGTGGTGCGGGTACATGCGGTCGACCAGGGCGATGTTGTGCGCGCGGAAGCGGTCGGCGAGCGCCCCGGCCTCGGCGGCGGGCAGGCCCATCACCTCCAGCACGGTGCGCGCGGTCTTGAGGCTGGACTCGAATACCTCGCGCTCCACGCGCGTCACGCCCAGGTCGCGCAGGGCGTTCCAGTGCGTCACGTCGCGCGCGCGGGCCACGATCTCCAGCTGCGGGAAATGCTTGCGCGCGGTTTTCACGATCTTGAGCGACTGCTCGGTGTCGTCCACCGCCACCACCAGCACGCGCGCCTGTCCGGCGCCCGCGATGCGCAGCAGGTCGAGCCGCGTGGCATCGCCGTAGAACACGCGGTAGCCGAAGGTGTGGGCCACCTCCAGCATCTCCACGCTGTGGTCCAGCACGGTGGCCGGCACGCCCTGGGCCAGCATCATGCGCGCCACGATCTGCCCGTAGCGGCCGAAGCCCGCGATGATGACCGGCGCTTCCTGCGGCTCGGTGATCTCCTGGGCGGCGGGCGGGGACCGGCCGTCCAGCCGCGCGTAGCGGCGCAGCAGGGCACGGTCGAGCACCGCGAGCAGCAGCGGGCCGAGCAGCATCGACAGCGCCACCGCGCCGATGAGCAGCGAGGCGGTCTCGCCCGGGATGGCGCCTGCCGTCGCGCCGGCCTGGAACACCACGAACGCGAATTCGCCGCCCTGCGCGAGCAGCAGCGTGAACACGGGCCGTTCCTGGTAGGGCATGCGCGTGGCGCGCGCCAGCGCGTAGATGACCGCCGCCTTGACCGCGAGGAAGCCGACGAGCAGCGCCAGCATGGTCCACGGCGAGCGCAGCAGCGCGCCGAAGTCGATGCTCATGCCCACGGCCATGAAGAACAGGCCCAGCAGCAGGCCCTTGAAGGGCTCCAGGTCGGTCTCCAGCTCGCGGCGGTATTCGCTCTCGGCCAGCAGTACGCCGGCCAGGAAGGCGCCCAGCGCCATCGACAGCCCCACGGCCAGCATCAGCATGGCGGTGGCCACCACCAGCAGCAGCGCGGCGGCGGTGAAGATCTCCGGTGTGCGGCTGCGGGCGATCCAGCGCAGCAGCGGCCGCAGCAGCAGGCGCCCGCCCAGCACGATGCCGCCCACCACGCCGACGATCTTGGCGGCCTCCAGCGCCAGCCCGCTGGCCGAATGCGGCTGGGCCGTGCCCGCGGCCCCCTCGGCACCTGCGGCCAGCAACGGCAGCAGCGCGAGGATCGGGATCGCGGCCACGTCCTGGAAAAGCAGGATCGAGAACGCCTTCTGCCCGCCGTCGGTGCGCAGCAGGTTGCGCTCGCCCAGCACCTGCAGCGCGATCGCCGTGGAGGAGAGCGCCAGCCCCAGCGCCCCCACCAGCGCGATGCGCCACGGCAGGCCGCAGGCCCAGGCTACCGCCCACAGCAGGGCCGCGCAGCCCAGCACCTGGGCGCTGCCCAGCCCGAAGATCGGGCGGCGCAGGCTCCAGAGCCGGCTGGGCTGCAACTCCAGCCCCACGAGGAACAGCATCAGCACCACGCCGAACTCCGCGAAGTGCAGGATGTCCTGCACGTTGCTCACGAGTCCCCAGCCCCAGGGGCCGATCGCGATGCCCGCCGCGAGGTAGCCGATGATCGCGCCCAGCCCGAGCGCCCGCGCGATGGGCACCGCCAGCACGGCGGCGCCGAGGTAGAGGAATCCGTAGGTGAGCCAGGAAGGGGCGTGGGCCATGGGCGCGACAGCGGGCGTGGAGGCGATAGAGGTGATGGGGCAGGGGATGGGCCCGGCGCGCGGGCGGTGCGTGGCCGATTGTGCACCGTTAAGATCGGTCCACTGCCCCGCCGCGCGCCAGCGCGGGGCCGGCCCTTCCCTTTCGTTTTTTTCCACCGCATCCCATGGACCTGCACACCTGGCTCGCCTTCCTGGCCGCCGCCTGCCTCATCGCCCTCTCGCCCGGCTCGGGCGCCGTGCTGTCCATGAGCCACGGGCTCTCCTATGGCGTGCGCCGCACGGGCGCCACCATCCTCGGGCTGCAACTGGGCCTGCTGCTCGTGCTGGTGATCGCGGGGGCGGGCGTGGGCTCGCTGCTGCTGGCCTCCGAGGCCGCGTTCAGCGCCGTGAAGGTGCTGGGCGCCTGCTACCTCATCTATCTCGGTTTCACCCAGTGGCGCGCGGGCGGCGCCTCGCCGCTGCAGGAGGGCGCCAGCGCTCCGGCCGGCTCCTGGCGCAAGCGCTGCGCCACGGGCTTCCTCACCAACGCCACCAACCCGAAGGGGATCATCTTCATGGTGGCCGTGCTGCCGCAGTTCATCACCGAGTCCCGGCCCCTGTGGACGCAGCTGCTGGTGATGGGCGCCACCATGGTGGCGGTGGACCTCACGGTGATGCACGGCTATGCCGCCGGCGCGAGCGCGCTGCGGCGCCTGCTCAGGAGTCAGCGTGCCGTGCGCAACCAGAACCGCCTGTTCGGCGGCCTGCTCATGGCCGTGGGCGCGGGACTGTTCTTCGTCAAGCGCGGCGGCCAGCACGCCTGAGATTGCTATATTTTTAATAGCTGACTATGTAGATTCGACGGCGACATGGAAGGGATTTGACGTAAAGTTGTATTCCCGGGCGGCGCGGCGCTACCATCGGCACCCATCCCTGAACGAGTTCCGTAACCGAGGAGTCGCACATGCCCGTGATCGCAGTGGCCAACCCCAAGGGGGGCGTCGGCAAGTCCACCCTCGCCATGAACGTGGCCGGCTATTTCGCGAGCCAGGGCCGCACGGTGGCGCTGGGAGACCTGGACCCCCAGCAGTCCTCGCGGCTGTGGCGCAGCCTGCGGCCGGCGGCCGCGCGGCCGATCGCCGACTGGGACACGCCCGCTGGCGGGGCGCCGCGCCCGCCGCGCGATGCCACCCATGCCGTGCTCGACACCCCGGCGGGCCTGCACGGCGCGCCCCTCAAGGAGGTGCTCAAGCTGGCCGACAAGGTGCTCGTGCCGCTGCAGCCCAGCGTGTTCGACATCTTCGCCACGCGCAGCTTCCTCGACGAACTGGCCGCCCACCGGCAGGCGGCGCACACGCGCATCGGCATCGTCGGCATGCGCGTGGACTCCCGCACCATCGCGGCCGACAAGCTGCAGGAATTCGTCGAGGGCCTGGGCCTGCCCGTGCTCGGCATGCTGCGCGACACGCAGAACTACATCCACCTGGCCGCGCAGGGCCTGTCGCTGTTCGACGTGGCGCCCGGCCGCGTCGCGCGCGACCTGGAGCAGTGGCAACCCATCTGCGAGTGGCTGGGCCAGGACTGATGCGGCCCGGCCGCGCCGGCTGTCGCCTGCGGGGCAATCCGCCGCGCGCTGCACGCACTACAGTGCGCAGCATGACAAAAAGCCCCAACGCTCCCTCGCCGCGCATGGCCTCACCCCAGGGGCGCGCTTTTCATCCCGGGGTGCGCTGGCAATGAAAAAGACCTTCCAGTCGTATTCCGAACTGGCCGCCTGCGTTGGCAGCGAGGTGGCCGTCACCGAATGGATCACCGTCACGCAGGAGCAGGTGAACCAGTTCGCCGAGGCCACGGGCGACCGACAGTGGATCCACGTCGATCCCGAGCGCGCGGCGCAGGGGCCGTTCGGCGCGCCGATCGCGCACGGCTTCCTCACCCTCTCGCTGCTGCCGCGCTTCTTCGAATCGGCCTTCGCCATCGAGGGCGCGCGCATGGGCGTCAACTACGGCCTCAACCGCGTGCGCTTCATGTCCCCCGTGCCGGTGGGCAGCCGGCTGCGCGCGCGGCTCGCACTGCTGGCCTGCGAGCCGGCCGCGCCCGACGGCGTGCAGATGACCTGGCAGGCCACCATCGAGCGCGAGGGCGCCGACAAGCCCGCCTGCGTGGCCGAATCGCTCACCCGCAGCTACGGCGCGGCGCCCTGAGCCGGCCCGGCGATGAAAAAAAGCCCGCCAGGGCAATGCCAGTCAGTTAACAGCTGACTGGCATTTTTTCGTTGGGAACTTGTGCGCTCTGTTTTTGACCTCGCGCGGGTAGGTTCGCTCAGGTCGCCGTGGCGGTAGGACGAAGTAGTGGGCCTGTTGCAGCAACTGATCCAGCCGTTGGGGCAGCGTGCCCGGTGTGGCGAGGCTGGCCGAGTTGAGCAGACCGACGATGGCATGCTGGGCCGTATGGAAGCTGATGCGCACAGGCTGCACGCCCGCGTGCTCAGCCATCTTACGCATCCATCGGCG
>NZ_QLTA01000034.1 GCF_003269065.1 Paracidovorax anthurii
CAAGAGCAGAACATGAAGAACCAGGAGGCATTGACCGATGCCAGCACGAAGAACATGGCCAAGCAGGCCCTGCTCAACTTCCAGAAGGAAATGGCGGAAATGAACGCCAAGACCATCGGTGCCATGGGCAAGGGCCTGTCCGGTCTGGCTCCGTCCTGATGCGCACCGGACATGGCATGGAACAGCCTCTCCACAAGAAAGGAACGCTCATGTCCTATGCCATTTCCCTGGCCGTGGCCACGCTCTCCTGCGCGGCCTACGCCATCCAGGTGCATGCAGGCGCGGAGACCGCCGGGCAGCCCCCGCTGCGCGAACCGGCTCCGCTCCTCGGCCACAGCCCTTCAGCCCCTTCGCCCGCACTAAATCAACAACCAAGGGAGATCGCGCAATGAACCCCAAACTCTCACGGCGAGAAGTGGTCGCAGGCCTCATCAATCTGGCGACCAAGGCGATCGAACACCAACACACGGATGATGCGGTCGAGATCCTGCAAGGCGCGCGGGTGCTCCGCCCCAGAATGGTGGAGCTCGATCTGCTCGAAGGCTGGATCTGCATCCAGCGGGGAGAAATCCACGAGTGCATCCGGCTGATGCGCAACGTGGAAGACAGCCCAACCCACTGGGGCATGGCCAAGGCCATGATGGCCAAATGCCAGCAATTCCTGAAAGACCCGGCCTGGGAAGCCAATGCCAATGACGTGCTGTCGGGGTGCAAGGACCCCACTGCGCTCTACCTCGTCCAGCAACTGGGCTCGAAGCACCACGGCGGCCTGCCGGCCTATGAAGAGGCGCCCGCCGCCCCGGCGCCCGAACCGACCTCCCAGCCATCCATCCTGCAGCCGCGCAAGTTCGCGCCGGTGGATCCGCTGACCAATCCCTTCGTATTCCAGCTGCGCGCCTGAACCAGGCGCGCGCACCCACCGCCCACAGGACCTCCGCCATGAACGCCCTCCAAATGCCCGTCATTCCCACGTCTGCCATCGAACCGGGCTCGGCATCGTCCAGCCCCATGAGCGCACTGGCGGAAAAATTCGCGCGCCTGATGGAAGGCTCGCCCCAGACGCCCCTGGCCGAAATGGCACCCGACTCCACCCTCGGCAATGCGCTGATGCACCAGGACGAGTCCATGCGCAAGACCATTCAGGACATGCACGCGCTGGCGCATGCCCAGAAGGAGGGGCTGAACGACATCGACACGACCTCCCGGCAGATCGAGCTCATGTATCGCGTGTCCGGCATGCAGTTCCAGTTCCATGCCATGGTCTACCTGGCCCAGAGCAGCAAGAGCGGCCTGCAGACCCTGATGCGCAACCAGTGAGGGCCACGCCATGACCCCCGACCGCTCATTGCCCCATCGCATCGCGTTCTCGGCACGCCGGTGGCTGATGCCCCTGCTGGTCCTGCTGGTTCTCGCGGGCTGCAAGACCGACCTCTATACCAAGCAGACGGAATCCGACGCCAACGACATGGTGGCAGCTCTCCTGGAGAGCGGCATCGAGGCCGGCAAGGCCACCTCCGACGCGGGCAAGACCTGGAACGTGCAGGTGGAAAAGGACAACGTCGTGCGCTCGCTCGCCGTGCTGCGCTCCTATGGCCTGCCGCGCGAGCGGCACGTCACGCTGGGCGAGATGTTCAAGAAGGAAGGCCTCATCTCCACGCCGACCGAAGAGCGGGTGCGCTTCATCTACGGCGTGGCCCAGCAGCTCGAAGCCACGCTGTCCCAGATCGACGGCGTGGTCACCGCGCGCGTGCACATCGTGCTGCCCAACAACGACCCCCTGGCCGCGACCGTCAAGCCCGCGAGCGCCTCGGTCTTCATCAAGTACCGTGAAAACGCGAACCTCGCCGGCCTGGTGGCCGGCATCAAGAACATGGTCGCGCGCAGCGTGGAAGGCCTGACCTACGAGAACGTGACGGTCACCCTCGTGCCCGGCATGCCCATCGCGCCCGCCCCGGCGCCAGAGCCCGGGCGCACCGGCCTGTGGGCCGCCCTGGTCACGGCACTGTTGCTCGCCCTGGGAGCCGCCGGCGGCTGGATCTTCTGGAAGCGGCCGCAGTGGCTGCCTGCCGCGCTGCGGCGCAAGATCAAGCCGGCCGATGCGCAGTCCACGCCGGCCCTGCCCACCACGCCCGCCACGGAAGGGATCGCCGCATGAGCCGGGCACGCGATCTCGCACGGCTGGCCTGCGAACTGCAGGCCCGCATCGACGCACTGCCATCCCAGGTGGACCCGAGCTGGCGCACGCCGGTCGGCCTGGCCGGCTCCGCGGATGACACCCCGCCCCCGCCGGAGCTGCCACCCGAAGTGCGCGGAGCCTTCTCGCAGGCCTGGTATGCGCAGCACTGCGGACCGCTGCCGGCGCTGGAGCAGCTCGAAAGCCTCGGCGCCCAACTCGCGCTGCTGGACCGCCAGGCCCTGCTGGCGCGGCTGTGCGCGCTGGCGCTGCTTGGGCGCCCGGGGGTGCTGCGCTGCTGTGTCCAGCGCGGCGCGCGCACCGCCCTCCAGCAGGCCCTGGGCCCGGCATTCCCCCAGCTGCGCGCGCGGGAGGGCGGCCCCGCCGTTCCCGGCGACGTGGCCGCCTGGCCGCCGATCGCATGGTCATGGGTGGGCTACCGCGAACTGGCCCGCATGGGTGCCTGGCCCCACCGCGGCCTGCGCCGCATGGTGCGGCTGGCGCTGCCCGTCTCGCGCGCCGGCGCGCCCTCGCTGCGCCGCGTGCCCCGCGCCTCGACCGCCGCTGGCGAACGGCTGGCGGCACTCGAAGCGCTGTTCACGAAAGGCGCCCCATGCTGATCTGGTCATCGCCCCGTGGAGCCAGCCTGCGCGCGAGCGGGGGCATTCTCCGCTCGCACGAATTCCTTACCGCCACCGACGCCGTGACGCTGCTGGACGAGGCCCGCGCGGAACAATCCGCCCTGCTGGACCAGGCCCGGCGGGACGCCGAGATCCTGCTCGCCACCGCCCACCGCGATGCACGGGAGATCCAGGAGCAGGCCTCCGAGGAAGCCCGGATCTTGCTGGAACAGGCCCGCGAGGAGGCCGCCATGCAGACCGAGCGGGGCTATGTCGAAGGATCGGAAGAGGCCTCCCAGGAATGGCATGCGCGCTTCGCCGAACTGCATGCCACGCACGAGCAGGCCATGGCGGGGCTGGAGCGCCGCCTGGCCGCCGTCGTGGCCACCGCCGTGGAACGGATGGTGCATGCGGAACCCCGCGAGGCCCTGCTGCGCCGGGCCCTGCTGACGGTGCGCGACACCCTGCGCGAGGCCCGCACCGCGCGGCTGCGCGTGCACCCGGCCGATGCGCCCGCCGCCCGGGCCGCGCTGGCCGCGCTGGAGAACGATCCCCAGGCACCGCGCGTGCAGGTGGAGACCGATGCCGCACTCGCCCCGGGCAGCAGCGTCTTCGACGCCGACATCGGCCGGCTCGACACCAGCCTGAAGGTGCAGCTGGCAGGCCTGCGTGGCGCGCTGGACCGCGCCGTCCGGTATGCGCTGGAGGCACCGCTCACGGCCGAAGAGGCCCTGGACAGCGATGGCGACGACGCGGGAGACGATGACCCCGCGCCGCCCGCCCCGGACGACGCCCCGCCACGCGGCGAACCGCCCCTGGTCCTCGATGCCATGCCGGACGCCGATCCGCGTGAAAGCGATCCCGCCGATGGCCCGCACGATGCCGACGGCATCGTCGTGGCCTATGCACGGCACATCAGCGAAGACGACGCCCCCGAGGAACACGACGATGACTGAACTCTTGAACATCGCGCGATGGATGGAGCGCGAAGTCGCCGCGGCCCCGCTCGTGCGCCGCAGCGGCAAGGTGGTGGAGGTGATCGGCACGCTGATGCGCGTGACCGGGCTCGATGCCAAGCTCGGCGAACTCTGCCACGTGCTCGATGAGCACGGCGACCTGCTGCAGGCCGCCGAGGTGGTCGGCTTCGCCAACGGCCAGAGCATCCTCTCGCCCTTCGGCTCCATCCTGGGCGTGCGCGGCGGCTCGGCCGTCGTGGGCCTGGGCGAGGTGCTGTCGGTGCCCGTGGGCCCCAAGCTGCTGGGCCGCGTGATCGACAGCCTGGGCCAGCCCATCGACGGCAAGGGACCGCTGGAATGCACCGAGACGCGTCCCGTGTTCGCGCTGCCCCCCACGCCGATGGAGCGCGAGATGATCGAACACCCCCTGCCCACGGGCGTGAAGGCCATCGACGGCCTCATCACCCTGGGCGAAGGGCAGCGCATGGGCATCTTCGCGCCGGCCGGCGTCGGCAAGAGTACCTTGATGGGCATGCTCGCGCGCGGCACGCAGTGCGACATCAGCGTGATCGCGCTGATCGGCGAACGCGGCCGCGAAGTGCGCGAGTTCGTGGAATTCATCCTCGGCGAGGAAGGCATGGCCCGCTCCGTGGTCGTGTGCGCCACGTCCGACCGGTCCTCCAGCGAGCGCGCCAAAGCCGCCCACGTGGCCACGGCCGTGGCCGAGTACTACCGCGACCAGGGCCTGAAAGTGCTGCTGATGATGGACTCGCTCACCCGCTTCGCGCGGGCCCAGCGCGAGATCGGCCTGGCCGCCGGCGAACCCCCGGCGCGCCGCGGCTTCCCGCCCTCGGTGTTCGCCGAGATCCCTCGCCTGCTGGAGCGCGCCGGCATGGGCGCGCGCGGCTCCATCACCGCGCTCTACACCGTGCTCTACGAGGACGAGAGCGGCAACGACCCCATCTCGGAGGAAGTGCGAGGCATTCTGGACGGCCACATGATCCTCTCGCGCAAGATCGCCGCGCGCAACCAGTACCCCGCCATCGACGTGCTGGGCAGCCTCTCGCGCGTCATGTCGCAGATCGTCCCCAAGGACCACCAGCAGGCCGGTGGACGCTTCCGCCAGCTCATGGCCAAGTACGACGAGATCGAACCCCTGGTGCAGATGGGCGAATACAAGCCCGGCAACGATCCGCTGGCCGACGAGGCCATGGAAAAGTACCAGGAGATCCGCGCCTTCCTGAACCAGTCCACCTCGGACCTCTGGGATTTCGAGCGGTCCGTCGATACCCTGGCCGGCATCTCGGGCTGACACCGGCAGCGCCTGCGAGCCCGTGCCCGCAGGCAGTGCCGCGCGCGCATCCCGTCTCCCGCCCCCCTGCCGTGCCCACGCGCCACGGCAGACCCCGCCTCTTCCTGGCGAAGCAGCCGCCCGCGATGCCGGGCGTCTCCAAAAGAAAAACCCCCGACGGCATCGATTCCGTCGGGGGCCTCTGGATGACAACGCGCGCAGGCGCCGCCGTTGTCTGTCCGTCTCAGGCCTCACCCGCCACGGTGGCCATGGCGTCCGCCTCGGACGCCGGACTGAAAAGCCGCACATACGACACATAGACGCCGGAACGCGTGAAATCGTCGGACACGAAGGCCTCGTACTTCGCGCGCAGCCATTCGCCCGAGGTCGATCCCCCGCGCCGCAACTGCTCGAAGATGTCGCGGCGCAGCTCGCTGATGTCGGCCTCCGTCATGCCGCCGCGGCGCAGCGCCTCCAGTGCCTCGTCGCGCGGCAGGCCGAGGATGGACACCCGCGGGCCGCCAACGGGCTCGGCCCGCAGCAGGATGCCCACGATGGCGGCCGTGCGCTCGACGATGACTTCCCGCAGCTCTTCCTCGGCGAAGGCCGCGCGCAGCGCCTTCCAGTTGGCCTGCAGCGGAGCGGTGCGCAGGGCCTTGCCCCGGCCACCGAGAAACTCCACCACCTGCCGCATCTGGCTGCGCTGCATGGCATCGATCTCGCAGAGCTGGAAGCGCTCCAGCAGCCGCTGCGCGGGCGACGGCGGAGCGCCGTCCTGCACCCCTGGCGCATGCGCGCCATCGTGCCGCAAGGATGCGCCGGTGCGCCCCGGCGGCACGGCCCCGGCGCGGCGCCGCGAAAGCGGCCGCAGCGCCGAGGCAGGCCCCAGCGGCAGGCGGGAGACCCGCCGCCTCCAGGCCGCTTCCCACAGCGCACTGCGGATCCGGCCCCCCAGCCCGGCGCGGGCCGCGCCGGCAACGGATAGAACGGAAAGAGTCGACATGGAGGACCTCCGGCCAAGCCTCAGACGTTCTCGGGACCGCGCACAGGCGGGCGCGGCTGGTTCTCCGCGGCGCGCACGGCGCCATCGGCCTGCCAGGTGGACCCGATGGTCTTGTAGTTCGCGGCAGCCCATGCGCCCACGGCCCCGTTGGTCAACAGCGCGCTGACGGCAGGCGGCAGATCCTTGGTCAGGAAACTCACCAGGTCGCCCACGGAGTTGGTACTGTCGAGGATAGCGACACGGGCCGCCACATGGTCTTTCAAGCGGCCGAAGTCGTTGCCCTTGATGTGGGGCGACAAGGTCTGGAGCGAGTGCGACTGCAGGGCCTCCTGCTCGGTGACCGAGAACCAATCCGCCGTTTCCAGGGCAGTATTGATGCCGAACTTGACCATGGCCATTTTGGTGACAGCCTCCCATGCTTCGCCTTTCGAGAGCCCCGGAACCTCCACCCCGCGCAAGACATCGCGCACGTTGTCGGTGCTGATGTTCTTTGGCAAAACCAGCCCGGGCAATCCACCCCAGGCGTATCCAGCCACCACATTGGCGCCGCCATAAAACAGCCCCGCGCTGTTGAGATGGCTGCCGCTGACGCCATGGCTGTGGTCTTCCGGCGTGAGTTTTACCATGCCCCACTTGGACTGGATGGCATCGCGCATTACCGAGTATGCGAGAACCTTGGCTTCGCTGGCGATCGAGGCCGCCGCGAGGGAGTTGTCACCCTTGACCGTACCATAGATCGCTAAGCTCACATTAGTCATGAGGGATGCCACCTGCAGCAGGGTCACCCGGTTCGAATGCTTCTGCTGCTCCGCGCGCAGCGCATCCTTCTCATCAGGCGTCTTTCTTGCCCATTCGTCAGGGCTGAGCGCGTGGAAGCCACGTGCCGCCTCATCGGGATTGCGGCGCTCGCGGGCCTGGCGAAGCATCTGCAGCGAAAAGTTGGTCACGCCCATGCCCACCTCGATGCCCAGCAAGGCCCCCGCAGGCAGGTGGCGCAAGCTGGCCCGCAAGCCTTCGGCCGCCACCTCGCGCGCCAGCGTGGTCACCCCCACCGCCACGCCCTGGTGGGTCAGATGGCCGACGATGGCGCCCATGACGCGCTTGTTGGGTGTCAGGAGAAGGTCCTTGGCCGCGGAAAGTGCACCGCCGCCTGCCTGCAGGAAATTGCGGGAGTACGACGTGACGCCATAGGCTGCTCCATAGCCCGTGGCCGCCACCGCGCTGCCCACCGCCTGCTTGGCCGCCCCCAAGGCGATGCCGCCCGCAGTGCCGGCATCCGAGAACGCGGCTTTCATCATGGCCTTCCAGCTCTGCCGGGGCGGCACGGTGTTCTCCTCGCCACCCTGGTGGCCTGCCTGGGAAATCTCCAGAGGAGGCACGGTGTTCTCGCCATTGCCCCGCTGGGACCCCTGAGGACGATCCAGGGAAATCTCGAAAAGATCCTCGGACCCGTTCGATTCACGGCCAACGCCCTGCCGAAGCTCATGCAGACGATCCTGGGGAAGCTCGAAGAACTCCTCGGACATGTTCGATTTACGAGCCGAGGACACATCCGCTCCGACGATGTTGTCGAAAAATCCTTCTCGGTGCCGGTAGTCCTCCGAGGTGATTTTGCTGCCTTTGCGGAGAGGCGCTTCATCGTGCGTTGGGGATGACCCCATCTGCAACGATACCCTGCGCCGCGAGGAGGTCTCGCCCCCATCGTGGCGCAAGGATGACTGCCGGGGTTGTGGCCCATCAGGATTGATTTCGTGCCTGCGGCTGCCCGTGCCGGATGACGTCCGGGAGTGGGTTCCGCTGGTCGAAGATGATTGCCCGTCTCCCTGCACAGGCGCTCGGGGCTGGCTTCTGGAGACGGGAGGCTGGTTCGGCTTGGAATTGATCGTCATGGTGTCACTCCTGGCTGGCCCCGACAGCGGCCACGGTGTTGGCGGGAGCGCCGGCGGCCTCGGGATGGCCGGGCACGGCAAAGCCTTGGGCAATCGCGGCCATCTGCCGGACTCCGTTGGCGAGTGCATCTACGTCCCCGGCGGGCCAGCGGCCCACCAGCACGGGACCGCCCAGGCCGCGCGCGAACACCACGCCGATCTTGACGAACAAATGCATGTTGGCGGCCAGGGCGGCCGCACTGCGCGCGGGATCTGCGAAATAGGCATCCCCCAGGTCCACGGACAGCAACAGGGTGTCTTCATCGGCATTGGCCGCGACACCCACCCGGTGGCTCTCCAGCTCGAACCGGCCCGTGCGCGCGGCCTCGCGGGCCTGCTCGGGCGCGGCGCCCAGCTTGAGCGCCGTTTCGCGCACCAGTGCGATCACAGTGCCCGAGGCCTCGAACTCCTGCTCGGAGGCCGGTTTTTCAGAAAGGGTGGCGGGTGCGTTCATGCGGACTCCTCCTGCGAATTCGCGGCCAGCGCCACGACCTGTGCGCCGGCCGCCACGGCCAGGCACAGCGACAACATGCCGTCGAAGTTCGCCGACAGCATGCGCGGGTCTTTCAGATCGGGCTCGAGCGGCATCATCAGCACGCCATCCCCGCGCTCTTCCAGGCTGAACGCCCAGTCGGCCAGCAGAATGGCCTGCCCGTTGGCCAGCAGCAGCGCCTCGGCCCATCGGGCCTCGGACACTTCCTCGGGACGGCGCACCACGGCCGTGGCGATCCACCGCCCATCGTCCCGGTCGGACAGGGAAGCGATGCCCAGCAAGATGCCGTCCGCCATGACCATGCCCTGCTCGCCGAACGCCTGCACCGACGCATCATCCGCCCCCATGAGCCGCAGCGCGGCTTCCACGCAGGCACGGCGTGCGGTTGAAAGATTGGATTGCGGAGACTGCAATGCCTCCCTCGACTCTGTAGTTGTAGTCATACTCCTCCTGCACTGTGATAGGGCCCCACATGTGAATTTCCGGGGGGGCGGCGGATATGCACGCGCACCGTGCCGACACAGTCGGGACCAGGGCGGTCGGAACTGCTGGGGCCATGCTAGGAAGCGCCGTGCGCGCGCACCGGCCGCACGCGAAGCCGCGTACGGCATGGCGAAGGCTCCGCCACAGGCTGTTGGCGAAGCACGGGCAAGCTCGCATGTCCATCGATTGCTTCGCCCTCCATGTGCGCATGGCACGGAGCTGCGCATACCGTGCGATGCATAACCACTTCGCATGGAAGACTCATGACACCTGCCTCCCTGAACCATGCCGCGGATGCCCTCGACGCCGAAGAACGCACCGTTCGCGATGCCCGTGGCCTGCTCGCGCTATGCCGGGACGACATGCTGCAAGGCCTGCGCAGACTCACGCTGCGCGGGGACTTCTCCGACGAGGACCTGCGGCACCTGCCCGCGACGCTGAAGACGCTGGAGCTGGCCGAATGCACCGCCATCACGGCCAAGGGGCTCTCCCTCCTGCTCTCGCTGCCGCTGGAGACGCTGATCCTGCGCCGCATCCCGATGGCACCCGATGCCTCGGAAGTGCTGGCCTGCCACCCGGGCCTGGCCACGCTGGACATCGGCCAGACGGCCGTGGGCGATGCCAGCGTGCGTGCGCTTTCCCGGTCGCAATCCCTCACGGCGCTGCGCCTGAACGGCTGCGCCCTCACGACCGCGGCCCTCGCGGCGCTGGCAGGCCATCCATGCCTCACCCACCTCGAAGCGCGCGGCAATGGCCTGGGCCCCGAGGCGGCCGCCGCACTGGCGCAAAGCCGCAGCCTGACCACCCTCGACCTGGACGACAACCGCCTCGGCCCCGAGGGCGCTCAGGCGCTCGCACGCCTGCACAGCCTGCAGTCGCTCTCGGTGAACCACAACGCCATCGGCGACGAGGGAGCCCGCGCATTGGCCGGTTTGCCAAGGCTGCGTTCGCTCTCCGCCCATGGCAACCAGATCGGCGAGCCCGGCGCGCTTGCGCTGGCACGCAGCCCATCGCTCGACACGCTCGGGCTGCACCGCAACCGCCTGGGCGACCGCGGCGCCTGGGCGCTGTCCACGATGCACACCCTGCGATCCCTCAGCCTCTCGCGCAACGGCATCGGTGCCGGGGGCGCGCAGGCAATCGCATGCATGCCGTCCCTGCTGACACTGGTCATCGCCCACAACCCCCTGGGCGATTCCGGGGCGCAGGCCCTCTCGACATCGGCCTCGCTGCGCTTCCTGGATGCGGGCGATTGCCAGGTGGGCGACGTGGGCGCCTCGGCCCTGGCGCTCTGCGGCAATCTGGTTTCACTGGTGCTGAACAACACGCTGTCGGGCACCGTCCGCATCGGCGAACGGGGGGCCTGCGCCCTGGCCGCCAGCACCTCCCTCGTGGAACTCGACCTCGAAGGCCAGGCGGTCGGTTCGGCGGGCGCCCGCGCGTTTGCCGCCAACCCCTACCTGCGGCGCCTGAGCCTCGCGCGCAACGAAGTGGGCAACGCGGGAGCCCATGCGCTGGTCGGCAGCCCCACCCTGGCCAGCCTGGACCTCTGGAACAACCGCGTGACGGACAAGGGGCTGGGCTACCCCTCGGCGCCGTGGTCACGCCGGCGCAGCGCCGCATCGCGCTGGATCAGCCGCGCGATGGGCTGAAGCCAATCCCGCCCCGATAAGCAGGGGAATCAACGCCGCGATGAGGATGGCAGGAGCCCCCTGCCTTCTTCACGCGGCGTATCTGTTTCTGCACCTGCCTGAGAACGTGTTCACGATCTGAGCGTGAGCAGCCATCGCGCACCCTTCGCACGTCACGCCTCTCTGCGCAGGGATGCCCTCTCACCCGCGATCGCCCTGCGCGAGCGGGATGGCGTACTGGCGACCACCTGGCGACAGCCCCTGATGCACCGAGGCGGCCGCACCCCGAGTCGCGCCGCCCCATGCAGCCACGTTTCAGGACGCCCTCACGCCGGGCGTCGGAGTGCGCGCAGCCACCACCCGGTACAAGCCTGTCTCGACCGGCACGCATTGGACAGACATGCCTCGGCCACAACGAAAAAAAGCCATGGGGTACGGCATCCGTACCCCATGGCGTTGCTCGAAATATCCGGGCTTGAAGCCACCGGAAGGCGCCAGGCCCTCCGGCGGCCCATACCCCATCAACCCGAGTATTTCTTCCAGCCGCGATTTTCAGCGCCTTGGACCTGGGCCTCCTGGGGCGCGATCACATCGTTCGGCGTATTCGTGATGGTGTTTCCACTCAGCTGGATGTTCGCTTTGGTGGCATCGGAACGCACCACGGCCTCCTTGCCATTGGTGAACGAGGAGTTGGTCACCGAGATGTCGATCGGGAAGTCCTTGCCGCCATTGGTGCGCACGGCCTTGCCGAAGGTATCGCCGGTGAAGTTGTCCAGCTTGAAAGAGCCGCCGGCATTGAGCTGGAAGATCTTGTCGTTGGCATTGAAGGCCGAGCTGTTCGTGACCTCCACGTTGCCCGGGCCCTTCATGGTGAATGCATCCTCGCCAACGTCGGCCCACTTGATGCGATCGAGCTTCGCGTCGCCCATGGCATGGATACCGTCAGCGCCGGAGAGTTCGAGGTTGGAGATCTTGGAGCCGGACTCCATGCGGACCAGCTCCTTCTGCCCTTCGGCCTGGCCACCATCGCCCAGGGCCGGTCCGGCCTTGATCTTGGCTCCATTGAAGTCCACATCGACGCCAGGAGGAATGACCCGGGTCTTGTTATAGATACCCACGCCATCCGCGCCCACCGAATCGGGCTTCAGCTCGGCCTGAAGCTGTTTGACCTGCGCATCGCTCAGAGGCTTATCGGGGTTGGTGGACTTGATGATGGGCTCACCACCCGTGCCCTTGGGCCCGGTGTCTCCGCTCACGCCACCAGAGCCCTTGGTCCCTCCAGCTCCTTCCGCTCCCTTGCTGCCAGCAGTACCGCCGGAGCCTTCGGCACCCTTGGTACCGCCGCTTCCGCCACCACCGCTGCCGGAGCCTTCGGCACCCTTGGTACCGCCGCTTCCGCCACCGCCGCCGCCGGAGCCCTCGGCACCCTTGGTACCACCGCTTCCGCCACCACCGCCGCCGGAGCCTTCGGCACCCTTGGTGCCGCCGCTTCCGCCACCACCGCCGCCGGAGCCTTCGGCACCCTTGGTACCGCCGCTTCCGCCACCACCGCCGCCGGAGCCTTCGGCACCCTTGGTACCGCCGCTTCCGCCACCGCCGCCGCCGGAGCCTTCGGCACCCTTCGTGCCGCCGTTTCCGCCGCCACCGCCGCCCGTACCCTGAGGACCGGAGGCGCCGCCACCGTTATCGCTGCCACCCTTGTCGGACGAGTCATCGCCAGGCTTCTTGCCCGTCAGCAGCTCCAGCAGCTTCATGAGGAGTTCCATGATCTGCTGCAGCGAACCCTGGCCCTTGTCGCCCTTGCCGTTGAGCAACTGGTCGATGCCGCTGGTATCGCCGTTCATGAGGGCATCGAGCAATTGCTTGATCTGATCGCTCTGGCCGGCGCCACCAGCCCCCGAAGCACCGCCTGCACCGCTCGGAGCACCACCGCCATCGGCGCTGCCTGCACCGCCGGCACCATTGCCGCCGCCCGCACCGCCTGCACCGCTGGCCGGCGAACTGCCACCACCATTGGGCGAGCCCCCGAGCAACTGCACGACCTGCTTCAGCACATCCAGGAGTTGCTCCAGAGAGTTCTGGCCCTTGCCACCCTGAGCGCCCTTGCCGTTCAGCAACTGGCTCAAGGCCTGCGTATCGCCACTGAGCAGGGCATCCAGGAGTTGCTTGGCCAGGTCCCCGACCCCGCCGCTGCCACCGGCATCGCCGCTGCCGCCTGCGCCACTGCTTCCGCCCGCGCCGCTGCTGCCATTCGTGCCATTGAACTGCGACTGGAGGTTCTTCAGGAAGTTGTCGGTGAAGCTATTCGCACCGCCGCTCTGGGAGTCGCCGCCCAGCTGATCCAAAGTCTGGTCGCCCACACCCAGCGCATTGGCCAGCTTCTGGGCGAGGGAATTCATCTTCTGGTCGTTGATGGTCTTGTCCAGGGCCTCGCCCAGGTTCTTGAACAGATCCGCGAACTGCTGCAAAGCGCCCCCGGGGCCGGAGCTGCCGCCACTCTTGGAGCCCCCGGGGCCGGACGTGGCGCCATTGTTGAGGTCATTGCCCCCTTTGCCGAGCTTGTCCTGCGCGGCCTTCAAGACCTGCTCGAGAATCAGCATCACGAGTTGCTGCAATGCGTTGTCCGAGCCGCTTCCCGACGAACTCAAGGAGTTGCTGGAGAAATTCAGGGAACTGGACTGAAACTGTGCCTGCTGAAGAAGAGAGACTGCCATGGATGAACTCCTGTGAAATGGTTGAAAGCAAACATCCACCTTGCGATGGAAACCAGAACGGGCCGAAGAAAGCGCATCTCTCCTGCGTCCCGCCTTCCAAACGATGGGTAGCCAGCCGGGCACGGGCCGCAACAGAGCGGACTCCAGCGCAGCGCGTGCATGCGACACATCCCGACCCCTCTCTCCCTGCCCCCGGATCCTTTTTTTCGCGCTCCTGGATACGGCCCAGCGATAGAAAGCGTGGAATCGTTCCCGCACGTTACGGGGCGGGTTTGACGCGGCTGACGAGATGAGCGAACGAGGAGCCCGGCATGCGAACCAAGCGATGGAACGGACCATCGCGGCAGCCTTCAATACGAATTCGCCGCGCCGTCGAACACCGCGCATTGCCGCAGGCCGTGCCATGGCTGCGCCCGGGCAAGGCGGCACGGCGAGCGCCCGAGGCTCCGTGGGACAGCGCCCCGGCCATGCCGGCGTGCACTGCCTGCGGACGCCACGAAGGCCATCGCTCGGATCTGGACAGGGAAGAAATGGCGCAGGCCCCGTGCAGTGCCCGCGTTGGCACCAGGGCCGGGCACGACGAGAGCCTCATGACCGGGCTCCGGGCCGGCACCACGGCCAGCCAGCCGAACGCCCCGGGGATGCCAGAGGCGGCATGCTGACTGCAGCCCCCGTCCGCGCGCTGAAAACCGGGGGACTCGAAAGATCGCTATCGGCCATGTACCCGGCGGTCCGCGCGGACCCTGCGCCAGGCCACGGCTCCATGGCAATGCGCCCGGCGGGGAACCCTTTCCATGGGTTCCCCGCTTCGGGCGGGATACCCATGCCTATCAGCGGCGAGCTCCGGCATCCGAACCCTGAGGTGCCGGCGCGGGCGCCTGGGCCTTTTCCGGCTCGGGGGTGGGTGTCTTGCTCGGCTCGGGAATGGGAGCGGGAGCGGGAGCGGGGGTAGGGGTGGGGTTGGGGTCCACTTCTTCCGTGGCCGGTGGAGTGGTCCCCTTGTCCTGGACATTCGTGCCACGGCCATCATCCACCCCTTGCGGCGCGGGAGAGCCGCTGTCGCCGGAGCTGCGCGGTGCACCGCCGCCCGAACCCTGGGGTGCCGGAGCAGGTGCAGGAGTGGGAGCCGGCGCGGGTGCCGGGGCCGCGGCGGGGGCAGGCGCACCGCCGCCGCTGCCCGAACCCTGAGGACCGGAAGCCCCACCGCCACTGCCGCCGCCGTCCTTGTCGGAGCCTTCGTTGCCGGACTTCTTGCCCATCAGCGTCTCGATCAGCTTCATGAGCAGTTCGAGGATCTGCTTGAGCTGCTCCAGGCCCTGCTCGCCCTTCTCGCCCTTGCCGTTGACCATGTTGTCGACACCGCTGGTATCGCCCTTCGTGAAATCGTCCAGCAGCTTCTTGATCTGATCGCCCTGGCCAGCGCCATTCACGCCGGGAGAGCCGCCACCGCTGCCGCCGGCATCCGTGGGGGAACCACCGCCACTGCCGCCAGCACCCGTGGGCGCACCGCCGCCACCGGCACCGGCCGGGGCACCACCACCCGCGCCGCCCGCGCCATCGGCACCGCCTCCGCCACTACCGCCACCGCTGCCGCCGGCACCACCCGCGCCTTCAGCGCCGCCGCCGTTGGCCGAGTTCTGGCCACCGGCCTTGAGCGCCATCTGCAGCAATTCGATGAACTGCTTGAGAACGTCCATGAGCTGGTCGAGCGACCCCTCGCCCTTGCCACCCTTGTCGTTCTGGGCACCCTGCAGGTTGTCCAGGGCCTTGCTATCGCCCTTGAGAAGCCCTTCCACCAGTTGCTTGGCCAGGTCTCCGATGCTGCCGCTTCCATTGCCGCCGCTACCGCCGCCGACACTGTCGCCGCCGCCAACGCCGCCGCCACCGCCAACACTGTCGCCGCCGCCACTGCCACCACCACCGACGCTGTCACCACCGCCTGCAGCGCTGCCGCCGCCCGCGGCGCCACCGCCATTGGAGAGCGATTCGAGGTTCTTCATGAAGTCCTTGGCGAAATCATTGAAGCTGCCGTTCTGCGCGCCGTCGTCCATCTGGTCCAGCGTCTTGCTGTCGGTGCCCAGCGCGTTGGCCAGCTTCTGGGCGAAGTCGTTGGCCTTCTGGTCGTTGCCCGACTTGTCCATGGCTTCGCCGAGATTCTTGAACAGGTCGGCGAAGCGTTGCATCGCCCCTTCAGGGCCGGAGCCGCCGCCACCCTTGGCACCGCCGGGGCCGGAAGCGGAATCGCTGCCGCCGACGCTCTTGTCGTCGCCCTTGCCGAGCTTGTCCTGCAGGGCCTTGACGACCTGCTCGAGGATCAGCATCACGATCTGCTGCAACGGGTTTTCCGAGCCGCTGCTCGATGAATTCGACGATTCATCGGGAAAGCCCAGGGAAGTGGGCTGGAACTGTGTCTGAAGAGAGACGGCCATAGATGAACTCCTGAGAAATGATTGAAAGAAGGCCCTGCCTTGCGGCACAGGCCTGAACAGGCCGAAGAGAACACTCGCTCCCCGCGACCCCTCCCGAGCGATGGGCCACGTCCCTGTGCGGGCACGCGGCACATCCCGACCCCGCCCCTCGCCGAGGTCCTGCACGCCACACGCCCAGGCACGTCGGCACCCGGCTTTCGGGAGTGCCAGTGCATCGCGCGGACACGGGACATCAGTTCCTGCGACAAGGGGCAGGAGATCGTTTCTTCACGTTAAAAGGCCGGTTTGACACGGCGGAAGGTGCACGCGAAAGAGGCTGCGTGGATGCGAACCAAACCGTGGTTCGCGGTACACCGCCATGCCTCCTGCGGCTTCGCAACCCAAGAGATCCATGCGCGGCATCGCGCAGTGATCTCTGTCCGGTGGCAACCCCTTCTCAGCGGCGGTCGCCGGCTCCTGCGCCCTGGGGAGCCTTCGCCGGGGGATCGGCCTCGCCGTGCGCGAAGGTGCGCTCCAGGCGCTGCGCCACGGGCCGCAGGGTGAGCTGGGCACGCACCTGGTGAAAGAAAACGCCCACCAGCATCACCAGAAGCAGCATCGTGGCGGCACCCTTGAGAGGCTGCGCCAGGCTGCCGGGCTCAAGCTTTTCGGCCGCCTTGCTCAGCAGCCCCACACCCAGATCGATGAGCATCAGCGTCACCAGCACCGGCCCCGCGATCTTGATCACGGTCTGCGCATAGCTCGATATCTCGTCGGGGAAGAAGCGCTCCATGAGCACGGGCCAGCTCGGCAGCATGCCGGTGAGCGGCCACCACTCATAGCTGTCGAACAGCAGCCCGACGAACACGAGCATGCCCCCCAGCATGTAGAAGCCCACGATGGCGAGCTGCATCAGCAGGTTGCCCACCGGCGTGCTCTGCTGCCCGCTCAGCGGATTGGTCTGCTGGATGTTGTTGTAGCCCGCCTGGTTGTCGATGAGCATGCCCACGCCTTCGGCCACCCAGAACACCAGCGACACGGCAAAGCCGATCAGCATGCCGATGACGGCCTCCTTGAGCACGAGCCCCAGGAAGACCATCGGCCCCATCGACGTCAACAGCCCCGAGGGCTGCCCCCATGCGACGAAGCCCCCCAGTATCAGCACCGTGCCGTTGCGGACACGCCCCATCAGCAACTGGTCGTTGGTGGCGGGAAGCACCAGCATGGCCGCGTAGAAACGCGTGCAGCAGAGCGCGAGCAACCCCAGCATGCCCTTGAAATCCGCGCCCAAGCGAAAGAGCGCGAAACCGTTGTCGACGTAGCCTTCCATGTCAGCCTTTCATGCGCCGTGAGGCACCTGGGCATCTGCGCGCATGGCGGCCCGCTTGCGATCGCGCGACGCGGCCAGCATGCGCGCCACCGCCGTTTCCTCGGCTTCTTCATCCTGGGCGTCTTCCTGCGCGCGATCGGCCGCGGCAATCGCAGCCTCCAGGCGCTCGCGCGTGGCCTCCAGCTGCTGCTGCGCGCGGCGCAAGGCGACTTCGCACGCATGGACATGGCCACGCGCCGCATCCACGCGATCCAGGGCCTGGGCCGTGTTGCGCGCCGCATCGGCGCTGCGTCCTTCCGCCTCGGTCAGCAACATCTGCAGGGTGATGGCATCGCAACCGAGAAAGCGACTGCCCTCCCCGGTCGCCGAGAAAAGGCGATCCCGCGCCGCGCCCTCCCCGTTGCGGGCCTCGGCTTCGGTCGACTGCGCCTGCGCATGCGCATCCTCCTCGCCACGCAGCGCGCGGATGCTGTCCTGCAGGGTCGCCTCGGACTGCTCCGCACGGCGCGCCTTCAGGCGCACAAGCGTGCGCAGGCCCTTGATCGTGCTCACTGGTTCTCCATCGGCCGACACCCGCCGACCCGCTGTCCGCGAGCCTAGGCGGCACGGACCCTTCACCCGACAGGCGCACCGAAGGCGAACACGGGCAAGCGAAGCCGTTCGCCGGGCGCCAGGCCATCGGCGCCTGGCTTCGCACGCGCCGGAACCGCTTCGCCCCGCACCGGCCCGCGGCGCCCCTGCCCGCCTAGATTGGACATACCGCGCACTCCGCGCGCCCAACCCTCTGGCCTGCCATGTCGGAAAAAACCGAAGAGCCCACAACCAAGAAACTCAAGGATGCCCGCAAGAAAGGGCAGACCGCCAAAAGCCAGGACATCGTGGTGGCGGCCATCCTTGGGGCATCGCTGCTGGTGCTCACGGGCGCCGGCCCCATGCTCTACGACCGCCTGCGCCGCATCGTGACGACCGCGCTGGAACAAGGCATCCAGGCACGCGACACCCAGCAGTTGCTCGCGCTGCTGTCCTCGATGGTATTGGACGGCATGGTGGTGGCTTTCGGCATGGTGATCGTCTCGGTGCTGGTGGGTGCGCTCGCGCTCATGCCCCAGGTGGGATTCATGATCACCTTCGAGCCGCTCACGCCCAAGTTCGACAGCCTCAACCCGGCGGAGGGGCTCAAGAAAATGTTCAATGCGCGCGCGCTGATCGAGTTCGCCAAGTCCGTCCTGAAAGCCGTCGTGCTGGGCGCCGTTCTCTGGAAGATCGTGACCGGCCTCGTCCCGCTGCTCGTGGGATCGGTCTATCTCACGCCCGAAGCCAGCGGCAAGATCGCGTGGAGCGCGCTGCTGCACCTCTTCTCTTTCGCCTGCCTCGTGTTCGTGGTGATCGGCCCGGTGGACTACGGGCTGCAGCACTGGCTCTTCATCCGCGACCAGCGCATGAGCAAGGACGACGTCAAGCGCGAGAACAAGGACAGCGAGGGCGACCCGCACCTCAAGGGCCATCTGAAGTCGCTGCGCGAGGAAATGGCCACCAGCCCGCCCCAGGAGCGCGTTCCAGGCGCCACGGTGGTCGTCACCAACCCCACGCACTACGCCGTGGCGCTGCGCTACGAGGCGGGCGTGACGCCGCTGCCGGTGGTGGTGGCCAAGGGCATGGACGAGCAGGCCGCCGTCATCCGCGGTCTGGCCACGATGCACAACATCCCCCTCATCGCCAACCCCCCCCTGGCGCGGGCCCTGCACAAGCTGCCCCTGGACCGCCCCATTCCGGAGGAGCTTTTCGAAGCCGTCTCCGTGGTGCTGCGCTGGGTGGCGGAACTCGAAAAGCTGAGCGGCGCGCAGCGATGACGCCTCTTTGTTGACCCTTTCTTTTCTTCTCCGATCCACCGTCTCCAGGAAACACCCATGGCCCAGCGAATCGACTCCACCCTCGTCAATGACCTGACGATGGCCGGCTTTCTCGTCGGCGTCATCGCGCTGATGATCCTGCCGCTGCCCACGCTGCTGATCGACACGCTGCTCGCGATCAACCTGAGCATCAGTGTCCTGCTGCTGATGACGACGCTGTTCATCCCGGATGTGCTGTCGCTCTCCACCTTCCCCTCGCTGCTGCTGTTCACGACGCTGTTCCGGCTGTCGCTCAACATCGCATCGACCAAGGCGATTCTTCTGCACGCGGATGCGGGCCACCTGATCGAGAGCTTCGGCCAGCTCGTGGTGGGCGGCAACCTCGTCGTGGGGATCGTGGTGTTCCTCGTGATCACGATCGTGCAGTTCATCGTGATCGCCAAAGGCTCGGAGCGGGTCGCGGAAGTCGGCGCGCGCTTCACGCTCGATGCCCTGCCCGGCAAGCAGATGAGCATCGACGCGGATCTGCGCGCGGGGCTGCTCACTCCCGACGAGGCCAAGACCAAGCGCGCGCGCCTCAGCATGGAGAGCATGCTGCACGGCGGCATGGACGGCGCCATGAAGTTCGTGAAGGGCGACGCGATCGCGGGCCTGATCATCACGCTGGTCAACATCCTCGCAGGTGTCGTGGTGGGCATCATGTACCACAACATGAGTGCCGGCGAGGCCGCCAACCGGTTCGCGGTGCTCTCGATCGGCGATGCGATGGTGTCGCAGATCCCCGCCCTCTTCATCTGTATGGCCGCCGGTATCCTGACCACCCGCGTGGCCGACGAGCACAGCAAGAAGCCCACCTCGCTCGGCGAAGACATGACCGAGCAGCTCACGCGCAACACGCGCTCCATGTACCTCGCGGGCGTACTCACGCTGGGCTTCGCGGCCATTCCGGGCTTCCCCGCCGTTCCCTTCTGCCTGCTGGCGGCCGGCCTGATCGGCGGCGGCCACTGGCTGTCCCGCCGGCGCAAGGCCGACAGCGGAAAGACCCATTCCAAACCCATCGCGGCCCTGCTGCGGGAGGGAGGCAAGGGCGATGGAACGGCCATCCAGCACCGGGCTCCCGAGTTCGCCAAACCCCTGTCGATCCGGCTCTCCGACGAGCTGGCCCGCCTCATCAATGCCGAGCGTCTCAACCAGGCGCTGAACAAGGAGCGCGAGGGACTGCAGACGCGGCTGGGCCTGCCCTTCCCGGGCGCCGCGATGTGGGTCTGGGACGGACTCCAGGACCTGCGCTACGAGATCCTCATCAACGACGTGCCGGTGGCCCAACCCCGCCTGCCGGGCGACATGCTCCTGCTGCTGGACCCGCAATCCCCGCTGGCCGCGCAGGCGGAGCGCCACGGGCCGGCGCTGGGCACGGCGGAGTCGCTGTGGCTGCCGCAGAGCGCGGTGCCCCCGGCTCAGCGCGCCAATGCCTGCCTGGAGGTGGAGCAGGTCATCGCGCGCGAGGTGATGGAGATGCTGCAGCGCCATGCCCATCTTTTCATGGGCGTGCAGGAAGTGCAGTGGATCATCGAGCGGGCCACGCCCGAGTACCCCGGCCTCGTGGCCGAGGTGCAGAAGGTCATGCCGCTGCAGCGCATGGCCGAAGTGCTGCGCCGCCTGCTGGAGGAGCAGGTTCCCATCCGCAACATCCGCAGCATCTTCGAGAGCCTCATCACCTGGGCCCCCAAGGAAAAGGACCTGCTGCTGCTCACCGAGTACGTGCGCTCGGACCTGGGCCGCTATCTCGCGCACGAGGCGGGCGGCGGACAGCGCCATCTCTCGGCCATCCTGCTCGCCCCGGAGATCGAGCAGGCGATCCGGGGATGCATCAAGCCCACACCCGCAGGCAACTATCTGGCCATGTCGCCCGACGATGCGCGCGACCTCACCGACCGCATCGCCGCCGTGGCCGGGTCCGCCTCGCATGGCGGCGTGGCACTCGTCACGTCGATGGACATCCGGCGCTACGTCAAGAAAATGATCGAGGGCCGGCTCGACTGGCTGCGCGTGTACTCCTTCCAGGAGCTGGGCAGCCTGATCGAACTGCGGCCGATCGGCCGCGTGGCCTAAGAAGCGCCCCGCCATGTCACGCGCCGATGCCGCTCCACGCGCCCGCCCGGGCCATGCCGCCGGCATGGGCCCGCAAGGCCTCCGCGACGCCTCCTCGGCCCTGGCGGCCGCCTCGGAACGCTTTCAGCGGCAACTGACCGAGCCCTCGGAAGGGGACGAAGCCGTCCTCCTGCTCTTCGACCACCGCGTGCCTGCGGGCATGCCGCGCCGCGAGGGCGGCGAACCCGATGGATCGGACGAAGACCGCCCTCCCCGCGAGCCACCCGGCGTCCTGCTTCCTCCCACGGGGCCCGCCGAGGCCGCGGAGGACACCGAACCCGGCCCGCCCCGGGAATGGAGCGAGGCGGACCGCGCCCCCGCGGAGAGCCCCATGGAGCCGCCCCGGCCCGAGGCGGCCCGGAGCGACGCCGGCGCGGCCGACTCGCAGCCACCACCGCCCCCGCCCTCCACCGCGAGGCAAGCCGGCTCCCGCGACGCCTCGGATCGGTCTCCGCAGGACGGGGACCGCCCGGCAGATGGTTCCACGCACCTCGCGGGCGCGGACGGCCCCTCCGCGACGGAGCCCCCCGCATGGCTGCAGGACACGGTCCAGCGCATTGCCTGGCTCTGCGCGCAGGCGGGCCCGTCCTTCCAGTCGTGGGCGGTCACGGTCCCTATGGACCCCGAAGTGCTGCCGGACTGCGAAGTCGCCCTCTCGATTTCGCCCTACGCGATGAGCCTTCGGTTCCGCACCGGCTCTCCGCGCTCGGCCCACCTAATCTCACTCCATCGCGATCCATTGCGCGCGCAGCTCGAAGCACTGAGCCCGGGCCAGCGTGGTATCGACATCGACCTGGAATGACACCGTGAACACCCTCGTGCAGACCCCGACCATGACCGACGATCTGGCCACCAGCCTGCCGGGCGTGGAGCCGGGCGAAGCACATGTGGCCCGCGTGGCCTTCGACCGGCGCTTCACGCGCTGGGCCAGCCAGCTCTGCCAGCAAGACGACGGCCGCGTGGCGGTGGCCCTGCCCGAGGCGCGCAGCGACGCCGTGGCACTGGAGTTCTCCTGTGTCCACGGACGGCTGGAAGCCTCGGTGCGGCTTTCGGCATGGCCCGCGCTCGAAATGGCCGCCCGGCTGACGAACGCGGCCCTGGCGCGGGACGTGGCGGAAGCCCTGCTCTCCGCACCCCTCGCGGCCCTGGGGCCCGCACTGCCGGGGTTGACGCTCTCGGGCATCGCCTTGCGGCCGGCCATGCGCGCGCCCCTGGAATGGGTGTGCGGCGGTATCCGGGTCGGCCTGCATGCGGTCGATGCGGGCGTGGCCACGCGGCTGCGCGCCGGCCTCGCACGCTTCGGCCAGGCCGATGGCCGGACCCTGTCGGGCCTGCGGCTGCCGGGCCGCGCACGCATCGCCACCCGCCACCTCCCGGCGGCCGATCTGGCCTCCCTGCAGCCCGGCGACGTGGTGCTGTGCGGATCGCTGTCGCCCTCGAGCCATCGGCGCCTTTGCCATCTCTCCTTCGGACTGGGAACCACCATGCAGATACCCGCAGAACTCGATCTGGACAGCGCGGAAGTCGCGCTCGGCGCAACGCCGCACGCGAATGACGACGACGCCGCCTGGAACACCCCGTCCATGCAGACAGCGCCGGGAACGCGGGGACCCGCCTCGCTGGCGCCCACGGACGACGGGCACGCCGACGGCAGCGATGACTACGCGGACACCGAGCTGCCCCTGGCCCACATCGGCGGCCTGTCCGTGCCGGTCGCCTTCGAAATCGATACCGCGCGCATCCGGCTGGACGATCTGGCGGCCCTCGGCCCCGGATCGGTGGTTCCGCTGGACATGCCGGCACGCGATGCCACGGTCAGGCTCGTCTGCCACGACCAGGTGGTGGGCTCCGGCCGTCTGGTCGTCATCGGGGAAAGCCTGGGCGTGCGCATCGAGCGGATGGCGCTCGACACCTCCGCCTCCTCCGGCCCCACGCCATGATGCCGATCTCGGGACTCGATCCCGTCTCGCTCGCGCTCTCGCTGCTGCTGCTGGCAGTGCTGCCCTTCGCCGCGATGATCGTCACCTCGTACACGAAGGTGGTCGTGGTGCTGGGCCTGCTGCGCAACGCGCTCGGCGTGCAGCAGGTGCCGCCCAACATGGTGCTCAACGGCATCGCCATCATCATCTCGGTGTACGTGATGGCCCCCGTGGCCATGGAAGCCGCCGACCGCATGCAGATGGCCCCGCCGGCCGCGCAGTCCTCCAACACCCAGCAGCTCCTCCTGGCGCTGTCGGCCGCGCGCGAGCCGTTCCGGCAGTTCCTCGGCAAGCACGCCGACCCAGCGGAGAAGGCCTTCTTCCTCAAATCCGCGCAGGCCCTGTGGCCCCAGGAGCGTGCCAAGGCGCTGCAGCCCGATGACCTCGTGGTGCTGGCGCCGGCCTTCCTGCTCACCGAGCTGACGGCGGCATTCCGCATCGGCTTCCTGCTGTACCTCGCATTCATCATCGTGGAGCTGGTCATCGCCAACGTCCTGCTCGCGATGGGCCTCTCACAGGTCTCGCCCACCAACGTCGCCATTCCGTTCAAGCTGCTGCTCTTCGTCGTGCTCGACGGATGGTCGCAGGTGATGCACGGGCTCGTGATGACCTACCGCTGACCCAGCACACCAGACCGCCATGAACCACGACAACGTCGTCCAACTCACATCCGAGGCGCTGATGCTGTGTCTGCTGCTGTCGCTGCCGGCGGTGGCCGTGGCGGCCATCGTGGGGCTGCTCGTGGCGCTGGTCCAGGCCGTTACCTCGCTGCAGGACCAGTCGATCTCGCAAGGCATCAAGCTCATCTGCGTGACTGTGACGGTGGCCGTGAGCGCCCCCTGGGTCGGCAGCACGGTTCTGCAGTTTTCCCAGCGTCTTCTCACTGCCGTATTCACACCATGATCCCAACCCCTTTCTCTGCACAACTGCAGCAGCAGCGGTTGCGGCAACAGCGCAACCGCCAGCAACTGCAGCAGCAACATATCAAGCAGGAGCATCTGCGGGAGCAGGGCGCGCAGCAGGCACTGCAACGCCAACAAAGCTCGGGGAGCTTCAACAACTACGTCTTCAAGACGCTGGGACGCGCGCCACCACCGCCACCGCCCAGGCAAAGCCACCTGCCGGGGCAGGGGGGAGAGCCGGCACCGGAGGGCGAGCGCACGCCACTGGACTATCAGGCGGATTTCGAGCGGGCCAAGGAAGCCGGTGAAGACGCGCGCAGCGAACGCTCCGGCCACGAAGCCGAAAGCCACAAATCCGCGCACGAGCACGGCCATGACCGGGAGGTCGCCCATCGCCGGCACGAAGTCCTCGAACCGTACACGCAGGACGTTTTCCTCCAGCCCGAGGGCAACTCGGCGCAGCAGCAAGGTCGCGACGGCGACAACGGCTCCGGCAACCAGTCCGGCGGCCGGCAATCGGGCGGAGACACGGGCGGCCAGAGTCGCAGTTCGCAGAGCCGGCGACTCACGAACAGGTCGCAGCCCACCGCGCCTGCATTGGACAAGGCGTTCCAGGACGCGATCGAGGCCGGGCTGGCCAACCCCGACCCGTCGGTGCAGGCGTCCTCCCTGGTGAGCGTTCTCGGCCAGGTCATGATGGCTGGAGACCATCTCGGCTTCCAGCGACAAGCCACACAGCTGGCCATCATCGGCAAGTACATCGCCATGAGCAAGGACAACAAGGACATGGTCAAGACGTTCGCCACCGTGGCCACCACCAAGGCAGCGCTCCTGGCGGCAGGATTCGACGTCTCCAAACAGGGCCCTGCCGACCGCTTTGCCCTGTTTTTTCTACAGCTTCTCAACATCAGCCGCCCCCGCACCCAATCCCAGGAAAACCTGACCACCGAACGGCTTGCGGATTCGCCCAACTGGCTGCTGCAGCGCGCATAAAACCGACTATGAGCTTTCAACAATACGAACAGCTTGTGACCGACCTGTGCTCGGCCATAGACCTCCCCGACCCACCGGCCGTGCTGGAACGTGGCTGGGTCGAGGTGGAGGGATTCGAGGTCCAGCTCACCCACTACGAGAACGACGTGGGCGCGATGTACCTCAACTTCCACTACGGCATCGTGACCCCGGGGCGCACCCTGACCATTTACCGCCTGCTGCTGGAGGCCAATCTCACGGTGTATGCCCAGGACCAGGCGCAGGCCGGCATCAACCCGGACACGGGCGGCATCATCCTCATCGTCCGGGTGCCGATGACCCCCGACATCACGGGTTCATGGCTGGCCGAAACGCTCACCCACTACGCCGAGCACGGCCGCTACTGGGGCGACAACATCCTTGGTTCCACCGACGAGGCCTTCCTGGGCATCTGCTCCGGAGATTACCTGTGGATCAAGGTATGACTATCGCCCCGCCTGAGCGCCGGGGCCTGCCTGCATCAACTGCCCAGCGGCGGCATCGGAGGAATGGCGCTCATGGGCTGCACGGCCCTCGGGCGCGGCGTATGGATGTGGACGCAGGTCTGCTGGTGCGAGATCGGGCCGGGCTCTTCGCCGGTGGCCGAGAGCAGGCGGTAGCCCCGGCCGTAGGCGGCCTGGACACGCAGGCTGCAGCCTGTCTGGCGCAGCTTGGTGCGCAGCTTGTAGATGTGCTGCTCCAAGGTGCGCTTGTTCGACTCCACGGAGCGCCCCCAGACGCGCGCCACGATGGTGGGAGACGACACGACCTGGTTCGGCCGCGAAAACAGCAGCCAGGCCAGCTCGCATTCGCGGTGGGTGAGCTCGACGGTCTTGCCTCCGTGCACGATGCACTGG
Organism: Paracidovorax anthurii; assembly: GCF_003269065.1. Lineage (GTDB taxonomy): Bacteria > Pseudomonadota > Gammaproteobacteria > Burkholderiales > Burkholderiaceae_C > Paracidovorax > Paracidovorax anthurii. The sequence continues at coordinate 25,781 of NZ_QLTA01000034.1, forward strand.
CGGGCGGGGTCGAGTTGGCAGCCATCCACGGCGATGGCATGCGACGCCTCCAGCGAGTAGGCCTCCACGTGGCCCCGGATGCGCGCCTTCAGTTCGTCGTGGCCGACACGGGAGAGGTTGATGTAGTCCACGGCCCCGCAGGCCAGGGCGGTGCCGAAGCCGGCCTGCAGCTCGGAGCCGGCGACCAGCACTGGAACATGGGTGGAAATGCAGCTTCGGATCAATCCAAGATCCTCCGCGAGCGTTCCACCGCAATCCTCCAGGATCACCGCGTCCGGCGACTGCTTTCTGGCCTGTATTCGGAAGGCCGCGATGCTCACTTGCAAGATGGCTTGGATCCCCCCCCGGGACAACAGATCCACCAGGAATTGATTCACCGCGGAACGGCGCGACAGCAATGCGACTTGCATGAAGTTCCCCATACGCAAACGTTTTCGTTGATATAGCCATGACCTTGACGGCCATGTGATCGTCACCAATGCATTCACAAATTTTTTCAATTTTTGCAAATGACTGTGCGTGAGTGACGACAGACGCAAGCTTAGTTCATTCCGGATCACGCCGAACGATTGATCATTTGCACCGACTTGATAGTCAGCCCCAATTTCAGAGTGAAAAGTGTGTCGCCAGAAGGCGGCTTTTCACATTTTTTTAATTGATTGTTTCGACTTCTGTCAATCAGCAACCCAGTCAATTGTTTCAAGCAGCACCAGATGACTGCACGGGCATCCAGCCCCTGATGTCCCCGCCCGGCGCAGGGGTCCACGGCGTCCACCCCCCGCACGGAACGCCAGTGCGCAAAGTTGAGGATTCGCGGAGGCTGTGTGAGCTTTGTTTTCGCCCCCGTTCCTAGCATGAAGACGTCACCAAACACGAGGCGCGGCGGGGGCCGCGACAACAACATGCTCATTTCCTTGCTCTCTCTTTCCTGCCAACGCATTGGCAACAATGCGCCCGCGCTCACCCAACTGCTGCACAACCTGCAGATCAAGGACGCAGCCGCCATGGGCCGGCGCCGACTCGAACGCGGACAGGCCCGCGATGCCAGCCCCGTCGAGGAGGGCGCGCTGCTGGGCCGCACGCTGCTCGTGATCGGGCAGGAGGAACTCGCGAGCGATGTTTTCCACCAGCAGCTCAAGGCCTACGATGCCGTTTCGCGCAGCATGGTGCGCTGGCACTCGGCGCTGGACCAAGCCTGGATGTTCCATCACCTGCGCAAGCCCGCCCGCGCCACGGCATGCTGGACCATCGTGGCCAATGACCACAATGCCCCGACGCCCCTGCGCATCGAGGCCTGCTGCGGCCTGGCGCTCTCGCTGCAGGCGCAAGGCCACCACGCATCGGCCTTGATCGCGGCCCAGCGTGCCCAGGTGCTGTGCGAGGCCGCGGACAGCACCCACCTCGCGCTCCATGCAGACGCCATCCACCTGGAGGTGCTGGCCCGTGTGGAACTGCTGCGCAGCGAAGAGCTTTCCGACCACGCCTTCGCCGAATCGGTGCTGGAGGTGGGGCGGGACCGGATGACGGGGGACACGCTGTCGGACGAACTGCACGGCCTGGAATCGCACGCCGCCACCCCGCCGCTGCTGCGCGCGCGCCTCGGCTACCTGGGGGGCATGCTGGCCAGCACGCACGGATCGGCGCGCCAGGAATCCGTGGCCATCTTCGCGCGCTGGCTGCGCCAGCATGGCCTCACGGGGCTGGAAAGCGAAGCCCGCGTCGAGGGGTGCCTCGCCCTGCTCGCCTGCCGGGCCATTCCCGCCGCGCGCGAAGTGATCACCCCCCTGGCGGGCGGAGAGCGCGAAGTGGAACACCACCCCCTGGCGTCGGACATCCAGTATTGCCTCTCCAAGATCCACATGAGCGAGGGGCGCCTGAGCGAATCACTGCGCCAGTACAAGCGCCACGTGGCGCAATCCATGCGCGTCGTCCACCACGCAGCACTCCAGCGCATGGAAGTGCCAACCACGGCGGCGAGCGGCGCAGCGCAGGACACGGTGGGCCTGCGCCTGCCCCCCCGCTACCGGGCCGCATACCGCTACATCATCGAGAACCTGCACGATGCCAACCTCTCGGTGCGCGAGATCGCGGGGCGCCTGGGCATCACCGAACGGGCACTGCAGCTCGCGTTCCGCAACCACCTGGGCATGACCCCCGCCGAACTGATCCGCCGCGAGCGCGTGCGGCGCATCGAGGGGGAAATGGAAGAAGCCAACGCCACGGGCGGGCGCGTGCACATGCTGGACGTGGCGTCCCGCTGGGGCATCAGCAACCGCTCCACGCTCGCCAATGCCTTCAAGCTGTCATCCGCGCGGCACTGATGGACGCAGGCGCACGGCGATCACCGGGGCGGCCCGCGCCGGCCTCATGCGGGTTTGCAATCCAAGAGAGAGCAAGGTGCGAAGCAGGCCGTGCCGCAGCACGCCCCGGCGAAGCAACGCCGTGATCTCTTGGATTGCGAAGCCATCTCACGGGCTGCCGTCGCCCGCCTTCTCTCCGGAGGCCGCCAGCCGCGCGAACTCCCGGTGCTCGTAGGCGATGTAGACCTCCATCATGGCGCGGTAGATCGCCTCGATCACGTCGGGCTCGCCCCCCTCGGCCGCGGCACGCGCGCGGACCCGGCCCACGATGGACTCGATGCGCTCCTCGTCGCGGACCTGGCTCTCTCTGCGCTTGTTGTGCGCCGCCTGCGTCATGTAGCCGCCACGCTCCACCAGCAGCGGCACGAGGATGTCGTCGAGCGCATCGATGCGCTCGCGCACTTCGGCCATGCTCCGGCACGGCTGGGTCCTGTCGATCGCCCGGGTCATTCGAGCCCCTCTTCCACGAGTTCGGCCGCGCGCAGCAATGCGCGGGCCTTGTGTTCGGTTTCCTTCCACTCCAGCTCCGGCACCGAATCGGCCACCACGCCGGCCGCGGCCTGCACGTAGAGCGTGCCGTCCTTCACGATGCCGGTGCGGATGGCGATGGCCACATCCATGTCGCCCGCATAGCTCAGGTAGCCGCATGCGCCGCCATAGAGGCCGCGCTTGGTGGGTTCGAGCCGGTCGATGAGCTCCATCGCGTGCACCTTGGGCGCGCCCGTGAGCGTGCCGGCCGGGAAGGTGGCCTTGAGCACGTCCATGCTGGTCATGCCCTCGTTCAGCAGGCCTTCCACGTTGCTGACGATGTGCATGACGTGGCTGTAGCGCTCGACCACGAAGGCCTCGGTCACCTTCACGGAGCCGGTCTTGGCGATGCGGCCGATGTCGTTGCGCGCGAGGTCGATGAGCATCACGTGCTCGGCGCGCTCCTTGGGGTCGTTGACCAGCTCGATTTCGGCCGCCTTGTCCTTCTCGGGCGTGGCGCCGCGCGGGCGCGTGCCCGCCAGCGGCCGGATGGTGATCTTCTGCCCCTCCTCGGTGCGCTCCTGGCGCACGAGGATCTCGGGGCTGGCACCCACCACGTGGCTGTCGCCGAAGTGGTAGTAGTACATGTAGGGCGATGGATTGAGCGAGCGCAGCGCACGGTACAGCGAGAGCGGGGATTCCGTGAAGCGCTTGTGGATGCGCTGGCCTACCTGCACCTGCATGAAATCGCCCGCGGCGATCAACTCCTTGGCGCGCTCGACGGCCGCCAGGTAATCGGCCTTGCCGAAATCGCGCTGGGGCGGATGGCTCTCGGTGGGCTTGACCACCGGCGCAGCGACGGAGTATTTAAGCTGCTCCTTCAGCTCGCGCAGCCGCTTCTTGCCCCGCGCATAGGCTTCCGGCTGCGCCGGGTCCGCGTAGACGATGAGATACAGCTTGCCCGAGAGGTTGTCGATGACGGCCAGTTCCTCGCACTGCAGTAGCAGGATGTCGGGCATGCCCAGCGTGTCGGGCGGGCAGGTGGCTTCCAGCTTCTTCTCGATGTAGCGCACCGCGTCGTAGCCGAAGTACCCCGCCAGCCCGCCGCAGAACCGCGGCAGCCCGGGCCGCAGCGCCACCTTGAAACGCTTCTGGTAGGCCGCGATGAAATCCAGCGGATTGCCCTGGGCGGTTTCCACGACCTGCCCGTCGGTCACCACCTCGGTGCGGGCCTGATCGCCAAAGCCGCTCGCGCGCAGCAGGGTGCGCGCGGGCAGGCCGATGAAGCTGTAGCGCCCGAAGCGCTCGCCGCCCACCACGGATTCGAGCAGGAAGCTGTACCGCCCTCCATCGCGCGCATGGGCCAGCTTGAGGTACAGCGACAAGGGGGTTTCCAGGTCCGCAAATGCCTCCGCGATGAGCGGAATGCGGTTGTAGCCTTCGCTGGCCAGGCTTTTGAATTCAAGTTCGGTGATCACGGGGAGAGCGCTCCAGATCGGTCAGCGCATGGAACGGGGCAGTGCCCGCGCATGCCGCGCCAGGTTCATTGCAGTCGGCCCCGCAGGGGCCACGGGTGCACGCCGGAGGCGTCGGCCCCGGGTGCGTTTCAGCGGTTCGATGCGGCAGGCCTGCGCCAGGGCCAGGCTCCCCGGTCGCTACAACCTGTGATGAACACGTGGTGAATGAACATGGGCGCAAAGTGTAGCAAAGCAACACACCCCGTGCCGGCGTGGCCGCCGGGCCACAGGTTCCTCCGCGGAAGCCGGACTCCGCACCGCGAAAAGCACGTGATTGTCTCTGGAGCGCGTTATGGTGTCGGCGCCACTATCTTGGCGGGTTCCCATCGGCAGAGAAAAAAGATACGGAAGGAGGTCCCATGGCATTGCATCACATCAAGGTCGGCACCCGGCTGGCACTCTCATTCGGCATCGTGCTCGCCATCACGGCCGCCATTGCCGCCATTGGCGTATGGCGCCTGCAAGCGCTGGAGAACACGACGCGGCAGCTCACCATGGAGGACAACGAAAAGCTGCGCATGGCCTTGCAATGGCGCCAGACCATCGAGCTGAACTGGGTGCGCACCCGCGCGGCGGCGCTGGATTCGGAAACCTCGCGCCTGCCCGCCTGGCAGGCAGAGATGGACAAGACCTCCGAACTCACGGCCACGTCCCGCAACCGGCTGCAGACATTGGTCGTCTCCGACGAAGGCAAGCAGCTGATCGCCCAGGTCGATGCCGCCCGCGAAGCCTACCGAGGCCCGCGCGCCAGTCTCCTGAAGCGCCGCCAGGGCGGCGAGGACGTCTCCGCGGCGCTGGAGCGCGAGATCCAGCCGCTGGCCATTCGGTACATCGAGGCGATCCAGCAACTGGAAAAGCGCCAGCAGGTGATCTACGACGCCTCCGTCCAGGAGGCAGAGGACGCCGCCGCCGCCGGGCGCATGACCCTCATCGTGGGCGGCATCGCCGCGCTGCTGCTGGGGATCGCGGCCGCCGTGCTGCTGAGCCGCTCGATCACCGGGCCCCTGCGCCTCGCGGCCACGCGCGCCGGGCAGATCGCCGAAGGCGACCTCACGCAACCGATCGAGGCCCAGGGCAGCGACGAGGCGGCCCAATTGCTGCGGGCCCTGCAACACATGCAGGAGAACCTGTCGCGCGTGGTGGCCGGCGTGCGCAGCAATGCCGAGAGCGTGTCCACCGCGAGCGTGCAGATCGCGCAGGGCAACAACGACCTCTCCGCCCGCACGGAGCAGCAGGCCAGCGCGCTGGAGGAGACCGCCGCCTCCATGGAAGAACTGGGCTCCACGGTGCGGCAGAACGCCGACAACGCCCGCCAGGCCAATCAGCTTTCGATGAATGCCAGCACCGTGGCCGTCCAGGGCGGCGAAGTGGTCGCGGAGGTGGTGGACACGATGAAAGGCATCAACGAGAGCAGCCGCAAGATCGCGGACATCATCAGCGTGATCGACGGCATCGCGTTCCAAACCAACATCCTCGCCCTCAACGCGGCGGTGGAGGCCGCACGCGCCGGCGAGCAGGGCCGGGGCTTTGCCGTCGTCGCCTCCGAGGTCCGCACCCTCGCCCAGCGCAGCGCCACCGCCGCCAAGGAGATCAAGGAGCTCATCACGGCCAGCGTGGGCCGCGTGGAGCAGGGCACGCAGCTCGTGGACAAGGCCGGCACGACGATGACGGAAGTGGTGCACGCCATCCGGCGGGTGACGGACATCATGGGCGAAATCAGCGCCGCCAGCCAGGAGCAGAGCCAGGGTGTGGCGCAGGTGGGCGAGGCGATCACGCAGATGGACCAGGCCACGCAGCAGAACGCGGCCCTGGTGGAGCAAAGCGCCGCGGCGGCCGGCAGCCTGCGGTCGCAGGCCGCTCAACTGGTGGAGGCCGTGGCGGTCTTCCGGCTCTCGCGGGAAGGCGCCGCCACACGCCCACGCCCTCCGGCACAGGCCGCCACCCCCACGCCACAAGCGCCACGGCCGGCCCCCGCGCGGGCGCCCGTTGCGGCGCCACGCGTGGCTTCGGCCGCGCCGGCGCGCAAACCGCTGGCGGCACCGCCGGCACCAGCGCCACGCACTGCGGCCCCTGCGGCCCTGCCGTCGGCACGCGCACCGTCCCCGCCAGCGTCCGCGCGCGGCGGGGACGACGACTGGGAAACCTTCTGAAGCCCCCTGTGCCCCGCTCCGCTTCATAAGCGCCGCGGGGCACGCGGCCCCGGCCGTCAGGCCGCGGGCGCCAGCTCCTGCAGGCTGTCCACGTGGGCATCGGCCTCCACCGCCCGGGCGGGCTGGCCGTGGTTGTAGCCATAGGTCACCAGCACCACCGGGCAGCCCGCGGCCCGCGCGGCGCGCGCGTCGTTGACCGAATCACCGATCGCCAGCGTGCGCCCGGGCGCCGTGCCCAGGGCCTCGCAGGCTTTCAGCAGGGGCAGCGGATCGGGCTTCTTCCGCTCGAAGGCATCGCCGCCGAACACCTGCTCGAAGAGCCCCGACAGCCCCTTGGCCTGCAGCAGCGGGACGGCGAACGCGGTCGGCTTGTTGGTGACGCAGACGAGGCGCAGCCCCGCGGCACGCAGGGCCTGCAGGCCCTCGGCCACGCCCGCGAACACCCGTGAATACTGGCCGTTGATGGCGAGGTAGTGGCGCTCGTAGGCCGCCCACGCGGACGGATACAGCGCCTCGGCCCTCTCCGCGCGCTGCTCCTGCGCCAGCGGCTGCAGGACGTGACCGAGCACCGACCGCAGCAGATGCTCGGTGCCCTTGCCCACCATGCGCTCGATGTCGGCCGCCGCGATGCCCGGCAGGGCCAGATCGGCCAGCGTGCGATTGAGCGCCTCCGCGAAGTCACCCAGGGTGTCGACCATCGTGCCGTCCAGGTCCACGATTGCTGCATCGGCGCGGGCCACCAGCGCCGCCACGGAACGTTCCACCATACCCATCCATCCTCGTTGTCCAAGAACGTGTCCACGTTCTACATGGCCGCCGCACGGCGGCCCCTGGGAGCCGGTCCGCCACGGACCGGCGCGGGGCACGCAGTGTAGTCCGCCGCCTCCCGCGCGTGCGGGATCGGCCACACACACCGTCTCGGCCGTCCGACAGACCTCCAGGCCCCGGCCGCCTACGCTGAAAGCACAGTTTCCGCCCCGTTGCGGACGGAAACCGTGGGTTGCCCGGGCCCGCCGATGGAGACGGCCCGACTTGTCCATGAATGGAGGATTCTTGCCATGACGAACCGATTCACTTCCGCCCCCCGGCTCCTGTCCACCGCCTGCCTGATCGCGGCCTGCGCCGCCGCCCAGGCCGCGCCGGACGGCTCCGCCGCGCGGGAGCGCTACCAGCAGGACCGCCAGGCCTGCCTGCAGGGCGACACCGCCCAAAGCCGAGAGACCTGCCTGCGCGAGGCGGGCGCCGCGCTGCAGGCCGCGCGCGCCGGCCAGCTCGCGGAGCAGGGCGCGGCCAATGCCGACGCCTACGCCCGCAACGGCGTGCAGCGCTGCGATGTCTTCAAGGAGGAGCAGGACCGCAGGGCCTGCGTGGCCCGCGTGAATTCGGGCATGACCGAAGGCTCAGTGGGCGGCGGCGGCGTGCTGCGCGAGGCCGTCACCCAGGTGCAGCTGCCGCAGAGCCAGGGCCAGCCGGCGCCGGCCCCCGCCTCGCCCATGAACCAGTGAGCCAGTGAGCGGGCGCGCGGGAGGCCGCCGTCAGGCCAGCTGGGCGCGCATGGCGTCGATGACGGCGCGGTAGTCGGGCTTGCCGAAGATCGCGCTGCCCGCCACGAAGGTGTCGGCGCCGGCATCCGCCACGCGGCGGATGTTGTCCACCTTGATGCCGCCATCCACCTCCAGGCGGATGTCCTTGCCGCAGGCGTCGATGCGCCGGCGCAGCAGTTCGACCTTGCGCAGCGCCGAGTCGATGAAACCCTGGCCGCCGAAGCCGGGGTTCACACTCATCACGAGGATGAGGTCGATGTCTTCGATCACCCAGTCGAGCACGTCGAGGGACGCGGCGGGGTTGAATACGAGGCCCGGCTTCACGCCCTTGGAGCGGATGGCCTGGATGCTGCGGTGCACGTGCGTGGAGGCATCCGGGTGGAAGCTGATGTAGTCCGCGCCCGCCTCGGCGAAAGCGGCGGCGATGGCGTCCACGGGCTCCACCATCAGGTGCACGTCGATGGGCACGGGGCGTCCGTCCGGCGTGACGGCGTGGGGCTTGAGGGCCTGGCACACCATCGGGCCGAAAGTGAGGTTGGGCACGTAGTGGTTGTCCATCACGTCGAAGTGCACCCAGTCGGCGCCGGCGGCGACGACGTTCTTCACTTCCTCGCCCAGGCGGGCGAAATCGGCGGACAGGATCGAGGGGGCGATGCGGAATTGGCGGGTCATGCCGCAATTGTCGCAGCCGCCGCCGTTACCATTGCGCCCATGCCGAAGTACCAGTTCCAGGCCGAGGTGCAGCCCCAGTACCTGCCCGAGCAATCCACGCCCGAGGACGGCGCCTACAGCTTCGCCTACACGATCACCGTGACCAATACCGGCGACGTGCCTGCGCAACTCATCGCGCGGCACTGGATCATCAGCGACGCGCGCGGCCACACCGAGCAGGTCAAGGGACTGGGCGTGGTCGGCCAGCAACCCCTGCTGCGCCCCGGCGAGTCCTTCCAGTACACGAGCGGCTGCCGCCTGCGCACGCCCAGCGGCAGCATGCACGGCAGCTATTTCTGCGTGGCCGAGGACGGCGAGCGCTTCGAATGCCCCGTGCCGCTGTTCGTGCTGGAGGCCCTCTCCGGAGGCGTGTCGGGCACCCCGCTCTCCGGCCGGGTGCTGCATTGAACGCCCAGGCCGCCGGGCCGGGCCCGCTGCTCGCGGCGCTGGACCCGGCCGCGCCGCTCGCGCGGCGGCACCTGTGGATCATCGGCTTCTTCGCCTGGGTGCGCGGCGACGGCCAGTCGGTGGACGCGGCCATCGGCCGCCTGCGCGGCTTCGTGGAAGCCGCCGAGCAGGATGCCGGCGCGCGGGAGCGCCTGCGGGCCTGGTGGAGCACGCTGCTGGGCACGGTGGACATCACCACCCTGCTGGCCGATTTCGGCTTCGCGCCGCGCACGGCGCTGGCGAGCGAGATGGCCGAGCGCCTGCGCTACAAGCTGCTGCCGGGCAGCCCGGAAACCATCGATGCCTCCGAGCTGTTCATGCTGGCGTTGCCGGGCGATTTCGACGCGCAGTGGCTGGCCGCGCTCGACGAGGCGCTGCTCGGGCGCCTGCTCGCGCTGCTGGCCCCGGGCGAAGCGGGCGGCGCCACGCGCTGGCAGCAGTCGCTGCTGGACGCCATCACCTATTGCGCGGGGCAGATCCTCTCCACCGGCTTCGCGCCCGAGCTGCGCCTGCGCATGAGCGAGGCCGCGCGCGACGCGCAGCCCTTCCATGCGCTGATCCGCGACGTGGAGAGCCTGCGCGTGGAGGTGCTGCACCCGTTGCGCACCACCGACCGGCTCGACGAGGCCGTCGCGCGCCTGCGCGAGCGGCTGGAGGCCTGCCGCGCCGCAGCGGCCACGGTGTATGCGCACTTCGAGGACAACGGCATTTCCGTGGGCCTGGTGTTCCGCCTGCGGCAGCTGCGCGAGCGCATCCTGCGCGTGCGCGATCTGCTGGACTGCCTGCTCGCGCCGCAGCCCGCCACCAGCGCCGCGCGGCTGATGGCGCGGCTGGTGACCGTGGGCCGCGAGCGGCGCAGCCTGCGCGCGCTGATCGCATCCAATTCGTCGCTGCTGGCGGCCAAGGTGGCCGAGCGCAGCGCCGAGACGGGCGAGCACTACATCACCCGCACCGGCGCCCAGTACCGCGCGATGGTGGCCAAGGCCGCGGGCGGCGGCTTCGTGATGGCGTTCACCACGCTCATGAAGTTCGGCATCGCGGCGCTGGCGCTCTCGACCTTCTGGGGCGGCTTCTGGGCCGGCGTGAACTACGCGGTGAGCTTCGTGCTGGTGATGCTGCTGCACTGCACGGTGGCCACCAAGCAGCCGGCGATGACGGCGCCGGCAATGGCCGCCAAGCTCAAGGAGCCTCAGACGCCCGAGGCCGTCGAAGCGTTCGTGGACGAGGTCACGCACCTCGTGCGCTCGCAGGTGGCGGCCGTGCTGGGCAACGTGCTGGTGGTGTTTCCAGCCGTGGCGGGGATCACGCTCGCCATCGCCTGGGCCACGGGCGCGCCGGCGATCAGCCAGGCCGAGGCGCGGCACGTGCTGCACTCGCTGCAGCTGCTCGGGCCGTCGCTGCTCCATGCGGCATTCACCGGCGTGCTGCTGTTCTCCTCCAGCATCATCGCGGGCTGGGCCGAGAACTGGTTCGTGCTGCACCGGCTCGATTCGGCGCTGGCCTACAACCCGCGCATCACCGCCTGGCTGGGCCCGGCGCGCGCGGCGCGGTGGGCGAGGTTCTGGCGCGAGAACCTCTCGGGCTTCGCGGCCAACGTGTCGCTGGGCTTCATGCTGGGGCTGGTGCCGGCCTTCGCCGCGTTCTTCGGCCTGGGCCTGGACGTGCGCCACGTGACGCTCTCCACGGGGCAGCTCGGCGCGGCGCTCACTTCGCTGGGCCTCTCCGCGCTGCACCAGCCATCCTTCTGGTGGGCGGTGGCCACGATCCCGTTCATCGGCGCGCTCAACGTCACGGTGAGTTTCTACCTGGCCTTCCGGCTCGCGCTGCGGGCCCACAGCGTGACGGGCGTGGAGCGGTCCCGCATCATGGCGGCGCTGCGCGCGCGGCTGCGGCACGCGCCGCTGCAGTTCTTCGTGCCCCGGCGCGGCGCGGCCTGAGCCACCTGCCAGGCCCTCCGCGCGCCGCCGGGAGGGGGCGTCCGTCCTACAGGATCGCCCAGGATCAGCGGGTACAGTCGGTCGGCCCCCGGCCGGGGGGTGCGCGGGCCGTGGATGCGGCCCGCGTGCGGACCGGGCGGGCTGCGGGCACCCGCCCGCGCGACGCATAGGACGACAACAATGGATGAAATCATGGGTTTCTGGGCGCAGTGGCTGCGCCCATCGGCCGGCCTGCCCACGGTGCAATGGTCGCTGCTGCTGGCGGTGGCCGCGGTCTCGGGCTACCTGTTCCAGCGCCACATCGGCCTGCCCAAGGTCGTGGGCTACACCCTCGTGGGCACCATCGCGGGCCTGCTGGGCTTCAGCGGCGCGGTATGGCCGCTGCAGGGCATCGGCCTCTTCCTGCTGGAGCTGGGCATCGCCATCGTGCTCTTCGAGGCGGGCGGGCGCATTCCGCTGCGCTGGTTCCGCCACAACCCGATGGTGCTGGTGCAGAGCATCATGGAGTCGGCGCTCACCTATTTCGCGGTGTATTACGTGATGCTGTGGCTGGACGTTCCCCAGCGCGCCGCCGGCCCGCTGGCGCTGGTGGCGCTGGCGGCCTCGCCCGCCGTGCTCACCCGCGTGGTGGCCGACACCCGCGCGGCCGGCCCGGTGACCGACCGCTCCATCGTGCTGGCCACGCTGTCCACGCTCTACGCCCTCACGCTGGGCAGCGCGACGGCGGAGCTGATCAACCGGCCGGCCGCGCGCATCATGGACACGGTCTATCCCGTGATGGTGGTGCTGGGCGTGTCCATCGTCGTGGGCGCGGTGCTGGCGCTGGTGCTGCGCACGGCGCTGCGCTTCATGAGCCCGACGAGCGAGAACACGGCCTTCCTGCTGCTCACGCTGATCGCCGCCGGCACGGCCGTGGCCGCGCACATGGGCGGCTCGGCGCCGCTGGCCGCGCTGCTGGCGGGCATGCTGCTCAAGCAGCTCAACCCCCGCCCCTGGGCCTGGCCGCGCCAGCTCGGCACGGCGGCCTCGCTGCTCACGATGCTGATGTTCGTGCTGGTGTCCACGGTGGCCGCGCAGGCCGACTGGAGCGGGCCCGTGGCCGGCGCGGTGCTGGCCCTCATCGTGGTGCGCCTCGCGGCCAAGGCCCTGGGCGTGGCGCTGGGCAATGTGGGCAGCGGCGCGAGCTGGCGACAGGCCCTGTGGGTGGGCTGCGCGCTGACGCCGATGTCCTCCATCGCGCTGCTCATCGCCTCGCAGTTCGTGGTGGCCTCGGCCGCCACGGGGCAACTCATCGCCCGCGTGGCGCTGCCCGCCATCCTGCTGATGGAAGTGCTGGGCGCCGTGATCGCCACGGTGGCGGTCTACCGCGCCGGAGAGAGTTCGAAACCCTGGGCGCCCCTCACGCGCGCCGCCAACGGAGATGCCAGCCGTGAGTCTTGAAGCCTTCCACCATTCCGAGCCGCTGACGCTGGGCGTCGAGCTGGAGCTGCAGCTCGTCAACACGCACAACTACGACCTCGCGCCGTATGCCGAGGACATGCTGCGCCTCATGGCCAAGCAGCCGCTGCCCGGCAGCGTGGTGCCCGAGATGACCAACAGCATGATCGAGGTCTCGACCGGCATCTGCCATTCGAGCAGCGAGGTGCTGGGCCAGCTCGCGCAGATCCGCGATGCGCTCGTGAAAAGCGCCGACAAGCTCAACATCGCCGTGGCGGGCGGGGGCACGCACCCCTTCCAGCAGTGGCACGAGCGGCGCATCTACGACAAGCCGCGCTTCCAGGAGCTGTCGCAGCTCTACGGCTACCTCTCCAAGCAGTTCACCATCTTCGGCCAGCACGTGCACATCGGCTGCCCCGATGCCGACGCCGCGCTGCTGATGCTGCACCGCATGTCGCGCTATATCCCGCATTTCATCGCGATGTCGGCCTCCAGCCCCTACGTGCAGGGGCAGGACACGGCCTTCGATTCGGCGCGGCTCAACTCGGTGTTCGCGTTTCCGCTCTCGGGCCGCGCGCCCATGGTGCTCACCTGGAAGGACTTCGAGGCGTACTTCGAGAAGATGACGCGCACCGGCGTGGTCAAGAGCATGAAGGATTTCTACTGGGACATCCGCCCCAAGCCGGAGTTCGGCACCATCGAGATCCGCGTGTTCGACACGCCCCTGACCATCGAGCGCGCCGCCGCGCTCGCGGGCTTCGTGCAATCGCTGGGCGCCTGGTTCCTGGCCGAGCAGCCCTTCACGCCGACGGAGGACGACTACCTCGTCTACACCTACAACCGCTTCCAGGCCTGCCGCTTCGGCATGGAGGCGGTGTACGTGGACCCGGCCACGGGCAGCCACATGCCGCTGCGCGACCACATCCTGCAGACCCTCGACCACATCGCGCGCCATGCCACGGCCACCGGCGCCTCGGGCGCGCTGCACCTGCTGCGCAGCGAGGCGGCGGCCGGCCAGAACGACGCGCGCTGGCTGCGCGACCGCCAGCGCGACGAGCAGCTGCTGGGCGAAGTGAGCCGGCAGGCGGCGCTGCGCTTCCGGGGCAGCACCTGACACCGATCAAGCGGCCTTTCGCGCGGTGAGCCACTGCGCGGACGGCAGCGGCGCGGCGGCGATGCGGATCTCTCCGATCTGGCCGAAGAACCCGTCGGCCCGCGCGCCGTCCCAGGAGCCCGCGCCCACCATCCAGCGCATGGCACTGCCCACGGTGGCGATGCCCGAGGCGTCGCCGCTGTTGCGCAGCACGGGGGCGCCTTCCACGTACATCACCGACTCCTTGGCGACCAGATTGGCCACGATGGCGATGTGGACCCAGCGGTCCGCCAGGATCTCGCCCGACCAGCTCGCCTGCGGCTCGCGCGTGCCCGCGTGGGCCGGCACGATCTCCCACTGGATCTCCCGCAGGCTGGAGACGGCGAACAGCACGGGCGTGGACTCGGGGTCGCCGCCCGAGAAGCCCTCGACCTTGCCCCGGTTGCCCTCGCGCGTGAGGATGTTCATCCAGCGGTGCAGCGCGCTGCTCCAGTCCTTGTCGATCTTGACGAACGCCTCCACGGTGTAGCCCGTGGCGGCGAAGGTCTGCTGGTTGAGCGCCGCCGCCGCGTCGGTGGTGAAGTAGCTCATGCGCGGCGTGTTCTTGTTGGTGTTGAGAAAGCGCACGGAGCCCGGCGCTGCCGAGAGGTGGTGCCGGTCCGAGGACCAGACCAGGTCGCCCAGTTGCGCCTCCTTCACGCCGTCGATGTTCAGCGCGGCCCGGCGGATCGGGTTGGCCCCGGTTTCGTCGGCGATCACCTGCCCGACGGGCACGGGCTGCCCGTCGGCGCCACCGAAGAAGCGCCAGTGCGCGACGGTGCCGGCCACCCGGGGATAGTCGTCGGGGCCGGACGCCGCGCGCTGCACGGGCTGCGCGGGGTCGGTGTAGCCCGCCAGCAGCGCCGCGCGCGCCTGGGTCACGATGGACGTGCGGGTGGCCGCGCCGGCCTTGAACGCGGGGTTGAAACGCGCGAAGCGCCGGGCGAAGTCCATCGGGATGGTGAAGGCTTCGTTGGCGCCCTTCAGTTCCGCGACGTCGAACGGCGTGAGCGTGTCGCGGGGCTTTTGCACCACCCAGGGCGAGAACGAGAACACCTGGATCGTGTTGTGGGTGAGGTCGAACTCGTAGAGCCGCATCTGGCCGTTGCCGCCCTGGTAGGCCATCTGGTAGTCCACCACCATTTCCTCGACGGGGTTGCCGAAGTCGTTGGTCTTGGTCAGGCGGGCGGCCCCGTGGTGGTGGCCGTTGAGCGTCATGAAGATCTGGTCGTTGCTGCGGATGAGCCGCTCCCACAGCATCTGGCCGTAGGCGGTCTCCAGGGGGCTGGTCGCGTCGGAGGCGATGTTGAGCAGCTGGTGGTTCACCAGGATCACGGGCAGGGTGGGGTTGGCCTGGATCACCTTGCGCGCCCAGGCGATGCCATCGTCGGAGATGCGCCAGGACAGCGACAGCACCATGAACTTCTGGCCCTCGGCGGTGAAGACGTGGTATTCGTGGAAGCCGCTCGGGTCGCGCCCGCCGAAGGTGGACTGGCGCTGCGCCCGCGCGGTGCCGAACCACTGCAGGTAGGGCTCGTTCGCCAGGGTGCGCTGCGCGTCGGTGGCGCTCGCCTGCGAGCTGGCATCGACGTAGTCCTGGTCGAGCAGCACGTCGTGGTTGCCCGCCAGGATGGAGTACGGCAGCTTGGCGGTCTCCAGCACGCGCATGGCCTGGTCGGCCACCTTCCACTGGTCGGGCTTGCCCACCTGGTCCACCACGTCGCCCAGGTGGATCAGGAAGGGGATGTTGAGGTCGCGGGCGTTCTCGGCGGCCCAGAAGGTCTGGGCCATGAAGGGCTCGCTGCCGAACTTGCGGCTGAACTGGCTGCTCTCGGCCAGGGTGGCATAGCGGGAATAGAACTGCGTGTCGGGCAGCACGGCCACGGCGAAGCGCGAACCCGCCACGGCGTCCTGGGCCGGCGCGGGAGCGGGCGCCGGGGTGGCGGCGGGGCCGCCATCGCCGCCGCCGCAGGCCGCGAGCAGCGCGGCGGAGCCCGTGGGCAGCAGCGCCGCCAGACCGCCGCGCAGCACGCCGCGGCGCGTGGGCGGGACGGCCCCCGGGTCCGGCGGCGGCATGGCGGCATCCGCCGTGGTGAAAGGCGCGGGGGCCGCGCCGCAATCCGTGTCGGTGGTGCGCATGGGAAGCTCCGGAAAGAAGCAGGAGGCGGAAGGGAACGCCACCCGCTACGGTAGGAAGGCCCCGTGACCGCCGCGTGACCGCCGCGTAACCATCGCGCGAAGGATGCGCGAAGCCGCGATGACCGCGCAGCCGCACGGGCCGGAGCGCCGCGCGTATCCTCCCGCCCCATGGGCGAATTCGAACTGATCCAACGATTCTTCCGGCGCCCGGTGCGCCGCGCCGTGCTGGGCGTGGGCGACGACTGCGCGCTGCTCGCGCCGGCCGCCGGCATGCAACTGGCCATCTCCAGCGACATGCTGGTGGAGGGGCGCCATTTCTTCCCCGACGTGTACCCCGCGCACCTGGGCCACAAGGCGCTGGCGGTGAACCTGTCGGACCTCGCGGCCTGCGGCGCGCGGCCGCTGGCCTTCACGCTGGCGCTGGCGCTGCCCGGCGCCGAGGAGGCATGGCTGCAGAGCTTCTCGCAGGGCCTGCTGGCGCTGGCCGACGAGCACGGCTGCGAGCTGGTGGGCGGCGACACCACGCAGGGGCCGCTCAACATCTGCATCACCGTCTTCGGCGAGGTGCAGGCGGGCCAGGCCCTGCTGCGCGGCGGGGCCCGGGACGGCGACGACCTGTGGGTGAGCGGCCACCTGGGCGACGCCCGCCTCGCGCTCGACGCGCTGCAGGGCCACGTGCCGCTGCCGCCGGCCGTGCTGGCGCGGGCCCGCCACCGGCTGGAATGCCCCACGCCGCGCGTGGCGCTGGGCCTGGCGCTGCGCGGCGTGGCGACCAGCGCCATCGACCTGAGCGACGGGCTGGTGGGCGACCTGGGCCACATCCTGCAGGCCTCGGGCGTGGGCGCGCGCATCGACACGCCGACCGTCGCCGGGCTGATGGACTGCTGCGCGGACGATGCGCCGGGGCATGCCGGCTTCGACCTGGACAACCGGCTGCGCTGCACCCTGGCGGGCGGCGACGACTACGAACTGCTCTTCACCGCCCCGCCCGCGCGGCGCGAGGCCGTGGGAGCCGCCGCGCGCCAGGCCGGCACGCGCGCCACGCGCATCGGCGCCATCGAGGCCGCCCCCGGCCTGCGCCTGCTGGACGCGCGCGGCGAGCCGCTGGCCGCGCAGTACCTCGCCTACGACCACTTCCGCTGACCCGGCCGGGCCCGCGGGCGCCCCGGCGCGCGCGCCCATGGGCCCGCTATCCGGGTTCTTCAAAGGCCTTGGCTCGGCTTTTGTTGTACGACGTCAAATCACTTAACTTTTGCACGGCAATGGCATGAAGCCTTGGGGCATCGCTGTTTCACGAGTGAATTTCTCGTGTGGAAGGGCCTCCGGGTAAATGCGGATCGCCTCCGGAATCTGGATGATCACAATCCATGTTGTACGACATCATCTGACTACGTACAACCCGCAAGCCAGGCCGCCGCACCGTGTGCGGCAGGAACCCGGCAGCGGGCGGCCCCGTTTTTCCCGCCGCCCGCCAGAAACACAACATCCGTTCCCGAGGAGATATTCCAATGAAGAGAAGAGACTTTGCGCTGGCCGCGCTCGCGCCCGTGGCCCCCCTGTGGCTGACCGCCTGCGGAGGGGGTGGCGGCGATGCCGGCACGCCGAGGGGGCAGGCCGTGACCGCGATGCGGCGCGCGGCCCAGTACATGGACGAGGTGGTGTCGTACCAGGGCGGCTACGTGTGGTCGTACTCGCCCGACCTGAAGCAGACCTTCGGCGAGATGGAGGCCTACCGCACCATGTGCTGGATCCAGCCGCCCGGCACGCCCTCGGTGGGCCACGTGTACCTGGACGCCTTCCACGCCACGGGCGACGAGCGCTACTACCAGGCCGCCGAACGCACCGCGCTCGCCGTCGTGGCCGCGCAGCACACCGCCGGCGGCTGGAACTACATCCACGACTTCGCTGCGCCGGTGGTACGACACCATCGGCAGGAACGGCTGGCGGCTGGAGGAGTTCCAGCACTACTACGGCAACGCCACCTTCGACGACGCGGGCACGGCCGTGGCCTCGCAGCTGCTGCTGCGCATGTACCTGGAGCGGCGCGATGCCCGCTTCCTCGCGCCGCTGCGCAAGGCCATCGACTTCGTGGTGAACGCGCAGTTCGGCCCCGAATGGGGCATCGCCAGCGGCGGCTGGCCGCAGCGCTTCCCGCACTTTCCCGGCTCGGTGGGCAGCATGCCCTCGCCCTACCCCGCGCAGGTGCCGGCGGGCGCGCACCAGGGCATGGAGGATGGCGACTACACCCTGCACGTCACCTTCAACGACGACGTGATGGGCGAGAACATCAAGTTCCTCACGATGTGCGTGGTCGCGCTGGGCGAGACGCGCCTCGTGCCGAGCATCCAGAGCGCGATGGAGTGCATGCGCCTCATGCAGCAGACCGGCCCGCAGGCCGGCTGGAGCCTGCAGCACCTGTCGCGGCCGATGGACGGGCGGCCCGCCGGTGCCCCGGCCGGCGCGCGCAGCTACGAGCCGCGCTCGCTCGCCACGCACACCACGCAGACCAACATCCGCCAGCTCTTCAACTACTTCCAGCTCACCGGCGACCGCAAGTACCTGGCGCGCATCCCCGAGGCGATCGCCTGGCTCAAGACCTGCCCGCTGCCGGCCGCCGCCGTCGCGGCCAACTCGCTGCTGGGCGGCGGGCGCACGCACCCCACCTTCGTGGAGCTGGGCACCAACGATCCGCTCTACGTGCACCGCTACGGCTCCAACATCCACAACGGCGGCTACTACGCCGACAAGGACTACACCAACACCCTCAGCCACTACTCGGCGGGCCGCGCCATCGACATCGCGGGGCTCGAATCGACCCATGCGCGCCTGGCCGCCATGAGCGACCGGGACGTGGCCGACATGGTTGCGCGCTCGCCGCTGCGCGGGGGCGCCACACGCGCCCTGCCGACCTATTTCTCGATCCGCGAGGTGGACTTTCCCGACCTCTTCGTCGGCGCGACCATGGCCACGCCCACGGTGCCCGAGAGCGAGGCCCAGGGCCTGGTGCAGGACCTGGGCCAGAAGAGCTACTGGACCTCGCCCGTGCCCGAGATCGTCAACGCCTACCAGGGCGACGGCCCCGCCGCGGCCTACACGGGCACGGCCTACCGCAGCAAGCACGTGGGCGATCCCTACGACACCTCGCCCTACCCGGCCGACAACCCGCCCGACGTCGCACCGTACGTGAAGAAGGACAAGCCCCAGTTCATCGTCACCTCGGAGTGGATTCGCCGCATGGGCCGGCTGATCGCCTACATCGCGCCCGTCCGGTAAGGCGGTGGCGAGCGGTGCGCAGCATCCGATTGCTATAGAAGATATAGCAAACTTCATAGAAAAGACGGCGACATGGCCGGGTTTCGGGCCTGAAAACCCGGCCCCCGCCCGCTCCACGCCTCCCGCGCGGCGGCGCTGCTAGGATGGCCCTCCCCTCTCCCCCCGGAGAGAAGGAGCCGCCGATGAACCTCGCACGCCCGCCGGGCCTGCCGCCCCACGCCCCCCTTGCCGCCAGGAACGCTCCGCGCCCCGGCGGGGCCCTTGCGGCCCTGGCCGCCTGCGCGGCGCTCGCCCTGCCGCACGGCACGGCCGGCGCGCAGGAGCCGCCCCCCGTCGCCTCGCGCATCACGCAGGTGACCGTCGCGCCGGGCATCGCCACCGTGGAGCGCACCGCGCGCATCGCGGCGGGCGCGCGCGGCGCCACCTTCACCTGCCTGCCGGCCAGCCTGGACGCCGACAGCCTGCAGATCAGCGCCGACGCCGGCGTGCGCGTGGGCGAGTTCAAGGTCGCCACCGAGGACCGCGACGTGGCCGCCGGCTGCGCCCATCCGCTCGACGAACGCATCCGCGCGCTGGAGGACCAGATCGCCGGCGTGCAGGCCGAGATCGCCGCGCTGCAGCGCGCGGACCGCTACCTGCAGGGCGTGGCCGGCGGCCCGGCCCGCGACGGCCAGGGCACCGCGCCGCCCGCCACGACCGCCCCGGCCGCGGCGCAGATCCCGGCCACGGCCGAGGCGCTGCGCAAGACCACCGCCGACACCCTCGCGCGCCTCACGCCGCTGCAGCGCCGCCAGGAAGCCCTGGAGCGCGACCTGAAGCCGCTGCGCGCCGAGCGCGACCGCGCCTCGGGCGGGCCGCGCGCACGGGCCGTCTCGGTGGCCGTGAACCTGGCCACCGACCGCGACGCCGATCTGCGCCTCACCTACCAGGTGCGCGGCCCCGGCTGGCAGCCCGGCTACCGCGCGCGGCTGGACACGGCCACCGGCGCGGTGGTGCTGGAGCGCCTGGCCGTGGTCGCCCAGCGCAGCGGCGAGGACTGGAGCAACGTGCGGCTGGCGCTGACCACCCAGGCCGCCGCGCGCGCCGCGCAGGGCCCCCGGCCCGGCCCGTGGACGCTGGACGTGGCCCGGCCGGCGCCGCCAGAAGCGCAGAGCCTGCGCAGGTCGGTGGCGCCCGCCGCGCTGGCGGCCCCCGCGCCGGCCCCCGAGGCCGCGGTGGCGCAAGAGCCCCTGCCCCACTTCGACATCACCGCCTTCGCCGGCGGCTACGCCACGCGCTTCGAGGTGCCGCAGCGCCTCACCGTGCCCGCGAACGGCCAGCGCACCACCCTGCTGCTGGGCACGGTGGACGCACCGGCCCGCCTCGTCACCCGCGCCGTGCCCGCCGCGCAGGAAACCGCCTACCTCGTGGCCGAGATCGCGCCGCCGGCCGGCCCCTGGCCCGCCGGGCCCGTGGGCCTGTACCGCGACGGCGCCTTCGTGGGCAACGGCCGGCTCGACTTCTCCGCCGGCGGCGACAACGGGCCCTCGGACGGCAAGGCCCGGCTGTGGTTCGGCCCCGACGACCTCGTGACCGTGCGGGCCGAGCCCCCGCAGGAAGTCACCGGCACCGCCGGCCTCACGGGCGCGCGCGTGGAGCGCCGCACCCTGCTGGCCTACCGCGTGGAGAACCGCCACACCGCGCCCATCACGCTGCAGGTGCTCGACACCGCCCCCGTCTCGCGCAACGAGAAGGTCGAGGTCGAATCGCGCTACACGCCCCCGCCCCTCTCCACGGCCTGGGAAGGCACCGCCGGCACGGTCGCGTGGCAGCAGACGCTGGCGCCGGGCGCGGCCGCGCGCTTCTCGGCCGAGCACACCGTGCGCCACGCCAAGGACATCGAACTGAAGGAATCCCGGCCATGAACACCACCACGCCCTCCGCCACCGGGCCGCGCCGGGCGGGCGCCACCGCCGCCTTCCTGCGGGCCCACCCCGCGCACTGGATCGCCCTGGGCTTCGGCGCGGGCCTCTCGCCGCGCGCGCCCGGCACCGTGGGCACGGCCTGGGCCTGGCTCGCCTACCTGCTGCTGCAGCAATGGCTGTCGCCGCTGCAGATCGGCCTGCTGATCCTGGCCGGCACGCTCGTGGGCTGGTGGGCCTGCACCACCACCGCGCGCCACCTGGGCGTGGCCGACCCCGGCTGCATCGTGTGGGACGAGATCGTCGCCTTCTGGTGCGTGCTCTGGCTCGCCATGCCCATGGGCTTCTGGGGCCAGTGCGCGGCCTTCGCGCTGTTCCGCGGCTTCGACGCCGCCAAGCCCGGCCCCGTCGCCTGGGCCGACGGGCGCTTCAAGGGCCTGGGCTGGCGCGGCGGCTGGGGCATCCTGTTCGACGACTTCGTGGCCGCGTTCTGCACGCTGTTCGTGATCGCGCTCTGGAGGGCGCTGTGGTGAGCGCCCCCCGCCCGCCGGCCGGCGTGGCGGCCGGATTGCTCCTAAAAGAAGAGCAAACTATCGAGCAAATACGGCGACATGAAGCCGATCTGGCCCATATCGCACGCACCCTGGCCGCCCGGAGCTGGATGCTGGCTACCGCCGAGAGCTGCACCGGCGGCCTGATCGCCGGCGCCTGCACCGACCTCGCCGGGTCGAGCCAGTGGTTCGAGCGCGGCTTCGTCACCTACTCCAACGCCGCCAAGACCGAGCTGCTGGGCGTGCCCGCCGCGCTCATCGAGGCCCACGGCGCCGTGAGCGAGCCCGTGGCCCGCGCCATGGCCGAGGGCGCGGTGCGCCACTCCCGCGCCCAGGTGGCGCTGGCCGTGACCGGCGTGGCCGGGCCCTCCGGCGGCAGCGCCGACAAACCCGTGGGGACGGTGTGGTTCGGGTGGTGCGTGGAGGGGGTGACGTACAGCGAGGTGGTGCGCTTCCCAGGCGATCGCGCGGCCGTGCGGGCGGCGACGGTACGGCATGCGTTGAAGAGACTTGCAGAGTGGTGGACCCGGGGATGATCGAGCCAGACAATATGGCGGTATCGATTCCTGAGTGCCGCACCGCTGGTCGATATTCCAGTGGGGGATAGCGAAGCCTCTTGTCATCGAGGGCGGCTATCGACTCCTGAAAGACTTGTGGGCGGCCCCGTCGAGCGTTTGCCGCGCCGGCTGTTCTTCAAATCCGCGGGGTACCGAGGGCATTCCGATCGCAGCGCCCCTCGCAAGCGCTCCACGGGTAGGAATTGGTGCAATAGGATCTTTGCGTTTTCGCGGTTTTCCGGCTGTCACGGGCTGTTCAGATCGCACCAATCCATCTAATGCAAAGCATAGAGAGGCGGTATCCGCAAACGTTACAAAGGACCGCAGTCAACACAGCCATCCTCACCCCAGCCGCGATCGACAAGGTTTTCTGGAAAATTCGCATCGGTAACCAACCGGCCGCAGTTCCAGCGGCTAATCAAACACCTCCGGCAGCCAAGGCTATTACGCCTTTTTTCTTTGCCTACCATCAAGAAGCGCAAAGGGAAACATGCGCCCAGCATGCGACTGACGGTTGCCAGCTATGTGTTCCCTTTTTTGCCGTGGCGCGCGGCGAAACCTGGTTGGGAAGAAGAGTCATGGCTGACATCGTTTCTTATCATTTTTTTCATGCTGATCGTCCACGCCCGAAACTGCGCCCGTTGCGCGCATTGGGGCACTTCCGCAAACTCATGGCCGATAAGGAAGACACGGCCCAGTATTTCCACATGTCCGAATGTCTTATGACACAACGCACGGTGACGCTGGTAGAGCGGTTTTGCGAGAGTGAGCGCGGTCGCACCCTGATGGCGAAGGAACCCGATCTCCCCCATCTGCTGGATGACCACCGTACCCTGGAGGCTATGCCTTCCGACAGTGTCGCGCACGCCTATTTATCCTTCATGCGCAACGAAAACCTGTCCGCCGCGGGTTTGGTGGCCGAGTCGGAAAAGTCGGGAATCCCTAGTTATGCAGACCAGATGCAGTGGCTTCATGACAGGCTTCGAGACACCCATGATCTGGTTCACGTTCTGACCGGCTATGGCCGAGATGCATTGGGCGAAGCATGCGTTCTGGGCTTTTCAGCCGGTCAATTTCCCTGGGGAGAGGCTGACCACATTTTTCCTTGGGGCGCAGCCTTGGAAATCGGTCGGCAGAGCAAAATAACCGCATCTGCCTGGGCGTCGGTCTCAGAAGCGAAGCGCCACGGGAAGACTGCACTGCCTATCTATGCCGAGGATGTGATGGCAATGATGGCCGAGCCTCTGGAAGCGGCAAGAAAGCGTCTTGGAATCGGCGGGCCCACGAAGTACTTGCTTGCACATCAACAGCTACGCGAGCGTGGCATCGACCCTTTCAAGGTTCTGAAAATGGCCTGAGAAGGTGCCACGGAGTCAGTGAACGGGCCAAAGCAGCTCACGAGTTGCATGACACTGGTAAACGAGCCACGGCTGATCGCCTCGCCAGTAATCAACGCGAAGAAGCGTTCGGGTGGCCAACATTAGGCGTTGGAGGTGCACGGATGCCGCGCCAGGGTGCCCAGCGACTGCCAGTCGAAAGTGGAGGCCGGCAAGCTGGTGGATGCGGTGAGCCAGTTCTGGCTCCACCACGACCTGAGTCTGGCGCCCGCCGCGCCACCCCGGTCCGGGGGGCCACCCCTGCGGCGCCCCGCCTGTCCTTGGGCTCCCTCCGGGCGCGCATCGCCGCCCCGGCCCGCCAAGGCCTCCCTGGCGGTGGCCGGCGGGGCCGGCCAGGACGACTGGGCCAGCTTCTGATACCCCCGGGCCCGGCCAGTCCGGCGGGCCGGCCGGGCTCCGTCACCACGGCCCGGCTTCCAGCCTCTCCAGTTTCTGCGACACCAGCGCCACGAAGGCCGTCACCGCCGCGGGGCGGTGCCGGCGGCTCGGGAACAGCGCGTTGAGCCCCTGGCCCATGCGCCGGTATTGCGGGAGCACCGGCACGAGCACGCCGGACCGCAGTCCGGCCCGGGCCAGGGCGGAGGGCAGCAGCGCGATGCCCAGGCCGGTCTCCGTGGCCTTGCGCCGGGCCTGGGCGGCGTTGCCCGTGAAGCGGCCGGCCACCGACACGTCCTCCTCCACCCCGTCGGGGCCGGTCAGGCGCCACGTGGCACGGCCGCCGGGGTGCGCCACGGTCACGCAGTCGTGCCGCGCCAGATCCTGCAGCGTGGCGGGCGCGCCGCGCGCAGCGATGTAGCCGGGGCTGGCGACCAGCCCCCCGCTGGCGGCGCCGAGGATCTGGCGGCCGACATAGCCCGAATCGGACAGCGCGCCGCCGCGGAACGCAACGTCGATCTGCTCGGTGATCAGGTCGGCCTGGACATCGCTGAGCACGAAATCGAGCCGCACCCGCGGGTGCGCGGCCAGGAACTCGGCCACCCACTCCATCGGGAAGAAATCGAAGAAATCCGCAGTGGCCGCCACGCGCACCAGGCCGCTCGGCTCCTGGCCGCTCGCCATCAGCGCCTGCCCGGCCCCGAGCAGCCCATCGACCGGGCCCGCGCAGCGCTCGTGGAAGGCCTGGCCGGCGCTGGTGAGGGTGAGCCGCCGCGTGGACCGCTGCATCAGGCGCGTGCCCAGCCGGGCTTCGAGCTGCTGGATGCGCCGGCTGACGGTGTTGGGCGGCAGCCCCAGCCGCCGCGCCGCCTCGGCAAAGCTGCCGCAGCGCACCACCTGCACGAACATGGCGACGTCGTTCAGATCCAGCACCGGATCGATTCCTTTCATTGGCGGATGAGTGCAATCCAATTGCGACGCCTAGTCTAGCAATCGAGGGCCTCCTAAGCTGGCGTGCACCGGGACTTCTCCCGTTCTTCCACCCAACGCCGCAAAGGACCCCGCTTTCCATGGCCCCCACCCTCTCCACGCCACCCACCCAGCGCCGCGTCGTCTGGGGGGTGCGCATCCTTCTGGCCCTGGCCTTCGGCGCCGCCGGCATCGCCAAGCTCGCCGGCGTGCCGCAGATGGTCCAGGTGTTCGACGCCATCGGCTTCGGCACATGGTTCCGCTACCTGACAGGCGCCGTCGAGATCGCCGGCGCCGCGCTGCTGCTCGTGCCCGCGACCGGCTTCCTCGGCGGCCTGCTGCTGACCGCCACCATGGTCTGCGCGACGGCGACCCACCTCGTCCTGATCGGCGGCAACCCCGCGCCCGCCATGGTCCTGGGCGTGCTCTCGGCCTTCGTCGCCTGGCGGCAGCGGCCGGCGCGCTGATGCCGCGCCCCTCCACATCCATTCCCAGGAGCACTCCATGCCCTCTGAACTCCCCCGCCTCGGCACCGTGATCGGATCGGCGCGCGAGGGCCGCTGCGGCGAACCCGCGTCGCCGGCCTGGGCCCCGCCAAAGCACGGGGCCGCGCAGCGCCGGGCCGCGAGGCAGGCCGCATGACCGCGGACGTCGCCGCCCGGGCACGGGCCATCGTTTTGCGCACCCGCGGCCACACCCACGGGCCGATCACGCGCCTGGCGAGTCCGGGCGATCTGGGCAGGCTCCTGAAACCCTTCGTGTTTCTCGATCTCTTCGGCTTCACGCCCGCCACCGGGCCCGGGGGCTTCGGAATGCATCCGCACTCGGGCATCGCAACGCTGACCTTCATGATCCAGGGCGAGGCATGGTACGAAGACACCACCGGCAAGAGCGGCGTGCTGCCCACGGGCGGCGTCGAATGGATGCAGGCCGGCGGCGGCGCGTGGCATGCGGGCGCGCCGCTCGGCAGCGGGCCGGTGCAGGGCGTCCAGCTCTGGGTGGCGCTGCCCCCGCCGCACGAGGATGGCCCCGCGGAAAGCCTCTACCTCCCGCCCGGGCACGTGCCGCGGGAAGGGCCGGCGCGCGTGCTGCTCGGGCGCCATGGCGCGGCGCACAGCCCCATCGCGGCACCGGGGTCGATGAACTATCTGGCGGTCTCGCTGAAAGACGGCGAACGCTGGCGCTATGCACCGCCCGCCGGCCACGCCGTCGCCTGGGTGGCCGTCTGCTCGGGCCGGCTCGACGCGGGCGGGCCGGTGGGTGCCGGAGAGCTCGCCGTCTTCGAAGAATCCGGCGAAGCCATCGACTTCGTCGCCCAGGGTGATACCGGCTTCATGCTGGGCTCGGCGGCGAAGCACCCGCACCCGCTGGTGACGGGCCCGTACTCGGTGCACACGAGCCGGGAAGCGCTGGCCCGGGGCGAGGCCGAGATCCGGCGCATCGGCATGCGCCTGCAGCGCGAGGGGCGCCTGGCATAGCGCGACGAGGGGGGGACGCCATCGGTGGAAGAAGGCGTCCGGGGCCGCCGCGTCAGCCGCCCCCCTGCCGCTCCACCAGCCCCGCGCTCGCCTCGTTCATCCCCACCACCTCCACGCCGCACCCGTGGTGTCGCAGCCGCGCCACCACCTTCTCCAGCGCGGCCACGGCCGTCACGTCCCAGAAGTGGGCGCGCGAGACATCGATGCGCACCGGCCGACCCTCGGCGGCCAGGATGTCGAAGGCATCGATGAACGCATCGGCCGAGGCGAAGAACACCTGGCCCGACACGCGCCACGTGCGCCGGCCCGTGGCGGCGTCGTCCTCGGCGCGCACGTCGAGCAGGCGCGCCACCTTGAAGGCGAAGAACACGCCGCTCAGCGCCACGCCCACGGCCACGCCGGCCGCGAGGTTGTGGGTGGCGAGCGTCACGGCCACGGTGGCCAGCATCACGGCGCTGGAGGTGCGCGGATGCCGCGCCAGGGTGCCCAGCGACTGCCAGTCGAAGGTGGACGCCGACACCATCACCATGATGGCCACGAGCGCGATCACCGGCACCCGCGACACCCAGTCCTTCAGCGCCACCATCAGGACCAGCAGGAACACGCCCGCGAACAGCGTGGACAGGCGCCCGCGCCCGCCGTATTTCACGTTGCCCACGGCCTGCCCGATCATCCCGCAGCCCGCGATGCCGCCGAACAGGCTGGCCGCGATGTTGGCCAGGCCCAGGCCCGCGCATTCGCGGTTCTTGTCGCTGGGCGTGTCGGTCATTTCGTCCACCACGGCGGCCGTGAGCACCGATTCGAGCAGGCCCACGAGCGCGATGGCCAGCGCCGGCAGCGCGATGGCGCGCAGCGTCTCCAGCGTGAACGGCACGCCGGGCAGCGCGAAGGCGGGCAGCGCATCGGGCAGCGTGCCCAGGTCGGCCACGGTGGGCAGCAGTAGCCCCATGCCGGAGGCCAGCGCCGTGAGCGCCACCACGCACACCAGCGGCGACGGGATCGCCGTGAGCGCGCGCCAGCCCAGCCAGGCGCCCAGGCGCGGCAGGCCGTAGATGATGGCCAGCCCCAGCGCCAGCATCGCCCAGGTCA
Source organism: Paracidovorax anthurii (assembly GCF_003269065.1). Lineage (GTDB taxonomy): Bacteria > Pseudomonadota > Gammaproteobacteria > Burkholderiales > Burkholderiaceae_C > Paracidovorax > Paracidovorax anthurii. The sequence continues at coordinate 53,213 of NZ_QLTA01000034.1, forward strand.
TGGCACTGGCACCGCGCAGGTGCGGCCACTGCGCCGAGAAGATCAGCACCGCCAGCGCGTTCACGAAGCCCGTGCGCACCGAGCTGGAAACGAAGCGCACCAGCACGCCCATGCGCAGCAGCCCGAACGCCACCTGCACCACGCCGGCCAGGAGCCCCGCCGCGAACAGATAGCCGATGCCGTGCGACTGCACGAGCGGCGCGGCCACCAGCGCCACCGAGCCGGCCGCCGCCGACACCATGGCGGGCCGCCCGCCCGCGAAGGCGATCACGAGGCTGATGACGAACGAGGCGAACAGGCCCACGGACGGATCGACGCCCGCGACGAACGAGAACGCGATCACCTCCGGGATCAGCGCGAAGGTGGCGACCGCGCCGGCGAGCAGCTCGCGCGGAATGCTGGGCGCCCATTCGGCGCGCAGGCGGGAGAGAACGGTGGAGCGCATGGGAAGGGGTCCGGGGAGCAGGAGGCGCAAAAGACGACGCGCGCCGGGGGCGCGCGTCGAGGGGTGCGGAGCGAGGCGGGGGAAAAGGAAGGACGGCGGCCGCTCAGGCCGTGGCACCACAGCACTTCTTGTACTTTTTGCCGCTGCCGCAGCTGCACACGTCGTTGCGGCCGGGGGTGTCCGCGCGGCGCACGGATTCGACGCGCGGGCCCAGGCTCTTCCAGAGCTGGCGCAGGTCATAGACCGCCCACACGGCCTCGCCGAACACCTCCAGCCGGTCCTCGCTCACGCTGGGCGGGCCGTCCTCGGCGTACATGTTGACGGTGGGGCGGCCGGTGTCGTCCTCGGTCAGCGCGACGATGTGGTCGAGCGCGCCGTCGAGCCACTGCGCGGCCTCCTTGTCGCGCGGCGCGGCCCATTCCTCGGGCCAGTTCTCCACCGCGAACATGAAGCCCAGGGCCCAGACCTGGCCGAACGAGGGCACGTCCTGGCCGGCCATCTCGGCGCGCTCGGCCTCGGGCAGGCAGGCGATGGCGCCGCGCATGTCCATCACCTCGGGCTGGAAGGCCTGCTCTGCGTCGAGCGACTCCACCGGCGCATCGAGCTGGCTCGACACCTCGTCCCAGCGGCGCATCCACAGCTCCACGAAGCGCGCCTGCTGCGCGTCGTCCTGGAAGGCGGGCAGGCGCGGCAAGGCGCTGCCCTCGGCCACCAGCTCCATCGGGCCGCCGTCGTCCAGCAGCATGGGCAGGTATTCGGCCGGCGGGATGGGGCGGCGCGTGCACGCGAGGGCGGTGAGGAAGCCGTCGCAGAACTCCCACTGCGGGATTTCCTCGGCGCGCGAGCGCAGGTCGTCGAGCAGCGTGTCCAGCTCGTCGAGATCGTCGTTGCTGAGCGCGGGGGCGGCGCCGGCCGGGGCCAGGGCGTCGTCGGCGGGCGTGGGGGCGTGGGAATCGGTCATGTGGGGCTCCTGCGCAGGGCGCGCGGGCGGGGTCGAAAAGATGTCGGGGCCATGGCGGCACCCGGTGCCGCAGGGGGGCGGATCGGCGGCGGGAGGCCGCCCGGGCAGGCAGGCACCCTCTATGATGCCGCCGCGGCGGGCTGGGCCCGCATCCGCGCTCCCGAGGCGGCGAGTGTAGCCGCGCGCCCGATTTCCCGCCTTTTTCCGCCCCCGCCATGTCCGCCATGCCCCCCGCTCCCGACGCCCTGCCCGCGCCCGCCCCCCGGCCCGACTGGGACGGCTTTCTGCGCGAACGGCTGGCCGCGCCGGCGCCCAGCGTGCAGCGCCACGAGGTGCAGGGCGTGCAGGTCTGGCTCAAGCGCGCCGCGCCGGCGCGCGGGCCCGGCCGCCACCGCGCCCAGGCCCTGCTCGCCCGCCTGCTGCGCCTGCCCGTGCTGCGCCCCGTGCCCGTGCCGGGTGGCGCCGAGGCCATCGCCACCGAGGTGCGGCGCCTGCGCGGCTTCGCCGCCCTGGGCCTGCGCGTGCCCGAGGTGCTGGCCGCGCAGGCGGACGGCTTCCTCATGCGCGACCTGGGCCGCCCCGGCGAGGAGACCCATTCGCTGGGCAACGAGATCGACCACGCCGTGCCGCACGGGCCCGGCGCCGTGCTGGCGCTCTGGCGCCAGGGCCTCGCGGCGATCGATGCCGTGCACGCGCACGGCGCCTGCCTGAGCCAGGCCTTCGCGCGCAACCTCGTGCGCTGCCCCGACGGCGTGGTGGGCTACCTGGACTTCGAGGACGACCCCGCCGCCGCCCTGCCCCTGCCCGTATGCCAGGCGCGCGACCTGCTCTGCTACGCCCAGTCCACCGCGCTCTACCTGCGCGAGGCCGGTGCGCTGGACACGGCCCGCGCCGAACTGGTCACCGGGCTCACCACGCGCGATGCGGCGCTGCGCGCCGTGATGGAGCAGACCGTGCGCCGCCTCACCTGGCTGCGCCGCCTGCCCCAGGACCGCCGCTGGGGCCGCGACCTGCAGCGCGTGCGCGCCGCCTACGACCTGCTAGCGCCGTAGCGCCGCGTTACTTGGCGTCAACCGTCAGGATTCACCGCGCCACAAGCAGACTACGGCCTGCGCCCCCACACGGCCTCACCCATCAGAAGGCCGCGGAGCAGGCCACGCCAGCAGACGCCGTGGAGCGGGCTCCGCCCGGCCACCGGCGTCGCCCCCCTTCCCGCGAAGCGAGAGAAGGGGGGAGCGGCAAAGCCGCTCGGGGGGTTGTTCTCTACTCTTCACTCGCCCACTCCACCCGCACCCCCAGGCTGCGCAGGTTCTCGACGAAGCGCGGGTGCGCGCGGCGGATCGGCGCGGCGTGGCGGATCTCCGAGCGGCCGGGGATGCTGGCCGCCACCATGAAGAGCGCGATCGCCACGCGGATGATGTAGGGGCTCTCGACCACGGCGGGCACGAGCGCCTGCCCGCCGAAGGTCACGATGCGGTGCGGATCGGACGAGAACACGTGCGCGCCGAACTTCGACAGCTCGCCCGTCCAGCCCAGCGCGCCGTCGTAGACCTTGTTCCAGAACATCGCGTTGCCCTCGGCGCGCACGCCCAGGGCGATGAAGATCGGCAGCAGGTCCACGGGAAAGTAGGGCCAGGGCGCGGCCTCCACCTTCGTGAGCGTGTTGCCCGTGAAGGGCTGCTGCACCTTCAAGGGGCCCGCGCGGCGCACGCGCGACCAGCCGTCCTCGTGCGCGATCTCCACGCCGAACTTCGCGAACGTCCGGTCGATGAGCGGAAAGTTCTCCGGCGCGCTGTTGCGCACCACCACGTCGCCGCCGGTGATGGCGCCCAGCGCGAGGAAGGTGGTGATCTCGTGGAAGTCCTCGTCGAAGCGGAACTCGCCGCCGCCCAGCGGCATGCCGCCCTCCACCGTGAGCCGCGAGGTGCCGATGCCCTTGATGCGCGCGCCCAGCATCCGCATGAAGCGGCAGAACTCCTGCACGTGCGGCTCCGAGGCCGCGTTGGTGAGCGTGGAGGTGCCCGGCGCGCCCGCGGCGCAGAGCACGAAGTTCTCGGTGGTGGTGACCGAGGCGTAGTCCAGCCAGTGGTCGGTGGGCGCGAGCGCGCCGGCGCGGCGCACCAGCAGCGAGCCCTCGGCGCGCTCCACCTCGGCGCCGAAGCGGCGGAACACGTCCACGTGCGGATCGATCTCGCGCACGCCCAGCGTGCAGCCCTTCACGTTGTCCTCCAGCCGCGCGACGCCGAAGCGCGCGAGCAGCGGCGGCACCAGCATGATCGAGGAGCGCATCTCCTCGGGCAGGCGGTGCGCGGCCGCGTCGAACACGGTGGCCTCGTGGTGCAGCTCCAGCGTGCCGGTGGCGTGGTCCATGCGCACGCTGCTGCCCAGCGCACGGAAGATGTCGAGGATCTTGCGCACGTCGGTGATGTCGGGCACGCCCAGCAGCCGCAGGGGCTCGCGCGTGAGCAGCGTGGCGCAGAGCACGGGCAGCACCGCGTTCTTGTTGGCCGAGGGCGTGATGCGGCCGCGAAGCGGCGTGCCGCCGTGCACGATGAGATTGGACATGGGGGAAAAGAAAGCGGAAAAAGATCGGGAAAGAGGGAAAGGGCCGCCGGGCGCGGCTCAGGCGATGGCGGGCGCGCCGGCCTCCGCCGCAGGCTCGGACTCGGACTCCCAGGCGATGGCCGTGGCCACGTGCGCATCCAGGGCCGCGAGGCGCTTGCGCATGCAGATCACGGCCTTGTCCTTGGACAGCAGGATGGCGCGGTGCGCCGCCGCGAGGTCGATGAATTTCTGGTCGTCGGCGTCCTTGCACACATAGGCCACGCGCGGCGCCACGTCCACGAGGCGCACCCGGGCATCGAAGGCGCGCAGCACGGCCGCCGCGTCCAGCCCGTGGTAGGCCATGCGCGGCAGCAGGTGCGCGTAGTCCAGCACGCGCTCCAGCTCGTCGCGCATGACGGGCGTGGCGATCCAGGCCAGCCGCCCGGCGTCGAGCAGCACGCGCAGAGGGCCCGTGGCCGGATCGGCGAACACCAGCAGGTCGAGCGCGACGTTGGTGTCCACCACCACGGGGCGCACGGCCTCGCCCGCGCCGGGGCGCTCGGGCAGGCGCAGCTCAATCCGCATCGGCGCCCTCCCGCGCGGCCGGGCGGGCCTGCAGCGCGCCGCGCACCATGTCGAAGCGGAACAGCCGGCATTCGATGGGACCGTTCCACATCGGCACGCGGCGCGATTCCTTCAGGCGCATGCGGCCGGGCAGCTTGAGGTCGGGCGTGAGCATCCAGGCCTGCCAGCCCGCGTAGTGCTTTTTCCAGTGGGTGGCGAGGCGGCTGAAGAACTCGCCGCCCTCCTCGTCCAGGTGCGCGGCCTCGCGGCCCACGGCGGCGCCGCGCGCGCGGTCGGCGGCCCGGTCCGCCGCGTTGCGGCCCGCGCTGCCGGCGGCGGCGATGCGCTCGCCGTAGGGCGGGTTGAGCAGCATCACGCCGGGCTGCTCGCAGGGCGGCAGGCGCTGCAGCGCGTCGCCGCCGCGCAGCTGCACGGCCCGGGCCACGCCCGCGCGCTCGGCGTTGCGCTGCGCGAAGTCCACCATGCGGTGCGACACGTCGGAGCCGAAGAGGCCCACGGCGCTCTCGCGGATGCCGGCCTCGGCCTCGGCCTTGAGCGCCGACCACACGTGCGGCTGGTGGGGCAGCAGCTTCTCGAAAGCAAAGCGCCGCGCGAGGCCCGGTGGGATGCGGCAGGCCATCTGCGCGGCCTCGATGAGCACCGTTCCGCTGCCGCAGCAGGGGTCGTACAGCGGCAGGGGCGCGTCGCCCAGCGGGTCCCAGCCGGTGGCGGCGATCATCGCGGCCGCGAGCGTCTCCTTGAGCGGCGCGTCGCCCTTGTCCTCGCGCCAGCCGCGCTTGAAGAGCGGCTCGCCCGAGGTGTCGATGTAGACGGTGGCCACGTCGGTGGTCAGGTGCAGGTGGATGCGCACGTCGGGGTGCTGCGTGTCCACGTCGGGCCGCACGCCGCCGGCCCGGGCGCGGAAGCGGTCGGCCACGGCGTCCTTCACGCGCAGCGCGGCGAAGTTGAGGCTGTTGAGCGGGCTGTGCTGGGCCGTGACGTCGATGCGGAAGCTCTGGCGCGGCGTGAACCAGATCTCCCAGGCCACCTCGCCCGCGAGGGCGTAGAGGTCGTTCTCGGAACGGTAAGGCCGCTCGGCCAGCTGCACCAGCACGCGCTGCGCGAGGCGGCTGTGCAGGTTCAGGCGCAGCGCCTCGCGCCATGACGCGCGCGCCAGCACGCCGCCGCGCCCCGTGAGCAGATCGTGCCCGGTCAGCCCCGTGAGGCCGTGCACCTCGTCGGCCAGGAAACCCTCGACGCCGGCGGCACAGGGCAGGAAAAGTTGCAGTGAATTCATAAGGCAGGGCGCGAGGATACGGAGACGCGCCTCCGGGGGGGCGCCGTGGGGGGACATTTTCCGCCCTGTGGCACCTGTTTCGCACTCTGTTGATAAAGTTCAACAATTGTCGATAACAAGGCGATCATGCCAAATAGATATCCAGGGAGTCCCACCGATGTTCCAAAGCCTGCGAGCCCGCCTCATCGGGATCTGCATCGCCATTACCACGCTGTCGCTCATCGCACTGGCTCTGGCGACGTTCTTCGTGGTGCGCGGCAACACGCTGTCGGGGCTGGATGAGCGCATCGGCCAGATCACGCGCGTCTACGCGGGCGAGCTGGCGGAATGGGTGAAGGAGAAGCAGCGCATCACCACCTCCCTCAAGACGGCCGTCGGACAGGCCGAGCCCGTGCCCTTCCTGCTGGCCGCCAAGCAGGCCGGGGCCTTCGACGACGCCTACTTCGTCCAGGCCGACAAGCGCAACGTATTCGCCCACCCCATGCCGGAAGGCTATGACGGCACGGCGCGCCCCTGGTACAAGCAGGCGGTGCAGGCCGGAGGGCCGGCGCTCACGCCCGCCTACGTGGACGCCAGCACGGGCAAGCTCACGATCAGCTTCGTCGAGCCCGTGGGGCCGGCGGGCCAGCCGATCGCCGTCGTGGGCACGGACATGCACCTGGACACCGTGACGAACAAGGTCAACAGCATCCACCCCATGGGCAAGAGCTTCGCCTTCCTGCTCGACGGCCAGTCGAACCTCCTGGCCCACCCCAGGGCCGATCTGGCCCTCAAGCCCGTCACCGCCATCGCGGCCACGCTGGACGGCGCGCTGCTCACCCGGCTGGCGAACGAGGGCGGCCGCGCCGACGTGTCCATCGACGGCACCGCGCAGATGCTCTACGCCGCCAAGGTCGAGGGCACGCCGTGGGTCCTGGCCGTCGCCATCGACCGCGCCGAGGCCACCCAGCCCGTGCGCGACCTCCTGCAGGTCGCCATCGCCATCACCGTGCTCTGCGTCATCGCCGCCGTCGGCCTCGTCACCTTCGCCGTCAGCCGCCAGCTGCGCCGCCTCTCCGTCGTGCGCGACGCCCTGGAGGACATCGCCTCCGGCGAGGGCGACCTCACCCGCCGCCTCGCCACCCATGGCAGCGACGAGCTCACCCAGATCGCCCGCGCCTTCAACCACTTCGTCGACAAGATCGCCGCCGTCCTCGTGCGCATCCGCGAATCCTCCGAGTCCGTGCGCCTGGCCAGCAGCGAGATCGCCTCCGGCAACCAGGACCTCTCCGGCCGCACCGAGCAGCAGGCCAGCTCCCTGGAGCAGACCGCCGCCGCCATGGAGCAGCTCACCGCCACCGTCCAGCAGAACGCCGAGAACGCCCGCCAGGCCAACCACCTCACCGCCAACGCCTCCCAGATCGCCGCCCACGGCGGCACCGTCATGGG